>CAZOZO010000001.1:0-148224 GCA_964584315.1 uncultured Oscillospiraceae bacterium
TTGAACTGGCCAAGTTAAGTTCATCAACCGTTACCTTTGTTGTAACATCGCGCAGCACATAATCGGTAGCCGTAAGAGTGTTTCCAAACTGTTGGCTCATTAATTCGCTGGTTCGGACTGCGAAAACGGACCGCTCCGCAATAATGGAAGCATGACTGGATATCAAGTCTTTTGCCAGCCAAATTCCCATACCGAGAAAAACAGCACCCACTAAACAATAAATAAGAATCAAAGAAACCGGTGGACGGTATTTTGCTTTGCTTTGTAGATCTGTATAAGTGTTGAAGCTGTCTTTGCGGCTTTCTCGTAGTATCTTTTTGCTCAATACTCTATGCATACTGGTTTTCCGTCCTCATGTATAAAATTGTATTCATTAAAACTATCATAATATCAAAAATTCAAAATTGCAATTGCATGTTGAACACTTCGTAGTAGGGTAGCTGGAGTTCAAGCAGCATGACCTTGAGCGAAGAATTGAACTGCCCACGCATACACGATTCTCCGTTTCAGAGTGCACCCATCCCCGATTGTATCAACAATATCAGCATTCTCCACAAAAGGACGTCCATCTCGATGCGAGGTTGACGTCCTTTTTGTGTTGACGGAAAGTGTTGTATTATAAGGGCTTGAGAGATATCGAGGGTGGGGCTATGGGTTTCAGGGTGGATACCTAGCATCCTCGGGACCCATATATTACCGTGTTCTAGGCACACACACACGAATGCGTAGGGTGGGTGCATTTGGGTGTACGGTGCATAGAATGTACAACTAGCAGTCTTGCTGCCGTTCTATCGGGAGCATAACTTGCCCGTGGGCTCAAACCTCACCGACAAAGCCGCGATTTCTGCGGGACGGAGAACCATTTTTTCGTGCTTAACCTTGCCCTCAATGAGATCGAGCACCGCCGAACAAAGGTGAAATCCCGCGGACCAAAGGATTCATTGAACGCTTCAATAAAATGGTGCTGGACGAATTCTTTCGCATCGCTTTCCGAGTAACTTCTACGAAAGCGTAGAGGCACTTCCAGAGGACTTGGGTCAGTGGTTGATTCACTACAACACCGAACGACCTCACCGAGGTTACCGGAACCGTGGCAAACGACCTATTGATACTGTGCTGGACTACGCCTGATTGTTATTCATGACCGTTAGTCGTACACTCAAATAACCTCTAGGCACGTTCAAGCGAAAGGCAGCCGTCCAATCGTGGAAGAACACCATTTTACAAAACGATGGGACTGTCAGGCGCTACATGTCAATCGAACTGCCTGTCGGTATCAGGTTAGCCAATGGCCTGCCGAAGACGGTGTCAGGGTATCCGCTCAGCATAAGACACGCCGCCGCAATCCTTCGCTACGCACCTGCCGCGAGGCCTCGTGCCCGCGCCGCGCGGCGTTACTGCGACATTTTGCGCGTTGCAGCATATAAGCGCCCTATCCACCTTTTCTGCCACCCGCAGGCAACAGCATACCCTACATCTGTCGATAAACGACCTTCTTTTCGCCCTGTGCATCCTCTGCCCAAACCGCGAATGCGCATGACTGCAAATCCGCTTCCAGCTTCGCGCAGGCACCGTCCTGCCGCCACTCGATCCGAAGTGAATGCTCCGACGGGCAACTGATCGAAAGCGTTGCGTCAAATCCAAAGGCCGCGGATGTGTTGCGAAAGCGCAGCAGCGTCAGCTGGTCTCGCACAGCGGGCTTTTCCAGCGCCGCTGCTACCTGCTCGGCGGTAAGGTTGGTGCGGTTGATCTCCTTATGCCCCGCAGAACCTGCGCCTCGCACTGCGTCCAAGTCGTTTCGACCAGCAAAAAGATCGAGGTACCACACCTGCGGTTTGCCCGGCATGAACAGATGGATGGCGCGGGCCAGCAGCAGCTTGCGCTCATCCTCACCCAGCGCACTGAAATAGGTCGCGTTCACCTGATAATACACGTTCTTTTGCCCGTGCAGGTCTTTGACCAGTCCGCCGCGATTAACCACCACGCGGATGAGCTTCTCAATCTGCTCGTCCGGCAGCAATCCTGTCAAATCCAGCAACTGAATACCGTCGTGGCACCCCAGCATGCTTACGGTTCGGATGCCCTTGTCCCGCTGCTCCTGCGCCCAGCGTACAAGCAAATCGCCGCTGGCACGCTCCAGCGCGTCGATCAGCAAACCCGGCAGGAAAAAGTCATAGCAAGGGTAGCCTTGCGAGGCCAATTGTTCGTAGGTTTTTTCGGCGTAACTGGAATGGATTTCCGGCAGCAGCGTCAGGCCATGCCGATCGGCGATCCTTCGCACACGCTCCAGCACCTGCCACGTATCCGGTTCGTTTAAAAAGTTACGCTTTCCGGGGCTTTTGGGGGCATACGCAAACGCATCCAGCCGAACGATCTGCGCGCCGTATGCCGCCAGTGTGGCGAGCGTCTGTTCGTAGTACTGCCACACAAGGGGGGATTCGATGTTCAGATCCATCTGGCCCAGGTATTTGCGGCCTGCCTCCAGCCAATCGACCACCGGCCCACGCACATGCGCAAAGGGGCCAAAATCGATTGCATCCGGCGCCTGCTCCGCGTCCAGCGCTCGGTTTACAATGTCTTTGAGGCGCTGGGCCGCGGCATACTGCATGTCTGCCGCGCGCATCAAATCCTGTTCGTCCACACGCGGGTACCGCACTTCCTGATAGAAGGTATTCCAGTACGGCACCTGTCGCCCATCGGGAAACCGCACCATCAGCAGCGGCAGGCCGGGTTTGCGAAAAAACATCCCCGCAATCAGCGTTGGATCGGGCTGAATATATCCACCTTCGGTCATTTGACCATGCCCTGCCCAAAAGCGGTTCCAGTCGATAAAGAAATCGCGGTAGGCCGAAGCTTCCCCATGGTTAAGGATGTCCTGAAACTGCGGTGAGAGCACCGAGGCGTGGTTGAGCAGAAAATCCAGCTTAAGGTCGATGCCCAGCGCGCGCATCGCGTCCAGGTCAGCCTGCGATGCGTACAGGGTATTCAGCCCGTAATCGATCACGGAAAAGCCGCGGTCCAGATCCGTATTGAACAGGCTGGGCAACAGGTACGCAGAGGAAAAAGCGCCGCGTACTGCATCCAGCTCCAGAAAGCGCACGATGTCGCGGAGGGTGCCGCCCATGCTGTCCGGATAGGCGTTGAGCATCGGCTGATGGGTCAGCGGCGTTCCGTTTGCTTCTTGCATGGTTTACTCCTCGGCCATCAGGCGGCGGTAATCGCGGTATGTCATCAGGGCACCGCCCTTGGAGATGATCAGCTTGGCCTTGTGAGCCTGCATTTCCAGCAGCTTTTGCTCCAATGCGAGCACCATTGTGGTAAAGGGGCTGTCTGTACCGCCGTCACGGTGGCGGGCTTTACGGTACGCCAAGGTTTCACTGGGAGTGCTGTTGAGCAGCACAGGCACATCCACACCGTGCAGGTGGTCGCTGTTACCGTGCGTCCACTCGATCACAAGCAGGCGCATGTTTGAGAAATCCACACGCTCATACCATAATGCGGTCTCGTCGCGGCCCATGCGCTTCAGGGTGATCTCCGCCGCGCCATTCTGAAAGCGGCTGATAATGTCATTCAATTCGGCGAAATCGATCTCCAGCGGCGTGCCCAGATACCCGGCCAGCGAGGTGCGGCCTTCGCGCTGGTAGGCCTTCATCCAAGGATTATCGAGCACAAGCGCGGGATCCGCGTCACGCCCTTCCGCCTGCCAGCCGCGAATGGCTTCGCCCCGTTCTGCCGTGTACTGCGCGCTCTGCACCAGCCCCTTCATACCAGCAACGCGATAGATGCGCAGGCGCTCCGCGTCGTTGTACAGCGGGATACGATGGGGGTAGTTGTCGCCACTTAAGGTATAGCTGCCAAGGCCGATCTGCCGAAAGTAGTAGGACAGCAGCGACGCCGTTTCCGATTTGCCGACGCCCGACCCGCCGCACACAGAGATCACCGCCCGTCCGTAGGGGCTCATGGCAAGCACCTCCGGCAGCATGGCCAGCAATTCGGGGAAAACAGTATTCGCCTTCTGAATGTGGTTCTCATTGATGTGCACGCTGTCGCCCGGCATATCGCCCTGCGGGATATGCTCCGGTATCGACGGTTGCGCCCACACCTCCGGTAAAACAAGCGTTTGATTCAATGGGGATCGCCCTCCTGACTGAGCCATGGTTTCAGCACCGCGGCCAACTCGTGACCCATGCGGATCTGCGTTTTTGTATTGGGGTGTCCAAGCCCGCCAAAACCCTCGCCCCACGGGTCGATGGGCGCAAACTTCATGGTGTCCACACGCAGGTCGCCCGTTTCCGTACGGTAGGCGGCCACCGCCTTTTCGATCGCGTCGTACAGATAATAGTCCATGGACCCAAGCGTGCACATCAGCACGGGTGCGGGGCCGTTCAAGCGGCGCAGCTGCTTGAGAAACGCCGTGTAGCACTGGATGAAATATGTTTCTTCCGCAGGGATACAGCCTGTAACGCGCAGCCGAAACGCGTCGTTTGTGCCCAGGTTTATCACCACGGCGTCGGGCTGGAAGCCTTCAAAATCCCATGGCGTAAAACCGTCATGCTTGCCCATGGACTCCTCGTGGTTGCGGTCGGCATAGGCGTAATGCTCGTCCATGGCACGCACCGGCGGGGTGAAACCCTCCTGCTCCGGCACCAACCCGGGCAATCGCAGGCGAAACGCGGGGTCTGATGCCCAGCACAGCGGGATACCGGAGATACACACGCAATGGAAGGCCGCGCCAAGCAACTCGGCCGTTATGGCGGGGTAAGCCGTGAGCGCGTTTTCTTTTCCATCGTCGAACACGGTTTCTTCCGGCCCCATCTCGTTGCCAAAGCCACAGGTGATTGAATCGCCGATAAACTCGATCCGCATACGCGGCGGGGTAACGGGCGCGGCCGTGATCGGCCCGTCGACCCGTAGCGAAATGAGGCCCTGCCGTCCCTTGGAGTTCTCGGAGCGCTTGACCACACGGATCACATGCGCGGCAGGATGGTCGCTTTCAAAAAGCACCTTGGTATTCAAGCCCGGCTCGAACCGAAGCACGCGTTCCGGCTCGCGCTGCCCATCCATAAATACGGCCACCCACGGCAGATTTTCGCCCTCGCCCGGGAACGTGTCCGCATAGGCGACCACATCCGCTTCCACCTTGCTGCCAAAGAAAGCGAACGTAAATCCGGCCATGCTCCAGTTGAAAAACATAGCCCTCTGTTCACTGTCATACAGCGTTCTGCCAAAAAAAGCAACCGGCGCACCCGTGGGCTCGATACGATATTCCGTCATACTCGCACCTCTTTATTTGATTGCGCCCTGCACGACGCCTTCGATGATCTGTCGCTGGCAGAGAAGGTACAGCGCAATCACAGGGATGATCGTCAGAACCAGACCCGCCATCAGCGGGGCAAAATCCACGCTGTAGGTGGTAAAAAAGCTGTAGGTCGAGAGTGGCAGCGTGCGCAGCTCCGGCGATAGCAGTACCATGCTGGGCAGCAGAAAATCGTTCCAGATCCACAGCACATCGAGTATCAGCACCGTCACCATCACGGGTTTCAGGTTGGGCAGCACGATCTTGAAAAAATTCTTGATCCGGCCACAACCGTCGATCAGCGCCGCCTCCTCCAGCTCCAGCGGGATGCCCTTGATGAAGCCATGGAAAATAAACACGGCAAACGACTGCCCAAAACCCATATAGAAGAACATCAGCGTCCACGGATTGTTGTAGAGGTTCAGCGAGCCATAGATTTTCGCCAGGGGGATCATAACCGCCTGAAACGGCACGATCATCGATGCGACCATCAGGCCGAAGACGGTTGTTGTCAGCCTGGTGTGGTTGCGCACCAGATAATGCGCGCACATCGAAGCCGTAACCATGATAAGCAGCACGCTGCACACCGTGATCATGGCGGAGTTACCCAGCCCGTTCATAAACCGCATCTTGGCAAACGCGTCGATGTAGTTTTTGGGGTCGAGGCTGTCCGTCAGCCGGAAGGGCGAGGCTACGAACAACTCCGTTGTGCGAAACGAGTTGTTCACCACCAGATAAAACGGCACCAGAAACAGGGCCAGCAGCGCGAACACGAGGATGGTGCGAACGGGATGGGTTTTACGGAGACGGCCCGGCCTCATACCTCCACCTCCCGTTTTTTATTGAGCATCACCTGTGTGACGGATATCAGCGCCACCACCACAAAGAGCACGATCGCCTCCGCCTGCCCGACGCCGAACTGTTTGGACATAAACGCCTTCTGGTACACATGCATGGCGGCCAACTGTGTGGAGCCGTACGGCGCGCCGTTGGTCAGCGCAAGGTTGAGGTCATAGGCCATGAAACAGCGCGAAAGCGTGATGAAGATACAAATGTTGAATGACGGAACCATCAGCGGGATGGTCACCTTGACAAGCTTGCGCAGCCCGTGCGCGCCGTCGATATCCGCCGCTTCCTGCACATCGCGGGGAATGCCTACGAAACCGGCGATGTAGATCATCATCAGGTAACCGGCGTATTGCCATACCGTAACGATGATCATCGCCCATATCGCCCGGTCCGGATTGGTAAGGAACGAGGTTTTGAGCCACGCGATGCCAAACCCCTTGCCCACCTGCGTGAGCACGTTGGCAAAAATGAACTTCCAGATATAGCCCAGAATGATGCCGCCGATCAGGTTGGGCACAAAAAAGCCACCGCGCAGAAAATTTTGCCCACGCATGCCGCTGGTCAGAAAATAAGCGATGGTGAAGGCGAAAAGATTGCACAGCACAGCCGAGATTACCACGTAGCGGATCGTGATCAGGAACTGTCGCACAAATTCCTTATCGGAAAACACGGTTGCATAATTTTGAAGGCCCACAAATTGGAAGGTATCGGAAATGGCGTTCCAGTCCGTAAAGGTCAGCACCAGGCCGTATAAGAACGGTATGATCAGCACGCTTAAAAACGCGAACAGCGACAGACCGTTGAATGTCAAAAAATAACCGCATCGCTTTGCCAGACTGTTTTCCCTCATCAGGTTTCACTCCCCGCATGTTGAATGCGGCGTCGGCACACGCGCGCCGACGCCGCATCCGGTTTGTCAAAGACTCAGTGTTTGCTCTGCGTCTTCCAGAAGGCGTTGATTTCGGCAGCCAGCTCGGCGCGGTCGATTGCGCCCACGGTGTACTTGAGCATCAAGTCGCCGGTCTTGGCCCATGCATCACCCGTCAGGTAGGTGAAGCAGCCGATGTTGATGGTCTTGCCCACGGCGGCATAGGCGGCGATGGACTGCGTCATGCTGTTGTAGACGGCATCCTTGCGCACATTGTTATACGGCATGGAGAAACCGGCCTGGATGAAATACTCCTGTCCCTCGGGGGAGGTGAGCATCCACTTGAGCAGCTCGATGGCGGCAGCTTGCTGCTCCGGCGTGCTCTGGGAGGCGTCGATGCACATTACTTTGGGCATGGAAACAACCACTTCGCTGTTGCCATAGACGGTGGGGTCATTGCTCCACGGTACGGGAATGTAGCCATACTCGGTGTCTTTGTTCTCCAGCGTGCCCAGCACGGTCCACATCCAGTCGCCCATGAAGAACGTGGCGCACTCGCCGGCGCCGAAGGAGGCGTTGTCCGCGTTGTAGTCCGCAACCAGCGGATCGTCCTTGCGCAGGTTGTACTTGACCAGCATATCGTACGTGTCCATGTAGCCCTGGAAGAGCGGATCCGCGCCGATATCGGTGGTGCCGTCGATCAGGCTCTCGATGAACGCGTCACCGCTGGCAGTGTCCTTGCCATGCACAGCGTATACAAGGCCCAGATAGTGGCAGCCGACGGACCAGTTGGCGCCGTGGATCAGCGTCGGGGGAACGCCGGCGGCATCCAGCGTCTCAAAGAAGCTGCGCAGCGCGTCCTGCGTGGTGATGGTGCTGGGGTCAAAGCCCGGGATCACGGACTCGACAACGCGCTTGTTGTAGCAAAGCCCGTAGCCCTGCGTGGAGAAGGGCAGGCCGTAGATTTTGCCGCCCATGCGACCCGCTTCGATGGCGCCGGCATTCATGTACTGGAACCAATCGGTGTTTTCATCAAACACAAGCAGCTTGTCCTGATAGTCCAGAATGTTGGCGGGGTCAATGTTCATGAACGTGGGGGCGTTGCCGCTGGCGAAGAGCGACTGGAGCTGCTCCTGCTGGCCCATGCCCACGCCCGTGGGGATGAGCTCAACGGTCACATTGGGGTTGAGCTCATGGTATTTGACGAACATCTGCTCAAACATCGCGTTTACTTCTGCGGACGTGCTGTAATAGGTCAGTTTGACTCCGCCTTCGGCCGTCGCGCCGAAAGTGACCATGGTGGTGAGCATCAGCAGGGTGAGCACGAGCGCAATAAACCGGCTGTGTTTCATGGTGGGTTCCTCCTCTTCAGTTGGCCCTGGTGTCGGGCGTTTCCATAAACGCATTATAGGCGAACCGAGATGAAATGTCAACCGTATGACATTACAATTTTCTGAAAGCAAGCAATACTAGTTGATAAACCAAGAAAATCCTTTAAATGCAATGATTACAGCGGCTTATCCGTATGAAAACCGGTTGACATCAAGTGCTTTCACGTTCAATCAGCTGCACGGGGAAGATGGTGGTCGCGGGCATCGGACGCTCGCCAAAGTGCGCCACGCAATCGATCGCGAATTGGCTGATATCATCCACCGCCTGCCGGATGGTCGTGATGGACGGCGTATACAGTTCAGCCAAGTCGATATCATCGTAGCCGATCACCTTCAGGTCGCCCGGTACGCTGCGCCCGCTGCGCATGGCATAGCGGATCAGCTCGGCAGCGAGGATGTCGTTTGAGCAAAAGGCGCCGTCGATATCGGGATGCGCGGACAGAAAGGCTGCGATGATATCCTGATATTTCATGGAGATAAAGCGATCCTCCAGATGCGTCTGGATGATGGGTTCGATGCCGTGTGCGCGCAGCTCCTGCTCAAATCCCTGCTGACGCTGGGTGGCACTCATACCCTTGAGGGTCACGCCGCCGCTGAAATACGCGATGCGGCGGCAGCCTTTGCGCGCCAGCAGGGCGGCGGCCATCCGCCCGCCGCTGAAGTTATCCGAGCAGACGGCGGAAATGGAAGGCGATATCACGCGGTCGATCGAAATGATGGGCGCGTCCAGGGACACGCTTTCGGCGATGTCCTGCGTATGGCTGGCGATAATGACCCCGGCCACCTTGTTGGCCCGCAACATGCTGAAATACTCAATTTCCTTTTTGCGCTCATGGTTGGAAACACATAGCAGCAGCTTGAAACCATTGGCGGAGGCAAAGCGTTCCATACTCTCGATCACCTTGGCAAAAAAGGCGTGCCTCGCCGAAGGCACGATCAGTCCGATAAAATTGCTGGTCTTTTTGGATAGCGAGCGAGCGATTTCGTTAGGCTGATAATCCAGTTCCCGCATCGCCTGCTGGATGCGCCTGATGGTCGACGGATGCACCTTATCCGGCTTGTTGAGCATACGGGACACCGTTGTAACCGTCACGCCCGCCCTGTCCGCAACCTCTTTGAGCGTAGCCATATCGTTTCACCCCGCATCATAGATACATCAAACGATACCATGCCTTGGCGGTGTTGTCAACCGGTTGTCATTCGTATGACATTGCAAGCGTCAGTGCAATTTCCATACTACGACCTCGACGGCGTTGGGGCCAAGCCCGCGCAGCTCGCCTGCATAACACCCGCGCAGGAGGTGCGCATAAGGGCCGTTTACATCGCACTGGAAGCGGGGCGTGGTTCGCAGTATGGCGTTATGTTCGCGCGGGTCAAGCCAGCCCTCGTTTTCCACGGCGATGATCGCTCCATCATCGGCTTCGATCCAGTAACGCGCCAGTACATGCCCGAGGGTTTCCGAGATGGCCACGTTCCAGTCCGCGCCGCCCGCGCACACCGTGCCGCGAATCTCTGGCCCTTCAAACGAGCCGCCTGTGATGGGGATGATCGTGAGCCTTCCCTCCGGCACCTGACCCACCACGCGGTTTTCCCCAACCTCGACCTTGAGCGTCATCAGCCGTTGCGCCCAATTTGCTCTGTCCATATTACGCCGTTCCATACATCATGCCTCCCGTATCCGTCCGTATCGCACGGGAGGGTGAGGCTTCGCCTCACCCTCCGCCAACATTTGCCTGGGACTATGCTTTCGCCAGCCAGTCCAGCGCGACCGGCAAAGCCTGATTCCAAAACTCGAAATTGTGCACGCCGGGCTGCCGCCACCATACGTGTTCGTATCCCAGCCCGTTCAGGCACGCATCATAATCCACATTATTGGGGTACAAGAAATCTTCCGTACCGCAGGCCATAAAGATGCGCGGCGCGTTTCCCTCGACAAGGCGGGTCTTTGCCAGGTGCTTGGGGTCCCTGTCACTGCCCAGCAGCGTTGTAAGGTCGCCAAACGTGTGACGAAAGAAGCCATACGGCGCGATGGCGTTTCCGCCTTTTTCCGGCGTCATGGCCGCCACTTCGTCGGTGATGAGCGCAGAGGAGAGGGCAATGACAGAGCCGAAGGTATCGGCATAATACAGGCCGTTTCGCAGCGCCCCGAAGCCGCCCATCGACAATCCGCCGATGGCCGTGTCCTTCCGCTCCAGCGAAAGGGGAAACATGCGGCGCGAAACTTCGACCAGTTCTTCGCCCACAAACGCGCCATAGTATTCGCCCATATCGGGGTTGTCCAGATAAAAACGGTTGCCACCATCCGGCATGACCACGGCCCACCCGCGCTGCGTGGCCAATGTCTCGATATCCGAGCGCAGCAGCCAGTCCAGCCGGTTGCCGGTGTAGCCGTGCAGCAGGTACAACGTGGGCCACGGGCCTTTTGTGTAGGTAAGCGGCGCGCCCGGGGCCATGGTTTCCAGCGGCAGCACCACTGTAAAGCTCTGTTGGCCCACACGGGCGCGCGAGTAGAAATTACAGGATAAAACAGCCATTGTGATTCCCTCCGTCGATCAGGATAAGCATACCCTCCGGCGGCGCGCGTAAGGGCCGTTGCCAGCGAGCCGCTCAAATCCGCTCACATATATTGGAATGTCTCACCTGCGTCAAGGAAAACGACGGGTAAATCCCCCACGACCGAACGCATCCATGGCACCATATGCTTCATGCCCCATTCCTCGCTGCGCTCGTGCCCCAGTATCAGGATTCCTTTGGCAAGCCCAAGTTGCCAGGCGTCGCGCACATAGGCGGGCAGTGTCCACTCAGTCACCTCGCCGCAGAGCAGCACATCCATGTTGGCCTGCCGCATCCATTCCATGGGCATTCGCTCGCTGCCGAGCCCCAGGCTGCCACCGCCAGGCAGCAGCGCCACGCGCTCCACCGGCATGGCAGGGTCGCCGATATAGCGAAGCGTATCCAGCCCCAACCGCTCCTTGAGGTGCCCACCCAGTTCGCCCAGCGTGGTGCGCGGCAGGCGGTAAAAGCCTTTGACCATCCTTCGCCCGTGAAACACTGGGCACTCCTGCGGCGCAAGCAAGTATCGTCCCCAATCCAGCTCCACATCGAAGCCACGGAATATGCCGTCATCCACGTCCATGTGCATGTGATCGTGAAAGCGCCACACCGCGATGCCTGTTTCCGCCAGCAGCTTGCGCTTGGCTTCGTACACCTCGTCGCCCGCCAGCCAGCCCGTATCGTCCGCGCCGGTGAACCAGGTGGGTTCGTGCGTCACGATCATGTCCGCGCCCAACACGGCGGCTTTGCGGATCACTTCCACCGTCGCCATGAAGGTGGTAGCGATTTTGTGTATGCGTTTATTTAGCGTGCCGGCCATCAGATGGTCGCACGTCTTTTCCGGCGGCAGGGGCTTCACGCCCGTTTTGCTGATGATGCCATCGATGATCTGCTGCACCGTCATCTCCATGATCGATCACCCCTTCACGGCGCCCAGCACGACGCCCTTGATAAAATATTTCTGCACAAACGGGAACAGAATCACGATCGGCAGGATGCCGATCACCGCCATGGCCATGCGTACCGACGCGCCCGGCAGGTCGATGTTCTGTGTGCCAAGGAGCGCGGCGTTGGTGCTCACCTTGAGGAACTGGATGTTGTTCATGATGCGGATCAGCAGGTTTTGCAGGCTGTAGAGCGAGCTGTCCGAAATATAATACAGGCCGTTTACCCAATCGTTCCAGTAGATGAGGCCGGTGAACATGCTGATGGTCGCAACCGTGGGTATCGCCATGGGCAGCATGATTTTCAGGAAGATCTGAAACTCGTTGGCGCCGTCGATCTGCGCGGACTCCACCATCGCGTGGGGTATGCTGTTGCTGTAGTAGTTGCGCACCAAAAACACGTTGAACGCCGTGACCAGATAGTTGGGCACGATCAGCGCCCATATCGTGTTTTTGATGGCGAAGATGCGCGTCCACATGATGTAGGAGGATACCACGCCACCGTTAAAGAGCATCGTAAAAAACACAAAGAATGCCAGCAGGTTTTTGTAGCGGAAATCCGGTCGCGAGAGCGGGTAGGCTAGCGAAGTGGTCAGAACCAAGCTGATGAGCGTACCCAGCACCGTGACCGTCAGCGTAATGCCGTAGGAGCGCAGGATCATCTGGCTCTGCTTGACCATGTAATAGTAGCTGTCAAGGCTCAGCTTGCTGGGGAAAAACGTATAGCCTGCGGAGATAAGTGCGTTTTCATCCGTGACCGACGCCACCGCGATCAGCAGGATAGGCAGCAGCGCGCACACCGCCAGCACGCACAGCACTAGCGTGGCAAACCACTGAAAACGCTTGACATCGTTATGCAGCACAATCATGGCGACCCTCCTAGAATAACGCATTGTCCTGATCGAACCGGCGCACCAGCGCGTTTGCGCCCAGCACCAGCAGGAAGCCCACCACCGACTGGTATAGAGCCGCCGCAGCGGACATGCCAACGTCCTTGAGCTCCATCAGGCCGCGGTACACATAGGTGTCAATGGTTTGCGTAACGTCAAACAGGCGGCCGGAGTTCATCGGCACCTGATAGAATAGGCCAAAATCGGAATAGAAGATGCGCCCCACCGACATCAGCGTGAGCACAATCACCGTCGGTTTTAACAGCGGGATCGTCACCTTCATGATCTGCTGCACCTTGCTAGCGCCGTCCAGCTGCGCCGCCTCGTAGATGCTCTTATCAATACCGGCGATGCTGGCGATATAGACAATGGAGAAATACCCGGCATATTTCCACAGGTAGGTGAGCACCAGCAGCGCCGGCCACGGCCCGGGCGTGGAATACCAGCTGACCGGCTGCATTCCCAGCGCGCTCAGGATGGTCTTATTGACAAAACCGGTATCGGCGTTCATGAACGCGTACACTACAAAGCCGATCACCACCCACGAGAACAGATTGGGCATCATCAGCGCGGACTGAAAAATCTTGACCCTGCGCTTCTCGCCCAGCTCGAAGATCAGAATGGCGATCAGGATTGCCGCCACCGTGCCGATCACAATAAACGCCACGTTATAGAGAATGGTGTTACGGGTCATCAGCCATGCGTCGCTGGTGCGGAACAGAAAGCGGAAGTTGTCAAACCCGCACCAGTCGCTGCCAAAGATGCCCTTGAAATAGTTAAAATCCTTAAAAGCCAGAAAAACGCCGAACATCGGCAGGTAGTTATTGACCAGCAGGTATAAAATGCCCGGCGCGGCAATCAGGAGTAACGGGCCGGTTTTGGCCAAGGTGCGTTTCCTGCGTTTAGCCATGATTATTCCCCACATCTTTAGCGTATAAGCGTCCCTTTGCACAGAGGCGCGGGGCGGCGAACCGCCCCGCGCCTTGCTGGCTGTTTTACTTGGCTGCAACCCACGCGTCAAGCTGCGTCTGCTTGGCGGCGATGATCTCGTTGATGCCCGCCTCGCTCAGCCGCTGGAGGAACACGGGAATCTCGGTGGCCGGATCCACGCTGCCGCAGATGAGGCCGGGCAGGTACTGGTCGATCACGTTGGTCACCGCGGTGTACTCGGTTTTCACGCTGCTGCTGTCAAACGTGAAGCCCATCGCTACCGAGGTCTTGGCGTTCTTGTTCTGCTCCAGTTCCCAGGCGAGCGAATCGGGGTTGGTGCCTGCCATGGGATACATGAGGAAGAAGTTGCCCAGCGTGCCGCAGCTAAGCTGCGCGGTATAGGGCACGGTGGCGGCCTCCTGTCCCTCGGGGTAGCTCATGAAGCCGTCCGTGCTCAGCACGTAGTCACGGCCTTCCAGACCGTAGATGATCAGGTTGAGCACGGCGGGATCCGTGAAGGTCAGGTTGATGAACTGAAGCGCTTTCTCGGGAGCCGCGGAGGTGGAAGCCACCATCCATGTGAGCGCGTTGATGGACGTGGTATCCAGGAACGCGGAGCCAACGATCTTCGCGCCCAGCTTATACCCGCCGCACTGCGCTTCCAGGCTGGCCGCGGTGTCCGCTTCGGGATAGCTGTAGGAGGCGATGTAGGCGAAGTAGTTGCCGGAGGACATCAGCTCGGCGGCGGTGCTGGAGGTGGTGGCCGCATCCTTCATCACAAGGCCGTCGTTGTACCAGCCGCGCGCCAGCGCGCAGGTATCGGCGAATGCCTGCGAGGCGTAGTAGTCCACAACGGTCAGCTGGTCATTCATCAGCACGCCCTTGGGGCTGTAGTAGTTGTCGGTCAGGTAGTCCACATCGGGGATGGTCAGGCCCAAGCCGATGTTTCCGGTGTTCACGGCCGCCAGCGGAGTCATGTCCGGCTTGGCTTCCTTGACCTTGGCCAGCACAGCGGTGATATCGCTGACGGAGTTCACGGCGGACATGTCGATCCCCAGCTCATCTGCGATGTCCTTGCGGTACACCAGCATCGGGGTGAGGGCGATGGGCTTGTAGGTGGGGATGCCGTAAAGGCGGCCATCATGGCTGCACGCGGCCAGCCACTTGTCGCCAATCAGCGCCTGGCTCTCGGCGGCGCAGGATGGCACAAGGTCGGTAATGTCCAGCGCCATGCCGGTGCTGATGGCGGTGTTCAAGTCGCCGAGGCTCTGGAACACGTCGACCTGCTCGCCGCCCTGCAGTGCGAGGCTTACGGTGGACGCATAGTCCCAGATCACGATGGGCTTGAGCGTCACTTCCGCGCCGATCTTCTCCCGCGTGATGGCGTTGATGGCCTCCTCCACCGTGGCGAGGGTCTCTTCGGTGGGGATGTTGTTGAACGTGGCATACGCATACACGATCTGGTCATACTGTTCCGCCGCGGCGAAGTTCGCGGTGCCCAGCACAAGGCTCAGGCAAAGCAGCGCGGCAAGGGCGATCCGGGTCAGCCGTTTGGATGTTTTCATAGGAATACCCTCCTTTTGTGCCCTGAGTATAGCGCAAATGGAGGATGCGACACTATCAAATTTGAGCGTTCTTTTTTCACTTTTGGGAGCATTTTGACCAGATGGGATATTTGACGCAGCGCGCGCCGCAAAGTCCTGCCCCGTCAGGCTTCGTCGGGTGGCGGTCTTCGCTCGGCATCCGGCTTGCGCTGGTATTCCTGCGGCGTCAAGCCCGTTTCCTTTTTAAAAACCGTCGAAAAGTAGGAAAAATTGTCAAACCCCACCGCGCCGGCCACGTCGCTCACCCGCGCCTCAGGGTCGCGCAAAAGGCGCCTTGCCTGCTCCACCCGGTATTCACGAATCGCATCCTTGAGGGATTGGTCGGTTTTCTTCTTGTAGAGCTTGGCGAGGTATTCCGGCGCGAGGTGGAACTCCGCGGCGATTTCGTTGCGGCCGATATCCTCCTGAAAGTGATCGTGGATATACTTGTTGATATGTTCCACCAGCGTGCCGGTCTTGCGCACCTCTTCTTCATAGGCGAAGGTGCGCTCGATCAGGTAGTTGGCCCAGCGGATCATATCCAGAGACGAGCGGCTTGCCTGCTCCGAAAGGGATACCGCGCTTTCGTCCGCAAACAGGCGCGCCGCCTGAACGCCCGCATCCGCAAGGTAGGCATACACCGCCTGCGTCAACTCCTGCTGCATCAGGTAGAGTGTGCGCTCCGTAAGGGTGCGCAGCGCGGTGCGGCTGGCCAGCGCATCTTTAAGCGTATTCAGCAGCGACACCTTATCGTAGCGCAGCAGCATGTCCTTCAGCTTGTCGATTTCCAGTACCTGCGTTTCCTCGTCCGCCGTAATCGCTTCGTCCTCGGTGAAGGCCTGTCCGAAAAACACAACACTGCGCTCTACCAGCTTTTGCAGCACGGGCAGCTTATCAGGCAGCATCTCAATGGCGCAAGGCGCGCCGATGCAGCAGGTCGCCTTCACCTTGGCGGACTCCGCGCAGGCCTCGATCACCCTTGCGCAGCGCTCGCGCAGCCGTGCGTCCGGTGCCTGGTTGGCCGCGGTAAAGTACCACAGGCCGTTGGGGCCGGTGCGGCGGATGGAGCGGGCGTTCTCTTCATGGTCAAACAGATGGCGCGCGTGCGCGTTTTCCAGAATGTAATACAGCAGGCTCTGGCCCAACTCCTGTGCCACCGGCTCATGATCCGCCACGCGAGTCACCACCAGCCGGTAGGGCTCGTCCGCATCCACGGGCAAGCCGCGCGCCTCGATTTCACGCCGTATGTGCCCTCGGTCGCGGGGCGCACCTCCGTTGTAGAGCGACAGCCAGAAATTGATCTCCTCGCGTTGCAGGTTTTCGGAGCGCCACTCGCCGTAGCGGCTGCCTTCGCGCAGGCGCTGCTTTTCCTTGATGCGCGCCACGGTTTTTTGCAACGACAGCGCCATGATGGTCGGGTTGAACGGCTTGGTCAGGTATTCCACCGCGTCCAGCTTGATCGCGCTGGCCGCATAATCGAACCGTTCGTGACAGGTGAGCAGCAAAAACTCTACGTCAATGCCGTTCGCGCGCACCCAGTTCAGCAGATCCAGCCCCGAAGCCTGCGGCATCTCGATATCACTGATCACGATGTCCGTTTTACCGCGCAGGAGGATGCGCTTCGCCTGTGCGACGGCATAGGCGACCTCCACCTTGTTAATGCCGATGGCTTCCCAGTCGATGGCATGGCGCACCACATCCACCGTAGGCAAGTCGTCGTCCACGATCAGCAGGTTCACGATGTATGCCTCCCGTCCTTAGGGCTGCAAAGCCGCAGATTTATCACGGTACTCGTGGATTGGGGTCTCCGGTACATAGATGAGGTTGGCGCAGCCGTGCGGCTGTATGTTCGAAAGGCGGATCAGATCCTCCCGCTCATACATCAGCGCCATCATGCGCTTGATGCCCCATAAGCCGACGCGCTCGCCATCGTTGGCTGGCCGTGGCGCGTCGCCGTTCATATAGCGGAGCACATCCTCCGGATAGCCCTTGCCGTCGTCCTCCATGCGGATCAGCAGCATTCGCTCGCCATTCGTGATTTCCAGCGTGACCCGGATCAGGATGGTGAGCACTTCATCCATCGAAACAGCATATTTGTATTCATTTTCCACAAAGGTTTGCACGAGCATCTGCGGCACGCGCCAGGTTTCAAGCTCCTGCGGCAACTCGATAAAGTGGAACAGGCACCCGGGATACTTGCACTCCTGCATTTCAAAGTAATTCTCCACATGGCGTATCTCTTCCCTGAGCGGCACGGTATGCAGGCCGGATTTAAACATATAGCGAATGTTTTTGGACAGAGCGTCTACATACGTCTTCAGCTCGCGTTCCTTGCCCTGGCTGCCAAGGCTGGAGAGTGTTGTGATGGCGTTCAGGAAAAAATGTGGCTTCAACTGCAGCCGGATGCTCCTGAGCTCCATCTCGCGCAGTTCGATGCGCTTTTCATAGGTCTGGATTCGCAGGTGCACGATCACGTCCATCAACCGGTTGAACGTGTCTTTCAGCTGGCTGAACTCCAGCGTGCCAAAATCACCCTGTATGCGCAGCGCGTATTCACCGCCATCGATGCGGCGCATATCCTCGGTCATGCGCTGCATCGGGCGCACCATCTCGCGCCGGAGGTAGCGCACGATCAACGCACCGATGGACAGCGTTACCAGCAGCACCAGCAACATCACCGCCATGATGATGCGCGTCTGGCTCCACGCAATCACGCTGCGGATGCGAAGGTGTATCCCGATCTGCCCGTCCGCCACGGCATAATCCGCCGCCTGCACGCCCGAAAGCCGCAGGCTGCCCAGCGGTTTGCCCACCTGATCACGCGGGATGGCGCCGCCGATAAAATCAGTGATGATCCCCACGCCATCGGTCAGGATCAGCGTTTGCTGCTGCTTGCCGTTCAGGGGCACGGTGGCCAGAAAATCGCCGGTTTCGGTAAAGGCGGCGGCAACGCGGTTGCGATAGATGTACATCTTATACAGGTATGTTTTACCCGCCAGCGCAACAAAGCGCCACTGGCGCGGCTGCGCCGCCGCAGAGGCGCTCTGCACGGCAAAATCGCGCATGGCAGTGCGTTCCCGATAGCTCACGCTTGTGGAAGAAGCGTCCACGCACAGGCCGTATTCGTTGTCCGCCACCACGAAAAGGCCCACGCTCTTGTCAGACAGCGTCACATTCTGTATGTACTTGTGGATCTCCTGTGCGGCATAAAACCGCTTGGCCTCGCTGGTGCTCTTGAGCAGTTGCAAGGTGGTTTGCTTTTGCAGCAGCAGGTTCTGGAGCAGCTTGTCCATCTGCGCCACGCGGCTCTGGTACTGGCCGCCGTACACATCCAGGATGCTGATCGCCTCGGCCCGCATCTCGTCGCTCAGGATCGAATAAGTCGAAAACGCATACCCCGCGAGCAACACCGCGAGCATGACGATCAAAACAGCCATATAGATGGCGATGCGGTGGGTCAGGCGCTTTTTCTGCAACGGCAAACGCTCCTTTCCGGTTGGAATGTGCCGCCGATCAGGGCGGAGGCAATGCCATGTCAGCTTGCTCCCACGCAGTCTGCGTCGTCGCATTCGGCGCTTTCCGTTTTTGGAACGTCAAGCATTGTATCAGGCGGCATTGCTTTTGGGCAGCAGAGGTTTTCATGATTGGCTGCGTTACCAAAGCTATGACTTTCAACCGCACTTGCAGCTTCTCGTATGCGACCACCGCCAGACGTTGCCGAGATTAGGCAGCAGGCATATGTGGCAAGCGAGTGGCCATACGCTGATCGCTGCAGTTCAAGCACAGTATAGCCCATTTCCGTGCATTTATCCATACCACCCACGTTGGCTGCCCCCGTGGGCAATGGCGCCACATCAAGCGATCTGATGTCGCCCCATACGTCGCTGTTGAAAGGCAACGCTCCAGGTAACCGCCTTTCTCAAGCCGGGTAACATCGCTAGCCACCGCTTGCAGTAACTTGCTCTCGAGGTATGTGACGATGTGAGCACTATTACACGATTTCCCGTTCCAGAGTGCACCCGCTCCTGATTGTATCAGCAGTATCAGCATTTTCCAACAAAGGACGTCCATCTCGATACAAGGTAGGCGCCTTTTTTGCATGGGCGGGAAACGTTGACTTGTAAGGCCTTTCGCTTTTCGAAAGGCCGGTGGAACGGCATGTTTGCACGTTTGCAGAGGCGGGAGAATACAGATATTTCAACTCGCAAGGCACCTTTACACGAAAGCTCAAGTGGGTGCATATCTGGGTGCATGATGTTACTATTATTGTGCATCCTCAGCCACGGACAACGTTACCGTTCGGTTTGGCATCGCCTTGTGATGATTTCTCCTGATCAATTAACGCATATCTGACATAGACGCATTCATTTGCCGAAAGGGTAGCTATATGAGTGTCGGCTGTGTCAGAACGACAGAGCATAATGGATGATAGACGGTAAATGAAATTAATTTCAGTTACAAAACAAAATTTCAGAAAAGCTATTTACAACTTAGGGAACGAATGTTAGAATGCGAGTGAAATTAAGTTCTTAACGTGAACATAATTGCGAGCAACAGAGAGGAAATCGTACATGAACCAGCGACTTTTACTTAAACTCTGCCAGATGTATTACGAGCAGGATCTAAGCCAAAAGGAAATTGCCGAAACACTGGGCATATCCCGACCGCAGATCAGCCGGATGTTGCAAAAGGCGCGGGAAGAGAACCTCGTGTCCATCAAGATCAACGACCCTTTTTTAGACGAGACGAAGCTGGAAAAAGAGCTGATTGCGGCGTTCGGGCTAAAGGATGCGCTGGTTTTTAATACGACCGGGGTACCTAAGGAATCCCTCCTGGATGAGTTTGGTCGCATGGCGGGAGCTTATCTGGAGAACTATATTGCCGATGGCAATGTCGTAGGGGTGATGAGCGGGCGAACGATCGCAGGGCTGGTCAAAGGCCTGGTCAATTTTCCGCGTCGCGGGCTCAAGATCGTGCCGCTGGTGGGGGGATTGGGCAGCCGCTATGCGCCTTGGCATGCCAACACCATTGCGCAGGATTTTGCCGCACGGTGCAGTTCCACCAGCTTAACGCTGAACGCCCCTGCGGTGATGCAGAGCGAAGAGGCGCGAGATCTGCTGGTGCGTGAGCCGGAGATAGAATCGCTGCTGCGACAGGGAAAAGCCTGTGATGTAGCGATGGTCGGAATCGGACAGATGGAGAACACTGCCAGTAACGTAGTCGCCGGCGGTTTATCCACAAGGGATATCGAGACGCTCAAGCGCGAAGGGGCCGTCGGGTGCGTATGCACGTCGTATTTCGGAGCGCAGGGCAATATCGTGCATCCGGCCATTGAACGCAGGATGATCGGGCAAACGCTGGAGACCCTCAAAAGCGCGCGTACCATCGCCATTGCGCTGGGCGACAGCAAGACCGACGCGATCGTGGCGGCGCTTAAAACTGGTTATATGGACGTTTTCATGACCAACCTGGAAACGGCCCATGCAATAACACGTTCACTAAATAAAAGGGAGGCAACCACATGAAAAAACTACTCGCCATCCTCGTCACCCTCGCGCTGCTGTGCTCACTGAGCACGCTGGCCGCCGCGGAAGGCCAGCAAGGGAAAAACGTTTCCCTGCTGACCGCAAACCTTAGCTCCGTGACCACCAACCAGATGATCGAGTACATGAAGGCCGGGCTGGAGGCGCAGGGTGTCAACGTCACGGTGGTGGATACAAAGGGCGACTTTGGCCAGCTGGCCAGCCGTATTGAAGACAGCGTCAGCTCAAAGGCGGATGCGATCGTGCTGGTCAGCGCGGATCCCGGGCTGGTGGCAACGCAGCTACAGATGGCCTTTGACGCCAACGTGCCGGTATTTGGCTGCGACAGCGGCTACATGGAAGGTATGATGGTAAACGCCACAAGCGATAACTACAAGATGGGCGAGGATATTGCCCGCTACCTGTTTGAGGACTTGATGGGTGGCAAAGGCACGGTCATCGCGCTGACGCACCGCCCGCATCCAGGCGTAGCGAAACGTTGCCAGGCATTTGACGATCTGCTCAAACAGTATCCTGATATCAAACTGATCACGGAACAGCATGTCGAAGTGCCCGGCCCGATCGACAGCGCCCGCACGATCATGGAAAACCTGATCCTTGCCAATGCCGCGAAGGACTCCATTACCGCTGTGTGGTGCGCCTGGGACGAACCGGCCATTGGCGTTACGCAAGCCCTGACCGACGCGGGGCGCGACGAGGTGATCGTGACCGGCGTGGACGGCAACAGTCAGGCGGTCGAACTGATTGAGCAGGGTTCCAACCTGAAGGCAACGATGGCACAGAACTTTGAAGGCATGGCGAATATCGTCGTGACCGAGATGATCAAGCTTTTCAATGGCGAAACCGTCACGCCTGGCGATCAGTACGCCCCTGCCGTGCTGATCACCAAGCAGTAATCGTGGATTGACCCGGGAGAGGCTTCCCCCGGGCATGGTCGCCGCCAAGGAGCCAGACGCTTTGGCGGCGACCTTTGTATGGGAGGGATTGTATGCTGCTATCAATCGAGAACCTTACCAAACAGTTTGGCGGCATGTATGCGCTGCGGGATGTTTGCATGGATGTACGCGCGGGTGAGGTGCACGGGCTGGTGGGGGAAAACGGCGCGGGCAAGTCTACGCTGATCAAAATATTGACGGGCGTCTACCACTTGGACGGCGGAAGGCTCGTTTGGAACGGACAGGATGTCCACCCTGCCAACCCCAAACAGAGTCGGATGCTTGGGATCAACGTGATCCATCAGGACAGACACCTTGTGCCGTGCTTTTCTGGCGTTGAAAATGTTTACCTGGGTTTTGAGTACCCCAAGAAAGCGACCGGGGCAGTAGATTGGAAAGAAATGCGCAGGCAAGTGGACGCGCTGGCAAAACGCCTTGGCATCGATGTGAACCTGAGCCTCCCCGCCAGTAGGCTTACGCCGCCGCAACGGACACTGATCGAGATTTTGCGTGCGATGATGACAGAGTGCCGGTTGCTGGTGCTGGACGAGCCAACCGCGTCGCTAACGGATAAAGAGACCGAGCTTCTCTTCAATGCCATCGCACAGCTTCAGAAAAACGGTACGGCGATCCTGTATGTGACCCACCGGATGGACGAGATATTCCGCCTGACGGATCGCATAACGGTGCTGAAAAACGGGCAGTGCGTGAAAACGGTCGATACTGCCGCCGTGGACAAGGATCAGCTGATTGGGCTGATGACGGACAATTGGCAGAGTGAAGCACTTGAAAGCGCGCAGGAATTTGGCTCGGAGATACTTCAGGTGAGCCATTTGGCCACGAAAGACGGCATCGTTAAGGACATGAGCTTCAGCGTCCGCAGGGGGGAGATACTGGGCGTATTCGGGCTTGGCGGCAGTGGGCGCACAGAAGCGCTGGAATGCCTCTATGGCTACCGCGCGGGGCACGGTGGCAGCGTAACGCTCGATGGCAATCTCTTTGAACACCGTACGCCAGCCGCCGCACTCGCGCTGGGTATGGTCATGATTGCAGAGGATCGGCGCGGCACGGCGTTGGTCACGTCGCTCAGCGTGAGGGAGAACACCACGCTTTCGACCATCGACCATTATGCACGGCTGGGCGTATTGAATGATAAGGCGCAAACGCGCGATACGAAAGAGAAGATTGCCTCGCTGGCAATCAAAACCACGGGACCGGAGCAGCGTGTGGAACAGCTCAGCGGTGGCAACCAGCAAAAGGTGGTTTTCGCAAGAGCGTTGCTGTCTGACCCAAAGGTTTTGTTGTGCGATGAACCCACGCAGGCCGTGGATGTCATGACCCGTAAGGAGATCCATAAATTGCTCAGGACGTTGGCATCTGCGGGCAGCGGCGTTGTGTTTGTGTCCTCAGACCTCAAGGAAGTGCTGGAGGTCGCCGACAACGTGCAGGTGGTCGCAGGCGGGCGAAGCAAACAGCGCTTTCACAACAGCGCGCTTACAGCGGAGCAGGTGCTGGCCTGCTGCTTTGAAAACTGACCTGATTTTCGGTGCGTTGGTACCGCATGGACGCAGCGACACTGGAGATCAACACAAAAGATGTTCGGAAAGGACCGATTAGCATGGAAAATCGGGTCAACATGGGCGGTTTCCTGAAGAAATATGGCACGCTCCTTGCGGCGGCGCTTATCATCATCGCATTCAGCGTTTTGCGGCCGGATGCATTCTTCACCATGGGGAACCTCATCAATATCAGCAGGCAGATTTCGCTGCTAGTGATCGTGGCGGTGGGCGCCACCCTGATCATGGTCATGGACGAGTTTGACCTGTCTTTAGGCTCTTTGGCAAGCCTCGGCGGCATTTTAGGGGCCACGCTGGCCGTACGCGGTGTGCCGATCGTGCTGTGCTTCCTGTTGGCGGTGGTCGGCTGTGCTTTGGTCGGCTTCCTGAGTGGATGGCTGGTGACCAAGTTCAATATCCTCTCCTTTATTACTACGCTGGCGATGAGCACCATCATCACTGGCATCATCTTCTGGATCACGGGTGGCAGCACGATCTTCCAGGATATCCCCAAGGATTTCCGTTATATCGGCTCCACCACTGTGCTAGGGGTACCGCTGCTGACGATCATCATGCTGCTGTTGACGGTGCTGTTCTGGTTTATGATGCGGCATACAGCCTATGGGCGCAAGCTGTACGCCATCGGCGGCAACCAGAAAGCCGCCCGCGTATCAGGCATCAACGTGCGCTGGATGAAAAACATCGCCTTCGCCCTGTGTGCGGCGCTATCCGGCTTGGCAGGTGTGCTGCTGGCTTCACGTCTGGGTTCGGCGCATCCTTCGGGCGGCGACGGCCTTTTCCTGCAGGCCTATGCCGCTGTGTTTTTGGGGAAAACGATGTTTCAGGAGGGTGTCGCCAACATCTGGGGCACACTCGTTGGCTCGGTCATTCTCGGTGTTCTGGCAAACGGTTTGACCATTCTGCAGGTGCCCACCTTTATGCAGGATCTGCTTACAGGCTGTATTATCATACTGGCTTTGATCCTGCAAAAACTCGGTGGCGGAGGGAAAAATGAGTGATGTGATGTCGGCACGGAACCGCCTGGCACTCGAAAAGCGTAGGCGCCTGTTGGTGGGGTTCCTGCTGGCGGGCTATCCTTCGCGAGACGGCTTTATCGAAGCCGTGATCCAAAGCGCAGCGGCGGGGCTGGACATTTTGGAGGTCGGCTTTCCATCGCAGAACCCTGCCAACGATGGGCATGTTATCAAAGAGGCCAACCGCTTGGCGGATCTCTCCATCTGGGATGATATGGCCTATTGGGAGCGCATCCGCAAAGCGGTGGACGTACCGCTGTGGGTGATGGGCTATAATGCCGAACTGCTCGATACGCCACGCTACCTGAACCTGGCAAAGGCCGGTGTGGTCGATGCGCTTGTGTTGCCTAACCTGAGCCTAACGCAGCGCACTGCCCTGGCCGAGCAACTGGCACCATATGGCTGCGATGTGCTGGGCTTTGTAAACCCCGAGACCCCGCTGGAGGATGCAAAGACCTGCTTTGCGGAGGCGCCGCTGGTCTATATGCAGCTTTACGTGGGGCAAACGGGCAAAAAGGTGGAGCGCGATACCTTCGGCCCACTGTTGAAGCTTTCGCAGGAGATCGGCAGGACCAATCTGTTCGCCGGATTTGGCATCGACACGCCCCAGCGCGTCCGCTATCTGCTGGACCAGGGGTTCGCAGGCGCGATCGTCGGCACGGCCATGGTCAGCCACCAGAACGAATCTCTGCAGAATTTGCTCCAATTCATCCAAACCATGAAGGCCGCCACTGACCAGGAGGATATGAAATGAAGGCCATCGCGACATTCGATATCGGCACGACTGCCGTTAAGGGCGTGCTGATCCAAACGGACGGAAAGCTGATATCAGAGCAGAGCATGCCGCTGGATACGCTCCGTCGCGGTGAAGACGCGAGCCACCTTGAACAAAGTCCGCAGCAGTGGTATCAGGCGTTTTGCAGCATTTCGAAGCATTTCGCGCGTCTATGCGGTGCGGGGGAGCTGATCGGCATCGTGCTCAGCGGGCAGATGCAGGATCTGATCCTGCTAGATGAGGCAGGCGCCCCCGTAATGGACGCGATCCTTTACTCGGATGGCCGCGCCGCGGCAGAGGCGGAGGAGATTGCCGCCAAACTGGGGCGCGAAGTAATCGAACGGGTCACAGCCAATCAGTTTGATGGCTCTCGTCCTTTTGCGAAGCTGTTGTGGGTAAAGCAGCATCTGTCGGAGGCGTACCGGCATGTGGCGCATGCTTTGCTGAGTGCGAAGGACTACGTGATCACGCGGCTGACGGGAGCATGGGTAACGGATGTGACCAGCGCCAGTACGGCAGGGCTGATGGACATCCAGGCCGGATGCTGGAGACAGGACTGGCTGGAATGCGTAGGGCTGACCTCCGTCATGTGGGCACGCCTGTGCAGCGCAGATGAGTGCGTAGGGCAGGTAAGCAGTCGTGCTTCATGCGAGACGGGCTATCCAGAGGGGGTTCCCGTTTATGCGGGTGCAGGAGATGCGGGCGCGACGGCGCTGGCAAGCGGTGTGGTATCGGACGGCGAATATCATGTGAATCTTGGCACATCCGGCTGGGTAGCAGGGACGGCAAATGCGCCGCTGCGCGCCGCGGGGGTATCGAACCTTGTAGCGATGCCACAAGGCATGTACATCAATGTGGTACCGTTTTTCAACGCGGGCAGTGTTCATCGTTGGGCTGCGGACACATTCTGTGGGGGAGGCAAAGAAGAAGAGCGGTTTACGCGCTTTGAAACGCTGGCTTCGTCCGTTGCGCCCGGAAGTGGAGGGCTTCTGTTTTTACCCTATCTGGTGGGCGAGCGCTTTCCGATCATGGATGCAGAAGCAACGGGTTGTTATGTGGATGTACGCCCTGCAACAGGTCAGGCGCACATGGCACGCGCGGCGCTGGAAGGTGTTGCGTTTTCCATACGGCAAGGCGTGGAGGCGATGGGGCGGCGGCCTGTGCGTTGCTCGTTGGTGGGCGGCGGTGCGCGCTCGGGCTTGTGGTGCCAGATCCTTGCGGATATGCTTCACCTGCCGATACAGGTAAACCTTGATGCCACCTACCTGCCGGCGATGGCGCTGGCATCGGCAGTGCTCGTCGGGCGCGGTGATCTGGCCGGATATCATGATTTCACCGCCATGCTTGAGCACCAGCACAGGAGCAGCACCTATTTGCCCGATGATGCGGCTGCTGCGGAATACGATCGCTTATATCCGCGTTTTGTCAGCATTTATCCCGCATCAAAACACCTATCTGCAACAGGAATGCGGGTCGGGAGCTAAAAGGCAAGCGAAGGTATCGGGGAAAAGCGCGTGAATGCAAATCTATGCTGGAGCGATTTGAGGAACTCTGGGGCAAGAAATATCCCCAGACCGTGCAGTCCTGGCGGGCAAACTGGGCGGGCCTGAGCACCTATTTCAAGTAGTCGGGTGAGGTGCGGAAAATCATCAATATCACCAATGCGATTGAGGGCTTCATCCGCCAACTTTGAAAGGGGATCAAATCCAAATCTGTCTTTCCCACAGATGACAGTCTGCTCAAAATGCGGTATCTGGCGATGATGGATATCACGGAAAAATGGACGGGACGCAGACAGGGCTGGGGGTGATCCGCTCCCAGCTTGAAGTGTTCTTTGCTGACCGACTTCCCGCGTAACTGGGAATTGCAATATCCAGCCGTTCCGTCATGGGTAAATAAACGGCCGCTTCGCGGCCGTCCTTGACAGAATGCTAGGATTTTGCTGCCGTTACAGCCAAGGCAGGTGAGCAGAACCCTGCTTACCTGCTAGCTTTGATTTTGTCGCCCTCGCACTTTGGCGTTAAACAATATTCGGGATAGACCCTTTCCGGTCATAGATTCAGGCATCCAGCACCCTGAAGATAAACTCTGGTTCATAATCTACCTTGATGCATTTGGGTGCCACCGCGTACTTTGGAAACATATTCAAGGAATGCAAATTAGCCTGCTCGTTTGGTGGATTTCTCCGCGTAGGTCGCCAAACACTCTTTGGCGAACATGCCGAGCATATCAGCAAAAGTACCCCAAAGCGCTTGCCATCATTAAGTTGGTCGGAGACGAAATCCATCGTCAGTATGCGTTCTTTGCCGCTGGATCGTTGCACGGTTTGACCCGCTTTTGGTTGACTCTTTTAAGCTTAGGGTGTACCCGTTGGCTTGACCAGTGTGGTATTGAGCAGCGCATAAGAAAGACCATACCGCACATTAGCTGTATACTCGTATAGCGTAGGCGAACAGAGGTCGAAATATACATTAGAGTAGATGGGAGCGGTGGGCATTACTTCACGCCAGCGATCCTGAAACTTGAACCATTTGGCTGTGAAGGCCTCAATGTCCCCACTTGGTACGCGACGCATGTCGCGAGCAGCACGCATCAGCCGCTCGTCCCTCAGGCCGGATGTATTCACAGCCCCTTGCCATGCATCGTCAACATTGTAGGTGTTATATGGGTCAAACGTGAAGAAGAACGTCTCCGTCAGGAAAAACAGATTATAGTCGCGCGTTTCATTCACCCGTAAATACTGAGGAAGCATATCTGCAAAGCTCATGTTCTTGACCTTCAAGCGGATACCGAGCTTTGCGCATGCGTCAGTCAGCTGACTTTCCAACAAGTCGCTTGCTTTGCCAGGCGTTTTAGCCCAACGCAATTCCAGCGGTATCAGTTTACCTTTTTTGATGCAGCACCGCACCTGATGTTTGTTATCCTTATACTGCTTTCCATCCTCGTTGTAGGTATAACCAGCCTTGATCAGAAGGTCGCGGGCAGTGTCCACATCGAAGCCGATCTCATATTTCGCTAAAGCATCGGTATTTTGCGACACGATCCACTGGCCATAGCCATAATACGCATACACAGGCAATGCATTGTTTTGGAACAGGTCTGTGCAGAAGGCGTTGCGATCGATACACATAGCAATGGCTTTGCGCACATTTACATCATCGGTTGGCGCTTGCTCACAAGCAAAAGCAAGGAAGGAATACCCCGCGCTCAAAAAGTTGATAAGCTCTCCGCCGCCGCTTTCCTGCAATGTGCGAGCGCGCGCCACCTCGCTCACATCGGTCATTTTGTGTATGATTTGCACATTGCCACGCTCATAAGCATCCAAGGCGCTCTCATTGTCCATGTAAACAATCTTGATGGCGGGTAATTCAGGCTTTCTGCCTTCAAAATTCCCCTGATAGTAGGGGTTGATTGCAATCGTGGCCGAACTGGCTGCTGCGTCATAGGTAACCAACTGATAGGGGCCAGAAGTGATATGCGGCTGGTGCACATAGCCATTTTCACCGATCAGGGTCGTTTTTAACAGGTCGAGTGTAAGTGGCACGGGTGCACCGACTTCGGCAGTCGCGTTGGTGAGATATACACCGCGACCATCGTCACGTACATCATAGCCGGGCGCAATCGCCTGTATGGGGGTCGGGTTGATATCCATCAGCATCTGCTCGAAATAGTACGGAAGTCGGTCTGACGAAACGGTTATGGAAAAACGATAATCCCCCAGCAGGCGTACACCACTGAATATCGCATGTGTACCCGCCACATACTCAGAATAGCCTGTCAAGTTTTCGAAATTGGTCGGCTGACCGCCCAGTTCAGAAATCAACGGGTCGCTCTGTAAAAGTACAGTGAATACATAATCCTTTGCTGTGATAGGCGTACCGTTATTATACAGCAACCCGTGCACCAAATCGAACGTGTAGGTGCGGTTTCCTTGTCTGTCATCCACTACGCTATACGACGCCACTACGGACGAATCCACGGCAAATTCGCCCGTGGGTTTCCAAACCACAGTGTTATAGCCGTTCAACAGGCTACGAAGGTTGGCATCCACGTTGTTGCTGCCCCACATGTTGCTATAGAAATAACCGCTCATCTGCGTAGCGATAGCAACCACTATGGGGGACGATGAGGTAGCTGTCTCCGAACCCTGCGCGAATGCTGCGCTGCTGCCGAGTACCAAAACGATCAAAAGTGCGACCAACTTCTTCATAAGGTATAGCCCCTCCACTGTGTTCGGGTACACCAAGTGCGCGTTCTCAACGCGCACTTGGTAGCGCAAGCCTCCACCGTCATTCCACGGTTAGGCCCTCCTCGAAGTTGTAATCATTAACACCCAGCGGGATTTCCAGATCGGCTATGGTTACAGGCCTGGGCGCGTTTGTGTAGTATACGTTTATCACATTTTGCAAAACATCGCTTCTGAGGACCAACGGCAAGCCTTGGACGCGGCTAAGTGTATATCCGGCAAGCAACCGCGGCGGATACGTGTTCACAGTGGAACCGAGCACGCCGTTTAGCGTTACGGTAGCGTCATCCGCCAAAGCGCCGTTGTAATAGTAGTTGACGTAGTAAGCTGCGGTGGCTGCGTAGATTTCCAGTTGACCATTCTGCACGGTAATCATGTAGTTGCTGGTCACGTTGATGCCGGCGGGGTTCATCAGCACCAGTTGCTCCAGATCAAGACCCACGTCGGCATACCTGCCAACCGCTCGCTGCGGCATGCCAAGCAGCGAGTAAGCCTCAAGTGAGTCATCACCCATTAATCCTTGGGGCGCATACACGTCCGGCTGATGGTCAAGGCCGTCATATACCACGCCGAGCGTAGTCACGATCAGGGTCAGTGGTGCGGGGGTGACAGTCAACGTGCCTAGTTTGCTCTCGATGGCGTAATTGTCAGTCACATCCGTGCCCGTTGCGTCGTCAGTAATGGTCGCGCTCGCCAGCGTTATCTGCTGCCCAGTTATGACATTGACAGCACTATTATCAGCCAGCACCGCGTTTAGTGTCTGCGTTTCAAGAAGCCCTTCGCTATGCAGGTCGCTCACCGTATGCAGGCTGGCGTCATACACGAAAGTCTGACTGTCCACAATAACCTGCAGCGGTCTGGGTGTTACCATAATGGTACCAGGGTTTACTGTCACGCTATAGTTATCGGCACGGTCAATTGTGCTGTCCGTCGCATCGGTCAGCAACCAGCCAGTTGCCGTGGTGGGGAGCGCACTCAGCGTACCATCAGGCAAACGGGTCACATTGACAGCGGTACGGTTCTGCTCAGTCAACTGAATGGTATCGCGCGAAGTTAAACCCTCGATATCAAGAGGTACTGTATGTGTCTGGCCGTTATATACCTCGTTGATCGTGCCATAGCTGATGGTGAGTGCTCGTGGCGTTATGATGACTGAAGCTGTAACAGGTTCGACGGTAAAGTTACCACTTTCTGATGATAACAATACTGTTACAGGATAATCTCCCACGTCGTAGAACAGCGGGTTTTCTGCTTGTGGCCCGAGGGGAGAGGCTGGATCGCCACTCTGATAAGTGATATCAAACTCGTCCTTCAGTCTGATATTACCCAAATCAGTGCGAATCACTTCTGGCAAGCCGATGGAATGCCCATCGCCATCATACACAGTATTTACGCCATTTAACTCGACTTGCGCCGCGGAGATAACGAATGGCTCGATGGTAAGCGTGGCAGAAGTCTCGCCCGCATTTGCATACCAAGGGCTTTCAACCTTCAGATAGAAATGGTATATGCCCGCATTTCTTCGCCCGGGCAACTGACCATCTTGTGACAATCGGATCCAAACGCCATCGCCAGTGTGATAGTATACATTATAGGGTGTGCCTTCTGGCACCGTTACCGAGTAGTCCAACTGATGCGAATTTCCATCATAGGTTACTGTTCGGTCGGCAGACGCGATGGTGGGGGCATCCATGCTTTGCGTTACCGTTATCGAACCCTTGACGGTAATCACATGATAGTTGGCAGGCTCTGTACCCGGCGCCCATGCGTCCACAGCAATGCCAACATCATTGCTTCCAGGCACAGTTCGCGTGTTATCGTCCAGAATCACACTGATGATGCCATCGCCTGACACAAGACCAGAATTACTCGTACTCGGGCTTACCCACCAATCCGTCATTGTATACGGCAGGCCATTATAGGGCTCGCTGAGTGTGCCGGCGTTTAATGTCAAATCGCGGGGAGTAATGGTCAAAGTTGCCCTCGCCGTTGGGGTGTTTGAATAATTGGGATTGCTGGCTCGCACCTGTAAAACGTAGATTCCGGCATCCTGATATGTGGGCAAGGGGTTGCTGTCGCTCACAGGTTGCCATGTGCCAACGCCGTCGATGCGGTATTCCAACGTAACCGGAATGCCATTGGTATCAACCGTATAGCCGTAAAAGGTTCCGTCATACACGTATTCACCAGCGCTTAGCTTCACGTCGAGGTCTGCACGCTGGGTCACTTTTAGCAAACCGCTCTCGTAAATACAGTTGTAGTTATCTGCGTTGCCGATTGCGAATGTCGCTCCCGAAGGCGTTGGATAACACTCGCCTACAACGGTGCGCGTATTGTCAGTAAGCGTCACGCTCTGTATTGCATCGCTGCCGACAAGCCCACGGTCGGATGTGGTAGGCTCTACGGTCCATGTGGTTACGCTGTGCGGCAGCGAGTCATACGTTACAGTGCTAGAGTCTGCTGTAATTGTAACAGGCCGCTTTGCAATTTTGACTGTCGCACTCAGTTCCTTCACCTTAACGCCATCACGGAAAATGCTCACAGTCACGGTCTGCGGCGCTATCATCGCGTCTATATAGGCATTGGAAGTGCTGTAAGTGATTGTGTCCGAACCAAGCAACTGTTTATCACCGTCTACAAGCGTCACCCCATGAGGCATGCCGTCATATACGCCGTCGTAACTGTTGAGGCTCAGACCGGATAACGGTTCGACCGTAAATTTAGCGTAGAATACGCGTACACCGGTGCTGCCTTGGGTTAGCTGGGTAACAATGGAACTTTGTTCATAGCCCGGAGACAGGTACCAGCCAACGAAGGTATAGCCAGTACAGGATGCATTTTGCAACGAGAAGGAGCTCTCAATGTTGTAGCTGCTTGGGTTGGGATTACTCATGCGACCGGCAGCGGCGGGTGGCAGATTGCTGAGGTAGCTGATGGTATAAGACACAGGAGACCAATATGCATAGAGTACCGTATCCGTACTGATGGATATGCTGGGCACCCAACTCGGCCCGTAAGCCGGATCGATCAGGTTACCGCTTTGTTTACGCTTCCAGCCGGCGAAGGTATAACCAGCACGCGAGAGACCAGCCCCGCCCGCGACGGTGATCGATTGACCGCTCTCCACAGTAACGGACGACGGAAGGCTGCCGGTATAAGACGCATCACTGGCATAGGAGAGCGTCACGTTGACTACTTGGGGCTGGAGATTACTCCAGACAGCATAAATGGTAATGTTGTTATTATGCATTTCAAAAGGGAATTCTATTAGTTCCACATTATCCAGAGCCGCCTGCGTGTTATAAACCTTGCCCAATACGTTCGAATCGAAGCTCCAGCCCTCGAAATGGTTGGTTCCGTAAGTGGGCTGGTTCGCAGGCTGCGGAACAAGCGTTTTCTTCCCATACTCCTTGGGTGCATTCACGTTCGTCCCACTGCCATTGTTATCATTCATGGTCAGCGTCCATGTTTGGCCATTTCCCGCCAGATTGAAGTCATTCTGCAAAGTCCCGCTGACAATCTGCTGTGCCGCCAGTGCTCCGAAGTCACTACCGCTCAGAAAAATCATGACGATCAAAACAGCCAGGAACTTGTGAGTGGCTCTTTTCATAAATATATCCTTTCACCTATTGGTCGGTTCAGGTATACGAATAATAACGTCAAATAGATGCTACTTTAGAAGGTTATTAATCAGGTGAACGCTCAGCCGACCGTCAACACAACCCGCCAGGCATACGTGGCGCTGTCCATGGTGAGCGTAAACTGACAGGTATTGCCGTTCGCACCGCTCAGATCGTGCCATACACCACCCGTCAAATACTGCCACTGTATGGTGTACGCCATCCCATCGAGGCCTGTGATTTCAGCGGACATCATGACGGTATCTCCCAGGCTGACGTCGCTTCCACTAAGATAATGAAGCGCGATGATAACGCCCGATAAATCAGGTAAGGGTTCCTCGGTAGGGAGTGCTTCGGGCATGACTTGCTCATCAGGCACGTCGGTTGGTGTGGGTGTGACTTCTGCGGTGGGAGCAACCGTCGCATCCATCCCATTTTCCGCAGTAGCTTGTGCGGTCGACTCGAACAAGGCTTCCTCAGCGGGGATCATATTCTCCTCAGTGAGAATATCTTCAGCAGGCAGAGCGCTTGGCTCGACAGTGACACCTGCGGCGGGGCTGGCTGTCGGCTCGCCAGCGACCGTTTCGATAGGGGTGGAATTATCCACAAAGGAGTTGCCATCTGTGGGTACAACAGCGTCTGTGCTTGGAGTCTCCAAAACAACAGGGACCTCAGGCATCGCGGTTTCGCCAACAGTCTCATCAGCCAGCGTGACCATACACATTGAGCAAACTACAGTCATAGCAATTACCGCGGCTAACATTTTCGTAATTTTCATCATGTGTACCTCCCTGTGCCACCATATGTGTGATTTTGTAAATTTTCTACTTATATGTATATCAGACTGAAGTTACAAATAATGGTTACATGACACGACGATATACAGATATTTTCAACCCGTACATATTGGATGTGTAGGAAGAGAACCCATACCTTACGCATGATTCTGCAACTTTATTTATATTGGGTGTAGCGCTGCGAATCCGTTTTATGAACAACAGAACCCATTTTTCGGATTGCCATGCCGTCTGCGCACGTTATGCTTGCAACTACGATTTTGGTCATACGACCAACACCAGATCGTCCTCCATGAATCTGACGACATATACTTCTTTGTGGTATGATGCGTTCCAACCGTTCACGGCGAAGTCGAGCGTTCCGTTGTTAATAGATGCGCGACTTCTGAGGCGTTCCCAATCGTCAGGCTTTGTTTACATTCGGGTAATCTCCTTTAAAGTGGCTGATGACATTTGGCAGGATATACGTTCCCGGCGTATTACTTACGCCAATGCTAACGCTACCCGTCATGAATTCCTTTTGGTTGAACAGCAGACTCCGCTTCCATATGGCAGCACCGAACGCAGCGAACCTGATTGCCGCCTCGGCCAAGTCGCAAGCATGGGACAGGCCATGCATCCTGTAAACGAATCGCCTCCCGCCGGACGCCGCTGATACCTGCACACGCGCCTCACTCCAAAGCCGAGGGCGGAACTGGCTTGGAACGTTCGGATGATACGTTTTATCAGCGATATAGGATTCGCCCTTGCGCCCCTTTGCGTGCAGGTAATGATACCTGTGGCCATATACCGGACGTCCGCCGAATGGAAGGTGTGGCCGATCGACACGCGCGGCTTGCCTTCCGTGAACAATCGGATGCAGCTTGTAATCAGCCCAAAACCATAGTCGTTCGGCCCCAGGATGCCGCTCGGGTATACGACGGACGCATGCAGCCCCAGCTCCCGCGCGGCGCGCAACACCAGTTCGGTGGCAACCGCCTTGGTTTGCCCGTAGTAGCCGACAACCTTGTCCGGATTGTGGTGCGCAACCTCCCGGATGGTCCGACCATTGGGAAGCACGGGAACCGCGCCGGTCGAACTCGCGTATACGAGCTTTTCAGCGCTGTACTGTATCCATTTTTCCACGATGTTTCGCGTACCGTACACATTCACAGCGCGCGCCTTCGCGTTTGGTTTTGGGTTCATCGTGACGATGCTCGCGGCATGGATGACGATGAGCCGATCATTTTGCGGGGCGGCAAAGAACCTGTCCAGCGCCGCGCCATCCAAAAGGTCGCCCTCAACGACTTCGACATACCGCGGCATGTTGCCGATCGCGGGATCATCGGGAAGGGCAAGCGTTGTTATAAACTGACGCTGCGGGAACAGGAAGCACGTTTTGGCTGGTTCAAGCCGGCAGACTGATGAGAAGTGATGGAGAATGGCATGAAGCGTGAAATTTTTCGATGCTGGCAAGGCGATGCAGCCGAGCGATATTCGCAGGAGAAGCCGGAGCGCGAAGCAATGAAGTTGCGGTCGTCTGCCGTTGCTCGTTATGGATCGGACAGACGGCGGCAGCGGGAAAATCATCTGAAATGCTGTTCAAAAACGCTCTTCACGGAGCGCGTCATACGGTCAGGCTTCCTTCGTCAAGGCTTGCCAGAGTATACCAAAAAGGCCCGTGCGATGCGACGGGCCCTTCTTTCGTCCTATATATTGCCCAGCTGTGCCACCAAGGCCATCGCTTGCGCGTGCGCCGCCTTGACGGCGGCAAAATGCGCCGGGATGGTCGCATCCTCGTTCGCGCGCAGAGCGGCCATCATGTCGCTGGCAGCGTTGTACAACGGCATAAGCCCCAGCGTGCCGCTCACACCCTTCAGGGTATGACACGCGGTACGCAATGCTTCGCCGTTGCCGCATGGCAACGCATCTTCCAACGCGGCAAAACTGGGGTCGCCTGGGAAGCGCCGCAGGTATTTAAGCAGCAGGGCTTCGTTGCCGCCAAAGCGAGCCAGGGTAGCATCCACCTCCATGCCGCCTGCTTCCAGCGCGGCTTTGACCGCCTGTTCCATGCGTCGATCCTCCTGACCGAAAAATGCAAAGTGTCAATATCGAAACACATCGTGTAGCCCTGCCGCAAAGCGCATGCCAGCATCGTTGGCTGTGCGCGATGCCGCGTTGAAGCGGGATACATGCGTCAGTGCGGTGCGGACGGTCAAGTGCACAGAGTCGCGAATACCAGACATGCAGACGGCATGCCCACCCATACGGCGACGCAGCCTGCCTGCCGGTGTCACCGTCCGTTCAGGGCTTCCCGCGCTTCAACTTCGCGCTTACACTTATGAAAAAGAATCGTCTATCCCCTGTTCGCGCTGCGCAGTTCATGGTATGATGGTCGCATCTGCGCCGCCTGCGGGCGTTTCAGCCATTTCGGGCAAGGGAGGCGCGACCGTGTCGGTGGGTAGGGTGTCCTGCGGTGGCTCGGTCGGCAAAGGGTCGGTCGCCACCGAAGCCGCATAGCCGCCGTTTTGCCAGTTATCCACCCACAGACTCCACTGTGCGGCCAGCTCGGGACTGCCTGCGTCATAGCTGAACTCCATCAGGTTTGCAGGGTCGTAGCTGAGCAGCATGGGTACGTACAGGAGCGCTGTTCGCACGCCGCTCACGTCGATGGGCTGGCCCAGGCCGTAGGCGGGTTCCGCCATGGCGGCGGGGTCGGCGGTGCTCATGGCTGCAACATTGGGGATCACGTAGACTGTGCTGCCGTGCAGTTCCGCCCCGGCGGCGGAGTCAAACGCGAGGGTCACGCTCAACTGATCGCCCGCAAGCGCAACCGTCGCCTGCCCGATGGCGTACTGGTTGCTGGCGCAAAGGGGCAGCTGGAGGCTTCCCTGCTGGCGCAGGGCATCCAGATCGAGCATCGTGCCCATGACCCAGGAGTTGGTCAGCGACGGGTTCAGGTCGCGCAGGCGCAGGCCGTAGGTGCAGCCGCTGTTGTAGGCGAGGCGGGACTGCAATTGCATGAAGGGCAGCGCATACGTCCAGTCCTCGATGCTCAGGGTGACGATGTAGGGGATGGTGTTGCTGTCTACATAGGGCAGGTATACGTTGCCGCTGTCGAAGGTGCCGCTCACGTAGCCGTAGCTCTTGTCAAACACCACGGTGCCTGTCTCGGCCTGGGTGATGGTCAGCCGCACGCGGGCGGCCAGCTCGTTGCTGTCGCTCACGTACTTGCGCACGCGCAGCCCCTGCGCGGGGGCAGAGAGATATTGCTGTATATACTCGCTCCGGCTCACGCTGTTCATATCCAGCGAGTCCACGTCGATCAGGAAACACTCCTCCGCAAGCGCCGCTACGGGTAAAAGCGCAGCGCACAAAAGGCCTGCAAGGAATGCGCGAAACCGTCTTGCCATGATCATAACCCCTTTGCAATGCGGTACCGATCCGATAGCACAACGTTCCGCGAGCTCGATTCCATCCCGCCCAATCACCCGATGTGCCCCGGGAATACGGGTACCGCAAAGAATGTAATAAATCCGTAACAGATACTTTACTTTTTGGACATGATTTGCTATACTAGGCACACCAAAGAGGACGCGTCCGTCGTCCGCTAAGGAGGGAACCGCCCATGAGAACCCGATACCGGCGTATGGCAGGCAGGATCCTCGCGCTTGCACTCGCGCTCACGATGCTGATCGCGCCGGAGGCACTCGCCATCACGCGGTACAGCACCCTGGAATTTGGCTCCCGTGGCTCGGACGTGCTCAAGCTACAGAAGGCGCTGATCCAGCTGGGTTTTGACCCCAGCGGCACGGATGGCAAGTTCGGCCGCGGCACCGAGGCCGCCGTGATCCAGTACCAGGCCAGCAAGGGCCTGACTGCCGACGGCAAGGCGGGCAGCCTGACGCTGAACGCCCTGTACGCCGATGCCGCAGCATCCACCACCGCAACGGACAGCGGCACCGATACGACCGCTGTGACGGGCACCAACCCCAACACCCTGCAGTATGGCAACAGCGGCGACCGCGTGACCGAGCTGCAAACCGCCCTCACCAAGCTGGGCTATGATACCGGCGGTGTAGACGGGCGTTTTGGCGCGGGCACACGCAAGGCTGTGGTCGCCTTTCAGAAGGCGATGGGACTGACCGCGGACGGTTTGGCCGGCACCAAGACGCAGGACCTGCTCTACAGCAAGGCCAGCGAATCGACCGGTGATACCGGCAGCACGGACAGTTCCGGCAGCACGGGGGGCGGAAGCGCCAGCAGCGCGGACGGTAGCTTCACCCGTACCCTGCGCCGCGGCTATACCGGCAACGACGTGCTCAGCGTGCAGACGCAGCTGCAGAGCCTGGGCTACTACGCCAGCACGCTGGACGGCGTGTATGGCGCGGGCACCATGGCGGCTGTGTCCTCCTTTCAGAAGAACAACAAGCTCTCGGTAGACGGGCTGGTTGGCTCCAAAACATACTCGTTGCTCTTCTCCTCCGGCGCGGTGGCCAGCGGCGGCAGCACCAGCGGTGCGGACACGAGCACCGACAGCAGCTCCAGCGGTACGGATACCGGCAGCGGCACCTATGCGTCGCTCTCGCTGGGTGCGACCGGCACCGCGGTCAAAAACATGCAGAAGGCGCTGAAGGATCTGGGCTATAACGTGAGCACGGACGGCAATTTCGGCGCGCAGACCAAGATGGCGGTCACCGCTTTCCAGAAGCTGAACGGGCTGACTGCGGACGGTGTAGCAGGCGCGCTCACGCAGGAGAAGCTCTACAGCGGCTCGGCCAAAGCATACGACAGCTCCGCGGATACGTCCGTCATCATTACGGACGACACCGGCAAGGCAAGCGGCCCCAGTACCAGTTCGGTCAAGTGCATGTACTGGTTTACCGAGGTGAAGCCGACTATCCGCTCCGGCCAGTATATCACCATTTTCGACCCCGCCACCAGCCTGCAGTGGACGCTGCGGCTCTACAGCCTTGGCCACCATGCGGACAGCGAGCCCGTGACGGCGACCGATACAGCCATCATGTACAAGGCGTTCGGCTACACCAACACTTGGACGCCCAAACCTGTGTATGTACAGCTGCCCAACGGCACCTGGACGCTGGCTACCATGCACAACGTGCCCCACCTGAACGGCTCGATTTCCACCAACGAATTCGACGGCCACCTGTGCGTGCACTTCCTGCGGACGCTGGAAGAGTGCGCCGCCAACGACCCCGACTACGGCATGACGCACCAGCGTGCCATCCGCAAGAAGTGGAAGGAAATGACCGGCATCGACATTCCGGACTGACGGGCCCAGCGCCCAACATGCCGCCTGAGGAAGTAACCTCGGGCGGTTTTTGTTCGACGAGGGGCTGCGCGGGCATCGACGCCACTGCACAGGCGAGCGACCGTTGACCGTTCAACCTGAAGCGGATCGAAATTCCAACGGCAGGGCGCGCAGCACGGGAATGCGCGCCCAGTCCGAAGCGGTTACGCCTTGGGCGTGTAGGCGGGCGATATCTCGCCCACGCCGCTGAGTACATACATGGGTCGGTAGGGGAATTTGCGCATTTCGTGCTCGGTGGTCACGCCGCTCAAAACCAGCACGGTGTCGATGCCGCTCTCCATGCCCGCGACGATGTCGGTATCCATCCGGTCCCCTACGATGGCGGCTTCCTCCGCCTCCACGCCCAAGCGACGCAGGCCGTGCGCCATCATCAGCGGATTTGGCTTGCCAAGGTAGTATGCGCTGCGGCCCGTCGCCAGCTCGATGGGGGCCATCAGAGCCTTGGTGGCGGGAACGATGCCGCCTTCGACGGGGCCGGTCAGGTCCGGGTTGGTGCCGATCAGCTTGGCGCCCCCCCGTACCAGCGCCACCGCGCGCTCGATACGGTCGAAGCTGTAGCTGTGCGTGTCGCCCAGCACCACGTAATCCGGGCTCACCTCGTTCATGGTGAAGCCCGCGTCGTACAGCGCGCCCACCAGTCCCGGCTCGCCGATCACGTAGGCGCTGCCGCCCGGGCATTGACTTTTAAGGAACGCGGCAGTGGCCAGGGCGCTGGTATAAAAGTGGCTCTCATCCACGGTGAGGCCAAGCCGCGCCAGCTTTTGCTGCAGCTCGCGCGGGGCGCGCTCGCTGCTGTTGGTCAGGAACAGAAACGCCTTGTCCTCACGCTTGAGCCAGTCCACAAACTCGGTGACTCCCGGCAGCAGCATGTTGCCGTGGTAGATCACCCCGTCCATGTCGATAATGAAGCCTTTTTTGGCCCGAAGCGCCTCCAGCGCGTTATCCCGTCTATCCTGCATGTAACCACCCTTCCCTCTATGCCGCCGCAGGGAGGGCGAACGCGCCCGTATATGCGGCAAACCATTATACCATGCCGCGGGGCGCGCCGCAACGGACGGAGATGATCCGTCGAATATAAACCACATCCGACATCTCGGGTGCCGTTTATGCAAAATTTCTTCACGGGAGGCTGGCAAGCCACTTTTCAATCGTTTGCCATCATGTTATAATCAAACCGAACTTCGTTGTGCAGCGATGCACCGAAAATTGCAAGGAGGAGACCAAGCATGAAAAAGGTTGTTTCTATCCTTTTCGCACTGGTACTCGCGCTCAGCCTGACTGCTTCCGCGCTGGCCGAAGGCATCACCTTCGCATTGGTGACCGACGTTGGCAACATCGACGACCAGAGCTTCAACCAGGGCACCTGGGAGGGCCTCGTAGCCTACGCCAACGAGAAGGGCCTTGTCGAGAAGACGGATTATGCATACTATCGCCCCTCTGAAGACAGCGACGAAGCGCGCGTGGAAACCATCACCGCGGCCATCGAAGCCGGCGCGAAAGTCGTCGTGCTGCCCGGCTACCTGTTCGACGCGGCTGTCATGACCGCCGCCGAGAAGTTCCCGGAAGTGCAGTTCTTGGGCGTTGACCTGAGCCCCGAGACCTACCCGGCGAACGTGACCAACATCAAGTTCACCGAAGAAGTCAGCGGCTACCTGGCCGGTTTTGCCGCCGTTAAGGATGGCTACACCAAGCTGGGCTTCCTGGGCGGCATTGACGTGCCCGCCGTTATCCGCTATGGCTTCGGCTTCGTGCAAGGCGCGGACGCCGCCGCCAAGGAAATGGGCATCACCGTTGATATGAAGTACTGGTACAGCGCCGCCTTCTGGCCCACCGACGAAATCAAGGCCAAGATGGACAGCTGGTATGCCGACGGCACCCAGATCGTGTTCAGCTGCGGCGGCGGCATCCTGCAGAGCTGCCTGGCGGCTGCCGAAGAGGGCAACGGCAAGGTGATCGGCGTGGACGTTGACCAGGCCGGCATCAGCGAGCGCATTGTTACCTCCGCGTACAAGAAGCTGACCGTGGGCGTGAAAAACCTGCTGGACAAGCTGGATGCCAACGGCGGCAAGTGGCCGGCCGACATCGCGGGCGTGAACGTGCATCAGGGCATCAAGGACGGCGCCGTGGGCCTGCCCACCGAAGCCGGTTCCTGGCGTTTCAGCACCTTCACGGTTGACGAGTACAACAAGGTGTTTGCCTCCATCGTGGACGGCACGCTGACCATCAGCGACGACATCACCACCCAGCCCACCACCACGAACGTGACCGTGGACTACCAGAACTGATGCCAAGGAGCCGGGGCGGGCAAAGCCCGCCCCGGCCTGCTTCGCAGCGGCAGGCGGCGCGCGGCGCGGCCTGCGTTGGCTTTGGGGGAGCGCTGCGATCGGCTAGGCGGTTGCTTAGCCCTTTTTATATTTATACCGGGCTGAGATATGCGCGCTCGCGGCGAGTGCCGGCAGCGCCTATATGTCAACCCAGTAGCAACGAAGGGATGAGGGTACAGCGTATGAGCGAATACGTGATCGAGATGGTGAATATCACCAAAAAATTCCCCGGCATCATCGCCAACGACAACGTGACCTTGCAATTGAAAAAGGGCGAGATACACGCGCTGCTGGGCGAGAACGGCGCGGGCAAGAGCACGCTGATGAGCGTGCTGTTTGGCCTCTACCAGCCGGAAGCGGGCGTGATCAAGAAGGACGGGCAGGTCGTGCGCATCGACAACCCCAACGATGCCAACCGCCTGAACATCGGCATGGTGCACCAGCATTTTAAGCTGGTGGAAGTGTTTACCGTGCTTGAGAACATCATCCTGGGCGCGGAGCAGACCAGACACGGCATCCTGCAAAAGCGTGAAGCGCGCACCAAAGTGCTGGAGCTGTGCGAGAAATACGGCCTCAAGGTGGATCCGGACGCGTTGATCGAGGACATCAGCGTGGGGATGCAGCAGCGCGTGGAGATTTTGAAGATGCTCTTCCGCGACAACGACATCCTGATTTTTGACGAGCCCACCGCTGTTCTGACCCCGCAGGAGATCGACGAGCTGATGCAGAGCATGCGCAACTTCGCGCGCGAGGGCAAGAGCATCCTTTTCATCACCCACAAGCTGAACGAGATCATGGCCGTGGCGGATCGCGTGACTGTGCTGCGCAAAGGCAAGGGCATCGGCACCGTGAACGTGAACGAAACCACCGTGGACGAGCTGGCGGAGATGATGGTGGGCCGCAAGGTGAGCTTTGCGATCGACAAGGCGGACAGGCAGGCGGGCGAGGCCATGCTGCGCGTGCAGAACCTGTATGTGGCGGGGCGTAACAGCGGCAAGTTCCGGGTGAACAACGTCAGCTTCTCCGTGCGCGGGGGCGAGATACTGGGTATCGCGGGCATCGACGGCAACGGGCAGACCGAGCTGGTGCAGGCGCTTACGGGCCTGATGCCTGTCAGCCGCGGGCATGTGTATATCGGCGATACCGAGGTGACGGGGGCTACCGTGCGCCAGCGCAACGACATGGGCCTGTCGCACATCCCCGAGGACAGGCACAAGCACGGGCTGGTGCTGGATTACACGCTGGCGGAGAACCTGGTGCTCAAAAACTATTTCTGTTCGGCATACCAGCGGGGCGGCTTCCTGAACTTCGAGGCCATCTACCGCCATGCCGACGTGCTGATCCATGCGTTCGACATCCGCAGCGGGCAGGGCGCGTACACCACTGCGCGCAGCATGAGCGGCGGCAACCAGCAGAAGGCCATCGTTGCCCGTGAGCTGGACTTGGCCCCCAATGTGCTGATCGCTGTGCAGCCTACGCGCGGGCTGGATGTGGGCGCGATCGAGTACATCCACAAGCAGATCGTCGCCGCGCGCGACGCGGGGCGCGCCGTGCTGCTGGTGTCGTTGGAGCTGGACGAGGTCATGGGCCTGAGCGACCGCATCATGGTGATCCACGACGGCGAAATGGTCGCCGAGGTGGACGCGAAATACGCCACCGCGCAGGAGCTGGGGCTGTACATGTCCGGCGCGGGCAAGCAGATGGCCAATCTGGAAAGCGAGGTGGAAGCCTGATGAAAACTGCGAAAACGGCCAAGCGCCGCAGCACGCAGGCTGTGACCAGCCTGCTGGCATCGCTCCTGTCCATCACGGTCGGCCTGCTGGTAGGGCTGGGGCTGCTGACGATATTGAACGCGCCGTATGCGCTCAGCGGCTTTGGCAAGATACTGACCACCGGCGTTGCCTCCACCGAAAAGCTCGCCAAGACGCTCTATCAGGCCATGCCGATGATGCTGTGCGGCCTCTCGGTCGCGTTTGCGTTCAAGACCGGCCTGTTCAACATCGGCGCGGCGGGCCAGTACACGATGGGCGCGTTCTGCGCGCTCACGGCGGCTATCGCGTTGCAGCAGCCCTGGTATGTGGCGCTGCTGTGCGCCATCGTGGGCGGTGCCATTTTGGGCGCTGTGCCGGGCATCTGCAAGGCGCTGTTCAACGTAAACGAGGTCATCACCTCGATCATGTTCAACTGGATCACGATGTACGCGGTCAACCTGACCATCAACAACATGCCGGTGATGCTGACCAACTACTGGTCCAAGAGCAGCATCAAGGACCGTACCGCTGCGCTGGCGGATGCCAACCCCAGCGCGCTGTTGCCAAAGGGCGGCTTGGACACGCTGATGAACAGCAACTACATCAACATCGGCATCTTCATCGCCATCATCGTGGCGGTGCTGATCTGGATGGTGCTGCAAAAGACCGTGCTGGGCTACGAGCTCAAGGCCTGCGGCTACAACCGCCATGCCAGCCAGTACGCGGGCATCAACGCCAAGCGCAACATCGTGCTGTCGATGGTCATCTCCGGTGCGCTGGCAGGGTTGGGCGGCGGTCTCTACTACCTGAGCGGCACGGGCCAGTACACGCTGGTCAAATCGCTGCTGGGCATGGGCTTCAACGGCATCCCCGTGGCGCTGCTGGCCAGCAGCAACCCCATCGGCGTGATCTTCAGCTCGCTGTTTATCAGCTACATACAGGTGGGCGGCGACGCGCTGCAACCGCACTTCATCAAAGAGAACATCGACATCATCATCTCGGCCATCATCTACCTGAGCGCGTTCGCGCTGCTCATGAAGGGTTGGATCGCCAAGGCCTTCCTGCGCGGGTCGGCGGCCAACGCCAACACGGAACTGGCCGTGAGCGGCAGTGCGGAACTGGCCGTGAGTGAGCCGGACGAACCCGCAGCCACCGAGGGCGACGAAAAGGAGGAGGGACGCGCATGATCATCGCGGATATTTTGAGCGCAACGGTACTCTTCGCGGTGCCCCTTCTGCTGGTGGCGCTGGGCGGCATGTTCTCCGAGCGCAGCGGTATCGTGAACATCGCGCTGGAGGGCATCATGATCATCGGCGCGCTGTGCGGCTGCCTGTTCCTTCGCTACACGGAGGACATGGGTTTTGGCTCCAGCGCCCCGCAACTGTACATGCTCATCGCCATATTGATCGCAGGGGCGGCGGGCGTGGTGTTCAGTATGCTGCTGGCGTTTGCATCCATCCGCCTGAAGGCGGATCAAACCATCGGCGGCACGGCGCTGAACATGATGGCCCCCGCGCTGGCCGTGATCGTGACCTGGGCGGCGCAGGGCCAGGCGCAGACCACCATCCTGATCCCCAAGTGGATACGCATCACGCAGGAGAGCTTGGGCCTTGCCAACGGGGAGGATTTCCTCTCCCGCCTGCTTTTCAAGAGCCTTTACTTGACTGCACCCATCGCGTTCCTGCTGCTGATCGCTGCTACCGTGTTCCTGTACAAGACCAAGCTGGGCCTGCGGCTGCGGGCCTGCGGCGAGCACCCGCACGCAGCGGACAGCGTGGGCATCAACGTGTACCGGATGCGCTACCTGGGCGTTGGTATCTCGGGTTTTCTGGGCGGCATCGGCGGCTTCGCGTTCACGGTGGCCGCGGGCAGTGGCTTCCAGAGCAGCGTGGCGGGCTACGGCTTCCTGGCGCTGGCGGTCATGATCTTCGGTAACTGGAAGCCGCTGAACATTTTGGGGGCCAGCCTGTTCTTCGCGCTGTTCAAGATCATCGGCTCGTATGCGGGCACGCTGCCCTTCCTGCCCAAGTTCGAGGGCATCAAGAGTGCGGAGTACATCTACCTGATGCTGCCCTATATCGTGACCATGGTGGTGCTGATATTGACCAGCAAAAAGAGCCGCGCACCCAAAGCGGAGGGCGTGCCCTACGATAAGGGTGGCCGGTGATAAAAGGTGCCACCAAGCGCAAGATGCACAACGCCCACGCGGCGTGTACCTGACGCTCTCGGCATGAGGAGCTAACCTCAAAGGTGGAACCGTGAGCGACGGTGCGAGCCGTTTATGACGTAAACAAAGCAGTGCCGCACATGATCTTCATGTGCGGCACTGCTTTGCTGCCATCCCGGATATGCGCGTGTTTACGGCGCTTGCATCATGGCTGTCAGGAACTGCCCGATCTCCTGCCATGCGAGCTTGCTCTCGGGCAGCAGATCCATCGCGGCCTGAAACACATGAAACATGCCGTTGTAGACCGTAAGCTTGCAGTCCACGCCGTGTTTGCGGGCGTTTTCGTAGACCATCTCGCTGTCGCTGAGCAGCACTTCGATGCTGCCCACTTGCAAAAGCATGGGCGGGAAGCCCGAATAATCGCCAAACGATGGGGACAGATACGGGTCGGTGGCCACAAAACCATCGGTATAGGTGCTGCTCACGCCCACGGGCTGGCCGTGGAAATCCGCCTGCGAAACGCCGAACGACGGATCCGCCGTAGCGTTATAGATGTGGGAGGGGCCGGAGTTGCTCAAGTCCGCCCACGGAGACATGCATACGAAACCGCGGGGCATGGGTTCGCCGCGGTCACGAAGCACCAGCCCAAGGTGCAGCGCGAGGTTGCCGCCCGCGCTGTCGCCCACCACGACGATGTCGGCAGCGTCATAGCCCATGGTATCGGTCAGGTAGCGCCACGCATCCAGCGCGTCCTCCTGCTGGGCTGGGTAAGGGTGCATGGGGGCGAGGCGGTAGTCGAGCGTGGCGACGAGGCAATCGCCATAAAGGCGGCTGTAGGTCACGGCAAACTGGCGGTACAGGTCGTACAGCCCCGCGACGAACGCGCCGCCGTGGTATTGCAATATGGCGCGGCGGTTTTGCACGCCGGCCTTGGTCAGCAGTTCCAGTTTCGCGTTGGGCAGCTGTGCCACGCGCAGCTCATAACCATCGGGGGGAACCCACCCGCGATCGCCCAGCAGCGTCTCGCCGAAACGCTGATCTTCCTTGGGCAGCGAGGTGAAGGTGCGCACCATGCCGCGGCTGATCTGCGCCGCCAGCGACACATCCCACGCGGGCCGCGAGACATATAGGCCCAGGAACGCCAGCAGGTATGCGCTCAAAAAGCACAGCGCGATGCGCCAGCTGTGCCAGAAGGGGCGACCGTGCATCCACAGCAATATCCAGAACGATAGCGCCGTCGCTACCCAGCCGTACCAATGCGCCTGCGCCATGGCAAGGCTGAAGAACAGCGGCATGTACATGAGCAGCATCATGGCCACAAACAGGATGTGCGGGCGCGGCTTTGGATGCGTCTGCAAGGCGGGCCTCCTTTGCTGCTCCATATCACTTCAAGTCCATAACGCCTTGGGTCAACGTTGCATCTGCCCTGTCGCTGCGTCGCAACACCTCAGCGCGGAGCAACCGTGCTTTCGACGTTGCTCCCTGCCACAGGGCAAGACCGCTCGCGACCCCCAATGCAGAAGGAGCTGAAATGGTATAAGGTACATGTCAAGCGGGCAGAACCGCGCTGCGTCTAGGGTGCGGTGGGCAGCACGGCGATCAGTGAATTATGCGCCTTGAGCCAGGCGCGCTTTATGCGGTAGTCGGGCATGTGGCGCTCCACCAGCGCCCAAAACGAAGCGGAGTGGTTGGGGTGGGCGATGTGGCACAGCTCGTGCACGATCACGTAATCGATGATGTCAGGCGGGCAGAGCAGGAGTGCGTGGTTCAGGCTGAGCGTGCCGCGCATGCTCATGCTGCCCCAGCGGCCTTTGGCACGCGACAGGCGCAGCGTGCGGGGGTGCAGGCGCAGCGCCTGCGAGAGTGCGGCCTGCCGTGTTTCCAATACCTGCCGCGCCTGCGCGTCCACCCAGCGCAGCACGGGCGCAAGATCGGCCGTGTGCAGCGGTACCAAAAGCCTGTCACCTTGCCGGGTCACGCGCGGTACATCCGCGCGGGCGAGGGTCAGCGCGCCGCCAAGGTAGGGAAACGTAGCGCCATCCGTCAGCGTGAGCGCGGCTTGCGGCGGCGGCAGCTTGGCAAGGCGGTCGCGCGTCTTCTCCACCCAGCTTTGCTTCTCAGTGATGAAAGCCTCGATTTGCATAAGCGGCATGCGCAGCGGCGCACGCACGGTCAGGCGGCCTTCGCGGTCAAGGGTCAGGGCCAGCGTTTTGCGCTTGCTGCGCGTAAGCTCGTAGCGCATGGGGCCTCCGCTCAGTCGTAATTAATGCCGGGGTACAGGCAGGCGGTGCGCACGAAAGTCGCCTTGCAGCTTTGCGCCAGGCGGCACTGCGGTATGTTGCGGCGGATGATATCCGCCTCGAAATGCTGCACGCCATGTTCCGCCAGCATGTTCATGCCAGCCGCCACCAGCGTTTTGGCCAGCCCCAAACGTCGGAAGTTGGGCTGCACATACAGGCCGAACAGCAGCGCTGTGTCGCCCGTACCGGTAAAGGCAGCCTCGCCCACGATATCGCTGCCGCGGGAGAGATACAGCGCCGTAAAATGCGGCATGGCCATGTATCGCTGCAGCAGCGGGTGCTGGAGCGCATCCAGCCGGTGGGCGTTCATGCGCATCAGGAACGAAGCCTGTTCCATGGGTTTGAGCAAGGGTACCTGACCCATCTCGTAGCCCATGGGGGCGGTGGGCTTCACGCTGGGCATGGTGAGGCGCACCACATCCAGCGCATCGTCTGCCACAAAGCCGCTCTCCTGATAAAAGGAAAGCATGGATGCATCCTGCATGCCTACCTGTGCGAACACGCGGGCACGCAGGCTGGGGGTCTGCTGGCGCAGCTGCACGGCGCGCGCCAAAAGCGCGCCCAGCAGCATGTCAAGCCCCGGCCCTTTGCTGTTTACGCTCAGGTACAGGTTGATGGGCCGGTCTGGAAACAGGTAAGGGTGGTACGTTTGCACCAGATAGCCTTCCGCCACGGTGATGTTGGCGCTGTCTGCGACCAAAAAAACATTCTCGGGCGGCATGCCGTTGGTGGTCTGCGCGGGATGGTAAACCTGCATAGGGGCGCTCGTCCTTTCCGGGGGCAGGCAAAAGCGGCCTGCGCGCCTACGGTAAGCGTTACGGTAACATTACTATTTTACGCGAATCCGTCACATAATGCAAGGTGGGCGTTCAAAACCAAACCGTGCCTTTGAAAACACAGCGCGGCGAATGCGCAGAGGCGCATGCTTCGTCGGAGTGCCATTCTGCGATCCAATTTGTAACACGTCGTACAGCAAATGGGAGGGTGGCGGAGCGCAAAATATGGTATAATGGCAACGGTTCGCGAAAACGTTCGCAACGGAAAAGGAAAGGCGGTACCCGATGATGAAAAAGATAATACTGGTTTTGCTGTGCCTCGCCGCCCTGCTGATGCTGGCGGGCTGTGCGACCGTCAACAGCGATAACAGTTTCCAAAACGCCGCGCCCGGCGAGGTGAGCAGCCAGCCACAGGTCGTGGCAGGCCAGCCCTCGGATGCGCCCGTACAGGCCACGCCAGAAGTTGCCCCCACCAGCGACCCCAACGCCGCCGGTTATAACGGCTGATACGGTTTTTCCCAAACACGGATGAAGGAGCGCAAACGCATGAAGGCACTGATCATCAACGGCAGCCCCCATGTGCACGGCACCACCCGCCGCGCGCTGGACGAGGTGGCACGCACGCTTGCCGACCTCGGCGTAGAAACGGAGACCCTGACCATCGGCAACAAGGCCATCCGCGGGTGCATCGCCTGCGGCCGCTGCGACGGCCGCTGCCGCGCCTTCGACGACGAGGTGAATGAGGCGCTGGCGAAGCTGGAGCAGGCGGATGCGCTGATCCTCGGCACGCCGGTCTATTTCGCCTCGCCCAACGGTACGCTGCTGTGCTTCCTGGATCGCATGTTCTCTGCAGGCAACGACGATGCGTTCGTGGGTAAGCCCGCCGCATGTGTCGCCGTGGCGCGCCGTGCGGGCACGACCGCCTCGCTGGATGCGCTGGTCAAGTATCCCTCCATCCGTGAGATGCCCATCGTGACCAGCACGTACTGGACCATGGCGCACGGCTCCAGCGGCGCGCAGGCCGAGCAGGACGAGGAAGGCCTGCAGGTGATGCGCAACCTCGGCCGCAATATGGCGTGGCTGCTGAACTGCATCCGCCTGGGCATGGAAAACGGCCAACCCTTCCCCGCGCCCGAACAGCCCGGTAAAAGGACGGACTTCATCCGATGAAAAAAGTCGTGGAAATGAACAAGGCCGCCTGGGAAGAGGCGTTCGACCGCCGCAGCGCAGGCTTCGGCGAGGACCATGCCCAGCGGCTTGAGCTTGAGCCGTGGGCGTTTCTGGAGCCGCCCGTGGTGGAGGCGCTCAAACAGATGGACTTGACCGGCGGCAGTGTAGCGCAATTTTGCTGCAACAACGGTCGCGAGCTGATGAGCGTGGTCCAAAACACGGGCGCACGCGAGGGCGTGGGGTTTGACATCGCGGGCAACATCCTCGCGCAGGCGCGGCAGATCGCCGCCGATGCAGGCGCGCCCTGCACGTTCGTGGAGGGAGACGTATGCGAAGCCCCCGCGGCGTACAACGGTCGCTTCGACCTGATCCTGGTCACGGTGGGCGCTCTGTGCTGGATGGAGCGGCTGCAGCCTTTTTTTGGACGGGTTGCCGCATGTCTCAAGGCGGGTGGCAGGCTGCTGATCCATGAATCCCACCCCGTGACCCTGATGTTTGCCGTGCCGCAGGAGGATGCTTTCGACCCCGCGGATCCGGCGCGCATCTGCTACAGCTATTTCAAAGCCGAGCCGTTTGTGGATACCTACGGTATGGTATATCTGACGGGCAAGGTTTACGAGAGCAAACCCTTCACCAGCTTTGTGCACACGCTGGGCAGCATCGTGACCGCCGTTGCGGAGAGCGGCCTGCGGGTGACGCGCCTGAGCGAGTATGATACGGACTTAAGTGGCGACACCGAAGCCTTAAGCCGTAAAGGAATTCCCCTGAACTACCTGCTGCTTGCTGAAAAGAGTTGAGTTGCCATCTGCCCCGCGGCATCGAGCTTGCGGGGCATGGGCTTGACAGCAGGTTAAGGTGTTTGAACCTGCGGACAGCGTTGATCGCAACCCGGTGGCCCGCCGTCGCTCGCATCCGTTTCCCTTGGCATAGCAAACGCCGCCGACCCGAAGGCCGACGGCGCGGAGCATGGATTGAGCAGGCGCAGATGGCTGTCAGGGGACAGGCACCGCGGTTGTCACGGCTGTGTGCACCGGGATACCGGCCATCAAGCCCGTCGCTTGCAGCACGATCACCAGAATACCCAGCACGATCACATACAGCGCGAACCAGTTGAGCGAGATGCGCGAAATGATGCGCAGCATGAAACGGATGGCCAGGTAGCCGCTCACGCCAGCCACCACCATGCCCACGACGATCGCGGTCCAGTCGTCTGTCTGCTGCAGCGCGCCAGCCTTGACCGCGTCGTAGCCCTCTTTCAGGAAGCTGGCGAGAATGGCAGGCAGGCTCATCATGAAGCTGAAGCGAGCGGCGGATTCGCGGGTGAGGCCGGAGGCAACGCCGCCGAAGATGGTGGAACCGCTGCGGCTGACGCCCGGCAGCATCCCGACCACCTGCATGCAGCCCATCGCGAGTGCGTGCTGCACGCCCACATCGCCACGCTCGGCCTGACGCCTGCGGTTGCGGGCGGAGAACCACTGCGTGAGCATCAGCAGCAGGCCGGTTATCAGGAAGCAAACGCCCAGCAGACCGTTATGCGTTTCAAGATAATCCAGCTGGTCGCCCAGCAGCACTGCGGCGGCCAGCGCGGGCAGCGATGCGATGAACAGCAGCAGCAGCGTTTTATCCTTGATGGGGTGCAGCAGCATGTGGAGCCAGTCTTTCCAGAACACGGCCAGCACCGCCACCAGCGAGCCCATATGAAGCAGGATGTTAAACAGCAGCTGGTGCTCCAGATCGACCTTGAACAGAGCCTGGATCAGGTTCAGGTGGCCGCTGGACGATATGGGCAAAAACTCCGCGAGGCCCTGGATCAAACCCAGCAGGGCAGCCAATAAAATGCTCATTTGGTCATCGTTCCTTTCCGCTTGCCATACGCTTTAGCAGTATACACGATTTGACCCGCGCTGTCACGCTGTTTTCGGCGGGTGGCTGCGCGAACCGAGGAGGCGCACACCAACGGTGAAAAGACACTTGGAGACCATGGCCCTGTCCATTTGGCTGCTGGCGGGCATGCTGAGCCCGTTTTTCGGCGCGCGCGCGCAGGCGGCGGAGGGGGCGGGGCAACTGCCCGCGGGCGAGGTGCGCGCTGTGTTTTTCAATGTAGGCAAGGCAGACGCGGCGCTGCTCACGCTGGGCGGCAGGCATTACCTGATCGACACCGGCACCAAGGACAGCGCGGAGACCATGCTGCGCGCCCTTGCCTACTATAAGGTCGAAAGCCTAGCGGGCGTTTTGATCACCCACACGGACAGCGACCACGTGGGCGGCCTCAAGGCGCTGCTCAAGAGCGATATTGTCGTGGAGCACCTCTACGCGCCGTCGTTTTACAACGTCAAGAGCTTGGAAAAGCATCCCGTGTACAAACAGGCGGAGAAATACGCCCTGCCGCTCACCTGGCTCACCTCGGGCGACACGGTGGATGTGGACGGCACGGCGCACTTTGCCGTGCTGGGCCCCATCACGCAGGACGCACTGAACGAGAACAACAACTCGCTGGTGCTGCGCCTCATCACCCCGCAGGGCGATATGCTGCTGGCCGCCGATATGGAAGTGCCGGAGGAGCAGGCACTGCTTGCGGCCGGGCTGCTGGAAAACGCGCTGGTGCTCAAGGTGGGGCACCACGGCGACGGCGATGCCAGCAGCGAGGGTTTTTTGTACACGGTGCGCCCGCAGATCGCCGTGATCTCCACCAACACGCTGGAGGAGCCCGACACGCCCGACCCCGCCGTAATGGGACGGCTGTGGAACATCGGCGCGGAAGTATTTGTGACCCAAAAGGCGACGCTGGGCGTGATGGTGACGCTCATGCACGGTAATGCCGTGGGCAGGCTGGTAAACTATGATGTACAGTGAACCTCGTCTTCGTGCCGGCACTTCGGGCAGGGGATGCGCAAACTGAGCTGGACGGTGCGCCCGTGAACGGTGTCGAAAAAACGGAGGTCGCCTGCATGGCAACCTCCGTTTGCAATCATGAGGATCGAGTGTTTCCCCTGCGCGCCTTAATCCAGCGAGTTGGCTATGATGCCCAGCAGACCCGGGCCGGTATGCACCGCCAGCACGGGACTCACCGGACGGATCGTGCTGGTCTGGATATTCAGCGACTGCTTGAGGCGCTCCAGCAAGGCCTGCGCATCTTCCAGCGCCTGCCCGTGCACCACAGAGAGGCTCAGCTTGGCCTGCCCAAAGCGGCTTACTGCTTCCTGCACCATGGTCTCCACGGCGGACTTATAGCCGCGCGCCTTGGCGAGCGTCTGGTATACGCCGTCGTCATTGACAAAGATGATAGGCTTGATGTTGAGCAGGTTGCCCATCACGCCTTCCACCAGCCCGATGCGGCCGCCCTTGCGCAAAAACTCAAGCGTGCGGATCACAAACATGCTGAGCTGGGATTTGCGCAGCGACTTGGCTTTTTCGATGGCTTCCTCGGGCGTGGCGCCCGCTTCCAGCGCCTCGGCCACGGCCAGCACCATCGCGCCAAGGCCGAGGGAAAGCGTGCCGCTGTCCACGACGCGGATGTTCATTTTGCCCTTGTAGTCTTCAGCGATCATACGCAGCATATTGTAGGTGCCGCTCAGCCCCGCGGAGATGCTCATATGCACCACGTCGGTCACGCCCTCGCTCAGCAGCCGGTCATAGAGGCTGCTCACATCCTCGGGCAGCGGCAGGCTGGTCTTGGGCAGTTCGGTTTTCAGAATCTCATACAGTTCTTCCTGCGAAAGCTCCACGCGGTCGCGGTACTCCGCGTTCTGGCATACGATGCGTAGCGAAATCATGTGGATGCCGTGGCCCGCAAGCTGTTCATCGCTCAGGTCGCAGGAGGAATCCGTGATGAGCGCCGTTTTCCTTTCCTCTGCCATCGTCCTGTCCCTCCTTTGATGGGGCTTCTGCCCCACTACCCATTATAACACGGGAAAGGCGCGCGTCAACGCCATGCACGGTTTTGGTCACAGGTTTCACGGTATGTTCACAGGCGGCGTAACGTCCGTTAAACTTGGGGGCCGCCGTTGACAAAGGGTTTCGGTTGTTTTACTATTTACATTGGTTTTCCTTGCGAATTTGCTTACATTTAACGGAGGCGAAACGCTGAATGGATAAAGCCGCGACGGGGCGCTACCATGACCGCGCGAAACGTGGTTCAAACCTGAAATGGATATTGGCGGTGTTGCTGGCGGCGTGGTGCGCCGTCGGCGTTTTTGCGCCTGCCGCCGCCGCGGCGGATACCACGCTCACGGTCGACCTGAAAGGCGTTACGCCCTCGGGGGTGGATACGTGGCTCTCGCTGTCGCTGACCGGCCGGTTTGATGTGGCCGTAGGCGGGCAGACCATCGGCCGCGTGACCGCAAACCCCACCGCCGAGCAGACTGCAAGTGGGGAGAGCGACACCATCCAAATCGCGGATGGCGCGGCGGTCGAGGTCATTTTGACCCCCGTGGCGGAGGATTTTCAGGCTGGCTTTGTGTGCGAAGGGCCGATCACAGCACCCGTCACACAGGGCGAGGCCAACCGCAAGACTGTTTTTGCCTATGCCAGGCGCGGATTGATCCGCGTATCGAGCGTAAGCACAGACGGCAAGGCGCTGGGCGCGGCGGAGTATGCCGTGCTGGACGCGACGGGCAACGTGGCATTGAGCTTTACCACAGGTGCGGACGGGACGTACCTTGCGGCGCAGTCGCTGCCCTCGGGGGACTATCAGTTGGTTCAGATGCGCGCGCCCGAGGGGGCGCTGCTGCTTTCGCAGCCGCTGCCCTTCACCGTCACGCCTTATTTTGGCACGGAGGAGAGCATCGCGCGGGTGGAGGTGTTCAACACCCCCGCGCCGCTGTATAACGGACAGGCGGGCACGCTGGCCGTCGCGGCGGGCGAGTTTGCCAAGCAAGGAGATCAGGCCGTGGCGACGGTGTCGGTCACCGGCCTGTGCGACGGCAGCAACGACCTGCCCCTTGCTGACTACACCCTGACCGTTGGCCCCGCATCGCTTTTGAATGCGTCCGGCGAGGCGCTTGCCACAGGGGGCGGTACGATTGACAGCGTGACCGTGACCCGCCCGGACGGCCTTGCCAGTTGTGCGCAACCGCTGGACGCGGAAGGGAAAGCCGTGGGCAAAGCGGTCGCTTGCCCAAGCGGCACGCCGGTTGTTCTGACCGATGCGGCGGGCGTTGCCATCACGTATTTGAATGAACTGGGCGAACCGACCGTACCCGCAGGTTTTGCGGGCGGCGAGGTGTCTCTCGCCTTGGCCTATGCGCCGGACGCGGCGGCGGGCAGCATGCCGCAAAAGGTGCGCGTGCCCGCGACCGTGACCTATACCTATCAGTACCCGGGCGTAGACGGCATCAGCGACGTAACGGCCCAGTCCGCCATTTCGCCTGCCGAGGCGCTGATTCCCGTGCCGGATGGCAAGGTGCGGCTCACCACCAGCGCCGGCGTGGTCGCGTTGGCGGATGGTGCGCAGTCGATTTCTCTGGCACAGCTGGGCGGGATGCCCGCCGCGGAGCCGCTGACCGTGGCCGTGGCGCTGCCGGAGGGTGCGCGCGTCAAGGCCGACGGGCTTCAGGCGGGCTTTACGCTCCTGCGCACACAGGCGCAGGACATGATCGTGTTCGATACCGCCACGTGGGCTGGCGGCGATGTGCAGATCCCCTTGGAAGCGGGCGAGGGGAAGGCCCTGACCGTATGGGTGTACGACCCGCAATCGCTGCCCGCCACGTCGGACGACCCAAGCGGCTACCTGCTGCGCGCGGATGCGCACGGCACGCAGCCGCTCCTGGATGCGCTGGCAGGCCGCAGCGGCGGTCAGTACGCGCGCTATGATGCGACGCTGGGCGACGGCTTTGCGACGGGCATCGCGCCCGCCGCGCTTGCGCCGCTGGTCTCCGGTTCGGTCATGGAGCAGGGGCAACAGCCCGCCGCCACGGACGCTGGGCTTGGCGCACTGATCAAAAGCGCCGCCGCGCAGGTCACCTACGGCGCGGTGACGGATGCAAGCGGCAACTATACCATTTACGGCGCTGCGGGCGATACGGCGGGCGACCTGCGCGTGGCGCTGCCGATCAACGCCGCCAGTGCAACAGATGGCACGGTCGGATACGTGGACAGAACAGGCCTCACGCTGCCGCAAACCGGCGTGGGCATCACCTATACGAAACTGAGCGGGCTGAGAGGCATTGCCATGACCGTGTCCGGGAAGCCGCTTGCGGGTATCACGCTTGCGCTACTTCAGGGCGGGCAGCCCGTGCGGCAGGCAGAAACAGCCGCAAACGGCGCGTTTGCGATGGAGCCCTTCCCGGCTGGCGACTACACGCTTACGGCTACGCTACCGGGCGGCATGGTCGCGGCGTTCTCCGCGCCGGAAGGGCTTGCCCGCAGGGCGGACGGCGTATACCAGCTCGATGGCCTGACCTTCGCCTATGGCGAAGCGCACGAAATGCCCTTGACCGCCATGCTGCTGGGCACCGTGCAGGGTGTGGTGACCATGGCAAACGCGCCGGCATCCGGCCTGACCGCGACGCTGACCGATGCCTCAGGGCGCTCCGCCTCGATGCAGACCGACGCGAGCGGGGCATACGGCTTCACCTCGCTGCCTGCGGGCAACTACCGGCTTTCGCTTACGTTGCCAGCGCACATGACCGTGCAGAACGGCGGCGGTACGCTGGGTGAGGGCACCTACAACGTTGAATACCAGATTGGTGAGGGAGAGACCCGCACCGAACAGATCACACTGGAGGCGACCGGCGCCATTACGGGCCGAATCGACGCGCTGGGCGCGGGGCAGAGCATTGCCGCCGCATCGGTCGGTGTGCAGCTGTCCGCAGCCACCGCGCAGGACGGCAGCTTTGCCTTTGACAACCTTGTGAGTGGGGATTATACCATCTACGCACCTTTGCCGGAGGGCAAGGCGCTTGCTGCCGATTCGGCATGGCGCGTGACCGAGCGCGGCGACATGATCTGGATCACGGTCACGGTTGCGGCAGGCGAAACCATGGCCTTGCCGGAGGCCCTGTTCGTCGCCATGACGGGCGTGGAGGGCGTCGCCTACATGGACTCGGACGGCGACCATGCCCGCGCCGAGGGCGAGCAGTTGATGAGCGGCGTGCCCGTAGCACTGCAGCGCATGGAAAACGGCAATTGGATAGACGTGACGAATGCAAAAACCGACGAATACGGCCATTATGCCTTCGACAGCCTGACCGAGGGCGAGTACCGCGTGGTATCGCAGGCGGTGGACGGCCTGAGCGTGGCCGCCGTGGGCAACGCCGCCAACCTGCTTGGCGAACCTGCGCTGGGCGTGGTGGCTGGCGATAGCATCCGCCTGACGAGCGGCGACACGGCCATCGGACAGAGCGATATCGCGCTGGCCCAGCCCGCGAGCCTGCGCGTGGCGGCCTATTTTGACAGCAATGAGAACGGCACGCGCGGCCAGTATGAGCGGCCCATCCCCGGCGTGGTGGTCGAGGTGGTGCCTTCTGCCGCGCCGGAAGGAGCGTCTGTTGCCGAAGGCGTGACCGACGCGGACGGCATGGCAGCCATCGCTGGCATCCCCGCGGGCGACTATGTGCTTCGCGTTTCGCTGCCGGAGGGCTGCCAGTATACGGTGGCCAACGATGGCTGGGCGCTGGACAGGAGCTGCGTGGGCGGCGTGGACGGGCTGTTCGCCACATCGGGCGAGCTGGCGCTCGCGGGCGGGCAGAGGGCCGAGGCGGGCGTGGCGGCCATCCCTGTGGGTTCCTTCTCCGGCAGGGTGTGGAACGACCAGAACAACAACGGCATCATGGACGAGGGCGAACCCGGCGTCGCAGGCGCAAAGCTGACGCTCAGGGGCATCAACACGGGCAACACCTATCAGCTCGAGACAGACGAGACGGGCATGTACCGCTTCGGCCAGCTGCGGGACGACCAGTACAACTTTACCGCCGAGGCGCCGGAGGGGATGCTGTTCGCGCGGTATTCGCAGACCGGCGGCGATGCGCGCTCCGTTTTCACCGTGGAGGGGACGAGCGCCACACGCCAGTTTGAAGTGGTAAGCCAACAAGACGTGACGGACAAGAACGTGGGCCTGATCGACCGGGCGACGATCCGGGGCATCGCGTTTTTGGATACCAATTACAACGGTGTTTATGACGAGGGCGAACCGCCCTATGCTGGCGTAACGCTCGAAGTGATCAAGAATACCAATGAAAAGTCGATGGGCAAAGTGGTGACCGGCGACGATGGCCGCTATGCCTTTGACGCATTGCGCGGCGGCGACTATCGCTTGCGTGCCATTTTGCCCGCGGATGGCAGCATCTTCACCATGGTGCCGGATGGCGCCACGGGCCTTGCAAACCGCTTTGTGGCGCGCGAGGGGCGGCGGGAAAACAGCATCGACTCCCTCAAGATCGCAAACGGCGAGACGGCCGAGACCTGCGTCGGCGTGGCGATGGGCGGCACCATCAAGGGCACCGTGTCGTTGGACGCGAAGTACGACGGCGTGCGCAGCGGAAGCGACAGGAAGGTTTCGGGTGTGAAGGTGCAGTTGGTGGACAAGACGGGCTTTGTGGCCGCGACTGATACCACCAACGCCGAGGGCCACTATGCGCTGACCGGCATCATGCCGGGCACCTACACCGTGCGTGTGCAGCGCCGCGAGGGCTATGCCTTCACCCGCTACCGGCCGGACGAGGAGCACGGCAACCATATCAAAACCCTTGCCAAGGACGGTTATGGCGAAACGGAACCCATCGTCGTGGCCATGGGCCAGACCATCGAAGGCGTGGACGCGGGCATGCTTCCCTCCTCGACGTTGACGGGCGTGTTCTTTGATGACCTGAACGACAACGGCCTGCGTGACGAAGGCGAAAACGGCTTTACCGACGGGCGTGTACGCCTGCTCTCCGCGGATGGCGAGATCGACCTGACCGAGCCTGTGGCGGTGGACGGAACGTACTTCTTTGACGGCGTGATGCCGGGCGAATATACGCTCACTTACCTGTTGCCGGAGCGGGCGACCATGGCCAACGTTACGGAGGGCGGCAATACACTGGCGGCGCAGGGCAGCGAGAACGTGCTGACCGGCTTCAAGGCCGAATCCGGCAAGGCTTATACCGCGCCGCTGGTGGGCGCAGTCACGCTGGGCTCGTTCGGCGGCGTGGCCTACCACGACCAGAACGGCAACGGCGTGCGTGACGAAGGCGAGCAAGCCCTCGCTGGCGCCGTGGTGCGCATTGCGCGCAAGGATGCGGGCAGCGAGCCCGCGGAGGCCACCACCGGCGACGACGGAAGCTTCGCCATCGAAGGCCTGCGTCCCGGCGAGTATGGGCTCACTGTCAGCCTACCGGATGGATACATTTTCTCTGCCGATATCGCAGAGAGCGGCATCACCCTGCCTGCCGCGCAGAGTGCTGAGATGCCCTGTACATGGGCGACGCTCACCAACCGCGCGCAGAACATGGTGGGCGCTGTCAAACCTGCGACCATCCGCGCCTCCGTGTGGCTGGACGAGGATCGCGACGGCAGCCATCAGGAGGGTGAGCGATTGCTATCCGGCCTCACCTATGAGCTGTACGACGAGGCGCGCGCGCAGGTGGTGAATACCCAGGCTGCAGGCGACGACGGCTATGCGGCGTTTGTCGACGTGCGGCCGGGCACCTACACCGTGCGCTTTACCATCCCCGCGCAGGCGCAGCCCGCCGGAGGCGAGGGTACCTTTACCGCGCAGGGTGGCATGATGGCCCACAGCGGCATCACCGTGGGCGAGGGCGAATCATACGAGGATATCAGCGGCGGTTTGGTGAGCTATACGAGCATCGGCGGCGTGGTGGCGCTGGAGGCGGGCGGCACGCGCACCGCGCAGGCAGGTGTGACGGTATCGCTGTTTCAGGGTGACGGCACGCAGCCGGTGCAGACCGCGCAAACCGATGCGCAAGGCCGCTATCGCTTCGACGGCCTGTGGCCCGATATCTACACGGTGGGCGTGCAGCTGCCTGCGGGCATGATCTTCGTGCGGCCGGATGATCCCAACTTTGTGGCGGAGGATTCCGCCATCGCCAGCAGCGAAAACGGACAGGGGCTGAGCGAGCCCATCGCGCTGAGCATGGCGCAGCACCAGCTGAATGTGGATGTGCTGTTTATCCAGCCCGCGCGGGTGGGCGATCAGGTATGGCTGGATGTGAACCGTAACGGTCTGATCGACGCGGACGAACCGACCCTGAGCGGCGTGACCGTACAGCTTCTGCAGGATGGAAACGTCATGTATGAGACGGTGTCCAACGCGTGGGGATATTACGAGTTCCCCGATGTATACCCCGGCACCTACACCCTCGCGGCGCAGGCATACCCGGAGTTGGCCATCACCACGCCCGTCCCCGCGCTGCCCCTGATCACCAGCTGCCTGACTGCGGGCGACGGTTCGCAGGCCACCAGCGAACCCTTCGCGGTGGAGAGCGGCACGCGCAACTTCAGCTTCGATTTGGGCTACATCCTGCCGGAGGGCGCGCAGATGCCGCAGGGCATCGGCACGGCGCCTGTGCAGAACTGGGTGCGATAGGCATCGAGGCCAGAAACATGACATACGCCGGACAGGTGAAAAATTTGGTTCTCATGCCATAACACTACGGCTAAAGCATCCATCAACATGCAGGCTTCACTTCACAGCAATATCAATCATGCGGCGGCTGGCGAGATTTCCTCGCGCAGCCGCCGTTTGGCGTATGGCAGCCTGCTGTCGTCATTCGGGAATCGTCGTTTTTCGCAAACGAACAGGCGCGGCAGACGCCCGATCACGGGCAGTCTGCCGCGCCTGTTACGGCGTGGGGAATGCAGAGGTCTGGCCTATCGCCTGACCGGTTCGCGCAGGATTGTTTTAAGCTTCGCGGGATCGGTGCGGGTGGGATCCTGTATGTAGAGCTCGTGGTGGCGGCGGGCGGGGATATCCACCGAGAGGCCGTTGGCAGTGATGAACGCCTCCATGCGTGCGAGCGTCGCTGGTTCCTCGCTGTAGGGGCCTGTGTGCAGGCATTGCACGCAAAGACCCTCCGCGTAGGTCGCAAGGCGCGCGGCGCTGGCGTCCAGCTTCTTTTTGCGGCGCACCTCGGCGGCCGCCCACTCAAACACCTCATCGGTCACAAAGTCTGGCTGGCGGATCATGGACGTCCATGCAAACTGGGATTTACGGTCATAATCCACGCCCGCGCTGCCGTCTGCCATGCTCCACAAGCCCTCCAGCGGTGCCACGCTGTAGTCGAAGTAGCCGTCGGGGGTGTAGCTGCCCTTCACGCTCATCTTAACGGTGTAGCTGAGCGCGTACAAAAGCCCAACGGCCTGCTGGTATGCGCCGCCTTCCTCGTTGGGGTTGCCCACGCCGTCGATCATGAAGAACCGCATTGGCGGCACGTCGATCAATGCCGGCTCGGCCTTGGGTGCGTAGAGCGCCTTTTCACCCTTGACAAAAACAGGTTCCGCCATCGCACTCATCCTTTCGTCACAGGGATCTGGACTTCGGTAAGCCAGTCCTCCACATTGGGCTTGTTCCACATGCCGTCGATGTAGCACTCACGGGCGAGCTCCGCCACGCGGTAGCCGTTCTGCTCCACCCAGTTGAGGGCGAAGGCATAGGCCTGTCCGATGCCGTCGTAAGCGCCGCGGTGGTACACGCACACGGCCTCCACGGGGGCGAGGGTCTGAAAGGACACATGCTCGGTGTTCTGGCCCGCTGCCTTCACGGCCTGCACGAAGCGGATGTGGATGTCCGTCTCGCGGTACTCGCCGTCCAGATAGCTGATGAAGGTGTAAGGCGGGTCGGGCATCGCCAGCGTTGGGTTCGCGGCATACACTTCCTGTGCTGTCTCCATGATGAAGGGGGTTATGGCCGCGTAGGTGGGCACCACGCCTTCCCGCACATAGGAAGCGCAGGCGGGCAGGGTTTTAACGATGGCCTGATGTTGCATGGTTTCATCCTCCTGCATATGATCAATGATGCAGGCGAGGCGCGTGAGACGCTCTTCAGTCTCGGCCAACTCGCGCCGCAGCTCTGACCGCCGCGCCGCAAGCACATCCATCACGCCATGACCGCCGAGCACACGCCGCACCTCATCCACGCTCAGGCCCGCCTGCCGCAGCGCCATGATGCGCTGCAACGGGTAGAGCTGACGCGTTTCGTAGTAGCGGTAGCCGGTGAAGGGGTCTACCCCTTCAGGCGTGAGCAGCCCTACTTCGTCGTAATAGCGCAGGGTCTTGATGGTGGTTTTGGCGAGCTTGGAGAATTCGCCGATGCGGTACATACGCTGGTCGCCCCTTCCTGCCAGACGATCATAAAGCCTCCCGCAGGAGGAGAGTCAACAGGGAAATTGTGAAATGTTTGCGTCGATGCTCTTGGCCTGTCGGTAGGGTAACAAACCGGAGCAAGTTCGCACTTCCTGCGTTTACCGCTCACAAAACGGCAGCTTGCGCCTGTGGTGCTTGCGGCAGGCGGCGCAATCCTCATGGCGGCGGCATTCCTTGGGGCAGGGGCAAACGCCCTGCGCTGCGGCGGCGGTGGCGGCCAACACGCGCACGCCCGCATCGCGCAGGGCTTTGGCGGTAAGGCCGTCGCCCCTGACCAGCGCGCCGGTGAAGGTACCGTCGTACACCGTGCCCACGCCGCAAGATGGGCTCTTGTCCTGCAACACCGCACAATCACACCCGAGGGTTTTGGCGAGCAACACCGCCTCGACGGCGCCTTTTTCGAATTGGGCGGTCACATCTGCGCCGGACTTGGAAAACACGCGGCCATCACGCATCTCGGAGGGGTCGCGCGGGGTGTGCAGGCCGCCGTAAATTTCGGGGCAGTAGGGTATGAGCGTATGATCGGCAGCGAGGCGCAAAATGGCGGGATTCTCCTTGGAGCGGCCGTCGTAGCGGCAGCTGAGGCCGAGCAGGCACGCGCTGACCAGAATTTTCATGCGTTGGCTCCTCTCCCTTTCAACTGCCCTTATTGTATCACAAACCCGTTGGCACGCAAGGATGTGGAGCGACTTTGGCTAGATTCGTCTTGGACCGAATACGAATTGACAAATGCAGGATAACATACTATTCTGTTTACAAATGACGGGAGGGAATTGAATATGCATAAAAAGCTGCTTTGCCTGCTACTGGTGGCCGCACTTCTGCTCACACCGCTTTGCGCCCTTGCGGACGAAACACGTGGCTTTGATACACCTGAAGCCTGCGCGCAGGCGGTGTTCGACATGCTCAAAGCACAGGACATGGCCGCGCTTGACAACTGCTTTGCCTTTGCGGAGCTAGCCCGTCAGTTTGATTTCAATGCGTATTGTGAGCGCATTCAGGCGGTGATGGCAGCCATCTCGCTGTTGCCCGCAACGGGGCCGATCAACATTGCCTATAACGAAAGCAAGCTGCGCCGCGATTTCCTCTTCCGCCTCAGCTTTTCAACACTGATGCTCAACCGGCCCGAACTGGCAGAGACGGTCGGCAATGGTCTTGTGGTCGCTAAAACGCAGGAAGAATATGACAACGTACTGCTGATGATGAACGAGGCTTCCAGCATGGAATGCTGGAGCACGCTCTCACTGGTCAAGATCGTCACGCCTGCTTACTTCCCTGAGCTGGCCCAAAGTTTCTATTCGGAGCGAAACCTGAGCAATATCCAGAAGATGCTGTTGCCGTGGGGCGTGAGCGAGTATGAGGAACTGATTTTGATCCTGGGGCTTCCCTGTGGCAGCGAAGCAAGCGGCATGGGCTTGCTGGTGATGCCCGTCCAGATCATCAAAGTGCATGGCCGCTGGTTGGCAAACCCGATTAACTCCATCGTAGCGAATATTCTGGGCATCAACTCCATGAGTATGGTCGCGCCCATTGCGCAGTAACGGTGCACTCTTGCAAAACGAAAGCGCCCCGCCGAACACTCGGTGGGGCGCTAAGCATGAAGGGATTCAATACGGTTACTTCTTGTCCTCCATCTTGAGCACGGCCATGAACGCTTCGCTGGGCACCTCGACGGAGCCGAACTGCCGCATCCGCTTTTTGCCTTCTTTTTGCTTTTCCAGCAGCTTCTTCTTGCGGGTGATGTCGCCGCCATAGCACTTGGCGAGCACGTCCTTGCGCATGGCCTTGACCGTCTCGCGGGCGATCACCTTGCCGCCGATGGCTGCCTGGATGGGGATCTCGAACAACTGCCGCGGGATCACGTCCACCAGCTTCTCCGCGATGCCGCGCCCGCGCCCGTAGGCCTTGTCGCGGTGCACGATCACGGTGAACGCGTCGCAGATTTCGCCGTTGAGGAGAATATCCATCTTGACCAGATCGCTCTCCTGATAGCCCTTGAGCTCGTAATCGAAGCTGGCATAGCCGCGGCTGCGGCTCTTGATCTGGTCGAAAAAGTCGTAGATGATCTCGTTGAGCGGCATGTGGTAGGAGAGCTTCACGCGCCCGCCCTCGTACTGCATATCCAGGAAGGTGCCGCGCTTGTCCTTGCACACCTCCATCAGCGTGCCCACATATTCCTGCGGGGTGTAGACGGTCGCCAGCACATAGGGCTCCTCCATGTGCTCGATCTCGCCGATGGGGGGCAGGTTGGTGGGGTTGTCGATGGCGATCATATTGCCGTCGGTCTTGAACACATGGTAGATCACGCTGGGCGCGGTGGTGATCAGGTCGAGGTCAAACTCACGCTCCAGCCGCTGACTGATGATGTCCATGTGCAACAGGCCAAGGAAGCCGCAGCGGAACCCGTAGCCCAGCGCGATGGACGTTTCCAGCTCGAAGGAGAGCGACGCGTCGTTCATGCGCAGCTTTTCCAGCGCGTCCTTGAGCGCGTCGTAGTCCGCGCCGTCGGCGGGGTAAATGCCGCAGAACACCATGGGCGTTACAGCGCGGTAGCCGGGCAGCGCCTCGGCGGCGGGACGGGCGGCATCGGTGATGGTGTCGCCCACGCGCGTATCGGCAATGTCCTTGATGGAGGCACTCACATAGCCCACATCGCCGGCCATGAGCTCCTCGCACGGGCGGTAGCCGGGGCTGAAGGTGCCTACCTCCACAATGTCGAACTCCGCGCCGCTGGCCATCAGGCGCATGCGCATACCGGCGCGCACGGTGCCCTCCTTGACGCGCACAAAGCAGATGGCGCCGCGGTAGTTGTCATAATATGCGTCGAAAATCAGCGCCTGAAGCGGCGCGTTCTCATCGCCCTTGGGGGGCGGGATGCGCGTGACGATGGCCTCCAGCACTTCGTCACAGCCAAGCCCCGTCTTGGCGGATATGCAGGGCGCACCCTCGGTGTCCAAGCCGATGACCTCTTCGATCTCGTGCCTGACCTCGTCCGGCTGGGCGCTGGGCAGGTCAATCTTGTTGATCACGGGGATCGTCTCCAGGTCATGCTCCAGCGCCATGTACACGTTGGCCAGCGTTTGCGCCTCGATGCCCTGCGTCGCGTCCACCACCAGCAGCGCGCCCTCGCACGCGTTCAGGGCGCGGCTCACCTCATAGCTGAAATCCACATGGCCGGGGGTGTCGATCAGGTTGAGGGTATAGGTCTGCTCGTCTTTCGCGGTATAGGTCATGTGCACGGCCTTGCTCTTGATGGTGATGCCGCGCTCGCGCTCCAGTTCCATGCTGTCGAGTACCTGCTCCACCATTTCGCGGCGCTCAAAAACGCCGGTCATCTCCAGCAGCCGGTCTGCCAGCGTGGATTTGCCGTGGTCGATGTGGGCGATAATGCAGAAGTTACGGATATGGCTCAGTCGGTCGTTATGCAAGGCATTCCCTCCGTAGTTCGGTTAATGGTGCCGGGCGGCGCACTTGGCGTGCGGCGCTTCCGGCGTGTATGACAGGGTTACATGGCTGACGGCGTGCCGCCCGAGGGCGGCCGCTCGCCGCTCTGCGCCGCCTGCGACGGGCAAAGCGGCGTCAACTCGCATTGCAGGCGTAGCTTTTCAGCCTGCCGCTTCTCCTCCACGCCGATCTCCCAGTGCAACAGAAACGTGAGCAGGCTGCGCAGCAGGATGATGGCCGCGAGCGTGCCCAGCTCGCTCCAGCCGCTGACGATGACCGAGCGCAGCACCTCGCTGCCCACCTTGAACTCCAGCCCCAGCATGATGCCCTGCGCCAGTTCGATGCGCGTGCAGTCTCGCTTTCTCAAAAAATCGATAAAGCCGCGCGCCATGCTGATGACGATGATCAGCATGCCTACCAACTCGATCAGGTGGATGGCGAGGCGCACGATCGTCTGAAAGACGGTTTCGATTTGCTCCATGGTCAAACACCTCCAAAGATGGTATGATGGCCTCGGAGCCCGCACAGCGTGCGAGGAGGCGTGCCATGCTCTCATTATACTTACATTTTCCGTTTTGTAAAAGGAAATGTTCCTATTGCGACTTTTGCTCCGCGGCGGCGGACGAGGCGACCGTGGCGGCCTACTGCAGTTCGCTGGAGGCGGAGATACGGCTGGAGGCCAAGCGTTACGGGCATATGCCTGTGGATACGGTGTTCCTGGGCGGGGGCACGCCCTCCGTGGTGCCTGCGCCGCTCATGCGCGGCGTGCTTGCCGCGCTGCGGGAGCGCTTTGCCATACAGCCGGACGCGGAATTCACCAGCGAGGCCAACCCGGGCACCTTGAGTGCGGAGTGGCTTGACGTTCTCCGCGATGCGGGCATGAACCGCCTGTCGCTGGGCGTGCAGGCCATTCAGCCGCACCTGCTGAAAGCGCTGGGGCGCATCCATGATTTTGCGGAGGCGCGCGAAGCCATTGCGCTGGCGCGGGGGCGGGCCATCAGCAACATCAGCGCGGACGCGATGTTCGCTCTGCCGGAGCAATCAATGGAAGAATACATGGATACCCTGCGCGCGCTGGCGGACGAAGGGGTCACGCACATCTCCGCCTATGCGCTGATCGTGGAGGAAGGCACGCCCCTGCATGCGCGCGTGCATCGCGGCGAAGCCGTGCCCGCGAGCGACGATCTGGCTGCGGACATGCTGGAGGCGGGCGTTGACCTGCTGGCGCAGCTTGGCTACGCACGCTACGAGATATCCAATTTTGCTCGCGAGGGCTTCCTGTGCAGGCACAACATGGGCTACTGGCGGCAGAAGCCCTATCTGGGGCTGGGCGCAAGCGCAGCCGGTCTGCTGCCGCCAGATGGGTCGGCAAGGGAAGACATCGCCTACCTGCGCAGGAGCAATACAGCGGATGTGAAGGCCTACACCGCCGCCCTGCTGAATGGGCTCGATGCGCCTGCTGAGATCACGCCCGTCACGCGACACGAAGCGATGTTTGAGACGATCATGCTGGGCCTGCGAACCGTTGCGGGCGTTAGCCTTGCGGCTTTCCGCGCCATGCACGGACACGCGCTGGAAACTGTTTACGGCGATGCTGTCGCCATGCTGCGCGGGCAAGGGCTGCTGGACGAGGCGGCACTTGCAAAGGGGCGGCTTGCGCTCACCCGGCGGGGCCTCGCGGTACAGAATACGGCGCTGATGCCCTTCCTGCAAGGGTGAGCGCGGCGTTGGGAATGGGCAGCCGTCGATGCCGTGCGCAGAATGTTGCGCACACGGCTGCTTCAAGAGACGGAAAAATTTTGGTCAGTAATGGTCAAAAATGACGCAAAAGCCTTTGTGTTCATGCCTTTGCGATTTATGAACAAATGAAAAACAACCCGGAGCGACGCTTGACAAAAGCGCTGAACAGGCATATGATATGACCATGTTAGCACTCACATTAAGCGAGTGCTAACAACATGACCAGACAGCCGCCTGAATGGGAGGTGACGGCATGTCGATGGACGCGCGGAAGTTCCGCATTTTACAGGCGATCATCGATGACTACATCCTGACGGCCATCCCCGTTGGCAGCCGTACCATCTCCAAGAAATACGAGATGGGTCTAAGCTCCGCCACCATCCGCAATGAGATGAGCGACTTGGAGGAGCTGGGGTACCTTGACCAGCCGCACGTGAGCGCGGGGCGCATCCCCAGCGCGAAGGCCTACCGCCTGTACGTGGATCAGCTGCTCAAGGCGGGCAAGATCAAAGCGGACGACGTGGACACCCTGCGCACGCACTTTAGCCAACGCACGGGCAAGATGGAGGACGTGATCAACCGCGCCGCGCAGGTACTCAGCTCCATCACCAGCTATACGGCGCTGGTGGTAGGCCCCAAGGGCGGGGAGATGACCATCCGCAACCTGCAACTGGTGCCGGTATCCCAAAACAGCGCGCTGCTGGTGATCGTGACTGATAGCGGCATCGTGCGGGACGCCCTGATCCATGTGGACAGCGAGCTGGACGCGGATGCACTCTACGCCATCAGCCGCACGCTGACCGAGCGACTTGCAGGCAGGAGCCTTGCCGAAACGCAGGACGTACTGCGCGCGCTGCGCCGCGAGTTTGCGGAGAAGCGCGACGTACTGGGCGGCGTGAGCGAGCTGGTGGCTGATGTCGAAAGCCAGCAGACCACCGCGAAGATCGCCTTCGGCGGTACCAGCAACATCCTGAGCTTCCCCGAGTACAGCGATGTGGAGAAAGCCCGGTCGTTCCTCAGCCTTCTGGAGAGCAAGGATACGCTCCTTCGCCTTTTGGAGCAGCACCAGAACGTGGCGTTCACGGTGCGCATCGGGCCGGAGACGGGCGTGCCGGAACTCAGGGATTGCTCGCTGGTCACGGCCACCTACTCCATCGGCGACCACACACACGGCACCATCGGGGTCATCGGCCCCACGCGGATGCAGTACGGACGGGTGCTGGGCGTGCTCAGCGCCATGGGCGAGCAGCTGACCAGGCTGCTCACGCAGGATAAGGAGTGACGGGCCGTGGGCGCGAAACCGAAAACCGTGAGAAACGAGGGAAACGAGCCAGCCATGAAGCCTGAACGTGACAAAAAGAAGAAACCCGACGCGCCGGAGGCGGCGCCGCAGGAGACGACCCCCGATACCGACCGCGAGGCTATCGAAGCGATGGGCGCCAGCCTTGACGATGCTACCGCCTGCCAGCTGGACGACGAGTTCGAGGCCGAGCGTGTGGAGGCCGAGGCACAGACTGTTGCAAACGAGCTGGCCGACGCGCTGGCCGCTGCCAACGCAAGGGCGGAGGAGTATTTGAACCTTGCCCAGCGCGTGCAGGCGGATTTTGACAACTACCGCCGCCGCAACCAGAACACGCGCAGCGAAGCCTTCGAGGATGGCGCGCGCGCCTTTGCCGCCACATTGCTTCCGGTTTTGGATAACCTGGAGCGCGCGGTGGGCGCAGCGGAAGGCACCGCCGACGCGGCCCTGAAAGAGGGTGTGGAGATGGTGCTGCGGCAGCTGAGCGAGGCGTTTGCCAAGCGCGGCGTGACCCCCATCGAACGCAAGGGCGAGAAATTTGACCCCAACCTGGAAAACGCCGTGATGCAGGGCTCCGCTGAGGACGGCGAGCCGGGCACCGTGTGCGAGGTGTTCCAAAAGGGCTACCAGATGGGCGGGTGCGTGCTGCGCCACGCCATGGTCAAGGTAGTGCCGGAGTAAAGCGTACCCCCGTCGGCAAGGGCAAACGCCCTTTCCCATATACAAACCGTAACATCGACTTTATGCGTAAAGCGCATCCATGATTGCAAGGAGGAACCATTATGGGCAAGATTATCGGCATCGACCTTGGCACCACCAACAGCTGCGTAGCCGTGCTGGAAGGCGGCGAACCGGTCGTTATCCCCAACGCGGAAGGCGCGCGTACCACCCCGTCGGTCGTGGCCTTCACCAAGGACGGCGAGCGTCTGGTTGGCCAGATCGCCAAGCGCCAGGCCGTCACCAACCCCGACCGCACCGTGATTTCCATCAAGCGTGAAATGGGCACCGGCCATAAGGTGACCATTGACGATAAGAGCTATACCCCGCAGGAGATCAGCGCGATGATCCTGCAAAAGCTCAAGACCGACGCCGAGGCCTACCTTGGTGAGAAGGTGTCGCAGGCGGTCATTACCGTGCCCGCGTATTTCAGCGACAGCCAGCGTCAGGCCACCAAGGATGCGGGCCGCATCGCTGGCCTTGAGGTGCTGCGCATCATCAACGAGCCCACCGCCGCGTCGCTGGCCTATGGCCTTGACAAGCAGGGCAGCCAGAAGATCCTGGTGTATGACCTGGGCGGCGGTACGTTTGACGTGAGCCTTTTGGAGATCGGCGACGGCGTGTTCGAGGTACTGGCCACCAACGGCAACAACCGCCTTGGCGGCGACGACTTCGACGACCGCATCATCAACTGGATCGTCGACAACTTCAAGAAGGAATACGGCATCGACCTCAAGCAGGATCGTATGGCCTACCAGCGCCTCAAGGAAGCCGCCGAAAAGGCGAAGATCGACCTGAGCGGCGTGATGAGCACCAACATCAACCTGCCCTTCATCACCAGCGACCAGAACGGCCCCAAGCATCTGGACATGACGCTGACCCGCGCCAAGTTTGACGAGCTGACCGCCGACCTCGTGGAGATGACCATCGAGCCCATGAACAAGGCGCTCAAGGACGCCGGGCTCACCGCCGAGCAGATCGACAAGGTGATCCTCGTGGGCGGCTCCACCCGCACTCCGGCCGTGCAGACGGCGGTGCGCAAGGTTACCAACAAGGAGCCTTTCAAGGGCATTAACCCGGACGAGTGCGTCGCGGTAGGCGCGGCCATTCAGGGCGGCGTGCTGGGCGGCGAAGTGAAAGACGTGCTGCTGCTCGACGTGACCCCGCTGTCGCTGGGCCTGGAGACGGAAGGCCACATCTTTACCAAGCTGATCGAGCGCAACACCACCATCCCCACCACGAAGTCGCAGGTGTTCTCCACCGCGGCCGACGGGCAGACCACCGTGGAAATTCACGTATTGCAGGGCGAGCGCCCCATGGCGTATGACAACAAGACGCTTGGCCGCTTCCAGCTCACGGGCATTCCCCCGGCCCCGCGCGGCGTGCCGCAGATCGAGGTTACCTTTAACATCGACCGCAACGGCATCGTGAATGTGTCCGCCAAGGACAAGGGCACCGGCAACGAGCAGAAGATCACCATCACCGCTTCCACCAACATGAGCGAGGATGAGATCCAGAAGCGCGTCAAGGAAGCCGAGCAGTATGCCGAGGAAGACCGCAAGCACAAGGAAGAGGTTGAGACCGTCAACCATGCGGACAGCCTGATCTACGAGCTGGAGAAGCAACTGCGCGACAACGAGAGCAAGCTCTCCGCCGACGACAAGGCAACCGTGGAAAGCGAAATCGCCGCCTTCAAGAAGGTGCGCGAGACGAACGACGCGGAAAAGATCAAGCCCGCCATGGAAACGCTCACGCAGAAGGTTTACCAGATCTTCGGCAAGCTCTACCAGCAGGAGGGCGGCGCCGCAGGCGCAGGCCCCGCGCCGGAGGGCCCCACCCAGAACGACGACGGCACCGTGAATACCGACTACGACGTCAAGTAACGGCCGGTTCCGTTTCCATCCGCCTCGGCGCGGCGCAGAGCGACCCTCCGCGCTTCGCCGGGGCTTTCGCAAGCCGACCCCGCGCCGCGGCCGGTGCGCATATTTCGATGCATGGCGCGGCGACGCGCTTGAGATAAGTAGGTGAGCATTTGGCAAAACGCGATTATTACGAGGTGCTCGGCGTGCCCAAAACGGCTACCGAGGCCGAGATCAAAAGCGCATACCGCAAGAAGGCCAAGGAGTGCCATCCGGACCTGCACCAGCACGACAAGACTGCCGAGGAGCGCTTCAAGGAGTTGAACGAGGCCAACGAGGTTCTCAGCGATGCCGAAAAGCGGGCCCGCTATGACCAGTTTGGCTTTGACGGCCCTGCCATGCAGGGCTTCGGCGGCGACGCGGAGGGCTTTGGCGGGTTTGGCGGCTTCGGCGGGTTTGGGGATTTTTCAAGCATCTTCGACAGCATTTTGGGCGGTGGCGGCCAGCGCAGGAACGGGCCCGCGGCGGGCAACGACCTGCAGCACGATATCGCCATCACCTTTGAAGAGGCTGCCTTTGGCACGCAAAAGACCTTCGAATTTACCCGGAGCGAGCACTGCGAGACATGCCACGGCACCGGCGCCAAGCCCGGCACACAGCCGCAGACCTGCCCCACCTGCAAAGGCAGCGGTCAAGTGCGGCGCGGCGGCGGTTTTATGGTCACGGTCACCACCTGCCCCACATGCCGCGGCGAGGGCAAGATCGTTCAGGAGAAGTGCACGGCCTGCGGCGGTAACGGCAAAGTGCGCAAAAAGCGCACGGCCACCATCAAAATCCCTGCGGGCATCGACAACGGCCAGAGCATTGTGATGCACGGGCAGGGCGAACCGGGTGCCCGCGGCGGCCCCAGCGGCGACCTGTATGTGCGCGTCACAGTCAGGCCGCACAAGCTGTTCAGCCGCGATGGCACCACGCTGCTGCTGAACCTGCCCATCAGCCTCACACAGGCTACGCTGGGCGCGGATATCGAGGTTCCAACGCTCAAGCAGCCCGTCAAGTACCGCATACCCGAGGGCACACAGAACGATACCGAGTTCCGCCTGAAGGGCTATGGCATCCCCAGCCTGCGGGGCGGTGGCACGGGCGACCTGTTGGTGCGCGTCAAGGTCGAGGTGCCCAAAAAGCTGAGCGAGAAGCAGAAAGAACTCCTGCGCCAGCTGGAGGACAGCCTGAGTGGCAAGGAGTACGAGGCGCGGCGCGCCTTTGCCGACAAGGCGAAGAACGTGGGCGTTTGATGCCGCTCGCGACCCTTGCGCACCCGCGCGGGGCGTGGTATGCTACAACCGAAAAGCAACGCCGGGTTTCAACCGGCTCATGCGAGGGGGCTCTGCCAGCCAGGCGGGCCCTCTCGCCCGGCTATTTTACAGTGCAAAGGGAGGCCACCATATGGAGTGGTGCGAGGCCATCGTCCATACCAATACGCAGGGCAGCGACGCGGTGAGTGAATTGATGATCCGCCTTGGGGCGACGGGTACCGAGATCGTGGATCGCGCGGATGTGCCCGACCCATCCAAGCCCGGCGTGTACTGGGAGCTGTTCGACCCCGCAATGCTGAACGCCATGCCCGAGGATGTGCTGGTAAAAGGCTGGTTTGCACAGGATGGCAACACGCACGACGTGTTGGCAAGTCTCCGTGCAGAGCTTGCAGCGCTCAAGGCGGATGGGTTCGACTTTGGCGCGCTTACGATCGAGACGGCCGACGTGGCGGATGAGGACTGGTCCAATAACTGGAAGCAGTATTACAAGCCCTTTCGCATTGGCGAAAGGCTGGTGGTCAAGCCCTCGTGGGAACCGTATGCCCCCGATGCGGGCGATGTGGTGGTGGAGCTTGACCCGGGCATGGCTTTTGGCACCGGCACGCACGAGACCACCTTTATGTGCATGGAGCTGCTGCAAAAGCACCTGCGCGCGGGCGAGAGCGTGATGGACGTAGGCACGGGCAGCGGTATCCTCGCCATCGCGGCGGCCAAGCTGGGCGCAAGCCGCGTGCTGGCTGTGGATATCGACCCGGACGCGGTGCGCGTGGCGAAGGAAAATATTGAAAAGAACGCTGTGAGCGCCACGGTTCGCGCCGTGCTGGGCGATTTGGTCAAGGGCGAGGCCATGCCCTGCGACCTTGCGGTGGCCAATATCGTGGCAGATGCCATCTGCATGCTGGCGGGACCGCTGACGCGGCATTTGAAGACGGGCGGGCTATTGATATGCTCCGGTATCATCCGCGAGCGTGAGGCGGATGTGCTGGCGGCGGCGCAGGCTGCGGGCTATACCGTGGCGAACAGACTGACCAAGGGCGAATGGGTGGCGCTGGCGTTGATGAACGAGGCTACCCATGCATAGGTGCTGGCTGGATACGGACACACCGCCCACGGCTCACGCGTTGGTCACCCTAAACGCGGAGGAGAGCGCGCACATCGCGCGGGTGCTTCGCATGCGCGTCGGCGACGCGGTGCAGCTGATCGCGGCCGACACGCTGCACGAGGCGATGATCGAGACGATCGATGAGAAAGCCGCCACCCTGCGCGTGGGGCAAGCTTTGCCCTCGCCGGAATGCGCCGTGCGCATTACGCTGATGCAGGGCTTGCCGAAACTGGATAAGCTGGAGCTGATCGTGCAAAAAGCGACCGAGCTGGGCGTGTGGGATGTGCTGCCCGTGGAGATGGAACGCTCCGTGGCGCGGCTGGACGGCAAAGAGGAAAAGAAGGCGGAACGCCTGCGCCGCATCGCACTGGAGGCTGCCAAGCAGAGCGGGCGCGCGCATGTGCCAGCCATCCATGCAGGGCGTAGATTGTCAGATGTGCTCACGACCCTCGCACAGGGCTATGATGCCCTGCTGGTCGCGTGGGAGGAAGAGCAGGCGCTGCGCCTTGGCGAGGCGGTGGCCGCGCTACGCGCGGAGAGGCCTGCGCTCGCCACCATCGCGCTGGTGATTGGGCCGGAGGGCGGCATATCGGAAAAAGAAATCGACAGGCTGAAAGCCGAAGGTGCGCGTTGCGTTACGCTGGGCAGGCGCGTTTTGCGCACCGAGACGGCAGGGCTCTGCGCGCTGGCGGTGGTGCAGTGCGCGCTTGGGGAGATGTGACATGCCAAAGACGGTACGCTTTTATACGCTGGGATGCAAGGTGAACCAGTACGACAGCGAAGCCATGCTGGAGGCGTTTCTCGCGCGCGGCTACGCGGTGGCGCCGCAGGGCGCGCCCGCCGATGTGTATGTGGTAAACACCTGCACTGTGACGGGCACCGGCGACCAGAAGAGCATGCAGGCCGCGCGGCGTTTCAAGCGCCAAAACCCTGCCGGCGAACTGGTGCTGGCGGGGTGCCTGGCCCAGCGCATGGGGGAGAAGCTGCGCGAGACCGGCGCGCGTCTCGTGATCGGCACACAGTACCGTGGCAGAGTAGCCGAGCTGCTGGAGCAGGCTGTTGCGGACGGCACCCAGATGATCGCGGTGGAGAGTTTGCAGAGCGCACCGTTTGAGGCGCTTAGCATCCGCGCGCACGAGGGGCACACCCGCGCTGTCATGAAGATACAGGAGGGTTGCGATAACCGCTGCACCTACTGCATCATCCCTTCGGTGCGGGGCGGCGTGCGCTCCAAGCCGGTTGCAGACGTACAAGCCGAGGCGCAGACCCTTGCGGATGCAGGCTTTATGGAGCTGGTGCTCACCGGTATCCACCTGACCAGCTACGGGCGCGACCTTGATGCCCATGTGACGCTTGCGGCCGCGATCCGCGCCGCGCACGAGGCCGACGGGGTGCAGCGTATCCGCCTTGGTTCGCTGGAACCGGTGGTGGTCACGCAGGGCTTTGTGAATGCGATCAGGACCATGCCCAAGCTGTGCCCGCAGTTCCATCTGGCGCTGCAAAGCGGCAGCGATGCTGTGCTCGCGCGCATGAAACGCCGTTACAGTACCGCGCAGTTCCGGGCAGCGGTGGAGCGCCTGCGCGCCACCTATCCGGACGCGGCGTTTACGACCGATGTGATCGTTGGATTCCCCGGCGAAACGGACGCGGAGTTTGCACAGACGGTCGCCTTTATGAAGGAGATCGGTTTTATGAGGCTGCATGTGTTTCCGTTCAGCCCGCGCGAGGGCACGCCAGCCGCCACGATGGCGGAGCAGGTGCCGCAATCGGTCAAGGATGCGCGCGTGCGTGAGCTGATCGCCGTGGGGCAGGCGCTGGCCGAGGCTTACGATGCGGCGCTGCTGGGCACAGTGCAGCCCGTGCTGCTGGAAGAGTCGCTGGGCGGCGGTCGTTTTGGCGGCTATACGCCGCAGTATGTGCACGTGGATGTGCAAGGCGGCGAAACGGGGCGCATCGCGCTTGCGCGCCTTTGCGCCACGGCAAAAGAAGGAATGACCGGCGAGCTTGTGGAACTGCTAGGATAGGTTTTTCGCACACCGCAAAGGAGGAATGGGCCATGGACGATTGCCTGTTTTGCAAGATCATCAAAGGGGACATCCCCTCCCGTAAGATCAATGAGGATGAATATACCTACGCCTTCCACGATATCGCCCCGCAGGCGCCGGTGCATGCGCTGGTGGTGAGCAAGCGACATATTGCGGATCTGAATGCCAACGCCGACCTGAGCGACACGGAGCTGGCGGCCTGCCTGCGCGCCGCCGCAAAGGTGGCGGAGCTGCTGGGCGTAGCCGAAGGCGGCTATCGCGTGGTGAACAACTGCGGGGCCAATGCTTGCCAGACGGTCAAGCATGTGCACTTCCATGTGATCGGCGGCGAAAAACTGAGCGAGCGCATGGCGTGACAGGCTTGCGCGTCAACCGGAATTTGCATATGGTGCAAAATTCCTTGTTGACGCGCACTTGAGTTCGCGATATAATATGCCTATGGTCGTTGTATGCCCTCCACTATACCCCAAAAGGGTGAGGACAGCGGCGAAACGAGCGAGGGGAGGGATAACAGTGTCCGAAGTACGCATCCGCGAAAACGAATCCCTGGAAAGCGCTCTGAAGCGGTTCAAACGTCAATGTGCTCGCACAGGTGTTTTGGCAGAGGCTCGCAAGCGCGAGCATTATGAAAAGCCCAGCGTGAAACGCAAGAAGAAAGCAGAAGCTGCTCGCAAGCGCAAGTGGTGATGATGTCACTCCTCCCCTCCGGCTAGCCGGAGGGGTTTTTTGATGCGCGGAGGTGAACGGCGCGCATGTCAGACTTGCGCGGTTGGGCGTAAACTCGACAGTACCCATCGACGCAGTCGTGAAAACGCCGTCCGCCCCTGCCAGCCGTAACGTGGGAAGCCGACAGCGGAGGCAACGGGCAATGCTCGATTCGCATGTGGGCGATACAATGCCATTGAATGATGCATGCAATACGTTATTCTACATTTCATACAACGGAAGCTTCGATTGAATAAGCATTGCACGTAATAGCAAAAACAGATGCCGAGCAATGGAAATTGTAGATGGCAAGACATGTTTCGCCTGCCATGAGCCAGGGTATACACGATGCACGCCGGAGCGATGGACTGTAAAACCAAATCACGCGGCGCGTCACCCGAGACATTAGGGATGTCCAACCGTATCGAAAACACAGTTGGGGAGGCGCTTTGCATCCTTGACCCGTGACGTGAGATCCAGCCAACACGCAACACCATAAAGGGGGAATAATTTCTCTGTAAATTTACAACTCGGAAAATAATAAACGAGTTACGTACATTGCATTGGTTCAATCAAATATTGAACCAATGCGTGAAGTGAGCGATGCGTGAAGGCTGGAATGAATTGTTACATGTATCACCAAATGTCTCAAATGCTTCCCTTGCAACGCTTTTCCAGTACGATTTTGTACTTTGTTTAGAATTTCACCTGCATTCAGCGTTAAACCCGGCCATTGTTTAGCCGATTATCGTTGCCAGCGCGGGGCGCATATGGTATAATTCATATAAGCAAACGTACGCTTTTCCGCAATGATTTCTGGAAGAGAGGCATCCCGTGCAATTTGCTCTGCTCGTGAAATCACACGCCAACGCACGCTATGCGCAGTCGCTTCAAAAGCTGGCTGTGGCTGAATGCGAATGTATGCTATTCGCATTGAATGCAAAAGCGGAGATCCGGTACGAATCGCTGGCTGGCACGCCCTTCCTGATCCTTACGACGGACGGGCTGGGGCAGGCCGCGTGGAACTACCTTGCACGTCACTCCTCCCTGAGCTTTGCCGCTGTGCGCGACGGTGAATGGCTGCGCCCGCTCAAGCTCGACCGCCCGGAATACTTGCCGTCTGATCTGGCTCAGGTGCTCAAGTACAAGGGAAAGACCAACGCCGATTTTACCGCTTTAATGCTCAACTGCGCGCGATCGGCCTCGGTATTTGCGATGACGGAAGAACCGCTCACTGTGCTTGACCCGCTGTGTGGGCGCGGCACCACGGCGTTCTGCGCGCTGGCTGCGGGGGATAACGCCATCGGGTTGGAGGCGGACGACAAGGCAATCCACGAGGCGGACGTCTACTTGGAGCGCTACCTCCAATACCACCGCCTCAAACACCGCCGCGAGCAGCGATCCATCACGCTGCGTGGGGGCGGCGCCCTCCGGGAGACTCGTTTCACACTTGCCAACGACGCGCAGCACTTCAAGCAGGGCCGAACGCTCACCTGCCGATGGATCCACGGGGATACCGCCGCGGCGGACGAGGCTGTCGGGCAGGGCGGATGCCACCTCATCGCGGGAGATCTCCCCTACGGTGTGCAGCACGCACCCCGCAGTGGGCAGGGTACGGGCACACTGACCGGTCTTTTGCAAAGGGCGCTACCAGCCTACCGCCGTGCGCTGGCGACAGGCGGAGCGCTGGCGTTGTCGTTCAATACCTACACACTGCCGCGCGCCGATGTGGTACGCGCTATGCGGGACGCTGGCTTTATGCCGCGGGAAACCGCTCCATTCAATGATTTCGCCCACTGGGTAGAACAGGCCGTCAATCGTGACATGGTGATCGCCGTTAAAGAATGACCGCCGTCCCCGCGCCGCATCCATCGTCCCACTTGTACGACAATTCAATGCACGCGCAGGATCGCTCCTTGAGCATATGCTGTGCATTTGCTTTTCATCCGATCATCTTCTTTCATGTACATAAGGCTCAGGTACCGACACACCAACAGGGAGGAATCACATTGTTAACCACTGAATTGCATGCCATGACGGTAATCGATTTACGCAAATTGGCACGCGAAGCCGGGGTCAAGCTCAGCGCCGGCATTGACAAAGAGGGCATCGTGCAGCGCCTAGCCAGTGCGCTGGGCACAGAGGACGCCTCGCCGGATGCGTTGAAAGGGACGCAGACGGATGCGGCGGACGGAAGGAGCGGCTCGGATGCCGCGCGCACGGCCGCCTTGGAAACTGGCGATTTGCAGGCAACCCCGCTCTCGGCGGATGTGACCAGCGTGCAACCGGGCGGCGCGCGCCCCTGGAACGAGCACGGAGCGACCGACGCGCCGCGCGGCGATTATCAGCCCGCCTACCGGCAAGCGCTGCAAAACAGACCTACGCCCAGTTTCAAACAGCCGCTGCGCCAACCTGCGTGGCAGCAACCGCATGCATCGGGCAGCCCCACGCGCTTCGGACCGCAAACGGCATATCCGCCCACCACACCGCCCGTCCGGCAGGATGAGGAGCCGCGCTTTACCGAAGCGCCGCCCCAGCCACAGCTGTCCCAGAGGCCGCTGTTCCCGCAGCAGACGATGGACGGCTATCGCTTGGGCTACCGTGCCGCGCCCACCCGCGAGTATGGGCGGCAGGATTACCGCAACAACTATCACGCCCCGCAGCGTGGCGATTACCAGCGCCCCGCCTACGGCAGCGGTTACCAGCAGAACACTGGTTTCCAACAGCCTCAGCAACAGGGGTTTGCGCCCTCGCGCTTCGGCGAGGTCTACTACAACGATTCGCTGTACAAACCGACACGCGACCCATCCTTTGCCGAGCCATACGACCGCGGCCAGCCTGTGCCTGACCTGCTGACGGCGGTGGAGGGCAAGCCTGCGGCGGGTATCCTTGAGATCCTGCCGGACGGTTATGGCTTCCTCCGCTCGGAAACCCTCCTACCTGGTAAAAAGGATATCTATGTGTCGGTCGCGGCCATCCGCCGCTACGACCTGCGCACCGGCGACTATGTAGAGGGCAAAGCGAGACCGCAGCGCGATGTGGACAAGTTTGCCGCGCTGATGCTGGTGGAAAAGATCAACGGCAAGGAGCCGCAGGAGGGCGAGGAGCGCCTGTCCTTCGAAGGATTGGTGCCCATCTACCCCAGCCGCCGCATCGTGCTGGAGAGCGAACGCAACAGCCAGAACTGGCCGATGCGAATCGTGGATCTGATCGCGCCCATCGGCTTTGGCCAGCGGGCGATGATCGTGGCCCCGCCGGGTAGCGGCAAGACCGTGATGCTGCGGGAGCTGGCACGCGCCATCAAGCAGAACGACGAGGGCGCGCACGCCATGATGCTGCTGATCGACGAGCGTCCTGAAGCCGTGACTGAGATCCGCGATGCGGTGGGGGAGGACGCGGAGGTGTTCGCGACCACCTTCGATGAAGCGCCCGAAAGCCAGACCCGTGTGAGCGAGACCATGCTGGAGCGTGCCCAGCGCCTGACCGAGCAGGGGCAAAACGTGGTGATTCTGCTCGACAGCCTGACCAAGCTGACACGTGCCTATCAGGCGACGCTGACCCAAGGCGGCCGCGCGATGACCAACACCGTGACCCCCGCCGCGTTGGTGCGGCCCAAGCGCTTCTTTGGCGCAGCGCGTAACACGCGCGAAGGCGGCAGCCTGACGGTGATCGCCACCATACTGGTGGATACGGGCAGCCGCGTGGACGACATTATTTTCGAGGAGTTCAAGGGCACAGCCAACATGGAGCTGTGGCTGAACACCCCCGAAGCGAGCGAGCCAATGTTCCCTGTGATCGACATGCAGCGCAGCGGCACCAAGAAGGAAGATATGCTGCTGAGCGATCAGGAGGTCGAGGGGCTTCGAGCCATCCGCACAGTGCTGGGCAGCACCACCAACCGCGAGGCGCTCACCCAGCTCATCGGCATGATGGGCAAGACCAAGTGCAACGCCGATCTGCTCAGCAGGCTCAAGGAATGGGTCGCGCTGCTGGAAAAAAGCGGGTACTTCGTGCGTAAGTAGACATTCGAGCATGATAAAAATGCCCCGAGAAAGCTCGGGGCATTTTTGCATGCGGCGGAGCAACCTGATGGCTTCATGACGACGTCCGCTGCGAGCGTTGAGCGTCCAGTAACCGCTACCGCAAGGTCGAGCTCGGGCAAGCGCCGAGAGCGGAGGAACCGACACTGTCTGTGGCTATACCTTGTCCATTGGACGAGCTATGTTGGCGCGTACCAACGGTATCAGTAGCCACAACCCCAGGGCAAACAGGGATACGACCAGCGCGCGAGAAGTGAAGAAGGCATGGTTGATGCTGTGATTGGAGGCCATCGCATACCAGGCGAAGGGCAAAACCCCTGTAAGGGCAAAGGAAAGACCCTGTCCGCGGGCGGTGATATATTCGGACCCTCGCGTCAACGTCGCGCGGCCATGCCTGCGGCGCAGCAGAAGGCAGCTTGCGACAACCGCATAGCAGACCGTAAGCAGAAGCGCAACCGCCACATAGGCTTTCTTGGCGAAGATGCCCAGCACAGCACGAAGCACCGCCAAATAGCTGAACGAATCGCCGCGCGTCGTGTAGGAGCTGCGCTCGGTCACTTTGGCCAGCAGGTTGGGCAAAAACCAGCCATCACCGCTCAAGAGCGTCGCCAGTACCCATTTGCCTGCCCACATTCCGAAATACCCGGCCAGCCATGCGCCAAGCAGCACAGCGAAGCGCTGTGCCGCGACCTTGCGCGAGGCTGAAGGGTGCAGCAGCGTATGCAGCAGAAAGGGAACGCCGAACGTGGCGATGGGGTAGGTGAGGTAGTCGAAGTAGCTGGTAGCCATGCCCACCATCAGAAAAAATGCGGCCGCGCCGAAACCTGGGCGCGCTAGACGCGGGCAGTACAGTAGCACGAGCGCAGCGACGAGATAGAGGGTATACACACTGGAAAACTGCATCGAAAAGCCGGTGATAGCCGGTGTGATGGCTAACAGTGACAGGACGAACGCCGGTGCGGCGGTACTCAGACCCCGGCGATGGAAACCAAGCAGTACTCCCCCCAACAACAGCAGCTGCAGCGCCATTTGCAGGGCGCGGATGTCCATATAGCTGAACACGCACAGCAGGGGCTTGAGCCAGATAAGGAACCCCAGCCAGTACCGCGCGGAATCGACACTTCGCAGGTTTTCGGTGCCGCTGCGTGCATATTCGATCAGTGCGGTATCCATGCCCTGATAGGCATAGGCGGACACGTTGATAGCGCGGCGCAACAGGGGTTGATCGTTTTCATGAACGGCGGCCATCAACATGGTGGCATCGGTCGTATTGTCCAACTGCGTGGTAAGGTAGCCTTTTACCAGCTGTTCGTAAGGGATTTCGCCCGTCTCCCATGAGCCGTCCAAGGCTTGCGCCGACAGTATCACATTTTTGGCGATGGGTGCCACGGGGATGGCGTATACCGCGACCAACAGCAGAAAACCGACCGCGATGCCGCAGATCAGGATCATTGCAAGCCGAAACAGCGAGCCCCATAGGGTAAGAGCTGATTTTTGCACAGGGAAACCCCCTTACGGTTTTTCGCAGGCATAAACGATCGTCATGGGCACGCCGTAGGAGCGAAGGGTGATTACGGGACGGAGCGCGGCGGGCGGCTGAAAACCGTTAATATTGGCATAAGTAAGGTTGGAAAGGGTATAAAAGCTGTCCAGATGCGCGGGATCATAGGGCACGGCAACAAGCCTGTCATCCTTCAGGTAGGTGATGGCCATGCTCAGCCCGCTGCGTGTACCGATATCGCTGGCAGCCACATGAACCGTCTCCTGTGGGCCTACGGTGGAAAGAAGTTGGGATAGTGCGTTGAGGCAGCTTACGTTCCAGTAATCCAGCTCGAAACGCGTTTCCAGCCCATCCTTTGGCACGAGCGCGTTATAGTAGCCATATTGATAGGGATGGTTGGCAACGATGCCAAACGTAGCCACGCCGAGGCAGAGGGCCAGAGCGCCTGCCGCGATACGCCGCAGGGCAATGTGGCCCTTCAACCACTGCCAAAGCTGGCTCCAGCCGTAGAGCATCAGCAGCACCATGGGGCCGTAGATAAAATACAAGTGGCGCCAACCGTTATACACAAGCACACGCAGCCCTGCGGAAGCCAGGAGCGGCATAAGCCAGAGCAGCGAAGCCAAGATGACTGCAAGCCCTTCGCTCTGCCGCAACGAGAGCTTCCCCTTCATGGCCGCCCAAGCGGCATGCGCTTGACCGAACAGGAGCAACGCCAGCGCCCAAATGGGCGTAGTGATGCCGATCATCACCGGCAGGTAGTGGAAGGGCAGGCGCTGTGACGCGGTAGGGATCAGGTTGCCAAGGTAGAGAATGGTGCCGTGCCAGCGCGAAAAACCGACGGCGTTTTTAAGCAGGTAGATGGGAAACCCTACAGGGTCGCTTAAAAAGGCGGGGGTCAGCAGCGCATAGAAAAGCACGCTCATGGCGGCAGCAAACAGCCCAACGCCTACCGTGCGACGGTTTAAAAGCCTGCGAAGGCCCAACTGGCACAGTATGCCCAAGCCACAAAGGCCGCATACGGCCACCCCGATCACGCGGGTACCGGCACACAGCCCAGCCGCGAGGGCGAACGTGAGCCCTCGTCGCGCGGTGGGCTTCTCCGCGAGGCGGAGGGTCTGCCACAGCGTGAAAAGCACCATGCTCATCAGCGCGATGTCCTTATTGTTGTAATGCGCATCCGCAAAAATACGGGGGGTCAGCACGAGCATCATCACGCCGAGGCACGCCATACCGCGGGACAGCCCCATACGCCTGCCAATCGCGTACAGCGAATATGCACCTGCCATAAAGATAAGCCAAGTCTGCGCACGCCAGATCCTTGCCACCTGTGCGGGCGTCCAATCCGTGCGGCATACGGCCCAAAACACAGGGTAATAAAGGCAAATGCCATGGTCGCGCTCGATGCTTTGGGAAATCGGCGTCACCTGCATCGCTTCCAGCGACTGCTTGTACGGCGTATCCAAGGGGATAAGCCGTGCATACTCCATCAGGGCCATGCGCAAAATGCCGATCTCGCCCAGCTCGTCCCAATTGACGCCATAATCCATCGCTGTCGCAAGCCCGATCAGGATCAGCGCGGCAAAAAAGAAAGCAACGAGCGCTTTCCCATACGGTTGAAGCCGGTGCATCGGTACGCTTGACCTCCTTGCATGGTTGCTGCCCATTGCAGCCGACGGCAAACAAAACGGAACGGTCACGGCCGACCGGCCCAACCGGCGGTGATGGGATAACGGAGCAGCAACCTATCATGCTAAACGAAAACGGCCACAGACCTACACACTGATATGCGCGAGTGCTCATACGCACATACAAGTGACAGATTTCTTTTTGCGTGCAAGCACCGACTGTACCGGGTACCCGGCGATCTTCGCCTCCTAAAACCTATTTGGTCGACTGCTTCTCCACAAGGTGCCCGGCACCGTAACGCTCACGCAGCTTTGGCTTTTCGATTTTGCCGGTGGGGTTGCGCGGCACCTCCGCAAAGATGATCTTGCGCGGGCGCTTGTAGCGAGGCAGTTCCATGCAGAACTCCTCCACCTCGGCTTCGGTCATGCTCTCCCCCTGCTTCAGGTCGATGATGGCTGCGGCGATCTCGCCCAGCCGCTCGTCCGCCATGCCGATCACGGCCACGTCCTTGACCTTCGGGTTGGCACGCAGGAAATCCTCGATCTGTACAGGGTAGATGTTCTCGCCGCCGCTGATGATGACGTCTTTCTTGCGGTCGACCAGGTAGATAAAACCGTCCTCGTCGCATCGGGCCATGTCGCCGGTGCAGAGCCAGTCGCCCTTGAGCACTTCGGCGGTCGCCTGCGGGTTTTTGTAGTAGCACTTCATCACACCGGGGCCTTTTACGGCCAGCTCGCCCACGGTGCCCTCGGCCACGTCGCGCATCTGCTCGTCCACGATGCGGGTCTGCCACAGGTAACCCGCCTTGCCGATGGCACCCACCTTGGCGACGTTCTCCACGCCCAGATGCACGCAGCCCGGCCCGATGGATTCGCTCAGGCCGTAGTTGGTATCGTACTGCTGGCTAGGGAACACGCTGAGCCAGCGGGTGATCAGGCTGGGCGGAACGGGCTGCGCGCCCACATGCATCAACCGCCACTGGCCAAGCTGGTAGTCAGAAAGCTTTACATCGCCGCGCTCGATGCTGTCGAGGATGTCCTGCACCCACGGCACCAGCAGCCACACGATGGTCGCCTTCTCGTCGGATACAGCCTGAAGCACCCACTCCGGCTTGACGCCGCGCAGCAGCACGGCTTTGCTGCCAGCCAGCAAACTGCCGAACCAGTGCATCTTGGCGCCGGTGTGGTACAGCGGGGGAATGCAGAGGAACACATCGTCCTTGCCCTGGCTGTGGTGGTGCTGCTCGGTCAGGCAGGCGCTCACCAGCGCACTCTGGCTGTGCAAAATGGCCTTGGGGAAGCCTGTCGTGCCGGATGAGAAGTAGATGGCCGCGTCATCATCCTCCAAAAGCTCCACCGCTGGCGCGGTCGTGCTGGCGTAGACAATAAAGCGCTCCATGTTGTCCGCAAAATCGGGCGTGTCGTCGCCTACGTAAAAGAAGTGGCGGATATGATCCAGCCGCTTCATCACCTGTGACACGCGGCCGACGAACTCCGGCCCCAGCAACAGCACCGTCGCATCCGACAGATCAAGGCAGTAGGCGATCTCCTCGGCGGTATAGCGGAAGTTCATGGGCACGGCCAGCGCGCCGGTCTTGAGCACGCCGAAGTAAAGGGGCAGCCACTCGATGCAGTTCATCAGCAAAATAGCCACCTTGTCGCCCTTTTTGACCCCGCGGGAGAGCAGCAGGTTGGCAAAACGGTTGGCGCGGCGGTCAAACTCGCGCCATGTAAGCTCGCGACGGTACTTGCCGCCGGAGGAGGACTCGATCAGGCTATATTCACGCCAGGTGACGGTATGGTCGGGCTGCAGCGCGGGGTTGATCTCCACCAGCGCGACCTCGTCGGGCTTGACGCGCGCATTTTTCTCAAGCAAGTCGGTAATCACCATGTCGTTTTCCTCCCCTGTGGAGCACAAAATGAGCATTTGCCATGATTATACGGCAGGGCGGAAACGTTGTCAATGCGAGTGGGCATCGGCGGACAGGCGATACAGCGAAAGAACGGCCCGCAAAGCCGGTCGCAGGCTATTGCCCGAGTGCCGGGGCCATCACAGCGCAGCGGATGGATGTGCAGGTTGCTTCATGTTTATGCAAAATGCCGCCAAGGCCATGCCAAGGCGGCGAGAGGCGAGCGCAAGCCACAGATTGCCCAACGTAACGCGGCAGAAGCAGGATTCGACGAATATGGGCTTAGGACCAAGCATAAGCTATATCGCGTGCACCGCGGCAACCAGTGCCGCAGCGTCCGGCACCTTGAAAAATGTGGTGCCCATGACCAGCGTATCCGCCCCCGCATCGACTAAATGCGGCGCGTTGTCAAGGTTCACGCCGCCGTCCACCTCGATCTCGCCTGCAAAACCCATTTCGCGCAGGGCGCGTATCTTATCGTACATAGCAGGGTTGAGCGCCTGCCCGCCAAAGCCGGGCTCCACCGTCATGACCAGCACCAGGTCGAGGCTGGGCAAAATGGCCCGCAGAGTGTCCGCCGGGGTACTGGGGCGCAGCGATGCGCCCGCTCGCAGGCCCAGCGTGCGGATGCGCGCGATGGACTCGGCAAAGTGCTCCGCCTCCACATGCACGGTGATGCCGCTTGCGCCGTTTTCAGCAAAAACATCCACGTATTGCAGCGGGTCGATCAGCATCAGGTGTACATCGAAGTACATGGCCACTTCAGCCTTCATGTCCCTGAGCAACTGCGGGCCAAAGGAGATGTTGGGCACAAAAACGCCGTCCATCACGTCGAAGTGCACATAGTCCGCGCCTGTATCCCGTATCCTGCGGGCAGCCTCGCCCATGCGCATGGTATCCGCCGCTAAAATCGACGGGGCGATCTTACTCATACCGTTTCCTCCACGCTTCCTTGACTTTGGCGAGCAGCTGGTGGTAGCGCGCGACGCGCGCGGCGGACAATTCGCCCGCGCGGGCGGCCTCCAGCGCCGCGCAGCCCGGCTCGCTCAGGTGGTAGCAGGGCTGAAAGTGACACAGCCCCTCATAGGGCGCAAAATCCGGATAAAAGCTTTTGAGCTCCACTGGATCCATGCGATCCCACAGATCCAACAGACTGAAGCCCGCGGTATCAAGCACCTGAAAGCCGTTCTGCGTATACAGCTCGGCGTGGCGGGTGGTGTTTTTGCCGCGCTCGATCTTGCGGCTCATCTCGCCCGAGGCGAGCGAGAGACCCGTGATGGCGCTCAACAGCGTGCTCTTGCCCACGGCGCTCTGCCCCGCGAAGCAACAGATGCCCTCGCGCAGCACGCTTGCGAGCGCATCAAGTCCATCGCCCCGCTGCGCGCTCACGGCCAGCACAGGCGCATCCGCGTGTGCATACTCCGCGCGCAGGGTATCCGCGAGGGTTTCGTCCAAGTCGCATTTATTGACAACGATCACCGGCGCGATGCGCTGCCGCCGCGCCAGCACCAGCATGGTATCCAGCAGCAGGTAATCCGGCTCCGGCTTGGGGGCAAGCACGAACACAAGATGCCCGATGTTGGCGACCGGCGGGCGGATCAATTCATTGCCACGGGGAAGGATAGCCTCGATCCAGCCGTGCTCCTCACCCAGGGGCGGGGTAAAGGTAATGCGGTCGCCCACCAACGGGGTGATACCCCGCTTGCGGAATACGCCGCGCGCCCGTAGCACATGGACACCGCCCCGCGCGTCGCGCGCATAATAGAAGCCACCCACGCCACGCACGATCACGGCCTGTTCACTCTGGGCGCTCATTGCAGGGTCACTTCCTGCTCCGCGATCAGCTCGCCGTTCACATACGCGCGGCAGGGGAGAGGGCCGGACAGGCTGGAGCTGACGGGGATGATGATGGCGTAGGCATCACCCGGGTTGGTCATGCCGCTGTACTGCTCGACTTCTTCGCCGTCTTCCACGAGCGTCACGCGCAGCGGTACGCTCTGGCTGCCCGCAGGCACGTCCACCGTTATTTCCGCATGGAAAGCCTTGCCCTTGATGCCGATGGTGATCGTGACCTGCGTGTCGAGCACCGCCATGGTGCCCGCCGCGGGGCTCTGCGCCAGCACCGTGCCGATGGCGTCGTCCGATACGGCCTCGCCATACTCCACCTTGCCCACGGAGAGGTTGCTCTCCTTGAGGAGTTTCAGGGCGTCGTCATAGGTCTGTTTGGACAGGTCGGGCACGAGGGTGCTGCCGCCCGATACGGTCACTTCGATCTCCTGCCCCAGCACGCAGGGGTTGCCCGCAATCGGGTTCTGGCCGATCACGGTATCGACGGCCTCTGTGGAGGGACTCTTGAACACCACCATGCTAAGGCCCATCTCCTTGAGCTTGGCGGTCGCGTCCGCACGGCTCAGGCCCATCAGATCCGGTGTGGTCAGCTGCGTGGGGCCAAGGCTCACGGTCACGACCACGCTGTCTCCCTTGCTCATGTCCGAATCGGCCTCGGGCGTTTGCGATATCACGGTGCCCGCGGGGGCTTGGTCGTGGTAGACCTCGTTCTGCTGCCAGTTGAGACCCTCGCGCTTGACCAGCGCCTGCGCCTCGGTCACGGTAAGGCCTACCAGATCGGGCGCGATGGCACTGTCGGTCACATTGCGCACGATGCTGACCACGCCGATCACCAGCGCGAAAAACACCATGACGCCGGTTGCGACGGTAAGCCCCGCAGAGATGCGCTTGCGACGCTTCAAAAGGGCCCTCATGCGCGCGGTCTGGCTGCCCGCACCCTGACGCTGCGGGGGCATGGCGGGGCGAGGCTTGACGGGCTGCTGGGGGCCGGGCATGGGTGCGCGCTCCGGCGTGGAGGTAGCGTCCTCCTTGCCCTCCTTGGCTTTCAGCAGCGCATCGGCCATTTCGCGGGCGGACTGATAGCGCTTTTTGGGCGATTTTTCCAACGCGCGCATGAGCACCGATATCACGGCGGGCGGCACGCTGGGGTTAAAGTCGGTCACGGGCGGCGGCGCGGCGTTGATCTGCTGCATGGCCACCGATACGGGCGTATCGCCCACGAACGGTACACGCCCGGTGAGCATCTCATAGAGCACGATACCGGTAGAGTAGATATCGCTGGTGGCTTCCACCACACTGCCGGTGGCCTGCTCGGGCGAGGAATAGTGCACCGAGCCTACCACCGTATCGCCCTTGCTGATGGTAAAAGCGTTGGTCATGCGCGCAATGCCGAAATCCGCCACCTTAATGTGGCCATCCGCATTGACGAGCACGTTCTGCGGTTTGATATCGCGGTGGATGATGCCGTTTTCATGCGCGTGTTGCAAGGCGCTCAAAATGCGCACCGTGATCTGAATGGCCGTGTTCGTGTTGAGCTGGCCGCGCTTTTGAATGATCTCCTTCAGCGTGCTACCGCTGACATACTCCAGCACCAGATAGCGGAACTCGCCCTCCACACCCACATCCAGGAGGTTTACGATATTGTGATGCGACATAAGGCTCGCCGCCTGCGCCTCGCGCTGGAAGCGTTCGAGAAATTCCTTGTCGCTGTTGTACTCGGATTTCAGGATTTTGATGGCGACGCTGTGGCCCGTACGGATATCCACCGCGCGGTACACCAGCGACATGCCGCCCTGGCCGATGAAATCCACCAGCTTATAGCGGTCGGCAAACACCATGCCTTTCATCATCCAGCGCTCACCTCCGTCACGCAGCCCAGCACAAGGCTCACGTTATCGTGGCCGCCGTGCGCCAGCGCCAGCTCCAGAAGCTTGTCTGCCGCGCGCTCGCCCTCCAGCGAGGCCAGCGTTTCGGCGATCTCTGCGTCCTCCAGCATGTTGTAGAGACCGTCGGAACAGATAAGCCATACGTCGCCAGTTTGCTTTTCCACACGCAAAAGATCGGGTTCGACAGCGGGGTCGGTACCCAGCGCGCGGGTAATTACACTGCGGTAGGGGTGCGTCTTGGCCATCTCCGGGGTGATCACGCGGTTGCGCACCAGTTCCGCCACAACGCTGTGATCGTCAGTGCGGCAAGCAAGCGCGCCATCGCGGAAGAGATAGGCGCGACTGTCGCCCACATGGCCGATGAGCATCTCCGTGCGGCCTTCCCACAGCATGGTGAGCGTGGTGCCCATGCCAGCCAGGGCCAACTCGTGCCGCTGCATGTCGAAAATGCGGCGGTTGGCGGCCTCGATGCTGATGCGCAGGGAGTTTTCTTCCGGCGTTTTGCCTTGCAGCACATTGCGCACCACCTGCACAGCGATGCGGCTTGCCGTTTCGCCGCCGCGGTGGCCACCCATGCCGTCGGCCACGCCATACAGGTTATGCGCCACCAGCAGTGAATCCTGATTGGAGGGGCGCACAAGCCCTTTGTGCGTCTTGGCATAAATCAGCATGGCGACCCTCCTTCACGATGGATTTTTGGGCTGGAAAGAACCTCAGGTGTTGATGATATCAGCTTTTTGAGCTTCTTTCAAGTGCTGGTTGCGAAGTTGGCCGCACGCGCCCGCAATGTCCGCGCCCATTTCGCGGCGCACGGTGGCGGAGACATGCAACGCCTCCAGCGTATCCAGGAAGGTTTGCACCGCGCGCGGCGAGGCGGGCGCAAGACTGCGCTCGTCCACACGGTTGAGCGGGATCAGGTTGACGTGGCACTGCAGGCCGGAGACGAGGTGCGCCAGTTCCCGCGCATGAGCCGGGGTACTGTTGAGCCCGTCGATCAGCGCGTACTCAAACACCACGCGGCGGCCCGTCTGCTTCACATACTCGCGCACGGAGGCCATCAGTTCGCCAATGGGGTAGCGGCTTGCGATGGGCATGATGCGGCGGCGGATCTCGTCGTTGGGCGCGTGCAGCGAGATGCTCAACGTGATGGGCAGCCCCTCGCCCGCAAGCTGGCGGATGCGGGGCACGATGCCGCAAGTGCTGACCGATATGGCGCGCAGGCTGATGTTGAGCCCATCCGCATGGTTGATGAGGCGCAGGAAACGCACGACGTTCTCATAGTTGTCCAGCGGCTCGCCGCTGCCCATGAGCACAACGTGGCTTACCTTGCCTGCTACGCCAAGGTAGCGGTTGGCCAGCAGCACCTGCGCGAGCATCTCGCCCGCGCTCAGGCTGCGAACACAGCCGTTGAGCGTGCTGGCACAGAAGGCGCAGCCCATTTTGCACCCCACCTGGGTGGAGATGCACAGGCTGTAGCCGTAGTGGTACTGCATCAGCACGCTTTCGACGATGTTGCCGTCCGCGCAGGCATTGAGGAATTTGACGGTCTTGTCCTTTTGCGAGGGGAAGCTCTGGTGCAGGCGCAGGGGCAGGTCATAGGCCTTGGCTGCAAGCGTCTCGCGCAGGGTTTTGGGCAAGTTGCTCATGTCTATGAAGCTTACGCCGCGGTGCAGCCACGTAAAGATCTGCCTGGCACGGAAAGCGGGCTCGCCAAGCTCCGTGAGGAACGCGCCGAGCTCCGCCATGTCCATATCGAGCAGAATGGGTTTGTCCGCCATGGTCATGCCCTCGCCTTGCGCATGCGCGCGATGAAGAACCCCTCCACCCCGTCGCGGTGCGCGAACAGCTGCAAACCGCTCTCCGTGTACTGACTGCGGATGTCCTCGGGGTAGGTGGCGGGCAGCGGCGCGAGGCTGAACTCAGGATGCGCCGCGAGGAATGCCTGCACCTGTTGCGCGTTTTCCTCCGGCAGGATGGAACAGGTGCTGTACACCAGCGTGCCGCCGGGCTTCACATAGGCGCACAGGGTATTGAGCAGTTTCTTCTGGTTCTCCACGATGGGCTCGATGTCGGTCTCCTTCAAGCGGTACTTGAGATCCGGCTTCTCAGTGAGCACGCCCAGCCCGGTGCAGGGCGCATCCAGCAGCACACCGTCCATCATGCCGTCAAAATCGGGCTTGGGCTCGGCCGCGTCGCGGATAGAGATGCGCAGGTTTTCCAGCCGCAGGCGGCGCTGGGCGGATTCCAGCAGCAGTGCGCGCTTCTCGTGCAGCTCCCAGGCGAATACGCGGCCCGTGTTCTGCATGGTCTCGGCCATATAGCAGGCCTTGCCTCCGGGGGCCGCGCATGCATCCAGCACGCGCATGCCGGGCTTCACCTGCATGACCTCGGCGGCCAACATGCTGCTCTGCCCCTGAATGGAGAAGTTACCGTCGCGATAGTCGTTATCCAGCGCGATCTCGCTGGCACCGCCGATCAGGTAGGCGTGCGGGGCCAGCCCGCGCCGCCACGACCATGCCTTGGTGCTGAGCAGCGCCTCAAAGGCCTCGTCGCTGAACTTCATCATATTGGGGCGCAGCACCATGTCGTGGCTCTGCCCGCGGTGCATGATGATCTGCTCCGCCAGTTCCTCGCCGTAGGTAGCGGTCAGTTTGTCGACCAGCCAAAGCGGCGCGCTGCCCATGATGTGCAGATAGTCGCGCAGGCCGTCCTCCCGCTTGGGCCAGGGAATCTCGTCCTTGCCGCGCACAAGGTTGCGCAGCACGGCGTTCAGGAACCCTGCTGCACCCTCCATGCCCAGCGCGCGCGCAAGGTTTACACCCTCGTTGACGGCGGCACTGTCCGGCACGCGGTCGTGGAAGAGAATCTGGCAGGCGCTCAGCCGCAGGATATCGCGTTGCATCGGCTCGCTGGTGGGGTGATCCATCAGGCGATCAAGCGCGAAGTCGATCTGTATCTGCTGCTCAAGCGTGGAATAGACGATGCTGGTGGTGAGCCTGCGATCCGCGGGGGAGAGATGCGCCTTGGTGAGCCGATCTTGCAAAGCAAGAGAGGCATAGGCACCGCGCTCGTGCACGTCGCGCAGCACATCCAGCGCCACGCGGCGCGCGCCCGGCGTCAGGCCTGTGCGCTCGACAGGCTCAGCAGTATCCCGGAAGGGCTTGCGCTCACCGGCGCCAAAACTGGGCGCAGCCTTATAATCCCGGCGCTTGGTCATGCCATAACCGCCAGCGGGCCTGAAGGGGCGGCGCTCGCCATCACCGGCAGGGGTGTAAGGACGTTGCACACCATCACCAGCGGGACTGAACGGACGACGTTCGCCGTTACCGGCGGGACTGAAATGACGGCGCTCACCGTCACCAGCGGGCCTGAGGGGGCGGCGCTCGCCATCACCGGCAGGCCTGAATGGACGGCGCTCACCATTATCGGCGGGATTGAAAGGACGACGCTCGCCATCACCAGCGGGCTTGAAGGGGCGACGTTCGCCGTTACCGGCGGGATTGAAGGGGCGACGTTCGCCGTTACCGGCGGGATTGAAAGGACGACGCTCACCGTCACCAGCAGGCCTGAATGGACGACGTTCGCCGTTACCGGCGGGATTGAAAGGACGGCGCTCACCATCGCCAGCAGGTCTGAAGGGACGGCGCTCGCCATCGCCAGCAGGCTTGAAGGGGCGACGTTCGCCGTTACCGGCGGGACTGTAAGGACGACGCTCACCATCGCCAGCGGGCTTGAAGGGGCGACGTTCGCCATCCCCAGCGGGCTTGAAAGGACGGCGTTCACCATCACCAGCAGGTCTGAAGGGACGGCGTTCGCCATCGCCAGCGGGCTTGTAAGGACGGCGCTCGCCGTTACCGGCAGGATTGAAAGGACGACGCTCACCATCACCAGCGGGCCTGAACGGACGACGTTCGCCGTTGCCAGCGGGACTGAATGGACGGCGCGCGCCATCGCCAGCGGGCTTGAAGGGGCGACGCTCACCATCGCCAGCGGGCTTGTAAGGACGGCGCTCGCCATCGCCAGCGGGCTTGAAGGGGCGACGTTCGCCGTTACCGGCGGGACTGTAAGGACGACGCTCACCATCGCCAGCGGGCTTGTAAGGACGGCGCTCGCCATCGTCAGCAGGTCTGAAGGGACGTCGTTCGCCATCGCCAGCGGGCTTGAAGGGGCGACGTTCGCCGCTACCAGCGGGACTGTAAGGATGTCGTTCGCCATCGCCAGCGGGCTTGTAAGGACGGCGCTCGCCATCGCCAGCGGGCTTGAAAGGCCGACGTTCATCCGCGCCTGCGCCCCCTGCCGGTCTGCCGTAAGGCCGTTCGCCACCGTCGGCTCCGGCGGGCCGATAGGGCCGCTTCTCGCCTGCATTGTAAGGTTTATGCCCCTGATAGCCGCCCTTGCCGTCGCGCCCGCCCCTGTGGTTGCCCTGATCGCTCATATCGTAACCTCATCCAGCGGTTTGCCCGCTTCAATCAAATGGCCGCGCATGTATGCGCGCGCCTCCAGGCGTTTGGCGTTTGGGGCTTGCACCTGCAAAAGCTCCAGCGCGCCGTCGAGTGTGGATATCACCAGCCCGTGCTTCTGATCCGCGTGGAGCACGAGGCCGGGCCTGTCCGCTTTGGCGGGGTGTTCCGCCGCCTGCCATACCTTGAGCGCGCCGTTGGCAGCCTGCGCATAGGCGCAGGGCCATGGATCCATCGCACGCACGCGCAGCAGGCACTGCCGGGTGGTCTCGGCAAAGTGGAGCTCGCCCATTTCCTTGGTCAGCTTGGGGTCGTAGGTCATGGCGGTCTCGTCCTGCTTTTCGCGGGGGCAATCGCCCGCGGCAAGGCGCCGGATGGTTTCCAGCAACAGGTTTGCCCCCAGATCGGCTAGCCGCGCGGTGAGGGTGCCCGCCGTATCGGCCTCGGTGATAGGTGTCGAGGCGCGCAGCAACATGTCGCCCGTGTCGATGCCCTTGTCTGTCAGCATGGTGGTAACGCCCGTGACTGTATCGCCGGTCAGGATGGCCCACTGGATGGGCGCGGAGCCACGGTGGCGCGGCAGCAGCGAGGCGTGCACGTTCACGGTGCCCATCTTGGGCACGTCGAGCACTTCCTGGCTCAATATCTGCCCGAAAGCCGCGGTCACGCACAGGTCGGGCGCGAGCGAGATCAAGTCTTCAAGGCCATCCTTGCGGATCTTGAGCGGCTGATATACAGGGATGCCTTGCGCAAGCGCAAGCTCTTTGACGGGGCTCATCTGCACCTTGCCGCCACGCCCCTTGGGGCGATCCGGCTGGGTGAACACGCCTGCGACCTCATACCCGGCCTCGAACAGCGCTCGAAGCGAGGGGACGGCAAAGTCCGGCGTGCCCATGAAAACGATCCTCAAAGGCAGGCCTCCTCTTCGGGCCTGGCTTCCGGCCCGGCGTCAGGCTCCTCCGCGCCGTCATCCGCCTGTTCATCCTCCTGGAATATCTCGTGCTCCATGATATCCAGGTACAGCACGCCGTCCAGGTGGTCGATCTCATGGCACAGCGCGCGGGCCAGAAAGCCCTCGCCGACCACTTCGATCGGGTCGCCCTTGGCATTCTGCGCCTTGACGACCACTACCATTGGGCGCTTGACAACGCCCGCGCGACCGGGCACGCTCAGGCAGCCCTCGGGGCCTTCCTGCTCGCCCTCGGCGCTGACGATGACCGGGTTCACCAGCTCGTAAAGCTGGTCGCCCACGTCCACGACGCATACGCGCTTGAGGATGCCCACCTGCGGGGCGGCTAGCCCCGCACCGTCATTTTTGTACATGGTCTCGGACATGTCCTTGAGCAGCATCTTGAGGCGAAGGTCAAACTTCTCCACCGGTTTGCAATGTTTACGGAGCTTCTCGTCTCCGACTTCGACGATCGTACGGGTCGCCATGTGTTTCACTCCTTGCGTAGGTTCAATTATAACAGGGTGGCGGGGTTTACCTCCGCGTAGATCTGGCAGCCCGGGTCGCTCACCTGCGCAAGCTCGCCCAGCAGCGCCAAAACGGGTTGCGCGTCGATGTGTTCAAACAACTTGAGCAGTACGTGGTAGCGGTACTTGCCCCGGATGCGGGCCACGGGGGCCGCGTCGCCGCGCAGCATCAGCACGCGGCGCTTTTGCGCGGGGTGCGCCGCAAGGTAGCTCTCGAGCGTGCCGAGCAGACGGTCGTTCATCTCCTGCGCGGCGGGTTCGCTATCGCTTTCCACCAGCAGGCGGGCGATCATCGTAAAGGGGGGGTAGAGCCCCACGCGTCTGCGGTCGAACTCCTGCGTGAAAAACGAGCGGTAGTCCTGCGCGGCGGCGGCTACGATCACGGGATGCTCCGGCTGATAGGTCTGCACCACGACTTCGCCTGTCTCGCCCGCGCGACCCGCACGGCCAGCCACCTGCGTGACCAGCTGGAAGGTGCGCTCCTGCGCGCGGTAGTCCGGCAAGTTCAGGGTCGAATCGGCCGCGACCACGCCCACCAGCGTTACATTGGGGAAATCCAGCCCTTTGGCGATCATCTGCGTACCGATGAGCGCCTGCGCCTTGCCCTCGCGAAAAGCGGTGAGCAGCCGGTAATGCGCGTCGCGTTTCTGCGTGGTGTCGATATCCATGCGGATGGTCGCCACACCCGGGTACAGGCGGTGGAGCTCCTCCTCTACCTTTTGGGTGCCCGCGCCAAAGTAACGGATGTAGCTGCTGCCGCAGGCGGGGCAGGTCTTGGGCGGCGCCTGCGCCGTGCCGCAGAAGTGGCAACGCAGCTCGGCGGTATCCTCCCCGCCCGGCTGGTGCAGCGTCATGCTCACGTCGCACTTGTCGCACTTGACCACATAGCCGCAGCTGCGGCAGCTTACAAAGGTGTTGTAGCCGCGGCGGTTCAAAAACAGCATGGCCTGCTGCCCTCGCCCAAAGCAGGCGGCCAGCCGCTGCTGCAAATGCTGGCTGAAGATGGAGCGGTTGCCCGAGGCGAGCTCGCGGCGCATATCCACGACGGTCACCTCCGGCAGGGGGCGGCCGTTCACGCGCGTGGGCATCTCCACAAGCGTATAATCACCACGCTTTGCCATAGCGAAACTCAAAATGCTGGGCGTGGCGCTACTCAGAAGCAGTGTGGCCCCCTCGCGGGCACAGCGGGCCATGGCTACGCGGCGCGCATCGTAGCGGGGGTGGCGGTCGCTCAGGTAGGTCTGCTCGTGCTCCTCGTCGATCACGATCAAGCCCAGGTTCTCAATCGGCGCAAACACCGCCGAGCGCGCGCCCACCACCACGCGGGCATCGCCCAGGCGGATGCGTCGCCACTCATCGCAGCGTTCGCCGTCGGTCAACCGGCTGTGCAGTACGGCGGTGCGGGGGCCGAACCGCTCGCGAAACCACCCGACCATCTGTGGCGTGAGGGCGATCTCCGGCACGAGGATGATGGCTGCCTTGCCCATTTCCAGCGCGCGTTTGGCCAGTGCGAGGTACACCTCGGTCTTGCCGCTGCCTGTGACCCCATGCAGGAGAAACGAGCCCTTGCTGGCCTCCAGTGCGGGCAGCATGATTTGGAGGGCGGCGCGCTGTTCGGCGGTAGGTTCCGGCGCAGCGCTTGTCTCGGCGACCATATCGCCATAGGGCAGGCGAAAGACCACGCGCGTAGTCAGCCGCACAAGGCCAGCCTCCGCAAGCTTCTTGAGCGCGTCCTGCGGCGCGGCGACCAGCGCCGCAAGCTCGGCCACAGGGTGCGGTTCACCGTCGGCCAGCATCCGCAGCAGTGTGGCGCGCTTGGGCGCGCGTGTCTGCGTGGTAGCGGCGGCCAGCGCGTCGATGCTTTCGCATAGCTGTGCGACTGGCTCCTGCTTTGCCTGCACACGACCCGTGCGCATGGCGGCGGGCAGCATGAGGCGCAGGGTTTCGGCCAGCGGGCAGTGGTTCTCGGTGGCCAGCTCCCGCGCCAGCGCCATCAGCGGCGGCAGCACGGCGGCATAGCTGTCCAGCGTGCGGGTGATGGCTTTCAGGCGCTCGGGCGGCACGTCGCTGGTATCCGTCAGTTCGGCCACAACGCCGTCCACCTGCCGCCGCCCAAGCGGCACACTTACCCGAGTCCCCACCGAAACGGCCATGCCGGGCGGTATCAGGTAGGAGAAAGGCTTTGCGACGTTCTCGTGCACCACGTCGACCACGACCTGCGCGATCAAGCACTCCCTCCTTTACGATGTAGCGGCTCAGCGGAAATAGCGGTTGCCCGGCCTGGGTACGCGGCTCTTCTTGCCGCCGCGCCCGCCGCCGCGGTGGAACAGCCGCATCAGCAGCCGCACCAGCACGTACAGCGCCGCAAGCGGGCCAAGGATCAGGCCCAGCAGCTCCGGCGACAGGGGCGGGAAGGGGTTGGGATCGGCGTAGGTGGCGGCCTCGATCTCCTCAATGGAGAGCGGGGCATTTTCACGCCGCGCGATGGAGCGGGAGGCCACCAGCTCATAGACGATGGCACTGCCGCCGTCGGACGGGTAGTACGTCATGGTGCCGAACACCTCGCCCTGCGTGACGGGTGTGGCAAAGTTCTGGCGGGAATATTCGATCAGCACTGCTTGCTTGAGGTTGCGGGCCAGTGACTCCACCTCGGTCTTGGTGGCCACGACGCTCACGGTGCGCGTGTCCGGCATGGGCTGGATGTCCAGCTGCAGGCGGCCGATATCCTCGTCGTCCATGGAGTAGCCGGTGGTCTCGACCACGGTGGGGTTCATCTGGTAAAGGTCTACCGGCGTCACGCTCACAAACTGCGAGAAGCCGTATTCCATCAGCTTTTTGGAGTCCATCCAGCGGCCGTTGCGCGAGGTGTAGAACACCACCGAGATCAGGCTTACGCCGTCCTTCTCCGCGGCACCCACATAACAGTAGCCCGCGCGGGCATGGTAGCCGGTCTTGATACCGGTGGCCATCGGGTAGTAGTAGGTGTTCTCCTCATTGGGGTTCAGCCAGTTGTCGCTGTTGCCCATGATAACGCGCGACCGCTGCAAATTACTGCGCGGCAGCTTGTAGGAAAAGGTTTTGACGATGTTGCGGAACGTCTCGTTCTGCATGGCGGCGCGGGCGATTTTGGCCATATCGCGCGCGGTGGTGTAGTGCGTGTCGTCGTGCAGGCCGTTGGCATTGGCGAAGTGCGTGTTGGTGCAGCCGAGGGTTTGGGCGGTCTGGTTCATCAGATCCACAAACGCGCCGATGCTGCCGGAGATGGTCTCCGCGATCAGGTTGGCGCCCTCGTTGCCGGAGCGCACCATCGTCGCATACAGAAGATCCTGAAAGTTGATGGTCTCGCCCACCGAGAGGGGGATGGTGGAGCTGTCGCTGGGGATGTTTGCGGCCACGCTGTCCATGGTGACGGTCGCAGTCATGTCGCCCAGCTGAAGGCCCAGCATCGTGGTCATGATCTTGGTGGTCGAGGCGGGAAACATCATCTCGTCCGCGTTCTTTTCGAAGATCACCTCACCGGTGGTGGCCTCGATCAAAATGGCGGACTTGGCGTATAGCTGATCTGCTACAAGCACGTCGGGCTTGGCGGGGTCGTATTCCGGCGCGTCGGAGGGGAGCTGCGGGGCGATGTATTTGATCTCCGGCTCGGCGTTTACATCCTCGGCGTGCGCGGCGGGCGGCGCGGGGATCAGCGCCAAAAGCACGATGGCGGCGGCGAAAGCGGCCAGCCAGCGCACAGAAGCCTTCCTCAAACCGCCACCTCCCAGTCGAAGTTGTTTCACAACTGTTTATTATAGCGCGCGCGGCGGATTTTGTCCAATCCGCCGCGCATGGTGTTTATGGCCTGGTGAGCGTCAGGTTTCGCACCCAGGTTCCCTTGCGCAGCACGCGCAGGGCCAGCACGATCTTCGCGTTCATGAGCGTTTGCACGATCAGCACCGCCAGCAGCATGGAGATTTTGCCGGGCATTAGCAGCGCCATCAGGATGCAGACCGGCACGGGCACGGCCCACATGAAGCCGCTGTCCAGCAGCGAGGCGTTGCGCGTGTCGCCGCCCGCTCGAAGAACGAAGAAGCAGAACGCATACAGGAAGTTGACGGGCGCAAACAGCGCCATCACACAGCTGATGCGGGTGGCCAACCCTTTCATGTCGACGCTCAGGTTGTAGAGGTTGGGCAGGATCAGCGCCAGAATGCAGCAAAGCGCCATACTCACCAGCCCGATGATAAATGTGAGCGTGAACAACTTTTTACAATGGTCACGCGCCTTGTCCAGCTCGCCCGCGCCCAGCGCCGTGCCAATCAGCACCGATATGGCGGAAGAGCTGCCCATGATGATGACCGAGGATACCTGCATGCACAGCTCCGCGATGGCCAGCGCGGGCAAGGCCGATTCATCCAACCGCGCATAGCACCAGAAGAAGATGTTCAGGCCGAAGCTGTACAAAAGCTCGTTAATGATCAGCGGCATCGCCTTGCCTGCGAGCTGTTTGCGCACGCTGCGGTCCAGCCGCAGGCACGCGCCGGGTTCGAAGCTGAAGTACATGCGGCCCCGGAGCATCAGCACGACATAGAAGCTCATCTCAAACAGGCGCGCGATCAGCGTTCCGTAGGCCGCGCCCGCAACACCCAGGCGGGGCATGCCAAAGTTGCCAAAGATGAGCGCATAATTGCACAGCGCGTTCACGCCCATGCTGGCGAGGCTCACCATCATGCTGGCGCGGTTTTGCCCCAGCGAGCGCAGCGAGAACACGCACGCGCTGCTGATGGCCGCCGGAAAGTAGCTGAAGCTGATCACGCGCATGTAGCTCACGCCAAGCGCGATGGTCTGTGGGTCGGTCACGTAGATGCGCATGATGGCTTCCGGCACGCCAAAGAGGAGAGCGAAAAACACCGCTGCGTTGAGCACCGCCAGCGCCATCTGCGTCCAAAAAATGCCCATGCATGACTTGCGGTCGCGCGCGCCATAATACTGGCTGATGAGTAGGCCGCCAGCGCCCGCCAGACCGAAGATAAAGCCGTTGAAGATCATCACCGGCCGATTGGCGACGGTCACGGCGCTCATGGCGAGGCCCTGCACATCCAGCGCCCCCACCATCAGGTTGTCGATAACGTTGAACAGGTTGTTAACAAGCTGCTGCACCGTCACGGGCAGCATGACGGCCAACGCCCCCTTGTAATAGCTCTTTGTGCCGAGGTAGGGGCCGATGGCCGTTCGCAGGCGCTGCATGGGTGATCCCCTCTTTTCTGTTTCGGATGGCCGCGATTGCGTGCAAAAATTGCGGATATCCATCATACCGTATCTGGGAGCGGTTGGCAACCGTTTTTGCTGGATACAATGGCTTGCGAGTATGCCGCAGGCAAGCGGGGGCGGGCGAAAGATGAGCAGACATGCCTGCCAGGGGCGGCTGCCCGGCGCCTCAAGGGGTGGCGCTTTTAAGGATTATGTTGTACAATAAGGCATCAGCGGCCCCTCATGCGGGCGGACGGAGGGCATCATGGCATATCAGGCGCTTTACCGGCAATGGCGACCGGCCAGCTTTGCGCAGGTGATCGGGCAGGAGGCGGTCGTCTCGACCCTGCGCAGGCAGGTGGAGACGGGGCGCATCGCACACGCCTACCTGTTTTGCGGTTGCCGCGGCACGGGCAAAACGACCATCGCCAAGATCATGAGCCGCGCCGTTAATTGCAAAAACCCGAACCATGGCGACCCCTGCGGCGTGTGCGACCCTTGCCGCGCCATATTGGCGGAAAGCACGCTGGATGTGCTGGAGCTGGACGCGGCAAGCAACAACAGCGTCGATAACGTGCGCGACCTGCTCGAGCAGGTGCGCTACCCCGCGCAGGTTGGCAAGTACAAGGTTTATATTATCGACGAGGTGCACATGCTGTCCTCGGCGGCTTTCAACGCACTGCTCAAAACGCTGGAGGAGCCGCCCGCGCATGTGGTGTTCATATTAGCGACCACCGAACCGCAAAAGATACCCGCGACCATTTTGAGTCGCGTGCAGCGGTTCGATTTCGGGCGTATCCCCGCGCCGCTGATTATCACCCGCATGGAAGAGGCGCTGGCGGGGATGCAGGCAAGCGCGGAGCCGGAAGCGCTGCAGATGGTGGCGCGTGCGGCGGAGGGCGCGATGCGCGACGCGTTCAGCATTTTGGACATGTGCGTGAGCGCCGCGCCGCAGGGCGTGGTGACTGCCGCCATCGCCCGCGAGGTGCTGGGCGCGAGCGACCGTGAGTTTCTGTTCCAGTTCAGCGAACGGCTGGCCGAGGGCGACGCGTCGGGCGTGCTGCGCGGCGTGGATACGCTGATGCGCGCGGGCCGAGAGCCGCAAGTCTTTTTAAAGGAAATGACCCGCCATATCCGTGCGCTTCTGACTGTGAAAGCCGTGACCGAGGACGCCGCAACCATCCTTGAGGTGACCGACGAGGACGAGCGTCGCTACCGCGCGCAGGCGGAACAATTTACAGCGGAGCGGCTGCTGCGCGTGATGGATGGGCTGATGCGCGCCGAAAGCGAGCTGCGCTACGCCGGCGCGCCGCGCGTGGGGCTGGAGGTGGCGATGCTCAAGGCCTGCGAGGGCCAAAAGGGCGAGGATACCTCCGCGCTGCTGGAGCGCCTCGCAGAACTGGAGGCGAGGCTCATCACCCTGACCGCCGCACTGGACAGCGGCAGGTACGCCACTGCGGATGCGCCGCGTCGCAAAGCGGAGACGTCCGTGACGGAGGGAAAGGCGGATGCGCCCGCCGCGCCGAAGGCGCAGCCTAAAGCGCCGCCCACGGGCGAGCAGGAAATTTGGTCGCAGGCGCTTGCGCTGCTGGCCAAGACAGAGCCGCCGCTTTTTGGACTGATTAAGAAGGAACGCTTCATTGGCGCGAAGGGTAGCGTGTATCAGGTGTCGGTGGGCTTCGAACGCAAAGAGTTTTCATTGGCATACCTGAACAGACAAACCAGCCGCGACAGCGTTGGCAAAGCCTTGACTGAGGTAGCGTGCAAACCCCTCTCCTTTGAAGCCGTGCTGGACGGCGATGGCGGGCAGGGGAAGGAGAGCGACCTGCGGGATGAAAACATCCGCACGCTGGCGGATACCGTGGGGCGCGACCTGTTGCAGGTGGATGAGGGCGAAGCGGACAAACCGTGACGCACGGAGTATCCTTGACTATACGGGCACCGGCAAGCTGCGGGTGTCGCGCTCAAAGGGACGGCAGCACGTTTTGACCAAATGGTTGCAATCAGAACAGACATAACGCGTGGCGCGCCGCAGGCCGCCCATGCAGGCGGAGGGTACCGTGAAACAGTCTTACTTGCAAGGGGAGCGCAGGCGCGAGGATGGGGTGCGCTACAAGCACGACCTGGGGCAGCACTTCCTGTATGATACGGCGCTGCTGCGCTCGCTGGTGCAGCGCGCAGGCGTGACCAAGGCAGACAGGGTGCTGGAGATTGGGCCTGGGGCGGGTACGCTGACCGTGTGCCTATGCGAGACGGCAGAGCGGGTGCTGGCCGTGGAGGTGGATGAGACCGTCATCCCCTTTTTGCGTGTGGCGACCGAGGGCTTCGGCAATGTGGATATCGTGCAGGGAGACATACGCAGGCTTGATCTGCACCGCATTGCGGATACGTTGGGCGAGGGCTTTCTGGTAGTGGCGAACATCCCCTACAACATCACCACGCCCATCTTCGACCTGTTTTGGGGCAGCGGCCTGCCTGTGCGGCAGATGAGCGTGATGGTGCAAAAGGAAGTGGCGCAGAAGCTGGTAGCTATGCCCGGCGACGATGCCTACGGCCTGACGAGTCTTCGCTGCCGCTACTATACGGAACCGGAGATCGTGGAATACGCGCCCGCCGAGGCGTTCACCCCACCCCCGAAGGTGGACAGCGCCTTCGTGAACCTGCCCTTCCGCAAGGCACCGATCGCGCCCGTGAGCGATGAGGCTTTGCTGTGGCGAATCGTGCGTGCCGGGTTTGGCCAGCGGCGCAAAACACTGCTTAACGCGCTTAAAGGTGTGGGGGGCGTATTGCCGGACAAGGCCCGCACGGCTTTGGAGGCACTGGGCCTTTCGCAAACGGTGCGCGGCGAGGCGTTGGCGCTGACGCAATGGATCGCGCTGGCCAACGCGTTGGCAGATGCGGGGGAATAAGGCGGGAACGACCCGCGTCCCTGTCGCCATAGTGCAGACGATGACCAGTGCGCGTCGGAACGACGTCGGCGGTCAAGCCCCGGTGTCATCTCCGCCCCTCGCGCAGGGTTGTGCTGGCACGCCTCAGCGGTATACCGATCAGAGATTTATACAGTCCTGCTCAACAAAGGAATAGCCCGCGAACCTGATATGCGCGGATGGATGGGCTGCCACTGCTGGGGCTCGCTGAGAGAAACTGCAATGGGTTGCTCTTTACATCATGACCGCGCCTTCCTCCATCTTTGAACAGAAAGAGGATGGGCAACCGCGGGACAGCGCAGCTGAATATCACATAGGAAAGAAGTAAACCGCGCATGCCATTCTATGGACGACCCGCCCGCGCCTGTCGCCCGCTCACGCCCGCAATGTCATGCGATGGGGGACGTGGCGGGTTTTTCGATGCCAGTAAAATTCGCAGGATTTCAATGACGGACTTGCAACTTGCCTTTTTGGGGTATTCAAGGCGAGGTAACTGCCAGTGCGGCGGTCAAAGGCGAGAATACCCTCTGGATACAAAATATGTGGAGATGGAACGCTTTCAATAGAACTTCAGCGCTTAAAACGCGCCGAAAAGGCCGCGGTAAATACAAAAACAAAACAATCTTGTGAAAGCAAAAACAAATTTGAAAGTTCGGCAGGATTTTTGAAGTACTCGTAGAAATATGTGAATTAGGGCGAAATTGTGCCATTTCGTCTGCGCACATCCTTCCCGCGGCATCAAACCGCTTGATGGCATACGAGACCCAAAACTACTCCAAGGAGGAAACCAACATGAGTCTGGACCTGTCTTACCTGGGCATCATCGAATCCAAGGCCGTTTACCGTAACCTCCCCGTCGGCCCGCTGACCGAGTTTGCGCTTGCGCGTGGCGAGGGCAAGCTGAGCAATACCGGCGCGCTCGTCGTGATGACCGGTAAATACACTGGCCGTTCGCCCGAGGATCGCTTTGTGGTGGACGAACCCTCCATCCATGACGAGATCGCCTGGGGCAAGGTGAACGTCCCCATCAGCATTGAGAAGTTCGACAACCTCTACCGCAAGGCGATCGCCTATTTGCAGAACCGCGACGTGTTTGTGTTCGACGGCTTTGCGGGCGCCGACCCCAAATACCGCATCGGCGTGCGCGTGGTGAACGAGCTGGCCAGCCAGAACATGTTCATTCATCAGATGCTGCTCCGTCCGACCGAGGAGGAGCTTGCAACCTATAAGCCCGACTTCAACATCATCGCCGTGCCCGGCCTCAAGGCGATCCCCGAACTGGACGGCGTGCGCAGCGAAGCCGCCATCATCGTCAGCTTCGAGCGCAAGATCGTGCTGGTGATCGGCAGCCAGTATGCCGGCGAAATCAAGAAGAGCGTTTTCAGCATCATGAACTACCTGCTGCCCAAGCAGGGCATCTTCTCGATGCACTGCTCCGCCAACGTGGGCAAGGACGGCGACAGCGCCATCTTCTTCGGCCTCTCCGGCACGGGCAAGACCACCCTCTCCGCGGACCCCAACCGTAAGCTCATCGGCGACGACGAACACGGCTGGAGCGACGAAGGCGTGTTCAACATCGAGGGCGGCTGCTATGCCAAGTGCATCAACCTGTCCAAGGAACATGAGCCGGAGATCTACGGCGCGATCAAGTTTGGCGCGCTGGTGGAGAACGTGACCATGGATCCCGACACCCGCGAGTTCGACTTTACCGACGAGAGCGTGACCGAGAACACCCGCGTGGGCTACCCCGTTGATTTCATCAGCAACGCGGAGCTCACCGGCCAGGCCCCCACGCCCAAGACCGTCATCTTCCTGACGGCGGACGCGTTCGGCGTGCTGCCCCCCGTGAGCAAGCTGGGCCGTGAGGCCGCCATGTACCACTATGTGAGCGGCTATACCGCCCGTCTGGCCGGTACCGAGCGCGGCATCACCGAGCCGCAGGCGACCTTCAGCACCTGCTTCGGCGCGCCCTTCCTGCCCCTGCCCGCCAGCAAGTATGCCGAACTGCTGGGCAAGTATGTTGATAAGAGCGGCGCGAACGTGTACCTGGTCAACACCGGCTGGTCCGGCGGCCCTGCGGGCAACGGCGGTAGCCGCATGAAGCTGCCCCTCACCCGCGCGATGGTGACCGCGTGCCTCAACGGCGAGCTGGAGAAGAGCGAGTTCGTGCTCGACCCCAACTTCAACGTGCTGGTGCCCACCACCTGCCCCGGCGTGCCCGCCGATGTGCTCGCCCCCCGCAACACCTGGGCGGACAAGGCCGCGTATGACGCCGCCGCCAAGAAGCTGGCCGGTATGTTCCGCAAGAACTTCGAGAAGTACACCAACATGGACCAGAAGATCGTCGACGCTGGCCCCAAGGCGTAAGTCCGAAGTGCAATGCCAAAACCGCCGCCCGACCCTTACGGGTCGGGCGGCTTTTCAGTTGCGTTAAAGGGATGTGGAATGCAGGCGGCGCGGAGTGCAGGCTGGTTTCCTTCCCTGCCAACAGCAGGGACATGGGTCTACTGCGCGAACGTGCGCCATTCGTTTGTGCATCGGTCACTGCTGGTTCTACCGAACAAACATCCGCGCTTTCGCTTGTAGTACGAAAGAGCGGATGCTGTACATTGTGTTGTCTCAATATACGTTTGTGGCGCTGGCAGCCTCGGTGCTCTCCAGCAGTTGCCGCGAAGCAAGTTCGTAAAACGCGCCGCGTTGGCCAAGCAGTTCCTCGAACGTGCCGCTCTCCACGATACGTCCGCCATCCAGCACGATGATGCGGTCACACTCGCGAATGGTGGATAGTCGGTGCGCGATCACCACGCGGGTGCATTTGAGGGCGGCCAGCGAATCTGCCACCTGCTTTTGGGTGATGTTGTCCAGCGCGCTGGTGGCTTCGTCCAGCATCAGGATGCGCGGCTTGGCTGCCAGCGCGCGCGCGATCATCAGCCGCTGGCGCTGCCCGCCGGATAGGCCGCCCCCGCCTTCAGTGATCACCGTGTACATGCCCATGGGCATGTCCGAAATATCCTGATCCAGCCCCGACAGGCGTGCGATCTCCCACGCATCCGATAGGGTGAGCGCGGGATTCGCGATGGCGATGTTGGAGAAGATATCGCCCGCGAACAGCTTGCCGTTCTGGATCACCACGCCGATGCGGCGGCGCAGCGAGCGCAGGTCGATACGGCTCAGGTCGATGTTGTCGTAATAGATGGCGCCTTTGCGCGGGTTTTCAAAACCCATCATCAGTCGCATGAGCGTGGATTTGCCGCAGCCTGTGCGCCCCACGATGGCTACATACTCGTGCGGCTTGATCTTGAGGCTCACGTCGCTGAGCAAGTCGGGGCCGTTTTCGTCATAGCGGAAGCTCACATGGCTTAGCTCGATCGCACCGCTCACGTTATCCAGCACGGTTTTGCCCTCGTCGGTCTCCGGCACGGCCGCGAGGATGGGTTCGGCCATTTCCAGCTGGGGCTTGACGCTGGCGAACGTGGTGGTCAGGGTGGTGAGCGACAGGAGCGCCGCGCCGATCATCCCGTACGATACGCTGAAGGCCATGTAGTCGCTTACCGACACCTTGTTTTGCACCGCGATGTAATAAAACGCCAGCGTGCCCACCAGCGTGAGCGCCATGTTGGTCACGCTCACATAGCGCAGGATGCGCGGGGGCGCATAGGTCATCTTTGCCTGCTTCTGGTAGAGCTCCGCCCACTTGGCGAAGCCGCGCTTCTCCGAGCCGGTCAGCTTGATCTTCTGGATGCCGGAGAACAGTGCAAACACGAGACCGCCCAGCTTGGCGCCCACGGCCATGGAGGCACGCTCATGCTTGAGACCGGCCCACGCGGCCAGCATGTTCAGCAGCACCTGTGCCAGCACCAGAAGCATCGCAGGCCCTACCAGTGCGCCTGCGAACGAGCCGATCTGGAACAGGTAGATGAGCGAGAGGATTGCCGAGAGCAGTGTCCCCGTAACGGCGTTCACCAGCTGGTCGCACAGGTTGCTGAGGGCGGCCAGGCGGCTGGCCAGCTCGCCGCTGCTGTACTGCTTGAAGAAGGTGGCGGGCAGCAGCAGCATACGCGCCATGGCTGCCGGCTCCACCGCCAGCTGGATGCGTGTGGTGATGCGCCTTGACAGAAAGTTGCGCGTGGTGGATAGCATGGCCGTGCCGATGGCGAAAGCCACGAGCATGCCCAGCGTGGGCAACAGATAGCTTTGGTTGCCGGAGGGGATGACCGTGCCAAACAACAGGCGGTTTACAGCGGGGGTAAGCAGACCAAACAGCGTCACCAGCAGCGAAACGCCCGTATACAGCGCCATGTCGCCCGCAGAAAGCGCCGCAGCCATATATTTGAGCAAATCGCCAATGCCCATGCGCGATGCGGGGAACGGGCGATAGAAGCAATACGCATCGTCGTCCATCAGCTCGGCGCGGGCACGGGTCACACGCTGGCGTTCGCCGGTGAAGGGGTCGATGTATTCGTAGCCCGAGAAGGGCAGCGGGAGCAGCGCGATCACCTCGCCGCTCTTGAGCGAGCCCAGCATGGGACCGATGGCGTCGCGATACCACGCGCCTGTCAGGCGCACACGGCGCTTCATCACACCGGTGGGGCGCAGGGCGAAGTCGAGGTAGGCGTCCAAGTCCTCGGCGGTGTCGGGCACCGTGGTCAGCGGGATGAGGAAATAGCGGAGCACCTCGTCTACCGCGTTTTTGACGCGCTGGCGGTCGTTTTGGAACCGTTCGCCAAAACGGTCGCCCATGATGACGGACGCCAGGCTGCAAAACGCCATGTCGAAGCGGTCGCGATCTTTGCGCATCCGCTCGCGCAGCTGTTCGTCAAACCAATGGCTCATATTCGCGCACCCCCTCAGTTCATGGAGACGAGCTTCTGATACAACCCGTCTGCCTCGGCAAAGAGTTGCGCGTGCGTGCCGCGCTGCACCACGTTTCCGTGGTCGAGCACCAGTATCTCGTCGCAGTCGCGGATGGTCGAAAGCCGGTGTGCGATGATCACGCAGGTAATGCCGCGGTCGCAGATCGCCTTGACCAACTCCGCCTCGGTCTTGGCATCCAAGGCGCTTGTAGCCTCGTCCAGAATGGCGATGGTGGGGTCGAGCGCGAGGGCGCGGGCGATGTCGATGCGCTGGCGCTCGCCGCCGGAATAGTTTTTGCCACCCTCGGCCAGCATGGCGCGGTAACCGCCCTCGCGGGAGAGGATCATGTGGTCGATCTGCGCGTCGTGCGCGGCCAGGATCATCTCAAAATCGGCGATGGTGTCGTCCCACATCTTGATGTTGGCGGCGATGGTATCTTCAAACAGCGTCACGTCCTGATCGACCACCGCGACCGAGCCAGTGAACACCTCATGCTCGATCTGCTCGATGGCTTGGCCATCGAACAGGATCTCGCCGCTCCAAGGCTTGTACAGGCCGCTGAGCAGCTTGGCGACGGTCGATTTACCGCAGCCGCTCGCGCCCACCAGCGCCACGCGCTGGCCGGTTTTCAGCGACAGGGAGAAATCTTTGATCAGCGGTGCGGCCAACGGGTTGTAGCCGAAGGTCACGTTCTTGATCTCCACATTGCCGCTCAGCTTGCGGTAGGTGCGGGTATCATCGTCCGGCGAGGCGGCGGGGAAGAGGTCGGGCTGGTAGTCCATCACGTCCTGCACACGCTCCATGGTGGCGCGCAGCAAGCCCATCTCCTCGCGCAGGCTACGCAGGGTATCCACCGGCCCCATGAAAGCGGCCAGAAAGCCCTGGAACGCGAACAGCATGCCTACCGTGAACGACCCGCCCATGATGAGCGCCGCGCCCACGCACAACACAAACACGCCGGAGAGCGAGCCCATCAACGCCGCGAGGCTGCCAAGGTACCCGTCCAGCCGCGCGCTTTTGACCGATGCGGCGTTTACGCCCGCGTGGTAGCCGGCCCATTTTTGGAAGTAACCCTCCTCTGCGCCGGAGGACTTGATGGTCTCGATCATCTCCACGCCGCTGAGCGTGGTGGCCTGAAGCTTGCCGGAGAGCATCATGGTGGCCCGCGTCAGGTTGAGGCGCTTTTTGGCCACATAGCCGGAAATCAGCAGGTTCAGCGCTGCGCAGGCAAGGCCGATCAGCGTGAGGGGGATGCTGTAGCCCAGCATGACCGTAAGGTAAAACACCAGCATGGCCATATCCAGCACCAGCGGCGCGAGGCGCTCGAAAACCGTGGCCGCGATGCCCTCGTTGGCCTGCTGGCGCATGGCGATATCGCCCGCCAGCCGCGCCGAAAAGAAGCGGATAGGCAGCCGCAGCACCTGCCACATGAACGATCCGCTGGCGATGATGGCGAACTTGCCGGAAATTTTCAGGTTGTAGTTTTGCGAGATGGCAGCGACCACCGTTTGCATCACGATAAAGGCGGAAAACAGGTAGACGAAGGGCATGAGCCACTCCGGCCGCGCGCCGGTCAACAGGCTGTCTAAAAAAACGCGGCTGAACAGCGGCGCCACCACGCCCAGCGCCGAGGTGAGCAGGCTCACCAGCAGCACAAAGGCGATCAGTCCCGCGGAGCCCTTGAGCCGCTGACGCACAAAGCCCAGCACGCTTGGGCGCCTGCCCTCGCGCACAAAGGCCTCGGTGGGCTCAAACACAAGCGCAACGCCCGTGTAGGCGTTGTCGAACTCCGTGAGGGGCACCTGTTCCAGCCCGGTGGCGGGGTTGTTGATGATGGCTTTGCCACGGCGGAAGCCGCACAGCACCACGAAATGGTTGAAGTTCCAATGGATGATACACGGCATGGGCGCCGTGCGCAACTCCTGCGGCTCCAGCCGGTAGCCTGCGGCCTTGAGCCCGTAGCGCCGCGCTGCGGCCACAATGCTCTTGGCGCTGCTGCCGTCGCGGCTCACGCCGCAATCCTCGCGCACGGTCTCCAGCGGCAGCCATTTGCCAAAGTGGGCAAGCACCATGGAGAGGCTTGCCGCGCCGCATTCCACGGCCTCCTGCTGTAAAATGGTGGGGGTGAGCACGACCTTGCTCATACGCCCGCTTACCCGAAAATGAGACCGACGAGGTTCACATCGGTCATGGAGAGGAACACGACCATGGCGACCATCGCCAGCGCCACAGCGCCCAGCGCCAGCCAGATGCCGGTGGGCACCACCTTGATGGTATCGTTGAGCTGATCCGGTGAGGTGACGCGCTCAATGGCACTCTTGCGGAAAAGTTCCTGATTCATAGGTCATGCTCCTTACGCGGCCTCTGAGCGCCGCGTGTTATTCGCTTGTGGAACCGTCCTTACACCGTTTGACCCATTATATACCGCCGCGTTTGGCCGGTCAAGGAAAACTCAAGCCAATTCTCATGCTATTCTCATCAAACCATTAATCGTCTCTCAAGCATCTCATCAAGAAGCGTGTTATTCTATGCACGTAAACAAGCCAACCACCCAAGAGACATAAGGAGGAACCCTACGATGGATACCAACCGGCAGCGCGATAACGGCTTCTTCAGCAAAATGTACCGCACCCGTTTCAGGGCCAGCAAGAACGGACAAACGGTCGTAAACCTCTCGCTTCTCTTCTCGCTGATCGCCCTGCTCAGCGCCCCCTGGCTGGTGATCCTGGGCCTGATCGCCGCCCTGCTGATGGGCTACCGCTTCTCCATGGAGAAGGATGGGCTGGGCTTTGAGCAGAGCTTCGACGATGTGGTGCGCAACGCCGCGGGCAACGTAAAGCACGCTGTGGAGAGCTTCACCGAACAGCACTGACCCCCGCGCCGGACGGCGCGACAACCATACTGCGGCACAGCGCCGCACACCCCACCAAAACCACATTATGATAGGGAGGATCCACTTATGGAAAACAACACTGCGAACAACAACGGCAAGACCGGTTTCTTCAGCCTTCTGTACCGCACCCGCCTGGTCATCACCAAGGGCGATACCACCATCCTGAACCTCTCGGTGCTCTTCAGCGTGATCTCGCTGCTGTGCGCGCCCTGGCTGGTCGTGATCGGCGCGATCATCGCGCTGGTGCTGGGCTACCGCTTTGCCATCGAGCGTAACGCCGCCGCCTTTGATAAGGACTTTGAGCATGTCGTGAAGGACGCGGCCAGCAACGTCAAGAGCGCCGTGGAGAACGTGACCGGCGCGCACCATGACGCTGGCAACGGCAGTGATACCGGCGCCCAGATGTAAGGCGAAACCAATGAAAACGATTGCTTCCGGCAGGTTTGCGACTGACGGAAGACCACACAAGAACAGGGAGCCTGACCCGTGAGGGACAGGCTCCCTGGCTTTGCGCATACCAAAGAATGTAACGGTTGTGAGCGAATGCTTGCGCAGCAGAGAGGACGGGTGGTCATCACGCAGAATGACGCGCACCGTTTTGCCGCCCTGCCTGTGCTCAAGGCCGGTGTTCGATATCCTTGTTGCGGTACAGCACGTCGTGCCGCGCGGTAAAACCCTGCTTCTCCCAAAAAGCGTTACCCTTGTCATTGGTGGCGAACACCAACAGCGCGGCCTTGCCCACGCCCTCGCTTGCCAGCGCCTCCATGGCGCGGGTAAGCAGCGTTTCGCCCACGCCCCTACGGCGGTGCGACTCGGCCACGGCCATGTGGTAGAGATAGGCGCGCCGTCCGTCGTGGCCGCTGAGGATAGAGCCGATCAACGCGCCGTTTTCCTCGGCGACAAAGCAGGTTTCCGGGTTGCGGCGCAGGTAGCGGGCGATGCCCTCGCGGCTGTCGTCCACAGGGTTCAGGCCCATGCCTGCGGTGCTTTGCCACAGGGCGGATACACGGTCAAAATCCTCGATGGTCATCAGGCGGATATCCATATGCGCACTTCCAGTCGGGTGATTTAGGGGGGTTCAGGCGCCCTGCGCCGGCGGGCCGCTTCGCGGGCGGATGCGCGGGAAATTCCACCGGAAGTGAGACGCCAGCCCGCGGATGAGCACCGTGACCGCCGCGGACACCACCGTGGCAAGCTGTACGTTCATCGCGTCCCGCGTCAGCAGGTACACGCACGCGCCGATGAGCGATGCCACCGCGTAGATGTGCTTGACCAGCACGGCGGGTGTCTCGCTTGCCAGCACATCGCGCATGATGCCCCCGCCCGTGCCGGTCAAAAGCGCAACAAACAGCATCAAAAACACATTGCCGTTTGGGTAGGCCCGGATGGCAGTATCCACGCCGATGGCGGTGAACACGCCCAGCCCCACCGCGTCGCAGTAGAGCAGCACCCTTTTATAGCGGTTTACCGCCGCCTCGGACGGCTGGCGACGGAAAAAGTACAATACGCCAAAAAACAGCGTGCTGGTGGCGATGGCGATCAGCGCGAAGGTAGGGTCGCGGAACATCTGCGGCGGGTAGATGCCCAGCACGATATCGCGCAGGCAACCGCCGCCCACGGCCGTGGTCAGGCCCAAAATGTTCACGCCAAACAGGTCCATGCCCTTGCGGATAGCGACCATCGCGCCGGAGATGGCAAACGCGACGATGCCAAGATACTCGATCGGCAAAAACGGATCGATCATAGACTCCCTCTCCCTGCGCTGAAATCGTGCCCATGATACCATCTGCGCGGGATGTGCGCAAGGGGTTTTCGATGGCGCGGCAACATCGCGGGCGATGCCAGCGCGGATGGGTATCGCTTGAAAGGCTTGAGCCGCCTCACTGATAAAACCATCACATTTGAACGGGAGAAAAGTTTGATGCAAGTTATGCTTGGAAGGGTGGAAAACGATGGGAAAGAGGGAACGCCGCGGAAACGCCCGGCATGGCGTATCTGCACCGTATCGTGGGCATGCGGCAGTGCGACCCGCTTCTGCAAAGCATTGCGACAATGAACGTTATGGTGCATATCAAACCAGAAGGTGGGGATTGACAAGAAGACGCAACGCAATATAATTAGTTTGACTAACGAATCAGATTGCGACGGGGGAGCGTGCACGATGGACGAGTTCAGCCGCGAGCTAAACCAACTGCTGGTTTGCACATACCGCGATGTGGGCAAGCTGGAGGAGGGTATGCTCCACACGCTGGGCGGCAGCGAGGTATCCATCGGCGAACTGCACTTGATGGAGGCCATCGGCGAGTGCAAGGACAAGGGCGTGCTCGTTTGCGAGCTGGCACAGCGCATGGAGCTCACGCCCCCCACCGTGACCGTCGCCATCAACAAGCTTGCTCAGAAGGGCTATGTGGTCAAAACCAAATCGACGCTGGACAAGCGAAGCGTGATCGTTACCCTGACGCGCGCAGGCAAGCGCGTCAACGCCGCGCATCGCTATTTTCATGAGCAGATGGTGCGCAATATCGAAAAATTGCTCTCCGCGTCCGAGCGCGAGGGTATGCTGCGCGGGATGCAGACGCTCAACGTGTTTATCAAAAACGCGCTTGGCGACGTAGCGCGCCGCGAGCCGGAAGGGGCCGCGCAGCCCACACCACAAGCCGAAGGAATGTGAATTGATTATGAAGATAGTCGCCTTTGGGCACGCGCTGCCCAAGCGCAGCGTGACCAATGAGGAGCTGACCCACTTCCTCGATACCACGGATGAGTGGATCCGCGACCATACGGGCATTGAGAGCCGCCGCATCCTGAGCGGCAAAGAGACATTAAGCGGGCTTGGGGCCAAGGCATCCAAGATGGCGCTGGCCCGTGCGGGCGTTACCGCCAAGGAGATCGACTTTATCCTCTGCTCCACCACCTGCGGGGAGATGACGTTTCCCGCCACGGCATGCCTGATTCAGGAGCGGCTGGGGGCGACCTGCCCCGCATTGGACCTGAACGCCGGCTGCACGGGCTTCCTGTACGCCCTGCAAATGGCGGATGCGCTGATTGCGAGCGGCAAAGCCCACCGCGTGCTGGTCGTGTGCGCGGAGCAGATCTCCCGCCTCGCGGACTGGACGGATCGCAGCACCTGCGTGCTGTTTGGCGACGCGGCGGGCGCGGCGGTGTGCGAGGCGGGCGAGGGGCTCAAGGCCATCCGCCTGACCGCGCGCGGCAATGCCGATCTGCTGTACGGCTGGCCGGACAGCGGCAACAGCCCCTTCGTCGAGAACCATGTATCTGCGCAGCCCCTGTTCATGAACGGGCAGGAGGTTTTCAAATTCGCGGTCACACACAGCAGCCGTGACATTGAGGCCGTGCTGGCCGATACGGGCCTTACAGCCGCGCAGGTCGACCACTTTGTGCTCCATCAGGCCAACCGCCGCATCCTGGACGCGGCGCGCGCACGCCTGAAGCAGCCCGCGGAAAAGTTTCCCGTGAACATCACCACGCATGGGAACACCTCCTCCGCGTGCATACCCGTGCTCCTGTCCGAAATGGCGGAGGACGGAAGCCTCCAAAAGGGGCAAACGCTTGTGCTCAGCGCGTTCGGCGCAGGGCTCACCACAGGGGCAGCGGTGCTGCAATACTAAATTTGGGAGGAAATCAACATGTCTACTTTTGAAACCATCGCCAAGCTGGTGGCCGAAGCCAAGGATCTGGATGTTGCCGCCGTCAAGCCCGAGATGACCTTTGCCGACCTGGGCCTGGACAGCCTGGATGTGGCCGAGCTGGTCATGAACATGGAAGACGAGCTGAACGTGACCATCGAGATCAGCCCCCTGCTCAAGACTGTGCAGGATGTGGTCAACCTCGTGGAAGAGCAGAAGAAATAATGATTGCGTCTGTGCTTTGCGAGGCGCTGGGCCTGCAATACCCCATTTTTCAGGGCGGCATGGCGTGGGTGAGCGAAGCAAACCTGGCCGCCGCCGTATCCAACGCCGGTGGGCTGGGCATCATTTCAGCCATGAACCTGAACGCGGATTATTTGCGGGGCCAGATCCGCAAATGCCGCGAACTGACCGACAAGCCCTTTGGCGTGAACGTGATGCTCATGTCCCCCCATGTGAAGGAAGTGGCGCAGGTGTGCGCCGAGGAGAAACCCGCCGTTGTGACTACCGGAGCGGGTCTGCCCAACGCCTACATGAAGGATTGGCTCGCCGCGGGCATCAAGGTGATCCCCGTGGTGCCCTCCATCGCGGTGGCCAAGCTGGTGGAGCGCGCGGGCGCGTTCGCGGTGATCGCCGAGGGTGGCGAGAGCGGCGGTCATGTGGGCGACATCAGCACCATGGCGCTGGTGCCGCAGATCGTCGACGCAGTCAACATCCCCGTACTGGCAGCTGGCGGCATTGCGGATGGACGCGGCGTAGCGGCCGCGTACATGCTGGGTGCGGTAGGCGTGCAATGCGGTACGGTGTTCCTGTGTGCCGATGAGTGCACCGTGCACGACACCTACAAGCAAAAGGTGGTCGCCGCCAAGGATATCGACACGGTGGTCACGGGCAAGCGCCTCGGGCATGCCGTACGCAGCCTGCGCAGCCCCTTCACCCGCCGCTATATCGAAAAGGAATATGACCCCCAGACATCCGGCGACGAGCTGGAAGCCCTCGGCGTGGGCGCACTGCGCAAAGCGGCGGTGGAGGGCGATGTGGAGAACGGCTGCTTCCTCGCGGGGCAGGCGGCTGCGCTGGTCAAGGCCGTAAGGCCTGCTACGGAGATCATCCAAGGGATGTTCGCCGAGGCGGAAACGCTGCTCAAGGGGGCTGCGCAATGGGTAAAATAGCCTTTGTGTTTGCCGGGCAGGGCGCGCAGTACGCGGGCATGGGCAAGAGCCTGTACGAGGGCTCACCCGCCGCAAGGGCGGCCCTGGACGAGGCCGAGAGCCTGCGCCCGGGCCTCCTTGACCTGTGCTTTTCAGGCGACAGGGACGCGCTGAGCCAGACGCGCAACACCCAGCCCTGCCTGATGGCTGTGGACTATGCCTGCGCCGCCGCTTTGATGGAAGCGGGCGTCAGGCCGGACGGGCTGGCGGGCTTCTCGCTGGGCGAGATCGCCGCGCTGCCGGTCAGCGGGCTCCTGCGCTTTACCGATGCGTTCCGACTGGTGCTGATGCGTGCAGAGCTGATGCAGGCCTGCGCGGAGCAAAACCCCGGCGGCATGGTGGCCGTGCTGAAGCTTGCCGACGAGGTGGTGGAGGCGCTGTGCGCTGCGCACGGGGCTTACGCCGTCAACTACAACTGCCCCGGTCAGGTCGTTTGCGCGATGCTGACAGACAAGATCCCAGCGTTCAGCGATGCCGTCAAGGCGACGGGTGGACGGGCGCTACCCCTCGCGGTGGGCGGCGGGTTCCATAGCCCCTACATGCACGAGGCTGCCGTGGGCCTCAAGGACTACGCAGAAACGCTCACCTTCCAAAAGCCTGCAATGCCTCTCTACGCCGATGCGACCTGTGAGCCCTACACGCAAGGCGAGGCCGCGAGCCTGCTGGGCAGGCAGGTGGAGAGCCCCGTGCGCTTTACCGAGCTGGTGCGGCGCATGCAGGCGGACGGATATACCGACTTTGTCGAGGTGGGCGCGGGCAAGACCCTTGCGGGACTCATCGGCAAGATCGGCGGCGCGGCGCGCATCGCAGGCGTGGAGGACGCAGACACCCTCGCGGCTACCGTGGCACTGCTGAAGGAGGAGAACCCATGCTGAACGGGAAAACGGCACTGGTGACCGGCGGCAGCCGAGGCATCGGCCGCGCCATCTGCCTCGCGCTGGCGGCGCAAGGCGCATCCATCGCGCTGGTGTATGCGGGTAACGAAGTTGCTGCGGCGGAAACGGCGGAACAAGTAAGTGCGCTCGGCGTGGCCGTGAAGGCATACCGCTGCGACGTGGCAGATTTTGCCGCCACCGAGGCACTGGTCAAGGACGTGACCGCGGATTTCGGCGGCATCGACCTGCTCATCAACAACGCTGGCGCGACGCGCGACAAGCTGGTCATGCGCATGACCGAGGCGGATTTTGACGACATCATCGCCGTCGATCTGAAAGGCGCGTTCAACCTGATCCGCCACACCAGCGCGGCGTTCATTAAAAAGCGCGGCGGGCGAATCGTCAACATCACCTCGGACGCGGGCCTGATGGGCAACCCCGGCCAGGCGAACTATGCCTCGGCCAAGGCGGGTCTTATCGGATTGACTAAGACCGTCGCCAAGGAACTGGGGGGCAGAGGCATCACCTGCAACGCGGTGGCCCCGGGCTTTATCCGCACGGACATGACCGCCGCGATGAACGCGCAGGTTCTGGAGAGCGCGGAGCAATACATTCCTCTCAAACGCCTTGGCGAGCCGGAGGACGTGGCCCAGTTGGTCGCGTTCCTGTGCGGCGACGGGGCGGGCTATATCACCGGTCAGGTTCTGCAGGTGGACGGCGGCCTCCGCATGTGATATCATAACCACGACACGGCGCGTACAGGGCGCGGGCATGTTCATAGGGGGAAAGGGCCGGAAAGCCAAGTGCACAAGGCGTTTGCGGAAATCGCACGCCGCGGGGCAGGCGACCTGGAGCCGTACCTCCCATGACGGGCAGCCGCGCCACGGCGCGTAGGTCGTACATTATTTGTCCTTATCGGTATCACATGCAGGGAGGGTTTCATCATGAACCGAGTCGTCATCACAGGGTTGGGCGTCATATCGCCCGTGGGCCTGAACATACCAGACTTCTGGGCGTCGCTTACCGAGGGCAGGTGCGGCATCGCACCCATCCAAGGCTTCGACGCATCCGGCATGAAAGTGAAGGTCGCGGCGGAGGTCAAGGGGTTTGACCCCACCGTTTACGGCATCGATAAAGGCACGGCGCGCAAGCTGGATCCATTCACCCAGTACGCGCTGGCCGCCGCCACGCAGGCAATGGCCCAAAGCGGCCTCAAAGCGGGCGAAAACGTGGAAGGCGAGCGCCTGGGTGTGTACATCGGCTCGGGCATCGGCGGCATGCAGACCTATGTGACCGAGACGCGCAAAAGCATCGAGCGTGGGCCGGAGAAGGTTTCGCCCCACTTCATCCCGATGATGATCGCCAACATGGCCTCCGGCCAGGTGGCCATCGCCCACGGCGCGGAGGGCCCGTGCCTGCCGGTCATGACGGCCTGCGCCACCTCCACCAACGCGATCGGCGAGGCGTTCCATGCCATCAAGGCGGGGTATGCGGACGCGATCATCGCGGGGGGCAGCGAGGCGGCCATCTGCCCGCTGGCCATCGGCGGGTTCACCAACTGCATGGCCCTGTCCACGCAGGAGGATCCCCTGCTCGCCTGCCTGCCGTTTGACAAGCGGCGCAGCGGTTTTGTGATGGGCGAGGGCGCGGGCGTGCTGGTGCTGGAGAGCGAGGAGCACGCCAGGGCACGCGGCGCGACCATTCTGGCGGAGGTGTGCGGCTACGGCAACACCTGCGACGCCTACCATGTGACCGCCCCCAGCCCCGAGGCCGAGGCCAGCGCGCGCGCCATCAAAATCGCGCTGAAAGAAGCCGACTATCAGGCCAGCGACCGTGTGTATGTGAATGCCCACGGCACGAGCACCGCGCTCAACGACGTGAGCGAGACAGTGGCCATCAAGAAGGCGTTGGGCGATGAGGCGGCGCACCGCGCGCTGGTCTCCTCCACCAAGAGCATGACGGGGCATATGCTGGGCGCAGCGGGCGCCGTAGAGTGCATCGCGGCAGTGCTGGCGCTGCGCGAGGGCGTTATCCCACCCACCATCGGCCTGACCGACCCCGATCCGGAATGCGACCTTGACTATGTACCGCTTACCGCGCGCAAGGCGCAGTGTGACCTCGCGCTCAGCATATCGCTTGGCTTCGGCGGCCATAACGGCTGCGTGGCGCTGCGGAGGGTAGAAGCATGAACATGAAGGATATCAAGGCCCTGGCCGCGGTGCTGCGGCAGGCAGACCTGACCAAGCTGGAATACAGCGAGGGCGATGTGCGCATCACGCTGGAGCGCACCGCCCCTAGCATCGTGACCGCCGCGGCGCAACCGGTGGCCTTCGCTATGCCGGAAGCTGCTTCGGCTGCAGCGGAGGAGAAGAACGACTTCAATAACCTGAGCGAGGTGCGCGCGCCCATGGTGGGCGTGTTCTACGCCGCGCCCGCGCCGGACGCCAAGCCCTTCGTGCGTGTGGGCGACACCGTGGAGAAGGGGCAGGTCATCTGCATCATCGAGGCGATGAAGCTGATGAACGACATCACCGCGCCGGTAAACGGACGCATCGTGGATATCTGCGCGCAGGACGGGGCAGTGCTCGAGTTCGGCCAAACCATCATGAAGATTGTGTGATAAAGGGACGGTCACATGAACAGGGATGAGATCAAAGCGTTTTTACCACACCGTGAACCCATGCTGCTGGTGGACGAGATGACGCTGGATGGCGACGCGGCCGTTGGCAGCTACACCGTGCGCGGGGACGAATGGTTTTTACAGGGGCATTTTCCAGGCAACCCTGTGGTGCCCGGCGTGGTGCTCTGCGAGATGATGGGCCAAAGCTGCGCTATCCTGCTGGGCGACCAGCTGATCGGCAAAACGCCGTTTTTCACGGGGATGAACAAGGTCAAGTTCCGCCGCTCCGCGCGGCCGGGCGATCGGCTCACGCTGCAAGCCCGCATCACGCGCAAGAACGGCCCCTTCTTCTTTACCGAGGGACAGACGTTGGTGGACGGGCAACTGATCGCGCAGGGAGAGTTTTCCTTCGCGCTGCTTAGCAACAACCAGGCTGTCGAAACCTGACGCTTTTTCCGATGGACGGGTCGGGAGGACGCACCTGCGCCCTCCCCGCGTCTATCCGGCGACCCAAGCACAACGCGCGCCGCGGGGCGGGCGGGTACCGGGCGGCAGCCCGGCCGCCGGATGCCGCGCGCGCGGCGACCAAGGAGGCCCTATGTTCTCCAAGATCCTGATTGCCAACCGTGGCGAGATTGCCATCCGCGTGATCCGCGCCTGCAAGGAGATGGGCGTGGCGACCGTCGCCGTGTTTTCGGAGGCGGACAAGAACGCGTTGCACGTTTCCCTCGCGGACGAGAGCTACTGCATCGGCCCGGCGCCTACCGCAAAGAGTTACCTGAACATGTCGGCGATCATCACGGTTGCCAAGGGGTGCGGCGTGCAGGCCATCCATCCCGGTTATGGGCTGCTTTCCGAAAACGCGACGTTCGCGGCCCTGTGCGAGCAAAACGGCATCCGCTTCATCGGCGCGCCGTGCGAAGTGATGGAGAAGATGGGCGACAAGGACGCGGCGCGGCGCACAATGCGCGCGGCGGGCGTGCCGGTCATCCCCGGATGCGATCTGGTGCCTACCGTGGAGGATGCGCTGCGCGAGGCTGAGGGGATCGGCTACCCGCTGCTGCTCAAGGCTCGCGCGGGCGGCGGCGGCCGCGGCATCCGGCGCGTCAACGCGCGCGACGAGCTGGCGCCCGCCTTTTTGAGCGCGAGCGCCGAGGCGCAAAGCGCCTTTGGCGACGGCGCGCTGTACATGGAAAAGCTGCTGGAAAACGTGAAGCATATCGAGATGCAGCTGCTCTGTGACAAACACGGCAACGTGCTGTGCCTGGGCGAGCGCGACTGCTCCATGCAGCGCAAGAACCAGAAGATTTTGGAGGAGAGCCCCGCAGTATGCGTATCGCCGGAACTGCGGGAGAAGCTGACCGACGCCACCGTGCGGGCGGCCAAGACCGTAGGCTACATCGGCGCGGGCACCATCGAGTACCTGCTTACCGCGGACGGGCAATTCTACTTCATGGAGATGAACACCCGCCTGCAGGTGGAGCACCCCGTAACCGAGATGGTGACGGGCGTGGACTTGGTGAAGTGGCAGATCCGCATTGAGAATGGGCAGGAGCTGACCGTGAAGCAGGAGGATGTGCGCGTCGAAAGCCACGCCATCGAATGCCGCATCAACGCAGAGGACACGGCGCACAACTTCAGGCCCAGCTGCGGCACCATCAGCCTGCTGCATGTGCCCGGCGGCCCGTGGGTGCGCTTTGACACCGCGCTCTATCAGGGCTACACCATCCCCCCGTTTTACGACAGCATGATCGCCAAGCTGATCGTGTGCGCCCGTACCCGTGCCGAAGCCATCCGCAAGATGCAGGCAGCCCTGTGCGAGATGGTGGTGGAGGGTGTGGAGCACAACGCGGCCATGCACATTGACCTGCTGGGCGAGCCCGCCTTCGTGGAGGGCACCTATACGACCGACTACCTCTCAAAGCGAAACCAGTAGGAGCTGAATGCGTTTGATCAGCAAGGAACTGTTCAAGAAGCCCAACAACCGGCTGGAGGGCGAACAGGAGCACCCCGTTGCCGCCGCCGCGCCGGAGGCCGACATCAGAATGGCTGAGTGCCAGGAGTGCAAGGCACAGGCAGTGGCCGCGCAGTTGCCCGCGATGGACTATGTGTGCCCGCGCTGCGGCGCGCAATATTCTATCAGCGCGCGCGAGCGTGTGCTTTGGCTGACGGATGAAGGCAGCTTTCAGGAACTGGACGCGGGCCTTGTGCCAATGGATCGCCTGCGCTTTCCCGCTTATGCGGAAAAACTCAAGCGTGCCCAGCAGGACAGCGGCGAGCCGGAGGGCGTGGTCACGGGTGTGGCGACCATCGGCGGCCAGCCCTGCGCGATTTTCTCGATGAACCCGATGTTCATCATGGGTTCGATGGGCGCGGTGGTGGGGGAGAAGATCACCCGCCTGTTCGAGTACGCAGCGGAGCAGGGCCTGCCTGTCGTGGGCTACACCGTGAGCGGTGGGGCGCGCATTCAGGAGGGCATGTTCAGCCTGATGCAGATGGCCAAGACCAGCGGCGCGGTGCTGCGGCACAGCGAAGCGGGGCTGCTCTATGTGGCGGTGCTCACCAACCCGACTACCGGCGGCGTGGTGGCTTCCTTCGCGATGGAGGCGGACGTGATCCTGGCCGAGCCCAAAGCCCTGATTGGCTTTGCAGGCCCGCGCGTGATCGAGCAGACCATGCGCCAGAAGTTGCCTGAGGGCTTCCAGCGCGCGGAGTTTTTGCTGAAAAAAGGCTTTATCGACCGCATCGTGGAGCGCGGCGCGCAAAAGCGTGAGCTCACGCTGCTGCTGCAAATGCACCATAGGGAGGGTTGCCTGTGACCACGGCATACGAGCGGGTGCAGGCCGCCCGCCAGAAGGGCCGCCCCACGGCCATGTACTATATCCAGCGAGTGTTTGACGATTTTTTGGAGATGCACGGCGACCGCCGGTTTGCGGACGACGCGGCCATCGTGGCGGGCGTGGCGACGCTGGGCGGCCTGCCGGTCACGGTGGTAGGGATTGAGAAGGGTGTTTTGACCGAGGAGAAGATCGCGCGCAACTTTGGCTCCGCACACCCTGAAGGCTACCGCAAGGCTTTGCGCCTGATGAAACAGGCGGAGAAGTTCGGCCGCCCTGTAGTGTGCCTGATCGACACCTCCGGCGCATTTTGCGGCATCGGCGCGGAGGAGCGCGGGCAGGGGCTCGCCATCGCAGAAAACCTGATGGCGATGATGGGGCTCAAGGTGCCGGTCGTCTCGCTGGTGATCGGCGAGGGCGGCAGCGGCGGCGCGCTGGCGCTGGGCGTGGCTGACCGGGTGTGGATGTTGGAGAACGCCGTGTACTCGGTCATATCGCCCGAAGGCGCGGCCAGCATCGTGTGGAAGGACGCAGCCAAGGCCGCCGATGCCAGCGAGGCGCTCAAGCTGACCGCTGCCGATCTGTTGGGCTTTGGCATGGTGGAGCGCGTGTTCCCCGAGGAGAACGGCGATTTTGAGCGCCTGTGCGACACGTTGCGCACGGCGCTGGCCGATGAACTGAAAGCGCTTTCAGCCTTGCCTGTGGGCGAGCTGACCGAGCGCCGGTACCAGAAATTCCGCAGGATCGGAGGTGACGGGGCATGATCGCGATCATGGTGGACAGTGCAGCGGGCATCAGCAGGCAGGAAGCAGAGCAGCTGGGCGCGCATTACGTGCCCATGACCTATACCGTGGATCGCCAGCAGTTCGTTGAGCACTACATCGGCGAAAACGGTCAGTTTGAGCCCTTTATCGAGCGACCGGACGTGGAGCGCCGCACCAGCCAGACGACCACGGTGGCCTTTGTGGCGGCTTTTGAGCACCAGCTGGCCAAGGGGCGGCAGGTGCTGTGTATCACCATCTCCTCGCGCCTGTCCGGCACCTATGCAAACGCCGTGATGGCCGCCAAAGAGGTGAACGAGGACGAGATCAAGGTGCTGGACAGCCGCAACTGCGCGGGCGGCATCTACTTTTTGATCCAGCACGCACAGGAACTGATCGCCCAGGGGTTGAGCCTGTGCGAGGTGGTGGAGCGGCTGGCGGCGGATCGCAAACGCATCCACAACGTGTTTACCGTAAACGACATGACCAACCTTCGCAAGAGCGGCAGGCTGGGCGTGGTGCGCCTGAGCGTGAGCACCATTTTGAACCTGCGGCCCATACTGCGGCTGGAAAACGGCTCCGTTTTCAGCCAGAGCGTGGCGCGCGGCAACCACGAGCAGCTGCGGATGCTGGCGGAGAGCGTACCGCTTGGCACGCGCTTCGTGGTGGTGCACAGCCGCGAGAACAACCCGCAGCTGCCCGCGCTGCAGGAGATGTTGGTGAGCCGCCTTGGCGAAGGGCTGGAGCTGCGCATCGTTAGCCTGGGCCCGGTGCTGGCCATCCACCTGGGGCTCACGTACCTTGGCGTGTGCTGGATGGACGAGCAGGCGGAATCCGACGCCCCCGCCGGCGCTGGTACGCCCTGCGGTGCGCCCGCCATGCCAGAGGAACCGTGATGCTATTGGGCATCCACCATGTAGCGCTGTGGGTGAGCGACCTTGCCAAAGCAAAAGCGTTCTATGTGGACGCACTGGGCTTTGCAATCGAGAGCGAGCATGTGCGGCCGGAGCGGGGCGACACCATTCTGAACCTGCGCATGGGGGAAATGCGGCTGGAGCTGTTCGGCGGCACGGGGCACCCGTCGCGCGCAAGCTGGCCTGAGGCGTTGGGCCTGAGGCACCTTGCGTTTCGCGTGGCGGATGTGGACGCAGCGGTCAAAGCGCTGGCTGCAAAGGGCATCGAGGCCGAGCCGGTGCGCGCGGACACGTTCACGGGCGAGCGCATGACCTTCGTGCTTGACCCAGACGGGCAACCCATCGAACTGCACGAGTAGCAAAATGACCGAGATTCACCACGACGCGCGTTGGAAGGGGTTTCCCTTCCGACGCGCGGTTTTTGCTGTGTATACTGGAGCTGCTGATCTTTCGGCGGTATGCAGGATGCATGGACACGATGATTGCAACAGGTGATTGCAGACGTCAAAGCGACGCAACCGCAAGTTCACCCCAGCGTTTGAGAACGAGGGGTTTTACTTGCTAGCGCCAAGCAGCCAATCATATCCTCTTGAACCATTTTGGGCGACCTCTCACACTTCCCATTGCGGCAATCTCCCGTATGCGCTATACTGCTACCAACACTACATCTTGATAGCCATTGTTTGCAGACATGGACGACCTCGCTTGGCCACATATCAATAGGGCGGCGTTCTTGCGTAATACTGCGCAATGAAGCCAAAGCAACAAATCACTGGGCCTGCTATTATTTTCGTCCGTTGCGCAGCAGCGCGATGGTGCTCGCATTCCCTCTCCCGTCCCTGTTCCTGCTTGACCCTTTCCATGCTTGAACCGCCGCCCGCCACGCCGTGACCGACTTGCAGGAGGGTAAAAAGGATGTTACAGACCGTAACGCGCAGGATTCTCACCTTGGTCGTACTGCTGATGCTGGTATGCACGGGCACTGCCTTCGCGTTTGAAACGGAACAGGTGACCGGCATCGACTTTGGCGAGTATGGACAACAGGCCTATGCGTATCTCCAATACATCGACAGCAACCTGCCGGATCGCGACTGTGTGAGCGGCGAAAACACCGCCGAGGCGCAGGAATGGATCATCGCTGAATTGGAAGCCGCAGGGTACGCGGAAGATCAGATCGCGGTGGAGGACTTCTCGTTTGAGGATGAGGAGGGCGACGATTATACCTCGCAGAACATCATCGCAACGCTGCCGGGGCAGTCGGAGCGCCAGATCATCGTAGGGGCGCATTACGACGGCGAGGGCGCGGGGGATAACGGCTCCGGCACCGCTCTGTTGCTGGATACGGCGTGCCGCCTCGTCCGGGGGGAAGCGCCGCCGCATACGGTGGTGTTCATCTTCTTCGGGGCGGAGGAGAACGACGGCGATGGCTCCGCCGCCTATGCCGAGGGCATGACGGACGAAGAGGTCGCAAACACGGATTTCATGATCAACATGGACTCGGTGATCTGCGGCGATTTTTGCTACCTGCACGGCGGCGTGGCTGATTTCAAGCACGAGCGCGTCACAGGGCTCAATGCCTTTGAACAGGTCTACGCGATCGGTCAGAGGCTGGGCCTTGGCCTCCACCTGAACCCGTGGACGTTTGACGACCCGGCGCCGGGTTTTGATGTGCCTGATTATCCGTCCCCCTCGGTGGGTGACTGGAGCGACCACATCTCCTTTGCGGAGCGCGGCATCGAGTATGTCTACATCGAGGCGAGCAACTGGGAGATACCCGGCCCCGACCGCCAGTATGATGGGGACAGCGAGACAGCCGATGCGGGCCGGATCATGCATACCGATGATGATACCCTGCCCAGAATCGAGGAGCTGTTCCCGGGCCGCGCACTCTACCACTTGCAGGTGTTCTCCCTGCTGATCAATACCGTGCTGACGGAGATATGACCGCTTGGGGGTCGCAAAAGCCCTTGCGGAGCAAGAACCCGCTGCGCCAAGCTCAAACCAGAGCGAGACCTGCCGATCGGCAGGCCCCGCTCTGGTATGTGCATCATATTGGCCCGGGGCTTGGCATTTCAGGGTTTTCGGTTTGCCAGCGCATCTATCTCCCGCATGGCTTGGCTCAAAAGCGACTGGAACCGCTCATGCTCCTCGTGCACAACATCTGTATCGCTTGCCTGCAACGCTTTTTGCAGCCTTTCGGCACACACGGCAAGTTGCATGGCCCCAATGCTGCCGGAGCTGCTCTTGACCTTGTGCACGGTCTGCGCAGCCTGGACAAAATCATTCGCGTCGATCTGCGCTTGCAACTGCTCTCCTGTCTGTCGGTTCTCGCTCAGGTACGCCTGCAATATCGCCACGTAAAGGCTCTCGTCGATGCCAAGCTGCCGCATCGCCCGTGCGCTGTCCACCACGGGCGCATTGTCCTGCGACGCAGCCAGCGGAGCGTCCGCCGGGCCGGCCGTTTCAGCGGCTTCCATTTTTCCGGAAGGCCTGTCCACAGCCGCTGCCGGCGGCGGCTCGACCGCTGCTGCGGGGGTCGGGTTGCTCTCGCGACAGGGCTTCCCTTTCAGCGCCTCCAGAATGGTGCGGATGAAGGCCTCGGGTTCAAACGGCTTGCTCACGTAATAGTCGATACCGTGGCTCTTGCACTTCTCCTCCACGCCCACCACCGCGTCCGCAGTCATCGCGATGATGGGGATGCTTTGATCTGTTTGGCGGATCAGGTCGGTCGCCGTGTATCCGTCCATCACCGGCATATGGATGTCCATGAGGATCAGGTCGATCGACTCGCGGTGGGCGCTGAAAAAATCATAGCCCTCCTGTCCGTTGCCCGCCATGGAGATGACAAAGCCCGCCGAGGATAAAATGCTCTGCGCGATAAACTGATTGGTCTTGTTGTCCTCAACCAGCAGGATGTGGTAGGGGCAGGGCGCCACAGGGGCTTCCTCCACAGCCTCGGCATTTCCTTTTCGGGGCGGGTCGATGCGGAACAGTTCCACGATGCCGTTATACAGCGTGGAGGGAACGATGGGCTTGGTGAAGCCGAAATCGATGCCGCAGGCGGCGATATTCTCCAGCAGATCCTCGCGCGTCATGGGCACCATGAGCATACACTTGGCGCTGCGCGGGAAGTACATGGCTTTGCGGATCCGCTCCAGAAAGGCGATACCGCCGTCCTGCGGGGTCAGGTAATCCACGATCAACAAATTGTATGGCGCATCGCTCTCGAGCGCCGCTTTGCGCATGATCTGCACAGCCTGTGCCTCGTCTGCGGTAACACGGTGCTCGATGCCGAACGCTTTCAGATAATCGCCCAGCGTGTTGCGGGAGTTTTCGCTGGCGTCCAGCACCAAGGCGCGTACCGTGCGGAAGCAATCCGCCGCCATTTTTTGCGAATCAAACGGCATCTGGTTGGGGTCGGCTTCCAGCGATAGCCGCACCGTGAAGACGGAGCCCTTGCCAAGCTCGCTCTGCACATCGATCTGGCCGCCCATCAGCTCCGTCAGGCTCTTGACAATCGACAGGCCAAGCCCTGTGCCGCCAAACCGGCGGCTGATGCTCGAATCGCCCTGGTCGAAGGGCACGAACAGCCGCTTGGTCTGCTCCTCACCCATACCGATGCCCGTATCCTGCACGCTGAACGTGACGACGTATTTGAGATCGCTCCGGCTTTGCGAGTTTATCGTGAGCGTGACGCTGCCGCGCTCGGTAAACTTGACCGCATTGTTCACAAGGTTGAGCAGCACCTGCTCAATGCGCGTGGGATCGCCCATGAAGAGCGTTGGCATGTCAGGCGCTTTGCGGATGAAAAACTCGATCTCCTTCTCCTCCACTTTAACGGAGATGATGTTGGTGATGCGTTGCAACAGCTTGTCCAGATCGAAGGAGATCCTTTCGATCTCGATCTTGCCCGATTCGATCTTGGAAAAATCAAGGATGTCGTTGATGATGCTGAGCATGTTGCGCGCGGATTGATTCAGCTTTTCCAGATAGTTGCCCTGCGTGGCGGTCAGCCCCGTTTTTTTGATCAGGTAGGCCATGCCCATGATGGCGCTCAGCGGCGTGCGTATCTCGTGGGACATGCGCGCTAAAAACAGCGATTTGACCTGATTGGCCTGTTCCGCCTCGGTTTTGGCCGCGCTGGCTTCCTCCTGCGCCTTTTTTCGGCGCGCGACCTCCTTACGCAAGCGCAGTATCCAGTAAAGCGACACCGTCCACACCAGCGCAACAAGCCCGCCGACGATCAACAGCGTCTGGATCAGCGCGGAGTAGTCCGTATCTGCCTGAATGGATATCCATTTGTTGCTGATGGCGATGCGTTCTTCCTGCTTTATACTGCCCAGCGCCTTGTTAAGGATGCCCACCAGCACCGGCCAATCGCTACGCACAGCGAAGTACAGCTGCTGCGGCTGCTGCGAGCTGATGGTGATATAGCGCAGGTTGGTGATGCCATACTTTTTGATCAGGTAGCTGGAGGTGCTCAGGTTGCCCACAAAGGCGATCTCGGTGCCGTCCGATACGGCCTGCAGCGCCTCCTCCACGGTGGTGTACAGGGCCAGCGATATGGTTGGGTAGTCCATTAGGAAGCTGTGGTGCGAGCTATTCACCTGCACGGCCACGCGCCTGCCCTTAAGATCGTCGAATGATTTGATCTGCCTGGTGTTTTCATTGATGAAAATGACCCGCTGGAAGGTGTAATACCCTTGTGAGAACAGGAAGTACTTCTCCCGCTCTGCCGTTTTGGCCACGCAGGGCAGCACATCCAGCTGCCTGCCTACGGCCTTCTCGTATGCCTGCGTCCAGGTCAGCCCTTTTGCCACTGTCATTTGGAGGCCTGTCGCCTTGGCGATCAGCGCGATATAATCCGCCGCGATACCCTTGTAGATACCGTCGGTGTCGAAGAACTCATACGGGATGAACGCAGGGTCGACACCCAGACGGATCTCCGGGTGCGCGGCCATGAAGTCCAGTTCCTCCTGCGACCAGACGATGCCGCCGGATGCCCTCGCTGCGGGCGCTGTGCCAAGGGAGAGGCACAGCAGGCACAGAAGGAGCAGCAGAAAGCGTGCGCATTCCGTTCCTTTCGTCCTCATGATCATCACCCCTATGCCAGCGGCATAAAGCGTTCGGCAATGGCCCTGATCTCCGCCTCGATCTGGAAGAACGCATCCACCAGCTCCGGGTCGAAGTGCTTGCCGCGCTCGCCGCCAATGATGTCAAGCGCCGTCTCGTGGCTGAAGGCGGGTTTGTATACGCGCTGGCTGACCAGCGCATCGTACACGTCGATGATGGCCATCAGCCTGCCTGCCAGCGGGATCGCCTTGCCCACGAGCCTGGCAGGGTAGCCGCTGCCGTCGAATTTCTCATGATGCGTGCCCACGATCTCCAGCGCCGTGCAGATGAAGGAGAGCTGCGTGCCCTCGTGCCCAGCCAGCCGCAGGGCCTCTACGCCGTAGGTGGTGTGTTTTTTCATGATCTCGAACTCTTCCGGCGTCAGCTTGCCCGGCTTGAGCAGGATATGATCCGGGATGCCAACCTTGCCGATATCGTGCAGCGGCGCGGTGCTGAAAAGCTCGCTGATGTAGGCGTCGGTCAGCATGGTGCTGTAGGGTTCCATGCCGCGCAGGTGCTCGCACATGGCCTTCATCATCCACTGGGTGCGGCGGGTGTGGTTGCTGGATTCGATATCCCGCACCTCCAGCAGCCCCACCAAAGCCTGTATGGTCACGTCACGGGTCAGGTTCAGCTCGCGCGTGCGCTCCTGCACAGCGTTTTCCAGGATCACGTTGTGCTGCTCCAGCGCCTTCTGCGTTCTCTTGAGGCTGCTGTGCAGCTCGATGCGCTTGAGCAGGGAGCGCAGGTTCAGCGGTTTGCGGATGTAATCCACTGCGCCCAGCTCAAGACCCTTGATCTCGTTGTCGATCTCGTCATAATTGGTCAGGATCAGGGTGGCGATGCCGTGGTAGCGCGGGTCGTCGCGGATGGCGGCCAACACCTCAAAGCCGTTCATGCGCGGCATGTTGATATCCAGAATCATGATATCGATGTCATTTTCGCGCGCAAGCACCTCCATCGCCTCCACCCCGTCGGCGGCGGTGCGCAGGTCGTAATCCTTGAGCATGTTGCGCAGCATCATCGAATCCGTCATGGAATCGTCGACGATCAACAGTTTCATCCAATGTCACCCTGCCTTCATCATCTGGTTTACGGTGCGTCAATCGTTGTGCAGGATACGGTTTCCCTCCGTTTCAATCATCGCCAGAAAGGCTTCCGTGGTCAGTTCGCCGGTCATCACCCGGTGCAGCCCGGGGGCGTAGTAATCGTCCTTGACCACCTGCCACGCGGGCACGGGCACATCCACGCTGGGGTTCTGGAAGCCCTCGATGAACTTGATATAGGATGGATAGGCGCGGAATGCATCAACGGCGGACATATCGCCGCGGATGGGCGTTCGGAAGGGATAGTAGGCATCGTGTTCCGGGCTGTATTCGCCAAGTAAAATCTGTCCCTGCGCCTTGGGGGAGATCAGGTAGCGGATTAGGTCGAGTGCCTGCGCACGCAAGGACTCGTCCAAACCCGCGGGCACGGCCAGCATCATGGGACCTACCTCCGCGCAAAGGCCGATATCCTTGAGCGAGATGACCCCCACCTCAAAGGGCTCCCCGTTTTTCTGGATGTCCGTGACACCCCAAATGCCCTGGATCTCAAAGGCGACCTGCTGGTTGCGGAAGTGATCCATCACCTCCACGCCGGTATCCGTAAGCCAGGTCGGCTGTGCGTGCGCGCCCAGAACGTTCTTGTAGAAATCGATCGCTGAACGGCTTGCCTCGCTGTTGATGGTAACAGTGGCGCCGTCTTTGCTCACCAGCGAGCCGCCAAAGCCGTAGATGCACTGGTTCACCATCCACGAGATGTCGTTGCCCTCCGCGCCGACCAGTCCGAAACCCTTGGCGCCTGTGTTGGCTTCCACCTGTGCCATGGCGCGCACCAGCGCATCACGGCTTTTGATGGACGAGGCATCGACGCCCGCCTGTGAAAGCAGCGACTCGTTGTACAGCAGGCACATCGCGTGCCCCAGCCACGGGATGCCGTAGGTCGCGCTGCCCACGCCCCCCAGCGCCCACACCTGCGGATAAAAGGCCGCACGCTCCGCCTCGAATGCCGCGTCAAGATCCAGCAGCGCACCCTTCATGCCAAAGTACTTTACATACCGATAAGGAAGAACGCAGACGAGCGGTGCGCCGCTGTCCAGCAGCGCCTCGATGGCGTGCAGATCCTCATCGCCGCCCACCATGGTGACGGGGGCGACGCTACCCGCGTTGTAGGCATCCACGATCTTCTGGATGGCTTCGCCCCGGCCGGTGTAAGCCGCCCATGTAATGCGCAGCGATAGCCCTGCAGGGACGGCCTGCGCCGCGTCGGCACGCGGGGTGGATGCTGTTGTTTGGGCTGGCAGCTCAGGCTTTTGCGCACAGCCAAACAGGCTGAAAACCAACACGGCGGCCATCAGCAGAAGCCAGATTCTTTTCCCAATCATCCCTAAACCTCCAACGGTGAGCTTTCACGGTCGGTCGGGTGAGAAACTTTATTCATAATTGCTTTTAAGTACGTGATCTTTAGCCTTATCATACAACAAATACGCGAGAATGGCAATCAATTCCTGATGCCGCATGAGGCGGCACCCCTTTATGAGGCTGATTTTGCACTTGTGCGAGAAAGGGTGCGCGTGCGAGACTGGCGCTTTGGATGGCGCGCACCGCAAAAAAACGCAGGCATTGCCGGGTTGCATCGGCAAAGCCTGCGAATGATCCAGTGAAAAGGGATGACCGGAGAGCTGGCGGATGCCGGAAAACCAACCGCACAGGGCTCAGGCCGATACGACCCGGTTGCGCCCCATGTTTTTGGCGCTGTACATCGCGTCGTCTGCCGTATTGATAAGCTGCTGGATGTCGTTGATATCTTTATTCGGGTACGTCGCGGTACCCAAGCTGACGGTCACTTTCACTTCCTGGTCGTTCCATTTCAAAATCGAGTCGCCCACCATGATGCGGATTCGCTCCGCAATCATCTGCGAATCGTGCTGGTTGGCTCCGGGCAGCACGCACAGGAATTCCTCTCCGCCATAGCGTATCAGCACATCGCCTTCCCGAATCGCGCCGTTGATGGTTTTGGTGATGGATACGATGATCTTGTCGCCGACGATGTGCCCGTAGGTATCGTTGACCACCTTGAAGTGGTCGATATCCAGCATGATGAGCGATAAAGAAGCGCCGGAACGGATCGAACGGCTGAACTCCTCCTGGATGCGGCTGTATCCAAACCTGCGGTTATAGATGCCCGTGAGCGAATCCAGCGCAGCCAGCCGCTGCATCTGCTGGTGTGTGATGGCGTTGTTGAAGGCCATGGACAGGATCGGGGCACAGGCGGTGAGCATGTCGAGCGCGTCGCAGGAGAACGGCGTGATGCTCGCCAGAATGATGACCCCCAGCAGCACCTGCTTGTAGATGATGGGTTCAATGATCAACGACTGCGGGCGGTAATCCACCACCAAGCCGTCCATCACGATATCAGTGGGGTACTGCACGATGTAGCGTTCATGGGTTTTCATGGTATGCAGCACAAGCGCGTTGGTCTCCAGCAGTTTTTCGTTTTTCATGGCAAGCGTGGCCACGGCTGTAAACTCGCCGCTGTTTTCGATCAGGATCGCCCCGCCGCTGGTGTGCGTATTCTCGATCAGGCTTTGCAGCGTGCTGTTTGCGAGCACCTCCAGCTCCAGATGCGAAGTGAGCATCTCGGAAAACTGCTGCAGGCTGCTCTGCGCCTTCAATACGCCAGACAGCGTCGTGATCAGGCGGTTGAACGATTCCGCGCTTTCGCCCAGCTCATCCTCCGAATCCACCTCGATGCGGCAGGTTTCAGGCGTGCACGTGTCACAGCCTTGCTCATGCCCCATGGCGGAGAGGATGCCCTCCACGTGCTTCATTTTGGAAGACAGCTGCTTGATGCGCGTGCCTACGGTCTTGCGCGCCAGCGCGATGTTCATGACGGCCAGCAGGATGCCCGCCCCGATGCACGCGCCAAAGAACGCGGGCTGGAATACGATGCTGCCGGGGACCTTGAACAGTGCAACAAAAAACGGAAAAAGCACGCCAACAAAAACGCCGAGCAGGATCATGAATATGGCCAGATCGGTAAAAATTTTCTTGGTAAGCCGCATATCTGTACCCCTTATTTTCTTTCGGCGCCGGCAATGGGTGGCTTTCCGTACCTGTCGCCGGATGCATAATAGCTATCATTTTAGACATATTCACCACTCTGTCAATAGACAAGACATGAGGTTTGTGGCTCAAAGTGCAGGCCGGCGCGCGACCGATGCCTATTTACAGAAGTCAACTCCCTTTATATAATGAAACGGAGGGGGATATGGCCCCGCGTGTGATCGTTGCCCAAATGTTTTTACAGGAGGCACCCTGTGCGCAAAGTCATAGGCGGTTTTCTTGCCATCATACTGCTGCTGGCGGGCATGCTTTGGGTCACCAAGGCATATTTCTTCTCCATCGGCTATTCGCAGCCGCTGGTCGTCAGCAGCCAGGGCGTGTCCTACACCGCCAAGGTGGAGGGCAAGGATTTTTATGTGCTGGACGCGGGCGGGCAGTGGAAAAAAACATTCCTCGCCGGTGTGGATATCGGCCTTGGCGCACCTGGATCGTTCCCGGGCGAGTTTGCCATCGGGTATGAGACCTATTTCGACTGGTTCACGCAGATCGGCGATCTGGGCTCGAACGTCATCCGCGTGTACACGCCGCAGTCGCCTGCTTTCTACCACGCACTGTACGAGTATAACCGCGTTGCGGCCACTCCGCTGTATTTGATGCAGGGCGTGTATATGGATGAGAGCGACGTGGCGCAGTACGGCGACGTGTTCGACCCCCGCTCCATCACCATTGCGGATATGCGGCAGGATATCGTGGACTGCGTGAACATGCTGCACGGCAACGCAGTGATCGGCGCCAAGCCGGGAAAGGCTTCGGGCGTATATCAGTATGACGTCTCCAAGTATGTGATCGGCTGGATACTGGGCATCGAGTGCGAGGCGTATCTGGTGGATGGCACCAACAAGGCGCACCCCGAGATGACCAGCTTTCAGGGGCGCTTCGTCTATACCGAGAATGCCTCGCCCTTTGAGGTCTTCATCGCGCAGATGAAGGAGCTGGCCATTGCCTACGAGACCGATCAATACCGGATGCAGCGGCCCGTGGCGTTCAGCAACTGGGTTACTACCGACCCCCTGAAGCACGTAAACGAGCCCTACGAGACGGAGGACAGCGCCACCATTGATGTGGAGCATATCAAGTCGATGCCTGCCTTTGCGCCGGGCTTCTTTGCCTCCTACCACGTGTACCCCTACTATCCCGATTTTCTCAACTTCCCCAGCGGCGACCCGGCGGTGGACGCGGATCCGTATTACGCCTATGTGCGCTCGCTGGTGGATTTCCATGCTGTGCCCGTGCTCATCTCCGAGTTTGGCCTGCCCACCTCCCGTGGGGTAACGCACATCAACCATCTGAGCGGCCTCAACCAGGGCGGCAACAGCGAGCAGCAGCAGGCGCAGGGGCTTACGAAGATGCTGGACGACATCCACCGTGCCGGTTGCATCGGCGGCATCGTGTTTGCCTGGCATGACGAGTGGTTCAAAACCTCGTGGAACACCATGGACTTTGATGACAGCTCCGCTCGCCCCAAATGGCTCAATGTACAGTCCAGCGAGGAGAACTTTGGCCTTGTGCGCTTCTCCGCCTTCCCGTCCATCCAGATCGACGGCGACGATGCGGACTGGGCTGGTGCCAAGGCTGTGGGCGATAGCGACGCCTTGAAAGCGAACTGGGATGAGGCCTACCTCTACCTGCGGCTTGCCACGGACGATTTTGAAAACCAGACCTACTATGTGCCCATCGACACCATCGCAGACGAGGGCAACGAAGGCTATGAGGGCGCATCTTTTGCCCGCGCGGCCGATTTTGTGCTGGTGCTGGATGGCAGGCAGGACACGCGCCTGCTGGTCGACCCGTACTATAACCCAAACTATAGACTCTACGGACGGGATACCTTCCCCAAAGAGGCGCTTGCGGACTTCACGGTCAAGGGCAGCGGTAAGTTCATCATGGTGCAGCAGGTCATCAGCAACCGGCTCCTCATGCCCAAGACCGGCCAAATCGTGCCCGTTCAGCTGTGGGATACCGGCAAAATGCGCTACGGCGTCTCCAACCCTGAGAGCCCCGCCTTTGATTCCATGGCCGATTTTTGCGCGGGGGATGGGTTCGTGGAGATACGCATCCCGTGGCTGTTGCTGAATTTCGCGGATCCGTCCTCCGGCAAGATTCTGACCGACCTGCACAAGGAGGGGCCGTTCAGCTTTGAGCGCATCCAGAGCATTTACCTGGGCGTGGGCGAGGCTGACGAATCAGCGGCCGTCTCCATGGCGCCCTACACGCTGCCCGCATGGGGTGCATTCCCCTACCAGCAGCGGCTGAAGCTGGCTTACTACGCGCTGGAGAAGGTTTTCCCGAAATACGCCACCTACCCGATCAGCGCGGGCGACCCGCTGGCGGAGGCGCTGCGCCTGCGCGACACGCGCCTTTTGTACGTGCGCATCGACCGTCAGATCCGCAACACAGATCTGATCACGTTCTTCCTGGCCGTGTCGCTGCTGATGGCGCTGTACCTCTATATCCTGCTGCTGGCTATCAACCTGAACCTGAACCGCATCTTCAGGCGTCAGGAACGCGAGCGTGTCTACCTGCTGTCGTTGCTTGCATTGCCGGAAAAGAAGCTGCGCCGCAAGCTGCACATGCATTACCTGTGCACGGCCAGAGGTGCGGAGCTGCTGTGCCGCATCCTGACGGACGAATGCCCGTGGGGAAGCGATACGGCGCTTATCGAGGTGCTGCGCACAGGGCGTTACTTCGCCTGGATGAAACGTAGCCTTGCCTCGCGGGACATGATGCTGCGTATCCTGATCATCCGCCTGACGGGCCTTTTGCGCATCCGCAGTTTTGAAACGCAGATCATCCCTCTGATGCGGGCGCAGCGCGATAACCTGAACCTGCAATACGCGGGTTTTCTGGCGCTGTCGATGATGGGCAACCGCGACAGCATCGTCAAGCTCTGCGGCGACCCGGCCTTTACCAAGTCGCTCTCCTACCGCAGCCTGAAGGAGATCTTCAGCGTGTACACGGGAGACAAGCGATTTTTGTACGAGAAGCTGCTGCTCTCGCCGGATGTGTACATCCGCCGCATCGTGATCAAAAACATCGGCGAGGAAGGCTTCCGCGAATATGCCCAGGCGCTGATCCCCATGCTGGAGAGCCGGGACGACAACATGCTGTGCGACGTGATCCGCGCGCTGGGGCAGCTGCGCTGCACCGCCGCCGGAGAGCGGATCGCGATGTACATGCGCAGCGAGAACTGGACGCTGCGCAACGCGGTGGTGGTGGCCCTGGCCGCCATCGATGCGGAGGCCTACCGCCCCCTGCTGATGGAGGGTCTCAAAGACAAAGAGTGGTGGGTGCGCTACAACAGCGCGCGGGAGCTGTGTGCCAACGTACCGCTGGAATCGCTGGCAGCAGCCATCCCCACGCTGAACGACCGGTTCGCGGCCGAGATACTGCGCTTCGCCATCGATGAGGCGCGCATGATGGGCAAGGGGGTGGCTAGGGTATGAGGAACGTGATCTACGCGGTGTTGATGGTCATCAACAGCCTTTCGCTGGCGTACATGATCGGCATCACGATCACGTACTTCCTGCAGCTGCTCTACTCCGGCAAGGCCCTCAACGAATATGTCAAGTACCTGCGCTTTTCGGATTACCGCCGCTACATCGATTCGGCCAACATGATCCCCGTTTCGCTGATCGTGCCCGCCTACAACGAGGAAGCGACGGTGACCGAAACGGTCAAAAACCTGCTCAAGCTCAACTACCCGGAGTATGAGATCATCGTGGTGAACGACGGCTCCAAGGACGGCACGCTGCCGCTGTTGATCGAGAAATTCAGCATGGTGCCCATCGAGCAGCCGTTCAAAAAATCGGTGGAAGCCAAACCCATCCGCGCGGTGTACCGCACGCCGCTGCATGCCAACCTGATGGTCGTGGACAAGGAAAACGGCGGCAAGGCGGACGCGCTGAACGCGGGCATCAACTTTTCCCGCTACCCGGTGGTGGTGTCGATGGATGCGGACTCGGTACTGGAGAAAGAAGCGCTGGTGCGCATCGTGTCGCCCTTTTTGCAGGACAACACGGTGGTTGCGGTGGGGGGCGTGGTGCGCATCGCCAACGGCTGCGTGATCGAAGATGGCGAGATCAAGGAGATTCGCCTGCCGCGCACAGCGCTGGGCAAACTGCAAACGGTGGAGTACTTGCGCTCGTTTTTCACGGGGCGCATCGGGGCCGCGTCCATGGGCATGCTGCTGATCATCTCCGGCGCATTCGGCGCCTTCCGCAAGGATGCGGTCATCTCGGTGGGCGGCTACACCACGCACTGCATCGGCGAGGATATGGAGCTGGTGGTCAAGCTGCACCGCGGCCTGCGCAATGCGGGCAAGCCGTACAAGATCGACTTTCTGCCGGACCCCATCTGCTGGACGCAGCCGCCCGAAAACCTGCGCGACCTGTACAAGCAGCGCAAGCGCTGGCAGATCGGCCTAATCAACGTGCTGATGCGCCACAAAGACATGGCTTTCAACGCCAAGTACGGCAAAGCCGGGCTTTTGATGCTGCCCTATTATTGGATCTTCGAGTTTATCGGCCCCATCTTTGAAACGATGGGTTATTTCGTGATACCGCTGTCGTGGTGGCTGGGTATCATCAGCTGGAAATTCACATTGCTGTTCTTCCTGCTGGTGGTGATGGTAGGGCTGATCCTGTCGCTGGGCGCGATATTGCAAGAGAGTTATGCCATGCGCAAGTTCCCCAAAATGAGCCAGATACTGACGCTGGCCGCCTACGCGCTGGTAGACAACTTCGGCTTTCGGCAGTTCAACACCGTGATCCGTTTCATCGGCTGCATCAAATACCGCAGCGGTAAGAGTACGTGGGGCTCCATGAAGCGTGAAAAGTTCGTATCCAAAAAATGACCCCGCGACGCGCAGCGGGCAGTTGCGCATCCGTTGCGGACAGAGGCGGACGAGAGCATGGCCGCTCGCCCCATCATTCATTGGCCATAGCGGGCCGCGCAGTGCAGGCGTTCGACCGCACGCCACCCGCGCATGAGAATTTGGGAGGTGTATGTGCGCTTGAAGCCATATCATCGGCGGTTTCGGGGCAAGGCAATGCTAATGGCGGCCATTTTGCTGACCGTCTCCGGTTGCGTGGCGCCGGTTATGGGCTTCACACTGCCAACGGCACGCGCGGAGGGCAGGTTGCTCACCGGCGTGTATGTGTTTGACGGCAGCAGGGCCAAGTACCGCGACGGCGATGCGGACAGCATCGACCAGATGTTCTATTCCTTCGCCCTCATCCGCCGCGGGCGGGTGAGCGTAGCCCACTGGAAAAATTTCAAAAAGTTTCAGGCGTACATCCAAAAGCATCCGCACATCACGCCCATCTTATCGGTGGGCGGGTGGGGTGCGGACGGGTTTTCGCAGGCGGCCGCCACGGCGGAGGGTCGTGAGGCGTTTGCCGCGGATGTGCTGCAGGTGATGCAGCAGCATGGTTTTTTGGGTGTGGATATCGACTGGGAATATCCGGGTTCCTCTGTCGCGGGCATCCACAGCAGCCCCGATGACCGGGAGAACTACACCCTGCTGCTCAAGACGCTGCGCGAAGGGCTGGACGCCTTGACCGCCGCTGACGGAGTGCCGCGCAGGCTGTGCGTGGCATTGAGCGGTTCGCCCGATATGGCGGCAAGCTTGGATTGCGTAGCGATCGGCACGGTTGTGGATCAGGTCAACCTGATGACTTATGACTTGCAGCAGCCAGACACTGCCTCGCACCACAGCGCGCTGTTTGCATCGCACCCGGACGCGCTCTCGGCGGCGGCCTGTGTGCAGGCCTACATACGAGCGGGTATCCCCGCGGGCAAGCTCATGCTGGGTGTGGCGTTCTACGGCCACCGCTGGGCAACGAAGGCCGAAGCGCCGCTCTACCGCCCGGCGACCCAAAAGGACACGCTGCCTTACGCCGCCATCGCCAAGCTGATCCGCAAAACGCCAGATGCGGTGCGCTATGACGAAGTGGCGCAGGCACCGTACTTTTTTGACGGAAAAACCTTCATCAGCTATGATGATCAGCGGTCGATCGCGCAAAAAGGGCTTTATGCCGGTGAGCAGCACCTGATGGGGCTGTTCGCGTGGGAATATGGCTCGCTGGCGGACGGGGAACTCGTGGCGGCGATGGGGGATGCGGGGGAGCAGGAGCCGTAGAGCATATTTGACCCATGATGATCGATAAAACGCAAGTTGCGCCGCAACGGTATGTGCGGCGCAACTTGCGTTTTGACGTTTACGGAATTACGTGCGGTTTGGCCCGGCCGTTTGCCTTATCCCCGGCAACTTCAGGCGGCGATATGCGTAGGGCAAAGCGTCAACAAGGAAAAGTCACAGGAAACGGCGTAGGGTGACCGTTCACGCATTCTTCGGGGGTTCATCCGGGGTCGTGGGCGGCTGGGCTGCTTCCTGCCCCTGCATGGCCTGCATGATGGATTCTTTGATGCCCTTGACGCGGGCATCCTCTGCCTTGGGCTCCTGATCGAAGGTCACGCCCAGCTTTTCGCTCACAAGCAGGTTCAGCAGCATTTCAAATGCATTGACGGAGCTGTTCTTGCCGTCCCCGCCGCCCATACTGAGCACCGTTTTGGGCACGACGTCGACTTTCGAAGCTGCGATGGCGGAGGTGAACTTGGTCATCACGTCCTGCACGACCTGATACTGCGGGCCGCCGTATGCCTTGACCTGTTCCTCAATGGCAATGGCGCGGCCGATGCCCACGCGGGCTTCCTTCTCGGCCTCGGCCTCGGCAATGGTTTTGATTTTGGCCGCTTCCTGCAGCGAGCGCTGATATTCGGCCTTACCCACGTTGCTCTGTACCTGAATGTTGATATCGGATTCCGTCAGCACTGTCTGCTGCAACGCTTTGGACTCGGCTTCACGCAGCTCTTTTTCCTTGCCGGCTGCTTTTTCCTGCTGGGAATAAGTCTCGATGCGCTCGATGGCGATCTGCCGCTCGCGCAGCTGGGTCAGGATGATCTCGATCTTGTTGTCGTTCTCGGAGGCCGCGGGCGTGCCGATGAGCACTTCCTCCAGCTCCAGATTGTAGTGTTCGAACTTTGCCTTCATCTCGCTGGAGGAGACACGCTGGATCTCATTTCGATCCTGAATGAGCTGGATCAGCGTCTTGGTCTGGCCGATGTTCTTGAAGTACGCGGACACCATGGGGTCAAGGGTTTGGTCTACCAGCATCTTGACATCGCCAAAGCGCTGGATGACCAGCGGGGCCTTTTTGTAGTCGATGTGCATGACCACCGAGAGCGGCAGGGATGGCTCAAAGGCATCCTTGGTGATCAGGCTGACTTCCGTCAGGTTTTCGTCAAATTTGTGGTAGCCGGTCTGGTTGCTGATCCACTTGAGGATGATGTTTGTGGTGGGCACGCGGATGATCTTGCCCGCATAGGTGTTGAAGGCGTACTTGCCGGGCATGAGCGGCTCTCCCCACACGCCGCGGAACCCCTTTTCCACCAGCTCGCCGTGCTTATAATCCGCGCCGGTGGAATCGATCCCCTTAGGGCCGATGTAGGACACGACCACGCCCACATACCCGACCTCGATCAGCGTTTTTTCGATCAGTTCCACGGTCGCGAAAAAGCGGTTGATGAAGTAGGTGCCCTCGACCAGCACCTGATACTGCCTGCCGCGGAAACCGCCTGCCAGCAGAAATTTCTCGGGATCCTGAAAGTTGTTATGGTAGATGCGTGCATCGGCTGGGTCGTCGCCCACGGCGGGGGCGATGATATCGTCGCGGGTGAGAGAAAGGCCGTCGTGAACCGTCACGATGCCCACCTTGTCATCCGTGCCCTTGATCACCACCGGGGTAAAGCCGTTCCGCTCTTTCAGGAGAGCCGCCATGCTGGTGATGGTGGATTCTTCGGCGCTGGTGCCCATCGGCAGGTAATAGATCCTCTCTTGGGTGATGATGATGAACTGCGCAAGGTTGAACGCATACGTGCCCTCACGGATGATGCCGCGCTGCGGACCGCGCTGCCCATCGTTGAGCAGAAAGCCGCGCGCATCCTGAAAGTTATTGCTCTCCGGAATCACCTTGCCCAGCGTCTGGATCGGCTCCAGTGGCTTGCCATCCCGGGCGAACACATAGGCGATCTGCCCCTGCGGCACCGTGACCAGCGGGCAGATGTGCACCTTGTACATCAAAGGCGTCAGAAAATGGACGCCGCCGCGGATGACCTGCGGCTGATATCCGGCTTCCTTTTTCAGCGCGATAATCTGCATGTTCAGGGAGCCCTTCAGGGACCACCATTTTTCAATGATCGCAATCTTGTTGTTGGGGATCACGCGCAACCCCAGCAGCCACAACAGCAGGGCACAGTCCACCACGATCGCAAGCGGCATCAGGATCGATTGCAGGAAGACCATCGAATCCACCTCATTTCGGATTTGCAGGAACGGTTGGTTATGAATATCCGATCTGTATCGCGCATTTTCGTTTTTGTTTGCGATGCGGACTGTTCTTGTATCATACCACTTTGAGGGGCCAAAGTATACGGAGCGCGTCAAACGGCGCAGGTTTATTTTTCCTGTCGGATGTATGGAACACTGCCGTCCGTCAAAAACGGTAAAGCGATCACTCGGAACGAAACGAGCAGGACATTCAATTCCGTAGCACCTCGACGCAAACAGACCCTGACATGGAAGATGGCATTGCACGGACGCTACCCGGGCTTTGAAGCACAGAACGCAATGCAGCGCCAAGGAAGCCAACGCTACGGAAGCGTCATTAAGGAACCCTCGACCGGCAGCCCCTAGCTGCTCGCGCTCTGGTAGTGCTTCAGACCCAACTTGAAAAGCCTGCTCGTGAACCACAGCCACAAAAACGGCCCCACGATGCCCCACACCGCCTGCAGCGGATCCATCCGCTTGAGGATGAACAGCGCGGGGAAATTGGTGATCAGAAAGATAGGCAGCGCGAACGAGCCCACCAGCTGTATGGCGCGGCTGTAAATGCCCATGGGCATGTTGTTGAAATCCCACGAGCTGTCCACCAACCCCGCGAGCGCGTGAGTACGGATCAGCCGAAAGGCCAGTATCTGCGGCAGCAGGAACATTGCATACGCCATCATCGTGCCCAGCGCCAGATAGCCGAGGTACCCCAGCACATCCAGCACGCTCACCGTCATGGCCATGCCGGAAAGCCCCACCGCGATGGGGGCGATGCCCAGCAGCACATCCACGGTGAACAGGGCCATATCGCTGCGCTTGAGGGTCAGGATGAACTGGAGCGATACGGGCTTGACCAGTAGCAGGTCGAGCTCGCCTGTCTGCACCTGCCGCCCGATGTCGAACAGGTTCATCATATACAGACCCGCGTAGGGGCCGGTCGCCACCATGTACGTGCCGAAGAACACCAGCACCTCATTAGGCGTAAGACCGTTGATGGGCACGCCCGTCTGGAAGATCACAATCATGTAGAGGATCTTAGACAGGAAACACCCCAGTTCCATCGCGATACCGGTGTAAAAGTTGGTGCGGTACTCCATCTGGCTCATCAGGCTGTTGCGGATGAGCATGCCCCACAAAACCAGATACTTTTTGACACTCGCCATTCGCTCAGCCCCCCGCCGCCAGAAATTTGCGCGAACCCAGATTCCACAACCAACGGCTGAACCCAATCAACAGGCCGATCCAGCACAGTTGCGCCGCGTAGCCCAGGAACACCGCAGGGCCGGATACCGCGCCCAGCAGCACGTCCACGGGGAACCCCACGGCATAGGAGAAGGGCAGGTATTTGAGCACTTGGCTGACCGTGGCCCCAAAAATCTCCAGCGGGAAAATGCCGCCGCTGAGTACGACGATCACCATGCGCACGGCCTCGAACAGGAAGCCGATCTCGGACAGCCAGAACGCCCACATGCCCACGCAAAAGAAAATCAGGAAATTGAGCACGATCGCGCCCAGCACCGCGGGCAGAAACAGCAGCACACCGCCAACGTTCACGGGCGATGCCTGAAAGGCAAACCCGACGCCTGCCAGTGCAAGCGCGAGCAGGCTCAGGCCGCCAACAAGCGCCCCCAGCTTTTGTCCCAGAAAATTGCTCAGGCGGTAGGGCAGGTAATGGATGGGGCGCACGATGTATTTACTCAGCCCGCCGTTTTTGATATCCTCGTTGATGTCGTATTCAAAGCCGGTGCGCAGCAGCCGCCACAGGATGGCAGCAGTAACGGAATAAGCGAGCATCTGCGCGTAGTTGCGGCCGTACAGCTCCGCCTTGCCCGCACCGCCGTACAGCGCCTGCCACATGAACACCTGAATGAAGATGGGGAATGCGGCGCTTGCGACCCCCAGCCAGAAATCTGCGCGGTAGGCAATGGCCTCCTTGAGGCCCAAACCCAGCGAGTGCAGGTATTTGCGGATGGTCATTGTCCGTTCCTCTCCGTATACAGCCGCGCGATGCCCTCCTCCACCGGGATGTCCCCGATGTTGAAATCCGTCACGGGCAGGGTTTCCAGCATCCTTTGCGATACCTGGCGCACCTGGTCGCGTGGCACCTCGATCACGGCCTGCAAGCCCTCGCGCCCGCATGGCGTGCCAAAGCGGCTCAGGTCCATCTGCGCGGCTTCCTCAGTCTCAAAGGTGATCTGGATGCGCTTGTGGTCGCCAAACAGGCCGTTGATCTTCTTCAGCTCGCCGTCGTAGGCGATGGTTCCGTCCGCGATCACGATGGTGCGGCGGCACAGGTCTTCGATATCGCTGATGGAATGGCTGGTGAGCAGCACGGTGGTCTGCCGCTCGCGGTTATACTCGCGTAAAAACGCGCGGATGCGCTTTTGGGAGATGATATCCAGCCCGATGGTCGGCTCGTCCAGAAACATCACTTCCGGCTGGTGCAATAGCGAGGCGATCAGCTCCATCTTCATGCGCTCACCCAGCGACAACCGCCGTACCTGCACACCCAGCTGCTCCCTTACGTCCAAAAGCTCCACCAGCTTGCCCAGCGTTCTGCGGTACTGGGCTTCGTCCAGCTCGTAAATGTGGCGGTTGAGCGAGAAGGATTCCACAGCGGGCAGATCCCACCACAGCTGGCTCTTTTGCCCCATGACGATGGCAAAGCGCATCTTGAAGCCCTTCTTGCGCTCCCACGGCACATAGCCCATGACCGTGGCCTCGCCGGAGGTGGGGTAGAGGATGCCGGAGAGCATCTTGAGCGTGGTGGTCTTGCCGGCACCGTTGGGGCCCAGGAAGCCCACCATCTCCCCCTTTTCCAGCGATAGGTCAATGCCGCGCACGGCCTCCTTGCAAAGCTTTTCACGGTGGAAAAGGCTCCGCAGCGAGGCTTTCATGCCTTCTTCCTTTTTTGTGTACTCAAACGTTTTCTTAAGCGCCCGCACTTCGATCAATGCCATTGGTCATACCGCCTATGCTGTGATCTCGTTGTGTGTCAATCGCCATTATAAACGGGCTTGCAACGTTTGTATATGGTAAAACGGGCGAATTTTGGCAACATCAAACTGAGGAGGATTGAATAACTCTGTTACACGCCGGGTATGATTCGCGGCGCCGGGGTGGCGTTGCGGCTGTATTCCCTCGATCGTTCACCAAGCGTTCACGGAGCTGTGTTCGCGTTCTCCTGCGACGGCACAAAGCATGCAGTGTGCCACGCCACAAGGTAAAGAAATGATTTTCCGGCTTGGCGACTAGCCTTGCCGTTTTGCCACGCGCGCGGTATAATGGGCACAGCATCGCCGCCCAAGCTGCGGCACGCCCCTTCCGGATATCGGGCATTCTCCAATGAGATAGGGAGGTAACCCTTATGTGGCTACGGATCAAGGCCCGCCAAGCGGTATGCCTGCTTCTGGTTTTCCTGTGCTGCCTGCCTGCCGCGGCCTTCGCGCAAGCGGAGTCGTCCACGCTCTGCGGCGTGCCGGTGCCAGCGGGCGCGACTGCCATCGACCTTGGCGAAGCCAAGATGGGCAGCTTCAATGCCTTCATGGATGAGCTGGCGCAGTTTCCGACCCTTACGCAGGTCGATATGTACAACAGCCGCGTGAACAGGGAACAGATGGCCACGCTGACCGAGCGCTTCCCGAACATCCGCTTCGGCTGGACTCTGCGCTTTGGCAAATGGCGTGTGCGCACCGACGTAACGGCCTTCTCCACCCACAACAGCACCCACTCGCAGGCCTACACCACGCAGGTGTTCGAGGTGCTCAAATATTGCCGCGACCTGCGCGCGCTTGACCTGGGGCACAACATGGTCAACGACATCAGCTTCCTGACCGAACTCAAGCATTTGAAGATACTCATCCTCGCGGACAACAGCGTGGTGGATATCTCGCCGCTTGCGCAGCTTAAGGAGCTGGAGTATGTGGAGATGTTCCGCAACCACATCACCGATCTGTCGCCACTGGCGGAGCTGCCCAACCTGATCGATCTGAACATGTGCCGCAACTTTGACATCAAGGACGCGTCCGCGCTGCTCAAGTGCGAAAAACTCGAGCGCGTGTGGCTGTCCTACTGTGGCATTGACGATGCGCAGCAGGCAACGCTGAGGGCGGCGCTGCCAAACGCGGAGTTCAACTTTACGGTGTTCTCGTCTACGTATGGCGGCTGGCGTGAGCACCATCGGTATTTCGATGTGGTTGAAATGTTCCGCACGCGGGTGTATCAGCCGTGGACGCCCGTGGATGGAGCTGTGTAACGATGAAGGGAAACAGACTGATTTTCCGCGGCGGGCTGTCCGTATCGTCGCGTCGCCTGCCAAACGCCGAGGGAACCATTCGGGCAGCGAGCCTGCCTGCGCACCTTTTGTGCGCGGTGCTCGTGTGCCTGTGCTTTGCGTTGCCCGTGCCCGCGTCGGCGGAAGCCGCCACGCCCGCACCCACGGTAGCTGCCGCCGAAAGCGCCGCTTACCGAACGCTGGCAAAGGGCGCGAGCGGCGCGGATGTGCTGCGCCTCAAGCAGCGCATGCAGGAGTTGGGCTTCTTCAATGCGGATGCCACGTTGACCGATACTTACAACAGCACCATGGAATACAAGGTGAAGCAGTACCAGAACGCACTGGGCGTGAAGGCGACAGGCATTGCCACGCCGGAGCTTCAGGCGGTGCTTTTCAGCCAAAACGGCGGACTGCCTTCGCCGACGCCCGTGCCAACGCAGGAGATCGTGACCATCGACGGCGTATCGTACCGCACGCTGGCCAAGGGCGCGAGTGGAGCGGATGTGCTGCGCCTCAAACAGCGCATGCAGGAGCTTGGCTTCTTCGCGCCGGACGCCACCCTGACCGACAGCTACAACAGCACCATGGAGTATAAGGTCAAGAAATACCAAAACGCGCTGGGCATCAAGGCCACAGGTGTTGCTACGCCGGAGTTGCAGGCATTGATCTTCGGTGAGGATGGCGGGCTGCCGGTCATTGTACAGGCCGCGACGGCCACGCCAACCGCCGCGCCGACGGCGATGCCGACGCCCACGGAGGCACCCACTGCGGTACCTACGCCGACAGTCGCGTCCACGTCGCAGCCTCCCCAGGTCGATGCGACCGGGGGAGAGACAGGCTACCGAACCCTGCAAACAGGCATGAGCGGTGCGGATGTGCTGCGCCTCAAGCAGCGGATGCAGCAGTTTGGGTTTTTCGCGCCGGACGCGACCCTGACCGACGCCTACAACAGCACCATGGAATACAAGGTGAAGCAATACCAGCAACAGATGGGCGTGAAGGTGACGGGCATCGCCACGCCCGCATTCCAGATCACTGCCTACGGCGAAGGCGGCGGGTTGCCCGCGTCTACGCCCACACCAGCTCCTTCGCCCGATACGGTCGAGATCGACGGGGTGGCTTACCGCACGCTCAAGCTGCGCATGTCCGGCGAGGATGTACAGCGTTTTAAGCAACGGCTCAAGGAGCTGGGCTACTTCCCGCAGAATGCGGAGATCACCGGCGATTACAACAGCACCATGGAATACAAGGTAAAGCAATACCAGGACGACCTGGGGCAGAAGGCGACAGGCATCGCTACGCCCGAGCTGCAAGCGCTGGCGTTCGGCGATTACGGCGGCCTGCCCAAGCCCGTGCCGCCAGTATTGCCGCTCTTGCCGCCGCTCACGGAGGAAGGCTTCTTGCCCAATCAGGCGGAGGAGTTCGTCTACGAGGATTCCCAAGCAGGGCAGTGGGTTTATATCTCCGGAACGCTGCGGGTGCAGATCGTGCGCTACACCCGCGAGGGCCACAGCCCCCTCGTCTGGTACGAGACAGATATCCGTTTTACGGGTGCGGAGGCTTTCCAGCGGTTTGACGCGCTGGAGAAATATAAGGGCAAGTTCAACACCGAGTATCCACACCTGATCGCCGCGCGCAACAACCTGGTGTTGGCCTTCAATGACGATTTTTACGGCATCCGAAGCCACCGCAGGCAAAAGCAGGGCGTGATCATCCGCGACGGCGCGCTGGTCGTGGACGACCCGTACCGCAAGAACGTGGTCAATTATATGCCGCCGCTGGACATTCTCGCCTTTTTTCAGGACGGCAGCATGAAGGCGTTCTACGGCAACGAGTACACCGCGGAGCAGCTGCTCGCCATGGGCGTGCGTGACACGCTCAGCTTTGGGCCTGTGCTGCTCCGAGATGGCGAGCTGGGCCAGCAGGTGGCGGATGGCAAGTTCTCCAGCGACGAGCCGCGCTGCGCGCTGGGCATGGTCGCGCCCAAACACTACCTGCTGATGACGGTGGAAGGCCGCCATGCCGGCAGCGACGGCGCGGGGCTGGGCTGGATCGCCGCGCGTATGAAGGAACTGGGCGTGCGCGAGGCTGTGAACCTGGACGGCGGCAATACGACGGCGCTTGTGTTCCGCGGGCAACTGCTCAATAAGATCGGCACACTCAATGGCAAGATGGTGGTGTTGCGCGGCGTGCGCTCGGTTTCCAGCGTCATGGGCATCGGCCGCAACATCACAGCCATACCGTCGGACGACGGAGAATGATCAACGCCGAAGCAAACTGTTAACACATCGGCGTTGCAGGGGCTTTGACCGCTGGCTTTACCTTTCAAGCTTGACACAGCCACGCCGTGCCTTTACTTGCGCAAAGGAATAGCAGACAGGACCAGGCGATTGATCATGAGCGTAACAGCTCGAATCACATGACATGCCGCCCATGTGCTCCGGAGGGCATTGTGGGAAAGCAAGCCCCGCCGCACTGAAATGCGACGGGGCCTTTGCCTGGCTTTGTAAAGCTGCTGTACGTACTGTTTGCTTACAGCACGACCTCTGCCCGTCCGGCGCTCACGGTCATGCGCCGTACCTGCGCGCCATCGTAGACGACCAGCGTGAAGCCGCGATGCGCGCCCTCCACCC
>CAZOZO010000002.1:0-112265 GCA_964584315.1 uncultured Oscillospiraceae bacterium
CCACGCCCGTGCAGGTGGAGATGAGCGCCCTTGCGAACGTCGCCGCCGAGTACGCCCTCGCGCTGGACACCGGCGCCGTGGACCCCGCCGAGAAGCTGCCCGAGTTCCTCCAGAAGCTGGACGCCGCCGGCATGCAGACCTATCTGGATACCGCCAACGCGCAGCTGACCTCCTTCCTCGCGGCCAAGTAAGGAATCCGTCGACCCAAACAGGGAGCGCCCGACCGAATGCGATCGGGCGCTCCTTTCCGAAAGGAAACATTTATGCAGTACGGACGTTTTGATAATCTCCGGCGCGAATACGTGATCGAGCGTGTGGATGCGCCCTTCAGCTTTACGAACTATCTGGGCAGGGGGAAGCTTGGCGCGGTGGTAAACCAGCACGCGGGCGGCTACCTGTGGGCGGGAAGCCCGCAGTATGGCCGCGTAACCCGCTTCCGCCCCAACGGGGTACCGATGGACGGCCCCGGCCATTATGTATATGTGCGCGACGACGCGGACGGAAAGTACTGGTCCTTAAGCTGGCAGCCCGTGGGCGTGCCGCTGGGCGATGCGAAGTACGAATGCCGCCACGGCTTTTCCTATGTCCGCTACCTGAGCGAGGTAAACGGCATCCAGGGCGAGCAAACGCTCTTTATCCCGCTAGATGACGATTGCGAGCTGTGGGACGTGCGCCTGACCAACACTGGCGATACGGCCCGCAGCCTGAGCGTGTTCGGCTACTGTGAGTTCTCCTTCCACAATATCGACATCGATTATCAGAACTTCCAGATGAGCCTGTACTGCGCGGGCACACGCTTTGTGGACGGACTGGTGGCGTATGAACTGAAATACGAGGAGAACACCTTCGAGTTTTTTGCCATGAACGGCATGCCGGACAGTCACGATTGCCTGCGCGACGCCTTCCTTGGCGCATACCGCACGGAGCGCAATCCGCTGGGCGTGGAGCGCGGAACACTCTCCGGCAGCGAGGAGCTGGGCAACAACCATTGCGGCGCGCTGCACCGTCGCGTGACCCTCGCCCCGGGGGAGACTGTTCGCCTGCGCTACCTCGTTGGCCCCGGTGGAGCAGCTACCGGCAAAGCCTTGCGCGACAAGTACGACGACAAAACAACCGATGCAGCCTTTGAGGCCCTTGCCGATCACTGGACAGAAAAACTTGCCCAGTTGCAGGTCAAAACCCCCGACGCGGACATGGACACGAGCCTGAACCTGTGGAATCTGTACCAAAGCCAGGTGAACGTGACGTTCAGCCGCTTTGCTTCTTTCATCGAAGTGGGCGGGCGCACGGGTCTTGGCTACCGTGATACCGCGCAGGACGCGATGTGCATCCCCCACGCGGACGCGCCAATGTGCCGCCTGCGGCTTACGCAACTGCTTCACGGGCAGGTAAGCGCGGGCTATGGCCTGCACTTGTTTGACCCCGCCTGGTTTGAAAACGAGGAAAAGGGCGAAGAAAAGCAAACCTCCCCCACTGTGATCCCCACCGCGGGCAACACGCGCATCCACAGCCTCAAGGATGCCTGTGCGGACGATGCGCTCTGGCTGATCCCCGCCATCGCGGAGTATGTGCGCGAAACGGGCGAAATGGACTTTCTGCAAAAGCGCATCCCTTATGCAGACGGCGGCGATGCGACTGTGTACGAGCACATGAAGAAGGCGCTGGACTTCAGCTTTGAGCAGGTAGGCGCGCACGGCGTGTGCAAGGGCTTGCGCGCGGACTGGAACGACTGCCTGAACTTGGGCGGTGGCGAGAGCGCGATGGTGTCCTTCCTTCTACTGTGGGCGGTCGACCACTTTGTGGAAACAGCCACGGCGCTGGGCTATGGTGCGGATGCGGCAGATTATGCCGCACAGGCGAAAGCCATGCGCGCCGTATGCCAGCGTGAGCTGTGGGACGGGGCATGGTGGCTGCGCGGCATCACCGGCAAAGGCAAGCCCATCGGCTCGCACACCGCCACCGAGGGCAAGGTGCATCTGGAGAGTAACACCTGGGCGGTCATCAGCGGCGCGGCCACGCAGGCGCAGGGCGAGAGCTGCATGGACGCGGTGCACGCCTATCTGTTCACGCCTTACGGCCTCATGCTCAACGCCCCCAGCTTTACCACCAGGGACGACAGCATCGGCTTCGTGACCCGCGTGTACGGCGGCATCAAGGAAAATGGCGCGATCTTCAGCCACTCTAACCCGTGGGCGTGGGTGGCCGAGGCCATACTGGGCCGCGGCGACCGCGCGATGGAGCTATATATGTCGCTGCTGCCCGAAAAGCAAAACGATATGATGGAAGTTCGGCAGGCTGAACCGTATAGCTACTGCCAGTTTATCATGGGCCGTGACCACACCGCCCATGGCCGCGCACGGCACCCGTTCATGACCGGCAGCGCAGGCTGGAGCTATTACGCGGCTACGCGCTACCTGTTGGGCGTGCGCCCCGGCTTTGAGGAACTGACCGTAGACCCATGCATCCCCGCAGCGTGGGACGTGTTCAGCGTTACGCGCCAGTGGCGCGGAGCCACCTACCATATCGAGGTGCAAAACCCCGAGCATATTTGCAAGGGCGTTGTAGCCATCACCGTGGATGGGCAGCCCGCTGCGCGTATACCCCGCTTTGAAGGCGGCGAGCACACCGTGACCGTGCGCATGGGAAGGGGCAACGTATGATCGAGTTTGGCACCGGCGGGTGGCGCGCCATCATCGGCGACGGTTTCACCCGCGAAAACCTGCAGCGGCTGGCGCTGGCCGTGGCGCGCCGAATGCGCGCCGAGGACGCGGCTGACCGCGGCTTTTGCGTGGGGTACGACCGCCGCTTTTTAAGCGTGCAGGCCGCCGAATGGATTTGCGAGGTCATGGCCGCCGAGGGCATCCATACCCGCATCATCCACCGCGAAGCCCCCACGCCCATGATCATGTTCACCGTGCAGGACAACCGCCTGCCCTATGGCATGGCCGTAACCGCCAGCCATAACCCCGCACTGTACAACGGTGTCAAGCTGTTTACCGCGGGCGGCCGTGACGCAGCGGAGGATATCACCGCCGAGGTAGGCGCCGCCGCCAACCTGATCAAACCGGAGGATATCCGCCTGATCCCCTACCAGCAAGCCATCCGCATTGGGCTGGTGGAGGAGATCAACCCGCAAAACCCCTACCTTGACTCCATCATCCGCACCGTGAACATGGACGCTATCCGCAGCCGAAATTTGCAGATCATCCTCGACCCCATGTACGGCGTGAGCCGCACCAGCCTGCAAACCATCCTGCTCACGGCGCGCTGCGACGTGAACGTGATTCATGAGCGGCACGACGCGCTCTTCGGCGGCAGGCTGCCCTCTCCCAATGTGGACACGCTCGGCGCGTTGCAGGCGGCGGTGCTGGAAAGCCGCGCGGACATTGGCATCGCAACCGACGGCGACGCGGACAGGCTGGGCATCATCGACGACGCGGGCCAGTTCATCCACCCCAACGAGATCCTGTGCCTGCTGTATTACTACCTGCTCAAGTACAAGCGCTGGCACGGCTGCGCGGTGCGAAACCTGGCCACCACACACCTTTTGGACGATATCGCTGCCAAGTTTGGCGAAAAATGCTACGAGGTACCGGTGGGTTTCAAGCATATCTCCGCCGCGATGCAGGCGCACAATGCCGTGATCGGCGGCGAGAGCAGCGGCGGGCTGACCGTGCGGGGGCACATCCACGGCAAGGATGGCATCTATGCCGCCGCGCTATTGGTGGAGATGCTATCCGTGACCGGTAAGAAGCTGAGTGAACTGGTGGCGGAGCTGTACCAGACCTTTGGCCGCCGCTACATGGCGGAATTCGACTACCCCTTTGACGCGGACGACAAGCCGCGCATGATGGGGCTGCTCACGGGCGATAAGCTGCCCGCGTTTGCCACGAAGCCCACGGGCATCAATGATACCGACGGGCGCAAGGTGCTGTTCGAAAACGGGTGGCTGATCGTGCGCTTCTCCGGGACCGAGCCACGGCTGCGCATCTTCTGCGAGATGCCGGACAGGCAGCAGGCCGAGGCCTACAGCCATGTGATGGCGGAATACCTGGGCGTTGGCATGCAGCCCTGACGCACTTCGAGGTTTACAGGCGGGGCAGGGCCTCGCCTGTTTTGTATAATCATGGTATAATCAACTATCCAGACGCAAGGAAGGTTGCCCATGTTTGAGAAACTGCGCAAGAATGTGCCCACGCTGCGCTTTACGCTGCTCATCATCGTGCTGCTATGCTGGCTGTTGCCCACCGTCACGCTGGGCATGTATATGGGCGGGCGCGTTTTTGCCTCGCTGCAGGATAAGACAGAAACTGCCCTGAAAACCGGCGCGGAGTATGCGCAGAGCTCGGCGGAGCGCAACATCGCCAATCTATCCACACTGGCGCGCGACGCGGTGTACGACGGTACCCTTGGCGCGGCGGTGCAGAACTACGAAGGCGACAAGATCCCCTATGAAGATTATTACCTGCTGGTGCGCGACTACCTTGACCGCAAATTCAGCCGCGAGCAGAGTTGCGCTTTTGCGCTTTTCTTCCGCGCCAAGGATATCGAGCGCCCCATCTACACCTCGCAAGGCTATTCCTCCGCGGTGCTGTTCATGCAAAATACGCTCAAGCGCGCACTGGCCCTGTGCGATACGCTGGACACGCACGCGCGCTTCATCGCCTCGGGCGATGGCGCCTACCTGATCCGTAACCTGCACAACACGCGCATGGAGCGCTTCGGCGTGCTGGTGCTGGGCCTCAACATCGACGATGTGCTAGCGCCCATCCTGCAAAACGCGGCGGACTGGAACTCCACCTGCGCCATTCAGCTGGACGATATCCGGCAGGGCAGCTTTATCGGTGAGCGCACGCAGACGGGGTTGATGGAATATGGCAACATGCTGTGCTACACCCAGCACGTGAGCGTGGGCGACAGCCTGCTCACCTATCAGGTGCAGGCGGACAGGCACAGCGTATACCGCGAGATGGATGAGTTCCGCCTGCTGATGGCGTGGCTGTTCATCCTGTTCGTACCCCTTTGCCTAGCCATCATGGTGTTCGTCAGCCGACGCATCGTGAGGCCCATTGCGATGCTTGCAAGCGCCAGCCACCGCATCCGCAGCGGCGAGTTCGGCGTGGTGGTGCCCATGCGCGGCACCGACGAGCTGGGCCAGCTGGGCACTGCCTTCTCGGAGATGAGCATCCGGCTCAAGGAGCTGATCGACCGCAGTTACAAGGAGCAGATCGCCCTGCGCGACGCGCGTATCCAGGCGCTGCAAAGCCGCATCAACCCGCACTTCATCAACAACGCGCTGGAGGCCATCAACTGGCAGGCACGCCTGTCCGGCAACCAGAACGTGAGCGAGATGGTATCCACGCTGAGCGTGCTGCTGAACGCCAGCCTTGACCGCAGCGAGCAGCACCTCGTGCCCCTGCGCGAGGAGCTGAGCATCGTGGACGCCTACTTCTACTTTGTGGGCCTGCAGTTTGGCAACCGCCTGACCGTGCTGCGCAATGTGAACGAGGCGCTGCTCGACACGCCCCTCCCCCGTCTGGTGGTGCAAACGCTGATCGAGAACGCCATCGAGCACGGCATCGCGCCCGCGGGCGGCGGGCAGATTCAGCTGAACGTGTTCCGTCAGGGCGAGCAGCTAGTGATCGAAGTTTTGAACAGCGGCAAGCCCCTGACGCACGACCAGCTGACCGCCCTGCGCGCCATGCTGGACGACCGGCAGCCAGCCGACGGGCACCTTGGCGTGCGCAACGTGAACCAGAGGCTCCGACTCATCTTCGGCGGCAACGCGGGCCTTTCGTTCGATGTGGACACGCACGGCAACACCGTGGCGACCATCCGCGAGCCGCTCAACCCCGTAGAGCAGCGGTAGCAGGGTGTGCTCCCGCCCGCCTTGCCGCGCGGTTTGGTGCCCCTCGCATGGCGCCCTCTGTGCATGATTGAGAAACATCGCAAGCGCAGGCAACAAATCGCAACCGTGTGCAATGCCATTGTACGACAACACGTTTATAATGTTTTGGGAGGGTTTGGCGTGAAGAAGCTTTTCCTCGCGGCGTTATGCTGCATCCTATGTAGCGCCTGCCTGACTGCTACCGCGGAAGGCGTAGCTTTGCGGACGGTCAGTTGTTTCGCCGGTTTGGATGCCTCCAGCGGCACCTACACGAGGCTGCTCGCCCAATGGGAGGAACAGACCGGCAACACCGTTCTTGATTCCTCCGCCCCGTCCGACGAAGCATGGAAGACGGGTGTTTTGATGGATTTTGCCGCCGGCAACGAGCCGGACGTGCTTTTCTTTTTTGCCCGCACGGCGGATAGCGCCTATCTGCTCGACCGCGTCGTGCCCATCGCGGAGATCAACGCCGCATATCCAGATCTGCACATCCCCGAAAACCAGGCCTGCACCGAAGCGGACGGCAAGATCTATGCCGTGCCCGTGCGCTCGTTCTGGGAGGGGTTGTTTTGCAATACCGACCTGTTCGCCAAGTATAAGGTGGATTTGCCCACCACGTGGGATAAGCTCACCACCGCCATCAGCGTTTTTCGCAAAAACGGCGTTGTGCCCATATCGGTCAGCCTGAGTGACGTGCCGCATTACCTGGCGGAGTTTGCGCTGTTGGCCGCCTGCACCCCCGCGGAGTATACGGCGCGCCCCGCTGCGGGCCAGCCCGTGCCTGAAAATTGGATAACCGGCACGGGCCTCATCCACACGTTATATGGGCTGGGTGCTTTCCCTGACAACGTGAACACCACGGATGAGAATTATACCAGCCAGCTGTTCCGTGACAAGCGCAGCGCCATGCAGCTGGACGGTAGCTGGTTTGCCAACAGCCTGCCCGTTGCCAACATGGACAGTACTGTTGTGCTTCCCTTTCCCGCCGCGCAGGAAGGAGCGGGGGGCGTGCTGGGCGGCGTATCGATGGGCTTTTACCTGACCCGCCGCGCATGGGAGGATACAGCCAAGCGCGAAGCGGCAGTTCATCTGCTCGCATACCTCGCCACGGGGGAAAACGCGCGCACGCTGGGCGGCTTCCAGTTCAGCGGCAAGCTGTTGCAAAGCGCCTACGAGCTGACCAGCCACCCGCTCTACAGCCCCGTACAGGATCAAATGTCGCAAGAGGCGCGCAACGAGTGGTTCCGGCTGATCCCCAATGTGGCGACTGGCACCCTGACCCCTGAGGAGCTATGGACGCGCGTCATGGCGCTGAACCCCTTCACCGTTCGCTGACCGCAAGGAGGCACAGGCATGTACGACGTCGTGCTGGTGGATGACGAGCAGATCATCCTCAGCGGCCTTTCGCAGGTGTTCCCGTGGTCGCAGTACGGCTGCCGCGTGGTGGATACCGCTGTGGACGGCCGCGAGGGTTTGCTGAGCATCCGCAAACACCGCCCGCAAATGTTGTTTACCGACATCCGCATGCCCAACATGGACGGCCTGAGCATGGTGGCCGCGCTCAAAAGCGAATTCCCCGCCATGCAGATCACGGTGCTCACGGCGTTTCGGGATTTCGATTACGCCAAGCACGCCATCCAGCTGGGCGTATGCCGCTACCTGCTCAAACCCAGCCGCATGGAGGAGTTGCACGAGGCCGTGGCCGCCATGGCACACAATCTGGTGCAGCTTGCCCCGCGCCTGCACACGCAGGCGTCAATTCCGTCCGATTCAATTGCACAAGAGGCGCCGACAGCCGAAACGTTCCCCACGGAAGGCGATACGCCCGCCGATAACGATCTGGACGACGAAAGTGAGGCGGGCAGCTTTGTGGCGCGCGCCGCCTTGCGCTACATTGAGGAGCACTGCACCGAGCACCTGAGCCTTGCGGATGTGGCGGACAACGTGTACGTAAGCCAGTGGCATTTGAGCAAGCTGATCAACCGCCACGCGCGGCAAAGCTTTTTCGATCTGCTGAACCACTACCGGGTGCAGCGCTCGCAGGCCATGCTCGCCGACCCCATGTACAAGGTGAACGAGGTGGCCTACGCGATGGGCTACGCCGATGTGGCGCATTTCAGCCGCATCTTCAAGAAGGTGACCGGCAAAACGCCCATGGAATTCCGTAGCGGGCTGCGGTAAAGGCAAAAGGCCAGGTATACGCCATCGATGCTTCACGATGCCGTTCCACTTTACAGAAATATAATAAAGAGACGCGGACAGGTTGTCGCGTCTCGTTGCGTATGCGGATCCATGGATATGGCTCGAATTATAGAAGAGTATCGCGGAGCTATCGCGCAGGTTCTTCCCGATCACGCAGCGCCCGCTCGATCTGCGTGACCACATCGCCCTTGGTGCCAATGCCCTGCACGCAGATATCTGCGTACCGCTCATACAACGGCCTGCGCACCGCATCCAGCTGCTCAACGGTCACACCCGCCTCGGCGGCGATGCCACGGTCGCTGCCGGCGGCGATGCGCCGCTTCAGCTCCATGAGCGGCGTATCCAGCCACACTACCACGCCCAACTTGCGCAAGTTTTGCATGGCACCGTCGCTGAACACCATGCTGCCACCGGTGGCGATCACGCAGCCGTCGCAAACCAGCGCCTCGCCCACCTTCCCCTCCAGCCTGAGGAACCCCTCCACGCCTTCCGCGTCAAGCAGCGCAGGCAGGCTCTTATGGTAGGTGTCCATCACCAGCCAGTCAGTATCGATCAACTGGAAATGAAGGCGGTCTGCCAGCGTGGCCCCGATGGTCGTTTTGCCCGAACCGGGCATGCCGATGAGCACGATGTTGCGCAAGCCGATCCCGTCCTATCCGTCGTTCGGCGCATATGGCAGGCTACGGCATACCCTGTGCAGTGTCGCCTGCCATGCGCGTCCGATTTTCGTTGTTCAGGCGCTATTGTACCACGCAATACCAGTCCACTCAACCGCAACCGCCTGTTTTTACTGTGTTTGTTTAATTTGGATGAACGTTTGCCAGCCTGTACCAATGCGCAGTGCGAAGAGGTGATGCGCGACCCATAATTGCCTTGGGGCTGGCTGAGTGGTTTTGCATCGCGCACGGTGTGCCCCATTTGCACTGTGCAGCCAAGCCGTTTCGCCCTTTCTTTCTTGGCCCGGGCAGAGCGCCCCGCATCGTGCGTGCCTCCGAAGCTGCCGCGCTGCGGCTTTCGTGTCACCGCTGCGTATAGTGGATCAACATGCTGAACTGTGCATCGACCGCACCAATGTTTTTGTAGTAGTGCGGCACATCCGCCTTGAAGCGCACCGAGTCGAATGTGTGCAGGCGGAACACGTTTTCGCCTGCGCCGATTTCCACTTCGCCCGCAAACACGGTAATGTACTCCTCCGTGCCTGCAATGTGAGGCTCCGCAGCCAGCGAACCGCCCGGCAGCATCTCGATGCGGTAGATTTCGAAGCCTGCGCTGTCCTCAAAGGGGAAGATGGGGCTGTTGATGAAGCGGCCTCCATCCTCCACGAGTGTCTTGATGCTGCCCGCAGGGATCACCACCGCCGTGTCGCCGTGCCTGTCTATCAGCTGCGAAAACGACACCTTATACCCCGCCGCGATGCGCCACAGGATGGATATGGTCGGGTTTACATCGCCCTTTTCGATCTGGGCAAGCATGCTGCGCGATACGCCCGTCAGCTGGGCCGCCGTCTCCAGCGTAAGCTTTTTGGCTTCGCGGATACGCTTTACGTTCTGTGCGACCGTCAGGTTGATATCCATCGCAAAATCCCCCGTTGACAATATATCGGACTTACTGTATGATATGCTGGATTCCATGATATTGGACTTCATATGCATTATATCATACGGCTATGAGGAGGTCAAACCATGTTCAGTTGGGCGAATTTCCTGACCTACGCGCTGATTACCGCCATCACCCCAGGGCCCAACAACATTCTCTCGCTCACCAACGCCAGCCGGTACGGCCTGCGCAGGGTGCCGCCGGTAACGCTGGGCATGTTTGCGGGTTTCACGGTGGTCACGCTCGTGTGCACGGCGTTTTGCGGGGCGCTCACCAACATCGTGCCCGCCATCAAGACCCCCATGATGGTGCTGGGCGCGGCGTATATGCTCTACTTAGCCTACAAGACATGGCACGGCGGGGCGGTTGCTGAAGGCGACGTGCACCAGACCGGTTTTTGGGAAGGTTTCACACTGCAGTTTTTGAACCCGAAGATTTTCATCTACAGCATCGTGTCCATGCAGGTATACATCATGCCCGTATACGCAAACGACATTCCCGCGCTGGGGCTTTTTGCGGTGCTGCTGTCCGCCATCGGCGCAATATGCACACTGCTGTGGGCGCTGTTTGGCGCAGCGTTCAAACTATTGTTCGCCAAATACGCGAAGGTCACCAACGCCGTGATGGCACTGCTGCTGGTGTACTGCGCCGTGTCGCTGTTCCTGTGAGGGCGGCTGCCTCGCAGGGTCGCTTGATCATTGGGCCTATGAGGTTGGGTCTTGCATCCCACCGAATGACCAAGCAAGCGTTGCTCACCGAAAACGAAAAAACAGGCGGCGCTTGCCGGGGATTCATTCCCCGCTCGCGTCGCCTGCGTTGATGCAAATGTTCAGGTCGCCATACTCCGTGCTTACGAGACCCTGTAATGCGCTCGGATGGTATCGATGATGTAGTTCTGCTCCTCCGCCGTCAGCTCGGGAAACACCGGCAGGCAGACCGACTGGCTGCACACGCGCTCGGCCACGGGCAGGCTGCCCGCCTGGTAGCCAAGGTTCTGGAACGCCTTTTGCAGGTGCAGCGGCACAGGGTAGAATGCGCCGGTACCGATCTGCGCCTCCGCAAGGGCGGCGGTCAGTGCCTCCTTATCGGGCGCAAGCGCGCAATACTGGTGCCAGCACTGCTTAAGCCCGTCGATATGCGTGGGCGGCAGCATGAGCGGCGTGCCCACAAGCCCCTGCGCGTAGCGCGCCGCGATAGCCGCGCGCCTTTCAACGAACGCATCCAGATGCTTGAGCTTTACGCGCAGCACGGCGGCCTGCACACTGTCCAGCCGCGAGTTGTCGCCCACGAGGTAGTTGTAGTACTTGAGCGGGTCGTACAGCGCGTCCGCCTGACCACCTGCAGCGGGAGTCTCGGCTTCTACCGGCAGGCCCATGAGCGTGGCGGCTTTCGCCCCCTGCTTGCCTGAGCCGTGCGATTTGAACGCGCGGCAAATAAGCGCCAGCCCATCATCGTCGGTGGCGATCATGCCGCCGTCGCCGAAGGCCGCGAGGTTCTTGGTGGGGTAAAACGAAAAGCAGCCGATATCCGCAAGCGTGCCTGCCATTTTGCCGCGATACGCCGCACCGATGGACTGGCACGCATCCTCGACCACGCGCAGGCCGTGCTTTTTCGCCACGGCATTGATCGCGTCCATATCGGCGGGCACGCCAAAGATATCCACCGGCATGATGGCGCGCGTTCGAGGGGTGATGGCCGCTTCCACCTTTGCGGGGTCAAGGTTCAGAGTTACGGGGTCGATATCCACAAACACGGGCACGGCGCCCAATACAGCGATGGCCTCCGCCGACGCAAAAAACGTAAACGGCGTGGTGATCACCTCATCGCCCGCGCCAATGCCCATGGCGCGGAGCACAAGGCGCAGCGCATCGGTGCCGTTGCCGCAGGTGATGGCGTGCTTCACGTGCAAATATTCGGCCAACTCCGCTTCCAGCGCAGCCACATCGGGCCCGCCGATGTATACACCGGCGCGCAGGCAGCCCAGCACCGCCGCCTCCAGCTCTTCCCGCAGGGCCTCGTACTGCCGTTCCAGGTTGAAAAAGCTGATTTTCAAACAATCCAACTCCCGCTAATCATTCCCGTGGATTATAGCATTCCTGTGAAAGCGTGTCAAACCGACAGGGCGTGCTGTAGGCCATTTGCAAGGCTACAACCATTGACGCAACAAAGCCTGGCGGGTATAATCCTGACATATCCCTCATGTTTTGGGGAGGTCATGAGCATGACGGAGGCCGTATCCCGAAAGTTTACATATCTGCAATTTATATGCGCTTTGTTTATCATTGGCCTGCATACGGTTTTCGCGCGCCACTTTGGCGCATCGGATTCGTGGGCAGTCGATGTGAACCGCGCCTTCCGCACGCTGTTCGACGCGGCCACCTCCACGTTCTTCTTTCTTTCCGCGCTGCTGTTCTACCGTACCATTGACAACAAGAAATACAAGCAAGTGTTGCTGTCGCGGCTGTGGTCTCTTGCGATCCCATTTCTGTTTTGGAATGCCGCGATGCTCCTGCACGCGCTGGTGCGTGACACACTCGCAAGCGGCAGTTTTAACGCACTCCCCGCATGGGATGTGTTCCGCCTTCTGGTACTTGAGCCGATTGACTCAGTGCTGTGGTTCGTGCGCGTGTTGCTTGGCTATATCGTGCTCTACCCTGTCATATTGTGGTGTGTGCGCCGTGGGTTTCCAGCCCTTCTGCTGATCGTTTTGGCACTTGCGCTTAACTTGCTTGGACTATTCCCAATCGCATATGCGTCGATGCTCTTCTGGCTGCCTTGCTATTTGATGGGCGCATATCTGGGCTACCGTCATAAGTCGTTGATGTTCCGCACACCCATGTTTTCGCGCCGGCGGGCGTACTTTGTCGCGCTCATGCTCTTTGGGTTGTTGTTTGGGCTTGCGCCCAAGGGCATTGCCTACTATTACGTGTACTGGCAGTTTGCGCCGCTGTGCCTCTGGGTTTTGGCGGATCCGCTGGCCAAACTGGCGCGCCCCTATTGGTGGGTGGGCGCATCGTTTTACCTCTTCTGTTCCCACCTGCTGTTTGAGCATTATGCCGTGCGATTGTACCTGCTGGCGCTGGGCATGGGAACAGCTTCGTTTCTGATGGCCAATATCCTGTTGCCATGCTTGTGTGCGGCCATGGTCTTGGCTTTTGGTGCAGCTCTTCGCCTGCTTCTGCCCCGCGTATATCGCATCGTGACCGGTGGCCGTGACCAGCGTGAGACCTTTGCCAACAAAGATCAGCCGCTTGCCAAACAGGCATAGGTACCGCGATATCTCGTGAAAGGGTAGCACCTGCACGGTTACGATTGTCCCTATCAGCTTTATACGCAAAGTTGCCGATTCACGACAAAGTGGGTTTGGGCAAGGCTCAAACCCTTTTCGTTGTGCTGCTTGTAAGGTACAATTTCGATCTACAGGCGGAAATCTTGCGCGATCTCCTGCCCGGTCTGTGCTCCCGTAATCATGGTTAATCGGCACACGTCGCTGCCTGCCTTGGGATGCGCACGGTAAAACAACTGCCTTTACCCGGTTCGCTCTCCGCCGTGAGCGTGCCCCCGTGCGCCTCCACGATGCCCCGCGCGATGGTCAGGCCGATGCCTGCGCCGCCCGTTCGCCGGTCGCGCGAGCCATCCACCCGGTAAAAGCGTTCAAAGATAAGGGGCAGCTCTGCCGCGTCCACACCCACGCCATCGTCGATCACGCGCACCACGACCGCCTCGGGCGAATCCGCCACCACAAGGCGGATGTGTCCGCCCTCCGGCGTATACTTGACCGCATTGGAGGCGAGGTTCAGCAGTACCTGCCGCATGCGTGCAGTATCGGCGGGCACTGGCTTTGCCATCCCCTCCACCACAATGGTCTGGCGCTTGGCGGCGGCCTCCGCAGCGAGCGTCTCTGCCACCGCATCCGCAGCCGAGCGCAAATCTACAGGTGTCAGTGTAAGGCGGGGGCTCTCACTCTCCACATTGGCAAGCTGCTGCAGCTCGCCCACCAGTGCGCCCAGCCGCGTCATCTCGTCATGGCACTGGGCAAGGCGCTCCGGGGTCGCCTGCCACAGGCCGTCGCGCATGGCCTCCAGATAGAGCGTCACCGCGGCGATGGGCGTGCGCAGCTCGTGCGCGATATCGGTGGTCAGGCGCTTTCGCAGCTTTTCCTGCTTGTCCAGCGCCGCCGAAAGGTGGTTGATCGCGCAAACCAGCCCGCGCAGCTCCTCGCTATCAGCCCTCTCACTCAGTCGCACTGCGTAATCTCCGCCAGCGATACGCCGCGCACTTGCCGCGGCCTCGGCTACCGGCCTTGCGATGCGCCGTGCCAGAAGCCCGCCCAGCAGCAGCGCGGCCGCGCCGGAGGCAAGCCCGATCACCAGAAAGGCCGTATCCAGTGCGCCCACGAAGCGATGGTCATCCTCGCTGTAGAAAAATGGCGCATAGTAGCTGACAGCTACCTTGCCAACGATGCCATCGCCTTTTTTGAGGTCATACGTGCGCGTGGCAAAGGCACCCACGCGACGCGCCTGCTCCATGCGGGCGGAAATCTCGTCCATGATCTGCCAGCAAAGGGTCATGTCATGGTCTTCCGCATCCCATACCAGATCGCCCGCGGCATTGTATACCTTGATCAGATAGCCGCCGTAGAGAGAGTACATGCCGATGGTGTGCAGAAAGTCGCCATCCCAGCCGCCCTTGAGGCTGTTGAACTGTGCGGCGAGGTCGTCCGCAATGGTCTGGCTGCGCGAAAGTTCCTGCCGCTCTACATACTCGTCAAAGGCGCGGCTGGCAAACAGGTTGGTGAACAGGCTCATCAGCGCCATAGCCACCAGCAGCGGCACAGCGATGGCCAGCGAGAGCTGTCCGCGAAGCCGCTTAAGCATCGCCGTCGCCCCCAAACCGGTAACCCAGTCCATGCACCGTGAGTATATACACGGGCTGGCGCGGATCATCCTCAATTTTCTGGCGCAGGTTTTTGATGTGACTATCCACCGCGCGATCGAAACCATCAAACCCGTCGCCCAGGGCCAGCGCGATCAGCTCGTCGCGAGTGAAGGCCTTGCCCGGACGCGAGAGCAGCGCGGTCAGCAGCCGCATCTCGCTCTGGGTCAGCGGCACAGGCACACCCCGCTTCAGAACTTGATTCGCATCCAGATCGACGGCCAGGTCGCCGCCGCGGAAGGCAAAGCGCGAGGCCAGCGGCGCTGTGCTCCCGCCTGCACGGCGCATCACCGCGCTCACGCGCGCGCGCAGCGCCTTCAGGCTGAAGGGTTTTACGATGTAGTCGTCCGCACCGATGGCGAGGCCGTCCAGCAGGTCGGCTTCTTCCGCTTTTGCCGTAAGCATGACCACCGGCACGCGCGAGCTCTTGCGAATGGCGCGGCAAACTTCCTCGCCGCTCAGGTCGGGCAACATCAGGTCAAGCACCACCAGCGACACGCCGCCCGCCGTGAAAAGGCCTAGCGCCTGTCTGCCGCTCTCCGCCTGCAGCACGCGGTAGCCGTCGTTTTCCAACAGCGCAGCCACTGCTTGGCGTATCATGGGCTCGTCGTCCACTACCAGCGCGCAAAGGCTGCTTTGGCTTGCCATTTCACTGCCCCCTTCCCCGAAAACGGGCGTGGGGGAGCCGCATAAGCGGCTCCCCCACGCCTTTTATCAGCCAACCACGTCGTAGCCCTGCTCCTCGATGGCGGCTTTCAGCGCATCAAACGTCACCTGCGCGCCATGTTCCACCGTAGCGGTCTTGGCAGTCAAATCGACCTGCACGCCCGTCACGCCATCCACCGCGCTCACAGCGCCGCTCACCGCTTTTACGCAGTGCCCGCAGGACATGCCCTCCACATGCAATACCGTTGTAGCCATCCTGATCTCTCCTCACTTTCCAGCGCAGCCCGAGGCCGCGCGTGTCACTTGATATCAAAGGGTTTCAAAAACTTGTAGACCTGAACTTTTGCGCCGTTTTCCATCACCTCGACCTGTGCGTACACCCAGCCCTGCACCTTGGCGGGGTCGACCCCGGCGGCGATCAGCGGCTCGGGGTTCAGCACAAACACAATGTCCTTGTCCTGAACAGCGCCGGTGGTGGTGTTCTTTGCCAGATCCTTCGCCCACTCAAACATATTGCCGTCCCCCAGCTTGACGCCGAAGTGATCCAGCGAGGCATGGTAGTTGAGCGCATCGGGGTACAACCCCGCAAACTGCTGGTAGGAGGCCAGCGACGTGGCGTCGCCGGTGTAGGTGAACCGATCCTGCCCGTACTTCGTACCCACCATGAGCATGCCGTCATAGGCGCTGTAGCTGGCAGGTAATTTAGCCGTGTCAAGGCCTGCGTCCACAAAGGGCTTCGCATCCAGCTCGACCATCACGTCGTGCAGCGGGCTCAGGCTGAAGTCCTTGCTCCAGATAAAGCGAGCCTCGCCATCCGGTGCGGCCAGCGACCAGCCACCGTTCATAACATCTTCGGCCACAAGCGTGGGCGCTGCGGCGAACACCGCATCCAGTGAGGCGGCGGACTGCGTGGCCACCGTATCCAGTTTGCCACCGGCGAGGCCAAGCACCACAAGCACCAGTACGGCGACGACTATCAGGGCGACGGCGCTGATGATAGCGATTTTCGTATTCTTCTTCATGTCAATGCACCTTTCCTTTCCGTACAGTAGGTTTGAAGCGTTTGAGGCGCAGCGCGTTGGTCAGCACCGATACGGAGCTTAAGGACATCGCCGCCGCCGCGAAGATGGGGTTAAGCAGCGGCCCGCCAAACAGGTGCAGCACGCCCGCCGCGATGGGGATGCCGATCACGTTATACCCGAACGCCCAGAACAGGTTTTGCTTGATGTTGCGGATGGTGCGCTTGCTCAGCTCGATGGCGGTGGGCACGTCGCGCAGGTCGGAGCGCATCAATACAATATCCGCGCTCTCCATTGCCACATCGGTGCCCGAGCCGATGGCCACGCCAATATCGGCCTGCGCCAGCGCAGGCGCGTCGTTGATGCCGTCGCCTACCATGGCCACCTTGCGGCCTTCGGCTTGCAACTTTTTGACCTCGCCCGCCTTGTCCTGCGGGAGCACCTCGGGCAACACCCGGTCAATGCCCACCTGCCGTGCGATGGCTGCGGCAGTGCGGCGGTTGTCGCCAGTGATCATCAACACCTGCACGCCCATGCGGTGCAGGCTTTCAATGGCCTCACGGCTGCTGGGCTTGACCACATCGGCCACGGCCACGATGCCCGCCGCCGCGCCGTCGACGGCGATAAACATCGGGGTCTTGCCTTCCTCAGCCAGCGCGTCGGATGCCTCGGCTTGCGTGCCCAGCGCCACAGCTTGCTCCTCCATCAGCTTGCGGTTGCCCGCCAGCACGGTTCGTCCGCCGATGGTCGCACGGATGCCGCGCCCCGTGAGCGACTCAAAGCGTTCCACAGGCGTCAGGTTCAAGCCCTTCGCCCGCGCGCCTGCCACGATGGCTTGCCCCAGCGGGTGCTCCGAGGCGGCTTCGGCCGACGCAGCCAGCGTGAGCAGCATTTCCTCGGTATAGCCGCCCTGCGGCAGCACGTCGGTCACGGTGGGCTTGCCCTCGGTGATGGTGCCCGTCTTGTCGAACACGATGGTATCCACCTTGTGCGCCGTCTCCAGCGCCTCGCCGCCTTTGACGAGAATGCCGTGCTCTGCGCCCTTGCCCGTGCCCACCATGATGGCCGTGGGCGTAGCCAGCCCCAGCGCGCAGGGGCAAGCGATCACCAGCACGGAGATGAAGATGGTCAGCGAGAACTTGAGGTCGAACCCGGTGCCGAAGAACCAAGCCAGCCCAGCAGTCAGCGCGATGGCGATCACGATGGGCACGAAGTAGCCGGATACCACGTCCGCCAGCTGTGCGATGGGGGCCTTGGAACCCTGCGCATCCTCCACCAGGCGGATGATCTGCGCCAGCGCCGTGTCGTCGCCCACCTTCTCCGCACGGAAGCGGATGGCGCCCGTCGTGTTGAGCGAAGCGGCATACACGGGATCGCCCTCGCCTTTGTCCACCGGCATGCTCTCGCCGGTGAGCATCGATTCGTCGATGGCGGTATGCCCGCCGGTCACCACACCGTCCACGGGGATCTTTGCGCCGGGCCGAACGACCACAGTGTCGCCGATCTCCACTTCCTCGATGGGAATCTCCTTCTCCTCGTCGCCCTGCAGGATGATGGCCGTCTTGGGCGCAAGTCCCATCAGTTTTTTGATAGCCTCGCCCGTGCGGCCCTTGGATACGGCCTCCAGCGATTTGCCAAGCAAAATCAGCGTGATGATGACGCCCGCCGTTTCAAAGTAGAGCGAATCAACCGCCGAAAAATGCCCCATCGCGATCTGGAACACGTTGTATACGCTGTACAGGAACGCTGCCGACGTACCTACGGCGATCAGCGAATCCATGTTGGGGCTGCGCTGCCACAGCGCCCGGAAGCCCACCGTATAGAAGCGGTAGCCAACGGCGATCACCGGCAGCACGAGCAGCAGTTCCACCAGCGCGTAGAGCAGCGGGAAACGCATGGGGTTCAGCGCAGCGGGGAAAGGCAGGCGCACGCCTTGGATCATCGGGGCCATGGCGATGTAGAGCAGTGGCAGTGAGAACACCGCCGATAGGATGAACTTCGTCCACATCACCCTGATCTCATGCTGCTTGCGCGCCCTGTCCTCATCGGCCATGCCGCGTTTTTGCACGGTTAGTGCCTGGTAGCCTAGCTTCTCGATGGCCGCGCGCACTGTAGAAAGGCGCACCGTCTCGGGCCGGTAGGTCACGCTTGCCTTTTCGGTGGCGAGGTTCACGCTCGCGCTCTCCACACCGTCCAGCTTGCTTAGCACCTTTTCGATGCGCTGGGCGCAGGCGGCGCAGGTCATGCCGCCGATGGGGATGGTGGCGCTCTGCGTCGTGGGCGGCTCGATGGCCTCATAGCCGATCTTAGCCACCGCCTGCTGAATTCCCTCCACGGTGAGCGCCGCACTGTCATAAGTTACAAACAGCTTTTCGCTGGCAAGGTTCACATTGGCTTCGCTGATGCCCGCAAGCTTGCGCACAGTCTTTTCGATGCGCTGGGCGCAGGCGGCGCAGGTCATGCCGCGAAGGTTTAAAACACGCTTTTCCAAAACCTTGGCTCCTTTCCCGACGGGGCCCTCGTGCGGACCACCGGCGTTTCCAACCCTATTGTAGAACATGGGCCGGAAAAAACAAGTATGCACTTCTTTGTATCATAATACCCTTTTGGGTACTGACCGACACGCATTCTTTGCGGGGCAGTCGGGTAAAAACAGAGGAGCCGTGCGGCAGGGTTGCGCACAATCCGCATTCCCCCGCCTGCACGCCCCCAAGGCGCGGCCTATCCCCTTTCTGTCGCGCAATCGCCTATTGGCAGCAGGATGCGCCGCCACTGCTGTCCGCACCCGCACCGCCAAAGTAACCGGCCGGGTAGCGGAGCGTTTCCACAGCCGCAGCTTCAGCCTTGACGGCATCCATATCCACGGCAGTGATATCATTAACCACCATGACGTAACCAAAGGTCGTACCGCCCGCATCCGAGAATACAAAGCTCGCCTCCGGCGTGAAATACAGTGTATTTTCACCCGCCGAAAGGGGCAATTCCGTGCGGTAATCCGGCACCAGCAGCAATGCGCCAGGCTGGTCGTTGCGCACGCTCCACTCTACGCCCGTGCCTGCTTCCACCACGAGCACGGCGGGGGCGAAGCCCGCCACGGTCAGGTCGCTGCGCACGCGTTGCACCACTTCGCCATTTGCATCCTTGCCCTGCTCGGCCACTGCGGTCTTACCCGTATCAATGGCCACGCCGCTCGGCTCCGGCTCGCCCGCACTGGGCGCTAAATTCGCAAAGGCGGGGGCCGCGGTGGTCGCGCCGGCAGCGAGGGCCTGCCCCGCCTCCACCACGGTGATCGTCGCGCGGATCATGCCCATCCAGCAGCTGTACTGGAAGGTGCCGGTCTTGTCCGGCGTAAAAGTGATCAGATTGTCTCCCTCGGTAAAGGTATGCTCGATGCCATATTCCGGAATGAGCATACGATTGTTGCAGCCGTTGATGCTGCCCGCGGGCGCGTTGATGGTCCATTCCACAGGCACGCCCGCCTCCACGGTGATAGAGGGGTACTCGCGCGACGCGAGCGTGGAGCTGATACGCTGTACATCCTTCTGCGCGGCAGCCTCAGTATCCGCAGCCGCGGGCGGCGCGACAGTCTCCGCCTGCGCACTCTGCACGGCAGCAGCGCCGCCCTGCGCTTTGGTCGGGGTCTGTATGGCAGCCAGCGTTGCGCCCTGCGTGAGCATACTCAGCCCCAGCACGGCCACCAGCACCGCGCCCACCGTGACCATCCTGCGGGCAAACCGCCTGCCCAGCGCAGTGCTGAGCGCCCCAAAGGCCAGCATCAGCGGCACAGTGCCCAAGCTGAACAGGAACATCGACAGCGCGCCCATCAGGGCGCTGCCCGTAGACAGTGCGTAGATCTGCATCGCCTGAAGCGGACCGCAGGGCATCAAGCCGTTGAGCAGGCCCACGAGCAGGGGGCTGCGCAGCTTCTGCCTGCCCGCGTCCGCACGACGCGCAAGCCACTTGGGCATATGCGGCATGATACGCCCCAGCTTGGGGAACAACCCAAGCATCCTGAGACCCATCACCAGCATGAAAACACCGGCGATCAGCTTGAGCACGCCCTGCAGCGCGGGCGAGAACGAGACCGTCGCCCCCAGCGCGCCCACCACAAAGCCTACGACCGTATAGCTGATCACGCGCCCCCCGTTGTACAGCAACGACGGCAACAGTGCCGCGCCCTTGCCATTGCCCGAGGAGAGCGCCTGCGCGTTCATGCACTGCGAAAGGTTGATACCCCCGCACATCGCCACGCAATGCACCGAAGTGGTCAGCCCGATCACGAACAGCATGCCATAGCCCATATCGGCGGTCGCCAGCGCGCCCGGCGTCAGAAACGTGAGCACCCCAAAACGCTCAAGCAGGAAGTATAGCGCCGCAATGGCCAGTACCAACCCGCCCGCGCGAAGCGCCGTCTGCCAGCGCCCGTCCGGCTCCGGCAGCACGGTATAACCGGTCTTCGTCACAGCCGCTTCCATGGCGGTGCGGGAGACCAGGGCCGCGTCGTACTGCAGACGCGCCTGGCCCGCCTCCAGATCTACCGTGGCCGTGCTTACGCCCGCCAGCGAGCGGAGCGCCTCTTCCACGCGCGTGCGGCAATGTTCGCAGGTCATCCCCCCGATGCGCAGCGTGATCGTTTGCAGCCTGTGTTCCATTCTTCATCACCTCTGTTTTGTTTTCAAGTGTAGTATAGCGTACAAATTTGTAGAAATGATGGAGAAGCGGATGGGATGCCGTCACTGCCCTCGGCGCCCGCGCAGGCGCTTCGCTGCATTTTTTCTCGCTCAGTCATCCGGGCTCCGTCATATTGGAGCATGGCGATTTTCATTGTAAACGTCTGGAAGCCGCTGTATAATGAGGCACAGGCGAAGCATGCCTCAATGACATCAAACTGTGGACGGCACCCATCGGTGTTGCCGCGCATACAAATCAGGAGGGATTCATCTATGCCCCCACCGGCGGTCAAAACGGTACGTGACCTGATCTACTGGCAATACGCCGCCATCATGACCGGCGCGGCCACCGGCCGCAAGGACAACTGGGGCCTTCGCATGAGTTTTTTGCAGAGGCTCAAAAGCGGCGAGCTGGTGTGGAGCACATCGGTCAAGGAGTGGCTGCTGGAGCGCGAAAACGCAAGCGTGTGTATCTACTGCGGCGCGGATACCGAATTGACCACCGAGCATATGCTGCCCCGCTCGCGCGGCGGCGAAGACGTGGTGGACAATGTAGTGCGCGTCTGCCGCAGCTGCAACAGCAGCAAGGGCGCTAAGGGCCTGTACGAGTGGAAAGGGCTGGAGGCGAAGAACAGCCACCATCGCGTGGCTGAGGGCAGATACCTGAAATACCTGTACAACAGGCACGAGCGCGCGGGCACGCTTGATCGCACGCTGAAGGAGCTTTGCCCCTGCTGCCTCAAGGGGAAATGCACAGAGGAAGGGCATCCTGAAAAGTTCACGCTGTACTGCATCGAGGGGTATTTCGCACCGAAGGGCAAGGAAACGACCCACGCCGAATAGGATGGCGTTGCCAAATACCCTGCCCACACGCATACCGTTCACGAGTTTGTTGGGCAGCAACCTGCATGCGCAATGTTTCAGCGATGCCTTCCCCTGCCGGGAATGTATGGCTGACACAGTAAAACAGGAGAGGCCTTAAGGGCCTCTCCTGTTCCTATGTACCTATCAGCCTTGGCGATTCAGCCTGTTCAAATGTAGTTCCTTATCATTGGACGGGTCGTCCGCAGCGACCGCAAAAGCGTGCCGAGGGCCGCAGCCTTGTACCGCAGCCGCTGCAATACGCTGGCCTCTCGGGTGCGTTAACCGGCGGGCGCGAGGTTTGTGAAACGCGCCCGTCTGGATATGCATCCCTGGTCGATGTCGCTTGGGCTCGCGGGCCTCGCTCGCCGCTCACAGAGGCAGGCGTTGTTTGGGCAGGTTTTGCACTGCGCGCGACACGGCTACGTACTGCGAGCCACACCGCCCCCATCAGCGCGAGCACACCGCCTGCCGCCAACAACGGAAAGCGATATGGCACGTAGGGTAGAACCTTTATCACCAGCCGAACGAGCGCCTGCTGCTCCGGAGCAACCTGCGCAACCAGTGCGGTAAGCTGTTCATCGTAAAGCGACTGGGCATAGGCGGCCACATCGCTTTGCGCCGCACCCTCGCCCCGCCCTTCGGCCAGCTTCGCGCCCGCCTCCATGTAAGCGGCTTTGACCCCATCCAGCGTCGCCTGCAAACCGGCTGCATCCAGCTGCGTGCGGCGTGTCAGCTCACCATCCAGCAGGGTGAGCGCCGCGCCCAGCAGCACAAGCAACAGGCCCACGATCAAAACCGTGAGCGGCAGCCCGATGCGGCGGCGCTGGGTCATTTCCATGGGGTCGCCTCCTTTGGCGGGGCGGTACAGTACTGGTACCAAGTATATGCCAGCGATGCAGAATTTGCAAGCGATGCAAGCCCATGCTATAATGAGGCAAACATAGAGGCAGGCCTATCGCAACAAAAGCTGCATGACCACGCGGTGCGCATACCGTACCGGAACAGCGCGCTGAAGCCTTTGCAGAAACGGCGTTCAGGTAAGAGGAGGGCATCTATGCATGGGTGGAAAAGCCGGGTCGCCTTGATTCTCTGCTGTGCCTCGCTGTTTTACGCGTTACCAGCCCTTGCGGCAACAGCCTTCTCCGGCGGTAGCGGTACGCCAGGCGACCCTTACCTGCTCTCCACCGCTGCCGACCTGCGGCGGATGCGCGAACAGCTCGCTATGGATGCGTCGTTTGCCAACGGCGCGCCCTGCTTTCGCCTGACTGCCGATATCCGCCTGAACCAGGGGCTTGGCGAAGCCTTCAACTGGCGGCCCATCGCGCGCTTTGGCGGCGATTTGGACGGCGCCGGCTTCACCATCACCGGCATGTACGTGCCCGTGGACAACGCCGTGCAGCTTGAGGGCAGCGATGCGCTGGGCGGCGGTTTCATCGGCGAGCTGATGGCGGGCGGCCGAGTGCATGACCTGACGCTCTCCGGATGTGTGGAAGTACCCGTAGGCGCCGTGCGCACGCTCGTGGGTGGGCTGGTGTGCGACAATCGCGGCGAGGTCGCGGATTGCATAAGCTATGTTACCATCACCGTGACGCGGGCCATCGGTCACTTGCAGAGCAGCGGTATCGCTGCCGCCAGCACGGGCAGGCTGCTCCGCTGTATCGATCGCAGCCGTTTTTTCATCTACCCGGAGGTGCTGGACGACGCGGGCGTACTCAGCTACAGCGGCTTGGTGGGCGACCCTGCGGGGGCGGAAGCGGGCGAAGTGATCGATTGTGTCGACGAGTCGCAGTATGTGGGTGCGGAATATCCCGCCGTTTGGAATCTGTATGTGCCGTCTCCAAAACCCAGCCTAATGCCAACGTCGTTTCCGACACCATCCCTGACACCTGCGCCGGAAACCCTCGTGCCACTGAACACGGCGGTATCGCCTACCCCATCACTTGCGCTTGCCGTAACGGAAACGCCCGCAGTGACCGCCGCCCGCGACCCAGCCCAAGCCGCCCTCGCGGATATGCAGAATGCCGTATCTGCCGTGGGCAGCCTGTTTGCGCAGGATGTGCGCATAGCGGACGATTACCGCTATGCCGTAAGCGCGGACGGACAGAGCGTTGCCATCCTCGCCTACACGGGCGCAGGCGGATGCGTCGCTGTGCCGGATACGCTCGCCGGGTTGCCCGTGACGCGCATTGGCGCGGGCGCATTCGCAGGCCAGCAGGCGCTTCTGGAGCTGGACTTGCCGGACGGCGTGACCACCATCGCGGATGATGCGCTGGCCGATTGCCACAGACTATACCGCCTCCACCTGCCTGCCGCGCTGGAAACCTTGCCCCTGAACGCCTTGCGCGGGTGCGGCCGCCTTGTGTACATCGACATGCCCGCGCGGGTCTCTGCCATCACGGGGAACTTCCCGCTCGAAAGTGCCGCTGTGACCGTGTGGGACAATGGCAGCGCGAAGGCTGCCGCCTATGCCGCGGCACACGGCCTTACTGTACGTGCAGGTGCATACCGTGGCCGAGCGACCGATGCCGTGGACGGGATCGCGATCCGCTTTCGCCCGGGCGACACGGACGCGGTGCGCGTATTATATGAAAGCGAGCTAGGCCGTGACGCAGGCGCGGAGACCAACATCGACTTCAGCCTGACGGGCTTTGCATGGCGCGATGCCGTTTTTGCGCAGGCCTCCGGTATCTATGACCATGCTCTGGCGCGCCTGTCGATGGGTTTTTCCGCCGCTGCGTTCCGCAGCACCGATGGCACAGGCGGCGGGTTTCAGGATCAGAACATCCTGCGTGCGCTGCTGGATTGCGGCTTTAGCAACATCCACGCGGACGGGTATGAGGCGTGCGACGAGGCGGGCATCGCCAGCGCCATCGCAAGCAAACAGATTACGGTGGAAGGGCAACCGATCACCCTTGTTGCCTTGGCAGCCAGCGGCGCAGGCTATGGGCCGGAAAGGCTGAGCAACCTGAACGTATGCCACGCAGACCCCAACTCGCCCGAGCATAACGGCTTTGCCGCTGCAACGGATACATTGTTTGCCCGCCTGAAAACCTACCTTGACGAAAACCTTATTGCAGGCACACGCTGGAAGCTGTGGCTGACCGGCTTTGACCGCGGCGCTGCCGTGTGCGACCTGCTTGCGGCACGGTGCCAAGGCACGCTGCTCCCCGCCGAGGATTGCTACGCCTACCTCTTCGCGACACCCGGTGTGTGCAAGGCCGCTGCACCGGTGCAAACGGCGGGCGACGTGTGGAACATCGTGAATCCGTGCGACCCGCTGGCATCCCTGCCGCCCGAGGGTTGGGGCTACGTGCGCTACGGCCGGACGCTCCTGCTGCCCGGCTGGCGCGCAAAAGACGTGCAAGGCTACCTCGCGCAATTCGATGCGATGCTCGCCATGGCGCAAAGCATACGCACCGCTGTACTGCCGGACGAAGCGCTTTTCCCTTTCCTGCGGCTACGGGGCGAGGGCGACCGGCATCTGTCGGGAACCAGCCGATTCCTGCGAGAGCTTACGGAGTTTGTGATGCCCAGCGCGGCGCTGTATGACACGCAGTTTTACCAAAGCCTGCGTGCGCTGTGGCAGAGCGGCCTTGGCGAGGCACAAAGCATGACGCGGGCTCTACGCGTTGTGCTCAACGGCCCGCTGCTCCAACTGGCGCAACGCTCGCCCAACCTGTCGTTGGTGGGCGTGCTGGACGGCTGCTATCGCTCGCAGGCGCTGGCGAACACCCGCAAGGCCGCCGAGGCTTTGCTTGCGTCCACAGCAGACAAGTCGCTCTATCCGGCCATCGGCAGCGTGCTCCGCGGAGAGGCATCGGAGGATGCTATTTTGAACTATCCGGAGGTCGAGCACTTCGTGGTGCCCGCTCTGACCGATGCAGCCAGCCTTCTGGTCTCCATGCACAGCCCGGAGCTGTACCTCGCGTGGATGATGAGCCTCTCCGGGGATGACCTGACCTCCGCCATGCCGTAAAGACATATAGACATTGCTGCGGTGGCAATGTTCTTGCGTATAAAGGATACGATAGCGGGAGGAGCCATCATGCGCCTCCCGCGTTCCTGTGTTGCGATTCCTTTGTGTGCTGCAGCTTCGGTCACTGAGGATTGAGCAAAGCGAGTTTTCCTTTGCAAAGTATCGATTCAATTAACTGCACCGCGGATAAAAAGAGCTGCTGCGGAGGCATGTTGTATTTTGCTCGCCCGTTTTCACACAGAGATTTTCAATTCCTGCATCATGCAGTGCCTTGTTGAACAACAAGTGAGCCTCGGAACGGTACTCCCCTTTACATGCTTTGCTTCTTCTCAACCCCACTTTTCATAAACAAGAATGCGCAAACATCAACGCCATTGCGCTGGCACGATTTGAGTGTTGACGAAAAGTCAGCGCCGCGATGCAGTATAACGCGCTCTTTAACTTTTCGTTCATCATCCAAGCATTGTGTTGCTACTTCGCTATATTATCCGTTTCGTTCTCTACGTTATGTACGCATGCGCCACTTCGTGCTACAATACCCCGCAAGGAGGCAAGAGCACCATGGACGATATCGACAGGCAGATCCTCACGCTATTAACAGACAACGGACGCATGACGCACGAGGAGATCGGCAAGCAGCTGCATATCTCGCGCCCCACCGTGCACCAGCGAGTGGCACGTATGGAGCGCGAGCGCGTGATCCGCGGCTACCGCGGCGTGGTGGACTGGAACCGGCTGGAGGAGCGCGTCAAGGCGCTGATCTTCATCAAAATTCGGTGCGCGGATTATCGCAAGGCCGTAAGCGAGATCATGTCGCTTCAAGTGCCCGGTGTGACCATGCTGGACTGCCAACGCCTCGCGGGGCCATGGTGCATGGTGCTCAAGGTGCGTGTGCGCGACCCGCACCAGATTACCGACCTGATCGACGGCGTGGCAAAGTTTGTGGCCGTGCAGGAGACCAACACGACCTTTATCCTTGACACGCTGCTGGAGGATGGCATCCCGTACTACGCGGATCATGATCCCGAAGGGAGCAAACCCGATGCATGAGATGAAACCCGTTTCAAAGAAACCCCTGTGCGCGCGCGTGATTCTTGCGCTGATGTGCGTATACCTCTTCTGGGGCGGCACCTATCTTGGCATGAAGATCGCCGTCGAAACCATCCCGCCCTTCCTGATGACAGGGATGCGCTTCAGTCTGGCGGGCTGGGTGCTGTATGCCATTGTACGTCTGCGCGGCGAGCCGCGCCCCACATGGGTCGAGGTGCGCAATGCGGGTATCGCGGGCGCGCTGATGCTGGTTTGCGGTAACAGCGTGGTCGCCATGGCGGAGCAGACGGTGCCTTCCTCCATCGCATCGCTGCTGATTGCAACGACGCCGCTGTGGATCACTGGCATCTCTGCCGTGCTGGAGCACAAAAAACCAGGACTTGGGTCGGTGGTCGGCATCGTGATGGGCCTCGCAGGTGTTGCCGTGCTGGTGTGGAACCCCGGCAGCTCTGGCGGTCACGGAGCCAGCCTGTGGGGCATCGTCGCCATCATCGCCGCATCGGTGGCGTGGTCCAGCGGTACGGTGGTATCCCGCCGGGCGAGGATGCCCAAAGCGCCGCTGCTGGCCACCGCCTTGCAGATGATCGTAGGTGGCGCGCTGCTGCTGGCCGTGGCAGGGATTCATGGCGATTTTGTGGGCTTCAGCTTTGCACACGTATCGCAGAGCTCATGGCTGGCCATGGGGTACCTGATCGTGTTCGGTTCCATGCTGGGCTATACGGCCTACGTTTGGCTGTTCCGTAACACGGAGCCCTCCATCGCAGCCACATATGCTTACGTCAACCCGATTGTAGCCATGCTGGTGGGTTGGCTGCTGGCCGGTGAGCAGTTGGGCGTGAACGCGCTGATCGCCGCGGTCATCATCATTGCATCGGTTGTGGTGATCACGCGGTTCCGTGGCAGCGCCACCAAACCTTCTGCCGCGCGGGGAGCCGAAGCCGGCGCAACGCCTTTGGCAACAGGTTCCGATGGTGAAACAGCTGTGCTGTCGCCTGTGGCTGTCGCAAGCACCGCTTCCGAGCCGGACGTATAAATGCCGTCCTTCGAAACGTCAGGCAAACTGTATACGAGCATTGACAGGAAGAGACTGTGTCGCGCAGTCTCTTCCTTATTTTGCTCTATTTGAAGCAGCCTGAGGCACATGACATGCCCGTTATGCGTGGCAATCGGGTCCGTACGCGCGCCCTGCCAATGCGCGGCATTGCCTCATGTTGCTTGCAGCGACATTCTCACGCGTCTCCAACGGTCGTCTGCCCCGCCTTTTGCAACAAATCGCGCCGCCTGCGGTATTCCACGATAGGCCCATCGCCCACCAGCAACTTTTCGCTGCTGCGGTACGCCGAAGGTTTCGGCCGCTGGGTGATGACCACGCGCCTGTCCTGCCGCTCGATCACGCGGTTCATGTACTTTCCCACCCACGCGATGAAACGGTTGATGCTTTTAAATGGTGTAAGGCTGTTATAGAAACGGATGTAGAGGATGGTGTTCTCCTCATCCACCGGCGCGAAATAGACCACCACACGCAAGTTTGCCGCAATGTGGTTCATCCACAGGTTTGGGAAGCGGAACTTGAGGTAAGTGCTCTTGATCTCGCAATCCTCCGGTTTTTTGGGCTTCTGGCCCTGATCGACCTCGTTGTTTGCGCTGGTGACGATGGCATTATCCTCAAAGATCACCTTCGGGCCATTGATGAGCGTTTTGTTGCCCCTGCCGATGGTATTGTAATGCACGATGGGCACATGCACCACGTCCAGCTGGTTTTCAATGGCGCGCGAGTAATGCGCGTTCCATGAATCCTCCAGCTCACTATACACCATGCCGTCCAGCTCGCCATGGAAGAACGGCACCGTGTCGGTCGCTTTCTCCGGTTCGCCATACCATAAAAAGATAATGCCGTTCTCCTCGCGCACGGGGTATCGCCGCACGTTGAAACGGTCGTTCTGCTGCGGATCGCCCTTGCCATTGGCGGGGATGAATCTGCACTTGCCCGCCGTGTCGAATTCAAGCCCGTGGAACGGGCAGCGGATGCAATCCCCCTGCATTTTGCCAGCGCTGAGCGCCGCCCCACGATGCGTGCACTGATCCACCACACAGCCCAGTGTGCCCGTCGGGGTGCGGAACAGCGCCAAGTCGAGGTTCAACCGTTTGACCGCCGTGATGCCGCCTGCCTTGACCTTGGACGACGGGAGAATCGCATACCACTGGTTCTGAATCATCCAAAACGCCCCTCTCTTGTTCAATGCATCCATTTTACCATAGCAGTTGTTGGCTGAAACCATACAACTGCATGAAACAAAACGAATTCATGCCTTGACTTTACCGCATGCTCCGCTCCAAAACATATTTTTACGACGGAAGGCGTTATCTGCAGCCAGTGTAAGGGATATTCTGCAAAAAGGCAGGCATCCCTTTCGGTACGTTGCGAAAGCGTATGGCACCCATATGCGTGAACGCGTATGCAGGCATCAGATGTTTGGCATGCCGCGCATGGCTTTTACCGTTTACAGCAAAATGCGAAAAGGCCAACGCATCGATTCACGATGCGTCGGCCTTTATATGCTGTCCACAATTACCGCCTGTTGGCTAACAGCGGGCTTTGAAAGCCTTTATCTCCCGTGTCAGGGCGGGCACATCGTCATGCAGCTTCAGGATGGCACTGCCGATGAACGCCCCGTCCGCACCCGCTGCCTTGACCATGGCCGCGTCGTCGGGTGTGTGCACGCCCACGCCGCAGTAGATGGGCCTGTCCACCCCCTGCGCACGCAGGTAGGCGATGCAGTCCGCAAGCGTCGGGCAGGCGGGGTTCACGCGACCTGCAGTGGGTTTGGCCTGCATATACACAAACCCGTTGGAGGCAAGTGCCTGCGCCACCTCGTCTTCCGGCAGGTCAAACTGCACGTAGCAGCTCACCTTCAGGCCGTCCTCCATCAGGCGACGCTTGATGGCATCGTCCTTCAGGCCAACGAGGATGAGGTCTGCAAAGCCATGTTCGCGGCAGAATGCCACAAAGCGGTCGTAGCCCATCTCCTCCAGGGTATCCTCGTAGAGCATCAGCAGCAGGGTGGTATCCGGCAGGCGGCGCTTGAGCTCCGCCATGCCGTCCATGTAGCGGTCATAATCGTCGCAGGCTTCCAGCGCACGCTTCATGCGACCGGCAATAAACTCCCCTTCCAGGTAGGGGTCGCGCCCGGGAAAATCCACCTCGATCACATCGCAGCCAGCCGCCACATACGTTTCCGCCATGCGGATGCTCGCCTCGATGGACGGGAAGCCGTTGGACAGGTAGCAAATCAGCTTCATGCGCGCACCCCTTCCGAGTCGCCCGCATAAGCCCGCGCATAGAGCGCAGCGATCTCATCCATGCTAGGGATGACCGGGTTGGTCTTGGTGCACCCATCTGCGAGGGCCAGCGCGGCCATGTGCGGTATTTTTGCCTGATAGGCCGCCGCATCCGGTATCACGCTGCCCAGCGTGGCCGGTATACCCAGCGCCGCGTTGAGCGCCGCTACCGCGTCCGCCATATCCTTTACGCCAAGCTTTTGCGCCATGGCATCATAACGCGCTTTGGCCTCCGTGCTGTGCGCGGCGTTGAAGTGAATGACATGCGGCAGGAGCACCGCGTCCGCAAGCCCGTGCGCCACGTGGAACAGCCCGCCCACCGCATGCGCCATGGAGTGTACGATACCCAGCGACACGTTGGTGAACGCCATGCCCGCGATCATGCTGGCATTGAGCATCGCCTCCCGCGCGGCGATATCGCTACCGTTGGCATACGCTTTGGGCAGTTCGGTAAAAATATCCGTAATGGCCCGCTCGCACAGCGTGTCGCTCACATAGTTCGCGCGGTTGGACACCAGCGCCTCCAGCGCGTGGGTCATCGCATCCATGCCAGTTTCCGCGGTGATGTGCGGGGGCATGGACACCGTGACGCGCGGGTCGCAAATGGCAATGTCCGGCATCATTTCCATGTTGCCGATGCCATACTTGAGGCCGCCGCTGGTGATGACCACCGAGCGGCTCACCTCGCTGGCTGTGCCCGCCGTGGAGGGAATGCAGCATAGGCGCGCCTTCTTGCGCAATGTGGGGAACGGGTTCGCGGCCAGTACGTCCTGTATCGTTTTCAGCTCCGGCGCTTCGTAAAACACCCACATCATCTTGGCCGCGTCCATGGGCGAGCCGCCGCCCAACGCCACGATCAGGTCGGGCTCAAAGCGGCGCATGGCCTCCGCACCGCGTAGCACTGTTTCCAGCGACGGATCCGGCTCCACGCCCTCAAACACCTCTGTCACAGCCCCCGCCTCCGCAAGGTACTTGCGCACGGTCTCCAGCATGCCATTCTTCTGCATGCTCTGCCCGCCCACAACGACCATCGCCCGCTTAAAAGGAAGCGTCTTCAAGTGGCTTAAGCAACCGTCACCAAACAGCAGCTGGCTGCCCGCCAGCTTCATGGGTCTCATCATGTGCGTTTCTCCCTTTCTATCCACGCATGATTTTGAGTTTAAGCCCGCCTGGCGGGCACAGCCACGCGCCACGGCTCCCTGATGCCGCGTTGCGCAGCCTGTCAGCCGCGCAGCGCAGCCATGACCTCACACGCCAGCTTTGCGGAGATGGGATTTGCGAGCTTTCCGCCCTCCTTCATGCTGGAGCCGATGATGGCCCCGTCGGCGATGCCAAGCTGCGTACGGATATTGCCTGCGTTCACGCCGCTGCCCGCGATCACCGGCACTTTGACCAACCATTTGACACGCTCAATGGTCTTGATGGGCGGTTCAATGCCGATGGCCGAACCGGTCACGATGATGGCATCCGCGCCGCAGGCGGCGGCGTTCACTGCGCTCTGCTCCACGGTCACGTGCGGCAGCACCATGTTGGTGTGCTTGACCTGCACATCCGCCAGCACCATCACGTCCTCGCAGCCAAGCGACTTGCGGTACAGCATGCACTCGCGCGCGCAGGGGCTGATAAAGCCCCCATAAAACTCAACCGTATCCACAAAAACCGCCGCGCGGATGAACTGCGCACCCGTCGCCTTGGCGATGGCGAGCGACGCGGCATAGTCGCAAAAAGCCGCATCCACGCCGACGGGGATACTGACCGCGTCACGCACCTTCAGCGTAGCCACCGCAAGGGCGGCAAACTGCGCTGGCTCCAACTTGACGGAAAAGGGGTCGTCCCCCATGTTTTCGACGATCACGGCATCCACGCCCGCCGCCTCAAGCGTTGTTGCATCCTGCACGGCCTGCGCATACACGCGGCTCATGTCGCCCCCGAAATGCAGCGTGCCGGGCAGCGGCAAACAGTGCACCATGCCGATCACGAACGGCTTGCCTGCTTTCAAAACTTCACGGATGTTCACTGCGCTTCCCCCTTTTGCGAAATCGCGAACCGATACATGCCCTCCAGGGCCACACGGCAGAGCAGATCCTCCGCATCGCTGCGGGCCGCGCCTTCCAGCACCTGTTTCAGGTTGCGCAGCACGGTCGCTACTGTGAGCACTGCGGTACGCACACCCATCAACCTGCCCAGCGTGAGCATGCACGAGGTCTCCATGTCGATGCCCGCGATGTGCAGCGCATCCAGCTCCTCCATGGTTTTGAGCATGTCCACCCCGCGCTCCTTGGACAGGCGGGAGTCCTTCATCTGCGAATAGAAGCCGTCCATGGTGCAGTTGACGCCATTCTGGTAGCGGCGGCCAAAGCTCTGTACCGTCTCGTTCAGGGTATTCACCAGTGCCAAATCTGCCACGGCGGGGTAGCTCTGCTCCACATAGGTGGCGCTGGTCTGCTCCCGGCGCATAGCCGCAATGGGGATCAGGAAATGCCCCAGCATGGTATCGTCCATGGCCATCACAGTGCCCATGCGCAGCGCCACTTTCATGCCGCAGGCGTACATCTCCTCCATGGCAATGGCTGCCGAGGGCGCGCCGATGCCCGTGGACGTGACCGTGATGCGCAGGCCCTTGTACGTGCCCGTGTAGGTGTTGAACTCGCGCAGGAACGCCACCTTCTGCGGGTTATCCAGATAACTTTTGATGACCTCCACACGCCACGGGTCGCCGGAGAAGATCACATACTCCCCCACCGTTTCGCGTGTCGCGCCCATATACAGCGATGCGATATCAATCCGCCCCTTTCACCTGAGCCTTGTATGCTTCAAACCGTGCAAGCAGGTTCATTTCGTCCGGCAGGCCCGTGCAGCAACCCACCTTTTCCAGCGCGAAGGAGGCGACCACTGCGCCCAGCATGGCGCACTCCCGTACTGCACGCCCTTGCAGGAAGCCGTACAGAAAGCCCGATATGTACGCGTCGCCCGAGCCGGTGGTATCCACCACGGTCGCCACGCGGTAGATGGGCACCGCGCCGCTGCCCGCTTTGGTCTGGTAGCGGCTGCCCTCGCCGCCCAACGTGGTCACGATGGCCTCGGCGCTGCCGCGGTGCAAAAGTTCGCCCAAATCATGCCCCAGCACGCGCTCCATCGCCTCGCGCTCGGTCTCGTTGCAGAAGATCAGCTTGCAATACGTGAGCACTTTACGTAAAAAATCCGGCGGGAAAGCGTCCATGTCCCCCTTCATGCCAAAGGCGAGGGGCACGTCGTGCTTTTGACACTGCGCAAAAAAAAGCTCGTTATCCTGCCTTGACCCAACGGTGATCACGCCCATACCCGCACCCTGGAACAGCGCGTCCGCATACGGCGCGGCATACCGGCCGTCCATCGCGCCCGGGTAAAACAGGGTAATGTGCTGGCCCTCGTTATCCTGCACCAGATAGCATACGGAGGTGATATCGTCGTCTCGCTCCGTCACGCCCTCAGTGGAGATGCGGTTCTCTTTCAGGAACTGTTCAAAGCCGATGCTGCGGTAGTCATGCCCCACGCGGATCAGCGGCATGGCATGGAGCCCCAGCCTGCACAGCGCGCACGCGATGTTCACCGAGCAGCCGCCATAGTAGACCTGCGTATTGTCCGCATTGGCCACCAGCGATGTAAAACCCACCTGCGCGGGGGTCTTGATCTTGAGCATGTGATCCATGCTCACATATCCGCTGGTCAAAACGTCGTATCTGGTCATAAAAGCCCCTTCTCCATTCGCGCGTATAGCTCCGCAAGGGTCGTCACCTCGCCGAAATACTTGCGGATATCGGTCAGGTGCACCTCGTTGACCACTTCATCATTGGTGGCAACAGCGTCGCGCGGCACGATGACGCGGTAGTCAAGGTAGTACGCGTCGGTCACGGTCGCGCGGATGCAGCAGTTGGTCTTGGTGCCCACGACGATCACGTTTTTGACCCCGTTCTCGCGCAGCACCAAGTCCAGATCAGTGCCGAAAAATGCGCTGTACCTGCGCTTTTTGATCACATAGTCATGCGCCGCGTCCACATGCAGCATGGGGTCGATATCCTCGCCGCCCGTGCCCTCGATGCAGTTGGGCCGCATGTTCACAAGGTTTTTTTCCGGCTTGCCTGCGCGGTAGCAATGCTGCATGAACACGATGGTCATGCCGTGCGCGCGGCAACGCTCCACCGCCTCGGCGATGCGGGGCAGTATCTCCCGGTTCTGCGGGTAAAACACGAGGCCGCTTAGGTCGGTAAAATCCCGCACCATATCGACCACGATCAATGCCGTATCGCTCATTTAGCCCCCCATAAAGCCGCGCAGGCGGTTGTTGCGGCGTTTGACCACGGATACCACGGTCAGCACCAGCGTCATGACCACGTAGGGCACGATGTCGATCAGCGCGGCGGCGGGGCCAGCAAACAGGCCAAGGTTGACCGCCAGCGCCCGCGCCACGCCGAACACGATGGCATACATGGCGCTGCTGACGGGCGAGCCGCGCCCGCAGTAGATGGCGGCAATCGCAATGAACCCGCGCCCTGCCGTCATGTTGTTGGTAAACAGCGCCATGCGCTCCAGCGACAGGTTAACGCCTGCAAAGGCCGCGCACAGCGCGCCGATCAGCACGGCGATATACTTGTAGCGGTCGGTGCGTAGGCCCAGGCTGCGTGCTGCATCCTCGTTTTCACCCACCACGCGGATGTATACGCCCAGCTTCGTGCGGTACATGAGCACGCCCATCAGCGGGATCATCAGAAACGCGAGATACGTGGTCACAGGGTGGCCGCTGAGCATGTCGCCAAGGATGGGGATATCGCGGATCAGCGGCAGGTTCACCTTCATGTCCGCCACATTGAGCCACTGAAGGGTCAGGTTGGCGGTGCCCATGATCTGCAGCACAAAGCCCGCGATGGCCGGCACCAGCATGTTGATGGCCAAACCGATGATGATGACGTTGCCCCGCCGCGTCACGCCCATGTAGCTGAACACCAGCCACAGCAACAGACAGGAGGCGAACGCAGCGACGTAGCCCAGCGCCACGCTGCCCGTGAGGCCCGCCACCAGCATGGACATGAAGCTGGCCGAGAGCATGAAGCCCTCCAGCGCGATGTTCAGCACGCCCGCCTTATAAGCGAAGATGCCGCCCAACACGCATAAAAGGATGGGCGTGGTGTGGTATACCGAATCATACAGGATGCTACCGAGTAATCGCATCCGCCTTCGCCCCCTTCCGCGCCTTGAGCAGTGTCAGCAGCCCGTAGCGTTCATTGAGGAACTGTACCGCAAGGAACAGGATCATCAAACTCTGGATGACCGCCACGATCTCCTTGGGCACATGGGTATACATGTTGATGTTGTCCGCGCCGGTCTTGAGCGCGCTGTAGAACACCGCCGCGATCAGGATGCCCGCGGGGCTGTGCCTGCCCAGCAATGCGATGAGCATACCATCCCACCCCAGACCGGGGTTGCCGGAGAAGCCCAGTGTGTACTTGAACTTTTCACTGAGCATGAAGCCCGTGCCCGCCATGCCCGCCAGCGCGCCGCTCAGCGCCATCAGGATGATGATCTTACGATGCACGCGCATGCCAGTCGCCTCGGCAAATTCCGGGTTCTTGCCAATGGCAGTGATCTCGTAACCCAGTCGTGTGCGCCGCATCATGAACCACACCAGCAGGAACACGGCCAATGCAATGAAGAAATACGCCGTGATGCGCGAGTTGCCAAGCCTGTAGAACATGGCGCTGTCCAGCACCGTAGGGGTGCACACGTACCCGCTGCCCGCCTCGCGGAACGGGCCGGTGGAAAGGTACTCCAGCACCTTGATCATGGCGTAGTTGAGCGTCAGGGTCACGACCATCTCATCTACATGGTAATAAGCCTTGAGCAGGGCGGGCACCATGGCGAACAGCACGCCGCAGCCCATGCCAACTGCAAAGCAGAGCAGCTTGTGCAGCAGCGGGTCGCCAACCGGCACATACGCGCCCACGATGCCCGCGAAGAAGCCGCCAAACAGCAACTGCCCCTCCACGCCCATGTTGAAGATGTTCGCCTTGAACGTGACCGCGATGGCAAGGCCGGTAAGCAGCAGCGGCGCGGCGTAGTGCAGTGTGTTCAGGAAGCCCTTGGTCGTCAGCAGCGATTTGCCCAGCATGATGCCGTATGCCTCCAGCGGATTCTCGCCAATCACCAGTATCACCACCGCGCCGATGCCAAACGCCAGCAAAACCGGCAGGATGGAATTGAGCAGCTTGGCACTCCATTTTCCCTTGCTCATGCGCTTTCCTCCCCGCCATGCGGCTTTGCACCGGCCATCAACAGGCCCACCTCTTCCGCGGTCGTCGTTCTGGGGTCTACCTCGCCGATGATGCTTCCTTTATACATAACCACCACGCGGTCGGAAAGGCTCAGCACCTCGCTGAGCTCGCTGGAGATCAGCAGCACGGCGTTGCCCGCATTGCGGAACTTGAGCAGCTGGCTGTGGATAAACTCGATGGAACCGATATCCACGCCGCGGGTGGGTTGGCAGGCGATCATGACCTGCGGGCTGTTTTCCAGCTCGCGCGCTACGATGATCTTTTGCGCATTGCCGCCGGAAAGCTGCGAAACGTTGCCCTCGGCCTCCGCCACGCGGATGTCATACTTTTGCAGGTAAGTATCGCGGCAGGCGTTCACCTTGCGCTTCTGAAACACGCCAAAGCGGCTGACTGTTTCGCAGTAGCCCGCCACGCAGTTTTCCGCGATGCTCATGTCCGTGCACAGGCCCTGCGCGTATCGATCCTCGGGGATGATGCCCAGTCCCTTGCGCCGCAGTTCGTCCGGCCAGGCGTTGGTACAGTCCTGCCCGTCCAGGGTCACGGTGCCGCCGGTCACGGTCAAAAGGCCGCTCAGCGCCTTGACCAGCTCGCTCTGGCCGTTGCCCTCCACGCCCGCGATGCCCAGTATCTCTTCCTTGCACACGTCAAAGCTGATGTCATGCAAAACCTGTTTGCCTGCCTCGTTCACGGCGCACAGGCCCTTGACCGAGTAGGCGGGCGTGCCGCCGCAGGGGCAGGCGCCGTCGTTTTGCACGGTCAGCACCACGTCGCGGCCCACCATCATCTGGGCTAGCGCCCGCTCGTTGGTCTCGCTGGTTTTCACATCCCCCACCACGCGCCCCTGCTTGATCACGGTCACGCTGTCGCTCAGCGCCATGACCTCGCGCAGCTTGTGCGTAATCACGATGATGGTCTTGCCCGCGTCGCGCAGGTCTTTGAGTTTTTGAATGAGCACATCGACCTCCTGCGGGGTCAAAACGGAGGTTGGCTCGTCCAGGATGAGGATGTTCACATTGCGGTAGAGCATTTTGAGGATCTCCACCTGCTGGCAAAGCCCCACGCTCAGGTTTTGTACCTTCTCACGCGGGTCCAGCTGAAAATGGTAGGTGTCGATCAGCGCCTCGACCGTCTTTATCTCGGCGTCGCGGTCGATCAGCGGTGTGATGCGGCCGCGCCACTTGCGGTTGAGCTCCACGCCCAGCAGTATGTTCTCATATACGGTCAGGCTGGGCACCAGCTTGAAATGCTGGTGAACCATGCCGATGTGTTTGGCCATTGCGTCCAGCGGACTTTTGAAGGTCACAGGCTCGTCATAGATCAAAATCTGGCCGGAGGTGGGCTGCAGCACACCGTAGAGCATGTTCATCAGCGTGGTTTTGCCCGCGCCGTTCTCGCCCACGATGCACTTGATCTCCCTCGGCTCCACGGTAAGGCTGATGTGGTCGTTTGCCACAAACCCATCGAATGTACGGGTCAAGCCCACGGTACGGATCGCACTCATGGCCCCGGCCTCCCTTGCTGTGAGGTAAGCCGCCCGGGGCCCGCCGCCCTCTGGCAGGCGGCGGGTCGTTCGGGCGGCGGGGATTACGCGTTTTGCTTACCGGGTTACTTGAGCACGATGTTGGGGCAGGTGGCGGGGTCGAACTCTTCGCCGATCTGCGCGTTCACCACTTTGATGGCGCCGCTGGCGATGTCCGCGGCCACGGTGGCGACCTTCGCCTTGATCTCGTCCCACTTGGCGGTATCGACCACGACTTTGCCGATCTCGCTCAAATCAGTGATGCCGGTGGCGCCGGAGGCGAGGTTATAGGTCTGCAGGTTGCCCAAGGTGCCGATGGAGCCATCCGCAAACGCCTTGGCAAGCACGGTCACGGGCACATTGGTGTTCTTCAGCACGCTGGTGAGCACATAGCCGGGCTGCTGGTTGTCCTTGTTGGCGTCCACCTGGATGGCCAGCTTGCCCACTTCCTTGGCCTTGGCGGTGATGCCGTCGCCCACGCTGCCGGCTACGCCGTAGACCACGTTGGCGCCGTTGTCATAATAGGTGCCGGCAACGGTGCTGCCCAGCGCCGGGTCGCCGAAGCCAGCGTCGTACTTGGCGTAGTAATCATAGGTCACGCCCAGCTCCGCGGCGGCCTTGTTGGCGCCTTCGATGAAGCCGTAGCTGAACACCTTGATGCCGCTGGAATCCGTGCCGCCGATGAAGCCCAGCGCACGCGCCTGATCCGGAGCGGTGAACTTGTAGCCATCGCCAAACAGGGTGGCGGCGTTCTCGTTAACAAGCACGCTCAGGTAGCCCGCGAGATAGCTGCCTTCATGCACGTCGAACAGCACGGAGATCACGTTCTTGTGGATCACTTCGCCAGCGTCGTTCACGTTGGGGTTGGCGTTGAACACCACAAACCACGTATCGGGATACTGGGCCGCAATGGGCTGCGCGCCGCCCACGCCCTTGACCAACGCGTCAAAGTCGTACTCGAGGTTGAAGATCAGGTTGTAGCCGTCCTCCGCGAGGGTTTCCAGCGCGGCGGGCACGCCGTTTTCAGGCTCGACGATGTTTACTTCCGCGCCGAGCTCGGCGGCGACGGCCTGCGCGCCTTCTACCGCGCTCTGGTTGTAGCCGTTGTCGTTACGGCCTGCTGCGGAGCAAATGACCGCGATCTTGAGGCTTTTGGGCGCTTCCGCCGCGGCGACGGAGAACACGCCAACCACCATCAGGCAAGCGATGAACAGACTGAGCACCTTTTTCATGGTTTTCACTCCCTACCTTTTATATGCCGTGAGGTTTCCCTCGGCCAGCCTGGTTAATATAGAACTTGAACTTATCGCTTCGGTAGCTGCACTTGAGCGTTTCCACGGGCACTTCCTTGCCGTTGACCACGCCCATCGTGATGCACTGGAACAGGATGAGGGGCACGCCGTCCTCCACGTCGAGGTACTCCGCGATATCGTCGTGCGCGAGGATGGCCTCGATGGTGCGCGTAGCATGCGTCAGGCTCACGCCGTAGACGTTTTCCAGCGTGTCGTAGAGCGATTCGCTTGAAAAATCGTGCTTCTCAAGGCCGGGAAAATAGCGCAGCGGCAGGTATGTCGTGGTGTAGTTGATGGGTTCGCCGTCCGCATAGTACACGCGCATCAGCTGAAGCACCTTGTCGTCCTCGGTGAGGTTCAAAAGCCGTTGGCGTTTTTTGTCCGCGGGGATCACGGCTGCGCTGACCACCTTGCGGCTGGGCGTCATGCCAAGGCGGATCACATCCTGCGTGCAGCTGGTGATGGAGAACAGATCCTGGCTGTTCTGGTCGCCCTTCACATAGGTGCCCTTACCCTGCACCTTGTAGAGGTAGCCTTCCTGCTCCAGCTCTTCCACCGCTTTGCGCACGGTGATGCGGCTCACCTGGAACATTGCCATCAGCTCGCGCTCGCTGGGCACCAACTCGCTTACCTGAAACTCCTCATTATCGATCTTGTCGATAATGGCGCGCTTGACGATATAGTACTTCGGTACGCGAACGCTCTGCATGGGCACCTCCGCTAACTGGTTATAACGTCATGACATCATGATTAGGTATGCCCGTATTATAGTAGCAGGCGGGCGGGTTGTCAATGGGATTGCGAACATTTCTTGTCGCACGTGCCAAATTCAACAAAATCAACGGTTTTCGCTCCTTCCGGCATCTGAAAACGGCTAAAAAACATCTGCGATATGCGGCTTTCGATCGGCTTAACAAACAAAAAGGAGGCGGCCATACCGCCCCACTGGTATTACCTTTTGACCTTTACCCCTTCACGCTGCCCGCCGTGAGCCCCTGCACAAAAAATTTCTGGCAGATTATGAACACCGCCACCACCGGCACCAGCGTGAGCACAGACATGGCGAACACATAGCCCCATTGCGTGAACTGGTGCTGGCCGAAAAACCCCGCGATGGCGATGGGCAACGTGCGCAACGACGTGTCGTTGATGACCGTGTTCGCCCAGGGATATTCCTCCCAAGCGGTCAAAAAGTTGAAGATGCTGACCGACGCAATGGCCGGTGCGGCCAGCGGAAGCGCAATGCGCAGGTAAACCGTCATCACGCTTGCGCCGTCGATGTACGTCGCCTCGGTGATCTCGTTGGGGATGTTCTCCATAAAGCCCTTGATCATGAACGTGGAAAACGGAATGACCCAAGCCACATAGAACGGGATCAACCCCCACAGCTTGTTCACCAGCCCCAGCGAGGTCGCCAGTTCAAACTGTGGCACGATCATCGTCGTGCCGGGAATGATCATCGTCAGGATGATGAAACCGAACAGTAGCTTGTTCCCACGGAAGCGGAAGCGCCCCATCACAAATGCCATCGCGGAGGATACCGCCGCTGCCAGCCCGACGGACGTGAGCGCCACGAACGCGGAGTTAAGAAAGTTGGTATAAAACTTGCTCTGCGCGAGGATGTACTGATAGTTTTCCACCGTGAGCGCAGACAGCTGCGGAAAAAAGCGCGGCGGATACTCGTACAGCGCGCCGTTTGGGCGCAGCGAGGTGGAGATCATGTACAGCATCGGTAGGATGCTGATCAGCGCGCCGGTCAGCAGCAGGAAGTACCGTATCGCCTTGGCACGCAGGTTTCGCTTGCTCTTCAAGGGTGTTTCCTCCCTACGCTTGCAGATTGGCGAAGTATCGACGCGGGCTCACACATCTCGATTTTTCATGGCCCTGATCTGCAAAATGGCCATCAACCCCAGCGAAAGCGCCATGACGAAACTGAGCGCCGCCGCATAGCCGAATTTGCCTGTGCTGAACGCCTTGTAATACATCCAGGTGAGCAGCGTGTCCGTCAGGTGCGCGGGCTTACCGCCGGTGATCATCTTGATGGACGTGAACACGTTGAACCCGCCGATGGTCAGCATGATGAGGGCGAACAGCACTGTGCCGCGGATGGAGGGCAAAGTGACCTGCGTGAACTTCTTCCACGCGCCGCAGCCGTCGATCTCCGCAGCCTCGTACAGGTCCGCGGGCACCTGCTGCAGCGCGGCGAGGAACACCACCATGTTCCAGCCAACGCCCTTCCAGATGCCCAGGATCATCGCAACGGAAATGCCGCCCCAGCGTGTGTCCAGCCAGCGCACGTTCTGCCCCGTGACGCCGATCACCTTGGTCAAAAAGTAGTTGAGCAGGCCTTCGGTATTGAAAATATACCGAAACACAAGCGACGCGATGACCCACGAGGTGATGACCGGCAGGTAGTTGATGACGCGAAAGCCCACGCTGAAACGCTTGACGCCGTTGAGCAGCACAGCCACGAACAGACCGATGGCCATCTGCCCCGGTACGGTGACCAGCGTATAGACCACGCTGTTGCCAAACACCACCCAGAAGGTGCTGTCGCCGAGCACCTCGCGGTAGTTGGCAAGCCCCGCCCACGGCTGCGTGAAAATGGAGCCAAAGCTCATGTCGGTCAAACTCATCCATAAAAGGCGCACGATGGGATACACCGTGAACATCGCAAACACCATGAGGCCGGGCAGCAGAAGCGCCGCCAGCTGGATGCGGTTCAAGCGGGAGCGGGTCTCCACAGGGCAAGCACCTCCAACCCTTTTACCTTTCGGGGCTCATGCCGAACCCTCCGCGCGGGAGGACTCGGCGCGTGCTCCGGCAGCGTGTTTCATGTGTGTTCGTCCTGTTTCGGCATACAGGCACGGCACCCCTGCCGCGTCCGCGCCGTACACGGGCGGGCGGCTCCCGCATGCATCCGTTGGGAGCCGCCCGCCATGGTGTTGACAACCTTGACGGTTCAGTGTTTTCGCGCTATTATTGTTTCAGCAGCGCGTCAAACTGTACCGCCAGCTCGTCCATCGCAGCCTGCGCGGTCTTTTCGCCGCCGATCACGGCTGTCATCGCGCCCACGAGGGCGTTGTCCATCTCACTCCACGCGGCCACGGTGGGGCGCGCTTTCGCGGTCTGGATGGCTTCGATGAACGGGGCATATGCGGCGTTCTTCACGGTATCGCTGGCAAGCGCGGCCTTGTTCACGGGGATCTGCCCGCACTTGGCCATCTCGGTCTCGGCATACTCGCTGGTCATGAACTGCATGAACTTCCATGCGGCATCCTGATTGGCGGTACCAAACATCGCGATATCCTCGCCGCCCAGCACGCTCACGCTGCCGCCCGCGCCCGCGGGGATCGGCGCAGTGCCGTAGGCCACGTCGGGGTATGCGCCGGAGAGCTCCGCTGTCTTCCACGGGCCTTCGAGCATCATGGCATAGCGGCCGGTGCCAAAGCCGTCCGTCATGGGGATATCTCCGCTGTTAAAGCCGGTGATGGCCCCCGCCTTGACCAACTCCGCAAAGGTCTCGACCGCCTTGACGGTCGCTTCGCTGTTCACGTAGCCGGTCGCCACAGTCTGATCCGCGTTGGTCAGGCTGCCGCCGAAGCTCCAGATGAAGGGGCAGATGTTCCAGCCGCTCAGGCCCGGCTCGTCCCAGCCCCACACCTGCTGGCCGTTCGCGTTGGTGCCGGAGAGCTTCGTGACAGCGGCCACCCACTCGTCCATGGTGGTGGGCACGGCCACGCCCGCGGCGTCGAGCATCGCCTTGTTGTAGAACAAGATTTTGCTGTTGGTGTTCAGCGGCAGGCCGTAGTAGTGCCCGCCGATCTTCGCGGTGCTAAGCGCGCTGTCCAGCAGGTTGGCGCTCACATCGGCAAAGTTCGGCATCGCCTCGTCCAGCGCGACCAGCACGCCCATCTTCTGGAACTCGGGCAGCCAGGCGATGTCGCAGCGGGCGACGTCCGGCAGGCTGTTTGAGGTGGCGCTCACCAGCACCTTGTCGTGCAGTTCCGCCCACTCGTGCGACACAGCGTTTACCTTGATCCCAGGGTTTTCGCTTTCAAACTGGGGGATCAGGACGTTCATCAGCGTCTCGTTCTCCGCCGACTGTGCACTGTAATGGTGCCAGAAGTTGATGGTTACCGGGGTCTCTGGCGTTTCTGCGATGGTTGTGCCCGCCGCCAAGCAAAGGACAACCGTCAGCAGGAGCGCCAGAATCTTTTTGTGGGTGCGCATGAGATTTCCTCCTTATTGTATGATCTTGACGGATCTGGGCGGAACGGTTACCGCTCCCGCGCCATCCGCTAAGTCCAGTGTTACAGGCTCACCCCCGCGGTTGAACACCGCGGCGAGCCGTTCGCCGTCCAGCGTGCGTTCAAAAGCAAATACATCCCTTTGGGCGACAAGCGTGCGGTACATGCCCAGCCGCGCAGCCTTGCTGGCCCTTCGCACGGCGATCATGTCGCGCGTAAAGCGCATCAGTTCCGCATCAGCGTTCTGCCAAGCCATACCCCCCCGGCAGCCGGGGTCGTTCTCGCCCATCATGCCCAGCTCGTCGCCGTAGTAAACGGCGGGGCTGCCCACGAACAGCATCTGGAACGCGACCGCCAGCCGCAGCCGCCATGTTTCTCCGCCCGCCTCGGTCAAAAACCGCGGCGTATCGTGGCTGCCAAGGCAGTTGTACATAGAGAGGTTCACAGGATCGGGGTATTTCATGAGCATGTGCTGGAGCCGGTTGTCCAGTGATTCCCCGTCTATTCGGTCTTTGGCGAAGTAATCGACCATCGCGTCGCGGAACAGGTAGTTCATGGCGCAGTCGAGCTGGTCACCCTCACACACCATGCGACTGGCATCCCCCCATGTTTCGCCCAGCAGCAGCGCATCAGGGTATCGCGCCTTGACCCTTTCGCGCAGCCAGCGCAGGGTGGCGGCGTCCAACTCGTCCGCCACATCCAGCCGCCAGCCGTCGATATGCGCCGTATCCAGCCAATGCAGCATGACCATCAGGATAAAGTCTCGCACGGCGGGGTAGAATGTGCGCAGGCGCGGCATAGGCGCATAGTCGCCCACGCACTCGTAGCAGGCCGCGTCCAGCGTGACGGGGAAACGCTTGACGTAAAACCAGTTGCGGTAGGGCGAGGCTTCGCCGTTCTTCATCAGGTCGGCAAAGGGTGCAAAGCGCGGGCCGCAATGGTTGAACACGCCGTCCAGAAGCACACGGATGCCCATCGCATGCGCATCCGCAACCAAGGCGATCAGATCGTCATTCGTGCCAAAATCCAGATCGACGGTAAAGTAGTCGGCGGTGGCATACTTATGGTTGCCATCGGCCATGAACACGGGGTTCAGGTACAGGCCCTCCGCGCCCAGCCCCTTGAGGTAAGGCAGCTTTGCGCGAATGCCCTTCAGGTCGCCGCCGAGGTAGTTCTCCCGCGTGGGCTTTGCTCCCCAAGGCTCATAATCGCGGTAGGGCTTGGCAGGGTCGCCGATGGCGAACCGCTCGGGGAAGATTTGGTAGTAGACTGTGCCGCGGCTCCAGTCCGGCAGGGTCGGCACATCCGTTTCAAATGCTTGTAAAAGCTCGAAGTAGCCCGCTTCCGGCGGCATATCGCCCATGCCGTGCTCGCAAAAATAGGCCGTCTCCCCTGCCGCGCCGCGCAGCAGAAAGTAATACTTGAGGTAATGCGCTTCTTCGGCAAAGCTAGCTTCGCACACCCACTCCGCACGCATTCCGTCCGCATACCGCACTGCCATGGGCCATTCGCGCACAGCCTCGGGCCTGGGTTCGCTGCGCTTCCAACAGACGAGGGTCACGGTCTCCAAATCGCCCTGCGCGGCAAGGAGTCGAAAGCGGATGCGATTTCGTGCAATCGGTTGCCTAAAGGGTATAGTCGATTCATGGATCACGGCGGCTAGGTTCATATCTTCACATCCTGGTACTTGATTCGCGTATGATCAACGACGTGCTGAGCATCGTCTGCCGGTTGGCTACATGGCGCTCAATGCGCTGGAATAAAAGGCGGGCCGTTTCCTCGCCCAGCATGGCGGTATCGACATGCACGGCGGTCAGGGGCGGGTCGGTATAGGCGGCAAGGGGGTAGTTGTCGAACACCGCCATGCCAACCTGCTTTGGCACTTGATAGCCTGCGGCTTTGAGCGCCTTGAGCGCGCCGAATGCGGTCAGGTTGTCGTTGCAGAGGAACGCGTCCGGCCTGTTTGGCGCATGCAGCGCCTCAATCGCCACGCGACCAGCGCATTCCACCGTGCCATCCGCCGGATACACCAGCGCCTCTGCCCCCTGTTTCAACGCGCCGCGGTAGCCTTTGAGGCGGCGGCGCACGAAGCCTGCGTTCTCATCCCCAGCAAGGTATGCAATGCGCGTATACCCCTGCTGATAGAGGTGTTCCACCGCCATGGCCGCGCCCTGCTCGTTGTTCACATCCACCCAGCATGTGCCCTGCTTGGCCTGATCTGGCTGGCCCAGCACCACGTAGGGAAAATCCCCCACCTTTTTGAGCAGCGCCGGCTTGACCGTGGATGGCGGCAAAATGAGCCCATCCACCTTGCGGGCAAGCATCAGGTCCTCCACCGAGGCCGCGCCCGCGCCGTGCCGCGCGCTGTTGGCGATGATCACGTTGTACCCCATGGACTGTGCCACCTGCTCAATGGCGAAAAGGCTGCGGCTGAAATACTCGTTGCTGAAGGCGTTGGCATCCTGCGCATCCATCACCACGCCGATGGCCCCGCTCAGGCCGCTGGCCAGGCTGCGGGCCACGCTGTTCATGTGGTAATCCAGCTGCTGCATGGCGGCGTAGATCTTTTCCTTCGTCTCCTCGGTGATGGAGGCTTTGCCGCTCAATACCCGCGACACGGTGGATGGGTTCACACCCGCCAGCTTCGCCACATCGTGTATCGTTGCCGCCATGCCCATGCCACCGCCTCGTCATTTCATTTATGCAACCGCTTGCGTTAATCGAATTGTACGCTTTTCTACATGACCTGTCAAGCCCTCTTCTCAAGAAAGTTTTCGTACGCGCGCGCCACCGTCCAGCGCATCGCGGCAAGCCATGCAACACGCTTTTTCACGGTGCATGCAATGCAGGTGAGGCGGGTCATGGCGGGTGCTGTTCGCTTGCCGGATGCGCCCGCCAAACACCTCCGTATCTCGTCTTAAACCATCAAGCCATGCCTTGACAGGCGCTTCGGCACGGCATATCATGAACAGGATATCTTGAAAGGAATGATTGTTTTTCCAATGCCTTCACACACAAATGACTTAACACAGGGCGGCATCCTGAAAAAGCTGCTGCAAGTGGCCGTGCCCATCATGGGCACACAGCTGATGCAGATGGCTTACAACCTGACCGACATGTTCTGGCTTGGGCGCATGCACGACTCCGTGATGGCCGTTGCGGCCAGCGGGTTGGCGGGCATGTTCCTGTGGCTTGGCATGTCGCTGATGATGATCGGCCGCATCGGCTCGGAGATTGGCACATCGCAAAATATGGGCCGCGGCGACACGGAAGCGGCACGCGGCTACGCGCAGGATGCGACCCGGCTTTCCCTGATTTTGGGCTGCGTCTACGGCCTCGTGCTGGTCACGCTTGCGGGTCCGCTGGTATCGCTGCTTCAGGTGCAGGAAGCGGATGTGTTCCAGAGCACTTGCGATTACCTGCGCATCGTGGGGCTGGGCATCCCGCTCACCTATGTTTCGGCGGCCATCACCGGCGCGTTCAATGGCGCGGGAAACTCGCGCCTCAGCTTCTGGGCCAACTCGGTGGGCCTCGTGGTCAACATGGTGCTGGACCCGCTGCTGATCCTGACCTTCGACCTGGGCGTAAAGGGCGCGGCCATCGCTACGGTGATCGCGCAGGGCATGGTGTGCCTGCTGTTTATCTGGTTTGCCAAGAAACACCCCAAGCGCCCCTTTGGCCACTTCCGCGTGCTGGGTAAACCCGATGCGGCACGTTCGGGCCAGATCGTACGCTGGAGCCTGCCCGTTGCGGTGGAGAGCTGCGCGTTCACGGTGCTTGCGATGGTGGTCACCAGCATGGTGGCGGCTTGGTACGGCGAAACGGCGGTGGCAGTGCAGCGCGTTGGCAGCCAGGTGGAATCGCTCAGCTGGCTCATCGGCGGCGGGTTCAGCTCCGCGGTCACAGCCTTTGTGGGGCAGAACTACGGCGCGCGGCGATGGTCGCGCATACGGCGTGGCTACCGCCTCTCGCTGGCCGCGCTGCTGGCGTGGGAAGCCATCGTTACACTCCTCTTGTGGTTCTTTGGTCGTTTCTTCTTCGCACTGTTCCTGACCGAGCCGCCGCAGATTTTAGACATGGGTGCGGATTACCTGCGCATTCTCGCGGGGTGCCAGCTGTTCATGGCGCTGGAGGGTGCGTGCGCGGGCGCGTTCCGCGGTGTGGGTAAAACACTGCCGCCCAGCATTTGCAGCGTCGCTTCCAACCTCGTGCGCCCGCTGATGTGCTGGGGCTTTGCCCAGTGGATGGGCCTGAACGGCTTGTGGTTGGGCATCACGGTATCGGCGGCGGTTCGTGGCACGCTGATGCTGATCTGGTACACGCTGTATGAAAGGCGCATGCCACGGGCAGACGAGCCGCGTGCAGAGCTTGAAGCGAGCGTCGCTACCTGACAACGTTACGTTCCTTTGTTTCGCATAGACGAAACCGACGGGCTGATTGGTATCAGTACGTCGGTTTTGATTATGTGTGTAAAGCGTGCATGGCATCCATCCACATGCACAGAAGTCTTCAATATAACATCATGTCACAAGCAAAAGAAACGCCTGCCACGCCAGCCGTAAGTCAGCAGATGCGCGGCAATCCCTCGCCTTGCAGGGCATCGATGCGGCGCGTACCGCCCGCCCGGGTACGGATGGTCACGATGGGTCTGTCGCTTGCCGTAACTTCGCCGATAATCTGCGCTTTGTCGCCGTAGGGCGCATGGCGGATGATCGCAAGCGCCTGCTCCGCGTCCCGCGCGGGCACGATGGCGACCAGCTTACCCTCGTTGCCCATGTAGAGCGGGTCAAGGCCAAGGATGTCGCAAAAGCCCTGCACATCCGCGTCCGCAAGAGTCAGCCCGCCCCGCAGCGCAATGCCTACACCAGAGGCTTCCGCAATCTCGTTGAGCACCGAGGCCAGCCCGCCGCGCGTGATGTCGCGCAGGGCGTGCACCTCTACCCCCGCGGCCAGCAACTCCTGCACCATGCCGCCAAGCGGCGCGCAGTCGCTTTGGATGCGGTTTTCGATGCCCAGCCGCTCGGACTGGACGCACGCGTGATGGTTGCCCAGGTGCCCGCTTATCAGCACCGCATCGCCCGCCGAGGCGCGGTGCACGCTGATGTCCTGCATCGTCTGCAGCACGCCAAGACCCGCCGTGTTGATGTACAAGCCGCCGTGGCCGTCCACCACCTTGGTGTCACCAGCTACAATAGCTACGCCAGCTTCGTCGGCGGCCTGTTTCATGGACAGGGCGATGCGCTCCAGCGCTTCCAGCTCCAGCCCGTTTTCCAAAATGAAGCCCGCGGTCAGATACTTTGGTGTCGCGCCGCGCATGAGCAGGTCGTTCACGGTGCCGCACACGGCCAGTCTGCCGATATCCCCGCCCGGGAAAAATAGCGGCGTGACCACGAACGAATCGGTCGTGAGCGCCAGTCTGCCTGCCTGCGCGGGCAGCACCGCCGCATCCTCCATGGCGCTGAGGGTTTCGTTCGCAAAGTGCTTTTCAAAGATATCGCGGATCAGCGCGTGCATGAGCTGGCCGCCCCCGCCGTGCGCCGTGTTGATGGTCATCGTCAAAACCCTCCCTCTAGACGCAGCTTTGATACCAGATGCCGCACGTGCCCTCCGCGCTCACCATGCAGGGACCCAGCGGCGAAGCGGGCGTGCATGCGGTGCCAAAGTTGGGGCACATCGCGGGCGAAACGCGCCCCGTGATCACCTGTCCGCACAGGCAACCTTCGCGCGCCTCGCGTTCCCCGCCTGCAGGCCACGCGCCTGCGTCGTACTGTTCAAACTCCGGCCGCAACACATAACCGGATGCGTCGATCTCCCCCAGCCCGCGCCACACGGAGGGTGCAAGCGCAAAATAGCGGTCGATCAGCAGCAGCGCACGCTCGTTACCCTGCGCCGTGACTGCCTGCGGGTACAGGTTGTGGGACTCGCTCGTGCCGCTCCGTAGCTGCCCGATCAGGTCGCACAGCGCAGCCAGAACCTGCGCATAAGTGAAGCCGCCCACAGCAAGAGGTTTCCCGTACCGGGCGCAGAGCGGTGCATACGCGTCGCTGCCGAGGATGGCGCTCACATGCCCCGGCCCAAGGAAACCGTCGATATCCGGCTCGCTCTGGCATATCCATGTAAGCGCGGGCAATATCGCCTTGAGGGAGGTGAGCAGCCGCACATTGCGCACGCCGTGCTCGGTCAGGCGCTCCATGAGCAGCGCGTAGACGGGCAAGGTCGTCTCAAACCCAACCGCGGCGACCACGAACGTTCGCTGCGGCTCAGCCTCCGCCCAGCGCAGCACATCCAGCGGCGAGTACATCATGCGCACGTCGCCGCCAGCCGCCTTGGCCTCCAGCAGGTTTCCCGCCTCGCCCGGCACGCGCAGCATATCGCCAAAGGTGCATAGCACATAACCTGGCTGCGTTGATAGCGCCGCCGCGCGGTCGATGTAACCCGCAGGCGTAACGCACACGGGACAACCGGGGCCGGAGATCAGCGTGATACAGGCAGGCAGCAGCGAGCGGATACCATGCTCAAAAATGCTGTGCGTGTGGGTGCCGCACACCTCCATCAGCCGGATGGGCGGCCCGTCATATGCGCGGATTACCTCCGCGCAACGCTCCGTATCCATCATTGGCCGATCTCGCGGAGCAGCGCTTCCAGCTCGTCGCTCTCCTCGCGGGTCACCTTGGCGATGGCGCAGCCCGCGTGCACCAGCACGTGCTCGCCGACCTCCGCATCCACGATGCCCAGTTCAACGGTAATCACGTTGCCACGGATATCCACTTTGCCCGTGCTGCCCTGTTTATCGATCAACACGCCGCTTACGGCTACGCACATGGCTCATGCGCCCCCTCTTCTTTTTGCATATGACGGGCTGCGTAAGCCTGCCCAAGTGAAATGCCTCCGTCGTTCGGCGGCACGATATGGTTGGTAAGCGTTTCAAACCCCGCGGCCTCAAGCAGCGCGAGCGAGTATGAAAGCAGGATGCGGTTCTGGAACACGCCGCCACTCAAAGCGACGGTGTTCAGCCCATGCTGTTTGCGCAGCGCTTGGCACACATCCAGCACGATAAAGCTGATCGTGGCGTGAAAGCGTAAGGCCAGCGCCCCGGGCGGTTCACCGACATCGCGCAACGCAACCAGCGCACGCACGCAGCGCGCAAGGTCGATCACAAGCGCCCCGTCCGTTTCCGACTTGCGAATGTCAAAGGGGAAGGGTTCCGCCCTTGCTACATCTCCGGCCTGCGCAGCGGTATTTTCAAGCTCGATGGCACATTGGCCCTCAAAGCCAGAGTCGTGACAAATGCTGAGCAGCGAACTGACCCCGTCGAACACCCGCCCCATGCTGGAGGAGCGTATGGCGTTCACGCCCGCGTTCAGTGCGGCATATACGGCAACAGTTCGAGGGTCACTACCCATATGAGGTACGCCCGCATCGTGCAACAGACAGGCAGCACTTTTCCACCCCTGTCGCACGGAGGCATCCCCGCCGAGGTACGGGATGGTCTTGATGTGCCCCGCCCGCGTATAGCCCGTGGCGGTGGCGACCAGAAACTCGCCGCCCCACACCGTTCCGTCCGGTCCGTAACCCGTGCCGTCGAACGCGACGCCGATCACGGGGTCACGCCTGCCCGCCTCTGCCAGCACAGAGGCAATGTGCGCGAAGTGGTGCTGCACTTTGATGACCGGCAGGCCGCTTTGCTCCGCAAAGCGCGTGCTTTCATATTCCGGGTGCAGGTCGCAAACGGCAGCTTCCGGTCGGATGGAAAGCAGCGCCTGCATTTCGCGCAGGGTATCGCGGTACACGGCCATCGTTTCCAGATTGTCCAGATCGCCAATCTCCGCAGAAGGGTACATTTGACCCTCCGCGGACAGGCATACGGTACTCTTCAACTGCGCTCCCAGCGCCAGCAAAGCGGGGCTGTTCGCTGCCTCCAAAGACACCGGCAGCGGTACATAGCCGCGCGCACGGCGCAGCAACATCGTCTGACCATTCACCACCATGGCGACCGAATCGTCCACGCGTCGCAAAATGGGACGGTCATGGTACAGCACGCCAGCGCACTGCCCTTTCTCCGCCGCAAATCGAAGCGCCTCGATGTCGTCAATCAAAATGGGCAGGCCACTTGGGTTGGCGCTGGTCATCACCAGCGGGCCTGTTTCGGCCAGCAGCAGTGCCTGCAGCGGCGTGTAGGGCAAAAACGCACCCAGATTCGGGCTGGTGCCGTATACGTTGGGGGCGATGGCGGAGGCGGCTCGCCGCTTCAGCAACACGATGGGCCGCTCCGGCCCTCGCAGCAGTGCACGCTCGGCCTCGTCCGCCATGCAGTGTGCATCCAGCGCTTCCAGCGAGCGGAACATCACCGCAAAGGGTTTGCTCTCGCGGCCCTTGAGTACTCGAAGTGTAGTGACCGCGTCCCCGCGTGTTGCGTCGCAGGCGAGGTGATAGCCCCCGATGCCCTTGACCGCGACGATGCTGCCCGCTTGCAGCGCACGGATGGCACTTTGCAGCGCGGCTTCGCCGGTCGCTTCCGCACTACCGCCCCGTTCCCGCCAGCGCAACATGGGGCCGCACCGGTTGCAGCAAACCGTCTGCGCGTGGTAGCGACGGTCGGTGGGATCCTTGTACTGTGCTGCGCAAAGATCACACAGCGGAAACGCGTCCATGGCGGTAGACTGCCGATCATACGGCAAGCTGCGCAGGATGGTGTAGCGCGGGCCGCAGTGCGTGCAGCTGATGAAAGGATTGCGATAACGCGGGTCGCCCTGCGTGAAAAGCTCGCGCAGGCAAGCGTCACACACGGCGATATCCGGCGTGGGCATCGTGAGACCAACCGCTTCTTCGCTCTGCACAATGGAAAACGTTTCAGGCGCCGGCTCGTTTGGGGAAAGCGGCGCAAAGCAAACATCCATCGAGACGATGTGGCTCCCCTGCGGCGCGCCTGTCCTGATCGCCTCGGCAAACGCCCGCAGCGCGGACTCCTCGCCATAGGCCGTCACGCTCACCTGCCCGCCTTCGTTGTGCACCTGTCCCGTAAGGCTGTGCACCCGCGCCAGCCGCGCCACGCAAGGTCGAAAGCCCACGCCTTGCACCACGCCGCGGATGGTAAGCGCCGCGCTGCTGTTTACAGCCTTTCCCGCAGCCATTGGCAAACCTTGTCGAAGCCATCGCCCGTCTTGGCCGAGACCAGAAAGATCGGCGCACTCGGGTTCAGGGCCTTCACACCGGCGGTAAAATAGGCCAGGTCAAAATCCACATACGGCATCAGGTCGACTTTGTTGAGCAGCACGGCGGCGGCTTTCTCAAACGCCAGCGGGTATTTATAAGGCTTATCCGCCCCATCGGTCACAGTGCACACCAGCACCTTGATATGCTCGCCAATGGTGAACTCCGCGGGGCACACGAGGTTGCCGATGTTCTCCACAAACAGGATGCCGGGCTTGTCCAGCGACAGGCTGGGCAGCATGCCGCGTATCTGTTCGCCCTCCAGGTGGCACGCGCCATGGGTGTTGATCTGCACGCTCTCGATGCCCATATCGTTGAGTTTGCGCGCGTCGATATCGGACTGGATATCCCCCTCGATCACGTAGGGTTTGACATCCGGCATGCGTCGAACGATGTTGATGAGCGTGCTGGTCTTGCCCGCGCCGGGCGCGCCCAGCACATTGACGGCGTAAATGCCCCGCGCGGTCAGGTCGCGCTGTATGCCCTCCGAGACCTTGTCGTTCTCGGCGTAAATCTCCTCCATGATCTGTATGTCTTTGGTCTCCATCGATTTCATCCTTTCAGGGCGGGCGGCTCCGCGATCTCCAGCTCAACGCCCTCGACATAAAACTCGTTGCCAATATCGGTGGGGTTGCCCAGTGTACCGCATATGGGGCAGGCAAACGAAAAGAGCGGCCTGATAAAATTGCGCTCGCACAGTGGGCAGCGCATTTCTGGCTGCACCAGCCGCACATGGAGCGCCGCGCCCTCCGCAGGCGTGCCCCGCGCGATCTGGTCGAAGTACATCTGCACAGATTCCGGAACGATGCCCCCGCCCTCGCCCACCACCAGCCGCACCTGTGTGACGCGCGCCGCGCCGTTCTCCGCCGCGGCACGGTTTACGATGCTCACGATCTGCCGTGTGAGCGAATACTCGTGCATCCGCTAAAGCCTCCCACGCTGCGCTTTGGGCGCAGCCGCGTCGCGGGCTGCCCACGCGCCCGTACCCACCGTATACCAGCGTGTATTATACCCCGAAACAAAAACCCTGTAAACCTTGGGCGGATTTGTTAAAACAATATCTATTCTTGTGCAAATGAAAGGCGGGGCATATAATATGTTCGCTTTGGATACATGCGTACTGAAGTGAATACCCACCCGACTTTATTTTGATGATAAGCCGCATGGGCACCGCTGTGGTATCGACTGAACCCTGCGCATAAAGGCCATAGTGACCTCAAAACAGGCTCAAAGCACATATAGCATCTAAGTTGGGAGACAGATGAGATGGACGCTCACACGCTACTGTTGTTTGCTGTGTGCATCCCGCTGGCCGGTGCCTTTGTGTTGCCGCTGGTGGGCAAGGCTTCGCCCAAATGGAGGAATCTGCTGGCGCTTTGCATGGTGGCCGCGCCTTTCATACTGCTGCTTGCCGCGCTGCCCGCCGCCATCGGCGGCGCGCCGCTGGGCTTTCGCTGGCCGCTGCCGCTGGGCCTCTCCTTCGGCCTCATGGCGGATGGGCTGGGCGTGTTCATGGCGCTCACGGCCAGCTTTATCGGGCTGGTCATCGTGGTCTACTCATGGGGCTACATGAAGCACTACGGCGACCAGAACGAGTATTACCTGTGCGTGGTGCTGTTCATCGGCGCGATGACGGGCATCACCCTCACGACCGACCTTGTGTTCCTCTACGTGTTTTGGGAGATCTCCGCTTTCTGCTGCTGGCGGTTGATCGGCTTCTTCCGCGAGAAGGAGTACGTGCGCCGGGCCAACAAGGCGTTTTTGATTACGGGTGCGGGCGCGCTGCTCATGCTGGGCGGCTTTTTGATGATCTACGCCCAGTACGGCACCACCGACCTGCTGCTGCTTCGCGGCAAAGCCATCCCGGATCTGGCGGTGGCGCTGATGCTTGCGGGCATTTTCGCCAAATCCGCCACACTGCCTTTGCACTCATGGCTGGCGGACGCGGGCATCGCGCCCTCGCCCGTCACGGCGCTGCTGCACGCCGCCGTGCTGGTCAAGATCGGTGTGTTCGCGTTTGCTAGGCTCTTTCTGGTCACATTCGCCATCGGCGATGTGTGGCATACGGTAGTGCCCATCCTCGCTGCGGTCAGCGCGCTGCTTTCAGCGGGCGCGGCCATCGCGGAGACGGATTTGAAGCGCATCATCGCCTACTCCACCGTGAGCCAGCTTGCGTTCATCTTCCTCGGCCTGTCCGTGGGTGGGCCGCTGGCTGCGGCGGGCGGGCTGCTGTACATTTTGATGCACGGTATATCCAAGGCCGGGCTGTTCCTGTGCGCGGGCATCGTGGAGCACACCTGCCACACCAAGGACATCCGCAAGCTTGGCGGGCTGATCAAAACCATGCCTTGGACAGCCGCGGCGTTCCTGCTGTGCGCATTCTCGGTGATGGGGGTGCCGCCGTTTGGAGGGTTCTTCAGCAAGTACATGGTGGTGAACGGTGCCGTGGAGGCCGGTCAGCCTTGGGTGGCGGTCACGTTCCTCATCGGCGCGGTCATGACGATCCTCTACCTGCTGCGCGCGTTCACGCGCGTGTTTCTCGGGCAGGCGGGCGAAGCGGTGCATGACGTGCGCGAGGGCTCGCCGGTCATGGTCGGCTCGGTCACGGCGCTGGGCGCGCTGTCTGTGGTCAGCGGCCTGCTTGTGAGCGTGCCCCTTGGTTTTGTACAGACGATCGTACAGCAGATGGCGGTGATGGTGAAATGAACGATATGCGTCTTTTGATCGTGCTCCTTTTGCCCGCGCTGTTTGCGGCACTTGCCTTTATTGCGCCCGCGCGCGTCCGGTGGTTGCGCGGGGGCATCGCGCTGGTGGGCGTGGTGGCGAACATCGTGCTTTGTGCCCTGCTCTATGGCGGGCAGAGCGTGTTCTTGATGCCGTGGGGCGGTTTTGGCATCAACTTTTCGCTGAAGCTGTATGCGTTCAATGCGCTCATTTTACTGGCGGCGGCGGGTTTTGCGCTGCTCAGCGTGGTCTATAGCATCTCCTTCTTCAAAAAGAAGCCTGTTTCCGGTCGCTTCTACGCCTACCTGCTGCTCACGGTTTCAATGGTCAACGGCGCGGTATTGGCCAACAACCTTATTGTGCTGCTGTTCTTCTGGGAGGGCATCCTGCTCACCCTGTTCCTGATGATCCTGTTGGGCCGCGATGGCGCGTGGCGCACGTCGGTCAAGGCGGTGGTGCTGGTAGGCCTCACCGACCTTTGCATGATGCTGGGCATCGGCATGACTGCGCACCTTGCTGGTACGCTGGAGATGGATCAGATCCGCCTTCCGATGGACGGCATGGGCAGCGCCGCGTTCATCCTGCTGGTAGTGGGCGCGCTTGGCAAGGCGGGGGCCATGCCATTCCATACCTGGATACCCGACGCGGCGGATGACGCGCCCATGCCTTTCATGGCCCTGCTGCCCGCGGCGCTGGAAAAACTGCTGGGCATCTACCTGCTGATGCGCGTTTGCGTCGACCTGTTCACGTTCACGCCCGGCTCCCCCATGAGCATTACGCTGATGGTCATCGGCGCGGGCACCATCCTGTTCGCGGTCATGATGGCCTTGATCCAGAAGGATTTTAAACGCCTGCTCTCCTACCACGCCATCAGTCAGGTGGGCTACATGATCCTGGGCATCGGCACGGCGCTGCCGGTGGGCGTGATCGGCGGTCTTTTCCATATGTTCAACCACGCAACATACAAGTCTTGCCTGTTCTACACGGCCGGTTCGGTCGAGCGGCAAACGGGCACCACCGACCTGAAAGCCATCAGCGGCCTTGGGCGGCAGATGCCCGTCACGATGGTCACGTTTTTGGTCGCTGCGGCTTCCATTGCGGGCTTCCCGCTCACCAACGGCTTCTACTCCAAGGAGCTGATTTTTGACGGTGCGCTGGAATCCGGCTTTGTGTTCTACCTTGTGGCGCTGGTTGGCGCGTTCTTCACGGCGGTGTCGTTCCTCAAGCTGGGGCACGCGGCATTTTTCGGCAAGCCGAAGCAGTCGCTGCGCAATGTCAAGGAAGCGCCTCTGCCGATGCTGGTACCCATGGTCGTTCTTGCAGCGTTGTGCCTCGTGATGGGCTTCCTGAGGCTTGACATCATCGGCGGCCTGTTGCAGCCCGCCGCAGGCTTTGCGGAAGGCGCGGGCGAGGTCATCGGCGCGCATACGAACTGGCTGCTGGTGGGTATTTCGGCGGCCGTGCTGCTGCTGGCCGCGCTCAGTCACTACACCGGCTTCAAAAAGAAGGGCAGTGGGCTGGCCGCTGCGGATCGGTACCACGACGCGCCTGTGCTGCGCGACGTATACCGTTTGGCCGAGCGCAAGGCCTTCGACCCCTATCACCTCGGCGGCGTCGTGATCCGCGGTTTCGCTTCCGTCGCGCTCACGGTGAACAACGCCATCAACTGGTTTTACGATGTGGCGATCGTGCGGGTCACGGATTTCTTCTCCGGCCTGATCCGCGCGGCACACAACGGCTCCAAGACGCTCTACCTTGGCTGGACGCTGGCTGGCATCGTACTGGTGGCCTTAATCCTGTTTGCCTCGCTGTAAGGTTGCGCTATCCCATTAACCCCCATAGGAGGAACCGACTGTGCCCCTTTTGTTTATCGGCATCCCTCTGCTTGCGGTAATCGTCATTAACATCGGGCCGCGGCACTGGATCAGCAAGCAACATGCCTTCTATACTGCGCTCATCGCGGCGGTCGCGCAAATGGCGCTGGCTGCGTATGTCGGCGTCTTGGCGGGTGCGGGCAGCGTGAGCAACATTCGCTTTATGGAGCGACTCTCCGTAGATCTGATGAGCGCGGTAACACTTTTTACCATTGGCCTGATCGCGTTGGTGTCGCTTTTGGTATCGCGCGAGTCCCTCACCCAGAGCCGCTTCTCGTTTTTCAACCTCCTGCTGCTCATCATGGCAGGCATGAACGGTATTTCGCTGGTGACCGACGTGTTCTCCCTGTATGTGTTCGTGGAAGCCGTGTCTGCGGCGTCGTTCATCCTGATCGCCATCCATAAGAAGAGCTATGAGCTGGAGGGCGCGTTCAAGTATTACATGCTCTCTGCCATCGCCACCATATTGATGCTCACAGGCATTGGGCTTTTATTCCTGAGCACCGGCGGCACAGGCTTTGAGAGCATCGCCGCCTATGTGGCCGCGCAGGGCGGCAAACCCGGCGTGGCGCTGGTGCTTGCGTTTGTCGTGTTTACGGCGGGGCTGCTGATCAAATCCGGCGTGGTGCCTTTCCACACGTGGGTACCGGACGCCTACGGCGCCGCGCCCTCGCCGGTCTCGGTGCTGCTCGGCGGCATCGTGACCAAAGTATCTGGCGTGTATGTGCTGATGCGGGTGTTTCGTGATGTGTTTCTGTGCAGCCCGGCCTTGGGCAATGTGCTGCTGGCGCTGGGCATGGCCTCGGTGCTCATCGGCGCGCTGGCCGCTATCGGGCAGGACGATATCAAGCGCATGCTCGCCTACTCCAGCATCAGCCAGATCGGCTACATCCTGCTGGGTGTGGCGACGGGTTCGCCACTTGGGTTCGCGGGCGCACTGTTCCACTTCTTCAACCACGCGACGTTCAAGGGTCTGCTGTTCGTGGACGCCGCGGCCATCCGCGCGCGGACCGGCGAGCGAGCCATGTCCAAGATGGGCGGGCTGGCAGCCCGTATGCCCGTGACGGGGGTCACGTCCATCATCGCGTTTCTCTCCACGGCGGGCATCCCACCCCTCTCGGGCTTCTGGAGCAAGCTGCTGATCGTGATGGCGCTGTGGCGCGTCTCGCCCGCGCTGGCGATGGGCGCGCTGGCCGCGAGCATCCTGACGCTCACGTACTTCCTGGTCATGCAGAAGAAGGTTTTCTTCGGCAAGGCCGAGGGGGCCATGGCGGAAGCGACCGAGGCGGGCCGATGGACCGTCACCGCCGAGGTGCTGTTGGCCGCCGTGAACGTTGTGGCCGGGCTTTTGTTCCCGCTGCTGCTCACATACCTGCAGAGCCTTGGCCTGCTGTAACGCTCCAAAGCGATTGATATTGGAAGGTGATCCCTGTGAACCTGACCGTAATGCTGATTTTGCTGATCGGGCTTATCGTGTCCGCGGTGATTTGCGCCATGCTCAGCGACCTGCTCAAGGCCGCCATCGCATTGGCGGTGACCAGCGCCATCCTGTCGGTCATCATGTTTATCGTGGGCGCGCCGCTGGCGGCAGTGTTTGAACTGTCGGTCTGCGCGGGTATGATAACGGTGGTATTCATCAGCGCGTGCAGTATGAACCGCAACCGCACCCGCGAGGAATATGCCCAGCACCAGAAGGAGCGCAACCGTCGCTTTGTGATGTTGCCCGCCGTGCTGTTCGCGCTGACCGCCGTGCTGGTAATGGTGCTGCGCCCCTATATTACTGACATTGCGCCCGTAGTAGCCGCAGGCAGCGGCTCCGGCGTGCAGGCGGCACTGTGGAGCACCCGCCAGGTGGACCTGCTGGGGCAGATCGTGGTCATTCTGACCGGCATCTACGGCGTGATCGTATTTTTCAAGGAGAAGGAGGTGGACAGCGAATGAGTATGCTGCTGGCCATGTTCCTGATCGGCGTGGTGCTGTTGTTTGCCATTGGCATCTACAGCCTGCTGGTGACCACGAACCTCATCCGCATCCTCGTGTCCATCGAGATATTGACCAAGGGCGTCACACTCCTGATGATCGGTGCCGGCTACGCCACGGGCAAAATGGCCGAAGCCGAGGCCTACGTCATCTCCATCATCGTGATCGAGGTTGTTTTGCTGGCCATCGCCACTGGCCTTGTGCTGGGTGTATACCGCAACAACGGCGAAATCTATACCCACCACATCAAAAACCTGCGCGGTTGAGCCCACGTTGACAGCGCATCCTAGGGAGGGATAACCATGGCTACGATTCTGCTTACGCCGCCTGTCGCATTTTTGATCTATCTGGCGCTCGCGGGGCTGATTTCGCTCTCGTCCAAGTGGCTGGCCGCAACCGGCAAGGATGCGCCGGGCAAGTGCAAATCCTACGCCTGCGGCGAGGATATGCTCGTGAATCGCGCGCAACCGGACTATTCGCAGTTTTTTCAGTTCGCGTTCTTCTTTACCATCATGCATGTGGTCGTGCTGGTGGTGGCGACCGACCCTGCGGGCATTTCGCTCACGTCCGGCCTGTACCTGACGGTCACGGTGCTGGCGCTGTTCATGCTGTTTCGGAGGTGATAGCGTGGTATTCGACAAGCTTATTCACTGGGCGCGGCTCAAATCGCCGTGGATCATCCATTTCAACAGCGGCGCGTGCAACGCATGCGATATCGAAATCTTGGCCGCGCTCACGCCCAAGTACGATGTGGAACGCTTTGGCATCCAATTAAAGGGCGCGCCGCGCCACGCGGATGTGCTCATCTGCTCCGGCCCGGTCACGCTGCAGCAACGCGAGCGCATGATCACCATCTACGAGCAAATGAGCGAGCCCAAGTTCGTGATCGCGGTGGGCACTTGCGCGTGCAGCGCGGGCGTGTTTGACGGGTGCTACTGTGTGGAGGGCGGTGTCGACACGGCCATCCCTGTGGATGCCTACGTGCCGGGCTGCCCCGTGAAGCCGGAGGCCATCATCGACGGCGTGGCCAAACTGCTGGAAAGCCTCAAGTGAAAGCGAGGGAAAGGCATTGAAAACGGCAAACGAAATTGTGACCAGCCTGGAGGGGCGTTTCCCCGCGCTGGCGGGCAAGGCGAACATCCAGAGCGCGCGCCGCATTTTTACGGACATTCCGCTTGCAAGCCTCATGGATATCTTGACCTATTGCCATGACGAGCTGGGCATTGACCACCTGACCACCATCACGGGGCTGGACAACGGCGAGCAGTTTGAGTTTCTATACCATATCGCCTGCGAGGGCGGCGTGGTGCTGACACTGAAAACCAAGACCGAACGCGATGGCGGCGTGTTGCCCTCGGTGATGCCCATCTACAACGGCGCCATCTTCTATGAGCTGGAACTGCAAGGCCTCCTGGGCGTGACGGTAGAGGGCCTGCCGGAGGATCGCCAGTACCCCTTGCCGGACAACTGGCCCAAGGGGCAATACCCCATGCGCAAGGATTGGCAACCCACTGCCGCCACACCCGCGCAACCCAACCCCTGAAGGAGGCACGCATATGGCTAAGATGATGGTACCCCTCGGGCCGCAGCACCCCGCGCTGGAAGAGCCCGAGAGCTTTAACCTTTTGCTGGACGGCGAGCGCATCGCCGCCGCCACCGTGGCGCTGGGCTACAACCACCGTGGCATGGAAAAGGCGTGCGAGAGCCGCACCTACATACAGGATATCTACCTGCTGGAACGCATCTGCGGCATCTGCTCGCACTCCCACTCCTCCAGCTATGTGCAGGCTGTGGAGACGATTGCCGGCATCGAGATACCGCGCCGTGCCATGTACCTGCGAACGCTCGTGGGCGAACTGGAGCGCGTGCACAGCCATTTGCTTTGGCTGGGCGTGGCAGGCCACGAGATCGGCTTTCAAACGCTGTTCATGTACGTATGGAAGGATCGCGAGCTGGTCATGGATATCCTGGAGCGGCTGACAGGCAATCGCGTCAACTACGGGATGAACACCATCGGTGGTGTGCGCCGCGACATCGACGCATCGCAGGCCGAGGAAGTGCTCAAGGCGCTCGATGTGCTGGAGGAACGCACCAGCTACTACATCAAGGTGTGTACGGAGGATCAGTCCATCATCGCCCGCCTCTCAGGCGTTGGCAGGCTCCCCCGCGAAGAGGCGCTGCGGCTTGGCGCGGTGGGCCCAGTGTTGCGTGCCTCGGGCGTATGCCGCGACGTGCGCAAGGACGACCCCTACGATGCCTACCCTGACCTGGACTTCAAGGTGATCACCGACGACCACGCGGACGTGCTGGGCCGCACCATCGTGCGCGTGTTCGAGATCATGGAGAGCTACAAGCTCTGCCGGCAGGTGATCCGCACCATGCCGGACGGGCCCATCGCCGTCAAAGCCCCTACGAAGATACCCGTTGGCGAAGCCTTCTCACGCTACGAGGCCCCGCGCGGCGAGGATATTCACTATGTGCGCTCCAACGGCACCGACCACCCCGAACGCGTCAAGGTGCGCGCACCCACGCTGGCCAACCTTGCGTCCATCACCAACATGATCGAGGGCGGCTACCTCGCGGACGTGCCCATCGTGATCGCAGCCATCGACCCCTGCTTCAGCTGCACGGATCGCATGGTGCGCGTGACCGACGGGCGCAGCGGGCAGCAGCAGCGCTTCGACTGGGCAGGGCTCAGGCAATACAGCATCGACTGGTATCGGCGGCAGGGCGTTGACCTGTCCAAGACCTGAGCCGCATGGAGGATTGATCGCATGGCCCTGTCGCTTTTCCAGATACTGATTTTCCCTGGTTTTCTGTTTTTAAGCGTGCTGGCGTTTGTGTTCGAGTTTCTCGACCGCAAGCTTTGCGCGCGCATGCAAAACCGCGTAGGCCCGCCGTGGTACCAGCCGATTGCGGACTATCTCAAGCTCATTTCCAAGGAAACGGTCATCCCCGCGGAGGCTGACCCCCGCATCTTCAAGGCTATCCCCATCTTCGCGCTCGCCTCGACCAGCGCGGCGTTCCTCTACATCCCCATCTGGGGCCAAACGTCGCTCTACCCGTTCGATTGCGACCTGCTGGTGGTGCTCTATTTCCTGACCGTGCCCACGATCACGTTTTTTCTGGCGGGGTGGTTCTCCTCCTCGTTGTACGCGGAGATCGGCTCCATCCGCGCCATGACGCAGCTGTTCGCCTATGAGGTGCCGCTGTACATGGCGCTGCTAGGCCCCGCGCTGCTGGCGGGCACGTGGAGCATCAGCGGCATCACGGCGTTCTATCACGCGCATCCGCTGCTCTCGCTGCTGAATATTCCCGGCCTGATCGTGACCGTGATCGCCGCACAGGGCAAGCTGGAGCGCGCGCCCTTCGACATTCCGGACGCGGAGACCGAGATCGTCGGCGGCACGTTTACCGAGTACAGCGGCCGATACCTTGCGCTGTTCCGCATGGCGATCGACAGCGAGATGGTGGTGCTGGCGGCGCTCATCGCGGCCATCTTTTTCCCCGCGCTGTTGCCTGCGAATCCCATACTGGGCTTCTTGGTTTTCATCGTCAAAACGCTCGTGGTGGTGTTCGTGCTGGCGCTGATCAAAACGGCGTTCGCGCGCATGCGCATCGACCAGATGATCACCTTCTGCTGGAAAGTGCTCGCGCCGGTTTCGCTGCTCCAGATCGTGATCGACATCGTAGCCAAGGGAGTGATTATCAAATGATGAAAACAGGCAAAATGATTCCCTATATTCTTCATATGCTGGTCAAAAAACCTGAGACGCATATGTACCCCGCCGTCAAAGCGCATTCGGAGGAGAATTTCCGCGGGGCACTCAAGTTTGACCAGCCCAAGTGCATCGGCTGTAAGATATGTGTACGCGTATGCCCCTCCACCGCCATCCAGATCGAGCGGGTGACCGAGGGCGTGCCGGAAGGCCAGAAGGTCTTCCAAGCCTATGTGCGCATGGATCGCTGCATCTTCTGCGGCCAGTGCGTGGACTCGTGCCCCAAGAAGGCATTGGAGAACACCGATAATTTTGAACTTGCCAGCACGGATAAAAAATCGCTCAAGGTGGCCATCTGATGGATGACGTTTTTGCCTTCCTCAAGGAGCGCATCGGCGGGTTTGAGCGGTTGGCCGTGCTTGGCGTAGGCTCGGCACTGCGCGCGGACGACGCAGCCGGTATGGAGGTCGTGCGCATTTTGGGCGAACGGCTGGCGCCCTCCCAGGCGAACGTGCGGCTCTTTGGCGGCGAGACCGCGCCGGAGAATTTCAGCGGCAGCATCCTGCGCTACGCCCCCACCCATTTGCTGATCGTGGATGCCGCGGACGTGGGCCTGATGCCGGGTGAATACTGCGACATCTGCCCAGGCGACGTGGGCGGCCCCTCCTACTGCTCGCACATGCTGCCCATCAAGATCATGATCGATTATCTGGTGCAGGAGACTGGCGCGCAAGTGACGCTGCTGGGCATCCAGTACCGCACGCTTGAATTTGACGGCCCCATGTCGCCGGAGGTAACGGCGGCGGTCGATACGGTGTGTGACGCGCTGATGCGTGTGACAGAGCGGAGTGGCCGCCTCTAGGCGATTTGCATGATACACTATCAAAGGAACCGTCCGACAGGGTGGTTCCTTTTAGCTTGGGTCGTTTCGCCGAGCAGCGCAGAGGCTCTTTTGCGCACCCCATTCGAGGCGTTGCCGTCGCTTCATGATGGGCGCCCTTTTCCCTATACCATAAGCACAACATCATTCGTTGGGCGCGGCCCATTCACCCTTGACAGGCCGTGCGCATTCTGCTACCGTTACAGCCAAGGGTTGCAAGGAACCGATCGCCCCCCTGCACGTTGTTCCTTACCTGTGTCGATGCGCTTATCTTCTTGTTTGATCGTCAATCCCCGCAAGCGAATTGGTTAACCTTCGAATGCGCGCACCGCTTGAAAGAAAGGGTATGGAGGCAGCCATGGATCGCGGCAGACGCTACGCACGCACGCCGATGGCGCGCAGACGCATCAACGCGCGGTTTGCGTTGTTCTGTTTGCTTGCCGTGGGTTTCGTAGTGGGCATCGTCGGTTTAAGCCTGTATTCTATACAGTCCGGCCGCAACCGCGCAGAGCAGGCACAACTGGCCGCCGAACACCGGCAGGTGCTCCAGCAGGAGATCACGCAAATACAGGGCGCTGAAAGCGCGGCTTCCGCTTCGTACACAGCCATGCCCCAAGCCTCCGCCACAGCGCAGGCCTCAACCGACGCGAGTGCTTTAGCCCCCGTCAAGCCGTTCTTTCAGATGATCGGGGTCACGCGCAAAGCCTTCAAGCCTGTCGTGAAGCGCAACGCGGACGCGGTGGGCTGGCTCACCATCGACGGCGTGGTAGACCAGCCCATCGTCTACCGCGATAACACCTTTTACCTGACCCATGACATCGATCAAATGAACAATGTCTGCGGCGCTGTGTTTCTGGATGAAAACCACCCCCTGCGCGCCGATGCGCAAAACCTGCTTCTCTTTGGCCACAACATGAAGGATGAAAGCATGTTTGGCAAGCTTGCGAAGTACATGAAGAACGGGTTTCTGCGCACGCACTATCAGGTCACGCTGGAAACGCGCTTTGAAGTGTTCACTTACCTCATTTTTGCGGTGGATCGTGTCTCCATGGACACCAACGCCCAAAATTTTCTGTACTTTTGGGGGTATCCTTCCTTTGCGAGCGAAGATGCCTTCGGGCGCTATATTGACGATGTCTACGACAACTCCCTCTACACCCGCTTTCTGGATGTCGATGCGTCTGATACGCTGCTGACGCTGGTCACTTGCGTGGGCGAAGACCGACTCGTGCTGCTGGCGCGCAGGCAACGCCCCAGCGATACGGATACGAGCATCCAGAAGGCGCTGCTGGGGCTCTACATGCGCTAGGTTACGTTGGTTCCCATTTCGTTTCCGGCATGTGTGACCGCACGGTTTTTGTTCTGACACAAGGGATGTATCGCTTTGGGGTGTTTCATGACCTTGATGCACGGCATGGCATGCATTGCGGATAAATCAACAATTCATGAAATTAATGTGTCAAAAGATCATGCTTTCCAAGCGCATCACGCGGCGCAGCGCTTGCTTGGCTTATGGCATGCTTCAGCGCGGCCAGGATGCACAGGTCACATTGCGCGTGAAGTGTACTTCATCGTTGGATAACCCAATGTCGACTCTTCCCGTTGCTGGCAGGCGAGCGTTTCGTTTCTTCCTCGACCAGTTATGCATAACATTTTCGTCATATTTCTCCCAAGTAACGGTGACTGGAAGCCACATTTCGCACTAAACGGAAAAATTTTCCTATTGTGTAAAGCGCCATTCTACAGTAAAATATGGTAACGCATGTATCATATTTATATGCAGTTTCGTTGTATGTGCAATACTGGAGGTCACCGGATGAACAAGACGATGTCGGCCTTTCTCTTTTTATTGCTCACAGCTGTTCTGCTTGTGATGCCGGTTTCCTTCGCGTATGCCGATACTGCCATGAATACAGAGCTGGTGACCAACGGCGGCGCAGAATCGTCCGGCATTACAGGCTGGACGGACAACACTGGCATGAGCCGCTGGAATTCCAGCGAAATCTATTCCAACTGGGCCGTTCCGGCGGCAGGCAGCAAGTATTTCTTCCTGTATAACCCCAGCATGGATGATCCCCTTACGGGCACGATGTCGCAGGACTTCAGCCTGTCCGGTACGGAGGGCAGCGGCTTATTTGCAAGCATTGCCGGCGGAAGCGTAGCCATGCATTTTACGATCAGCATGTATCAGGCCATCAGCGCAGGCAACGAGGTCAAGGCGATCGTTGAGGAATTCACTTCCAGCGGCACCCTGCTGGAAACCTCAACGGTGGTCAACACCACCGCCGCGACAGGTTCATTTGGATCCTATCAGATCAACACACAGCTGAATACGAGTACACGCAAATTCAGGGTCACGCTGGCGGCGACCCTCACCAAGGGTGGTTATGCACAGTACGATCAGGTTTCCTTGAAACTCGTGGATGCCTCCACCGGCAGCGCACCGGTCTTCGGGGCGGATTTCCCCGACTCGGGCACGACATTCACAGACACCGCATACACACACGGTTTCACCATCACCGACGCCGATGCGGGCGATATCGACCGCCTGACCTTCAGCGCCTCCTCCACCAACATCAATCTGGTTCCCGCAGCCAATGTAGTGGTAACAGGCACCGGCACCAGCCGCACTCTGACCATTACCCCCGCAGCCAACCTCTCGGGCGAGGCGGACGTAACGTTGACCGCTTCTGACGGCACCAAGAGCGCGGACGCGATGCTGCACCTGGTCGTGTCCAAAGTGATCAACATGGGCACCAACCTGGTGGAGAACGGCAACGCTACCAGCGGGTATGCCAGCTGGCAGGGCAGCACTGTAAACATCACCCCCACGGGCAACGGTTTCAGCATGGTATCACCGGATATCGGCATGTATCAAAACATCGACATATCCAAATTCTCCACCCTGATCGACGGCGGGGAGACGGAGTTCACGCTGTCCGCAACGTTCCCCAACACATACGGCAGGGTGCGGGCACAGTTCTACAGCAACATCGCCTGCACCACACCCGTTGGCTCCGCCTTTGACGTAAACGGCAGTACGACCTCGATACAGCGGAAGATACCCAGCGGCGCGATGGGTGTTACGGTCACTTTCACCAACACCTCCGGCGGCTATAACACGGTTGTGATACGCAATATCAGTTTGCAAATTCTGAACAATTTCCCCAAGGTTGCCGCTATCGCCGCACAAACCACCCGGCAAGCCGAATTGACTGTGCCGGTGCATATGTATTACACCACGACGAGCGCCACGCTGACGGCCGCTTCGAGTGACCAGACCGTCGTGCCAAACAGTGGCATTGCCGTTTCCGGCACGGGTTATGACCGCAGCATCACCTTCACACCGCTCAAGGACGGGAGTACGACCATTACGGTAACGGCCAACGACGGCTCAGCCACCGCCACGCAGAGTTTTCTCGTTACCGTGCACGAGCCTGCCCGCATCACTGCCGTGGACGCACCGGCGGCAGGCTATTATGCGGCCGGCAGCAACCTCGATTTTACCGTCCATTTCAGCCGCGCCATTCAGGGCGGCACGGGCTCCATCCTGCCGCTGACCGTGGCTGGCAACGCAGTAGATGCAGCCTACCTGTCCAGAACGACAGACACCATCACCTACCGCTACACGTTGGCCAGCGACGACGAGGGGGCGGTGGAGATCGGCTCCGCCATTGACGATTATGGCTCCCCCATCACCGACACGGATGCTTATGCGGCGGAGCTGGACATCACCGCAGGCGCGACCGGCATTAACGTTCTAGCCACGCCGGAACTTACCAGCACGGCCACGGGTGGCAGCGCAGCCTACGGCACGCAGATCACCTTTACGGCCACGCTTAGCTGCGCGGATACGCTCAGTGGCACGGTTCAGTTCAAGTCCAACGGGGTGAATATCGGCAGCCCAGTCACCCTCAGCAGCAACAGCGCCAGCTACCAAACTGAGGCAACCACGCTGGACGCGGGTACCGCCTCCGTAACGGCGGACTTTATCCCCAGCGGCGCCACCTACCACTTCACCAGCTTTGCCAGCGGCGCCTGTGTGCTGACCATCACGGCCAAGTCTGTGTCCGTCACCGGCCTTACGGCTACCGCCAAAACGTATGACGGCACCACCGACGTGGCTTTGAGCGGCGGCGAGCTGACCGGCGTGCTCACAGGCGACACGGTCTCCGCCACCTACCCGACGGCAGGCACCGCCGCGCAGAAAAACGTGGGCACGCAGGCCGTCACCTACACGGCCATCACCTTGACGGGGGCCGATAAGGACAACTATACCCTCTCCGCCCAGCCGAGCGTGAGCGTCGTCATTTCGGCTCAGGAACTGACCATAACGGCCACCGCTGCAAACAGGGCTTACAACGGCTCGACAGGCGCCACCGTGTCCAGCGTAACGTTCGGCGGGCTGGTATCAGGCGAAACGCTTGCCTCTGGAACGGATTACACCGCGACTGGCGCATTTGACAGCGCGGATGTGGGCGACGGCGTCTCCGTAACCGTGACCGTATCGCTGGCCAGCACGACCAAAGCCAACAATTACACGCTCGCCTCGGACACGGCCACAACGGCAGCCAACATCACGCAAAAAGCCATCACCATCACGGGCGTTACCGCCACGGGCCGCGCATACGACTGCACCTCGACTGTGGCGCTGTCCGGCGGCACGCTGGCAGGGGTGGAAACGGCGGATGCAGCGGACGTTGGGTTTGACCTGCTCACCGGTGAAACGGCCAACGCCGATGCCGGTAGCGCAAAGGCTGTGACGACCAGCATCACCCTGAACGGCGACCGCGCAGGCAACTATACCCTGACGCAACCCACCGGCGTGACCGTGACCATAACCAAAGTGCCGTTGAGCTTGACCAGCGCCGCCGCCTCCGACAAGGGTTACGACGGTACACTGACCGCCACCGTAACGGACGTGGTGGTCGAGGGCATGATCGCGGGCGAGGATATGGCATTTGGTACAGATTACACGGCCACCGGATTGTTCGCCAGCGCGGATGTTGGCACTGACATCACCGTCGCCGTGACCGTAACGCTGTCCGGCACGGGCACTGCGCGCAACTATTCGCTGCCCACCAACGTGATCAACACCACCGCAAGCATTACGGATGAGGCCATCACAATCACCGGTGTAAGCGCGACAAACCGCGCCTACGACGGCACAACCGCCGTGGCCCTGACGGGCGGCACACTCGTAGGCGTGGCAGCGGGAGACGAACTGCTGGTTGGGTTTGACCTTCACACCGGCTCCGTGGAAAGTGCAGGCGCTGAAGACGGCAAGGCCGTGACCACCGCCATCACGCTGACTGGCACCAAAGCGGGCAACTATACGCTGGCACAGCCCTCCGGCATCACCGTGGACATTGCTCAGGCCACGCTGACCTTGCTGGACGCGACCGTGACCGACAAGGTCTACGACAGCACGACCGATGCCAGCGTGACGGGCGTGACGTTTGATGGGCTCGCTACTGGCGAGAGCCTCGCCATCGGCACGGACTATACGGCGAGCGGCGTGTTCGCCAGCGCCGATGCGGCAACAGACATTCCTGTTTCCGTGACCGCGTCGCTGATCGACACCTCCCTCACGCGCAACTACACGATTTCCGGCGCGGGCGGCGCCACTGCCACCATCACCCCATGTACGATCACCGGTACAGTGGATGTGGACGTGACCAACGTAAGCGGCGATGCCGCGCTGATTGATTCGGGCGATATCCTGACCCTGAACACGAGCGCCGTGGTCGTCCCCAGCACGCTCACGGTAACCTGCCAGTGGACCCGTAACGGAACCGATATCCCGGGTGCGACTGCTACCACGCACACTGTGGACGGCCTGACCGCCGACCCCGTTGGCACCTACTTCACCGTGAAGGCGACAGGAAGCGGCAACTACACCGGCACGCTGGAGAGCGCAGCGCAGACTGTGTTTGAGTCCCCGCTTGACGGCAGCGTCTCCATCACCGGCACGACGGGCTTTGGCGGCGTGCTGTCGCTGGATGCCAGCGCACTGACGCCCGCCACCGCGACCTATAACGTCGGCTGGCTGCGCGAGGGCACGCCCATCAGCGGTGCCAGCGGCACAAGCTACACTATCACCAAGCCCGATCAGGGCAAGACCCTCAGCGTCGTGGTCACGGCATACGGCTACTACACCGGCACCAAGAGCGCCACCATCGACGTGCCGCCCAGCCCGTATGTGGCCGATGAGAGTATCGTAGAATTGGCCGACCAGGTGACCGTAGACCTGACCACCGGGCCCAGCATCCTGTCCACGGAGCAGCTTGCCCTCCTGCTTGCCAGCAACGCCAACAAGCCTGTCGTGATCACCGGCAACGGCTACACCATCACCTTCGCAAAGGGTGCGATGACGCCTTGGGAAACGGAGCTGAACCTGGGCGTACAGTTCAACGCCGGGTCAAGCTATGCGGCCATCCGCACCGCGACAGGCTCCAAGTTCGTGCTGATGCTGGAGTTCAAGCACGATGGCCCTCTGCCGGGTGAAATGCAGATCAGCATCTATGTGGGCAAGAAATATGCCGGTGAGACCGTGGAATACCTGTACTACGACCCGGAGGTCTGCAAGCTGCAATGCGAGCAGACCGCGGTGGTAGATGCGAACGGCTATATCACAGTCACGCAGGATCACTGTTCCAGCTACGGTGTTTCCCGCGTCAAGCCCGACGGCGTGCCTAAAACGGGCGATGCCAGCCCGGTATTCCTGCTGTGGGCGCTGGTTGGCGTATCCGCAACAGGGCTGCTGGTCATGCTTTTGCTGAGCATCAGGCGGCGCAAACGCCCGTAAGCCTGTCACGTTATAAACGAGCGGGCATCGACTGCCCGCCGATACCATCAACCGCCTGCTGACAAACGAGCTTTGTCCGCAGGTGGTTTACTTGTTGAGCAGCGTAGCCACCGAATTGTGACCGCGCCACAGCGTATGCATGGATCCGTTGCGAGTCGAAGCCATTGACGCGCAAGGGGATGCGATGGATTTTCACTCGATGGCGCAGCGCGTATGCGAAAACGCGCCCGATCTCGTCACGCTTGTATATCCGTGCAAGCGGGCAAGGCAGCGTCGACCCAATGTGCGTATCGAGTACATATGGATTACTTCTTGTTCCGCGCCCGTATGGCGATCAACGAAAGCGCATCCGCGAGGATATGCTCGTCCCGCACGTCGATCATTAGCCAGCGCGAGCCGTTGAAGGGCATGGCATGCTGATACAGCGCGCGGGTATAATCGCTGTACGTGTTCAGCGCCAGCTCCGCCTCCACAGCGGCTTCGCCGCCAATGGCCACCAGACAGGTGAAGTAGCCGCCCGCGGGATACAGCGTGCACAGCGACCGCCCGCCCTTTTTGTACTTGACGTTCCACCCCGGCGCGCCCGAGCAGCGGCTGTGTTCCGTCAAGGGCTTTACGCCGTAGGTCTGCTCCAGCTGTGCGCAGAGGCGCTGCCACAGCGGGCTTGCGACAAACGCGCCGATATCGTTGAGCTCAGGTTTGATCTCCTTGGGGTACTGTTCATTCCAGCTCATTTGCATCACGCTGCCTTTCGGGATGATTGGCTTGCCCGCAAACGCTGCAAGCGCCGGTGTGCAGGCAGACCAGCCCGCCGCAGCTTTCACAGGTGTATTGCTCGATCTGCTCAAGCAAAAACGCTGCCTCCCCCACGGCGCGCATCCGCAACCCCGCGTCGCGCAGGCTCACATCGTAATGCTTGCGATAGGTTCGGTCCAGCGAGCGTATCCTGTTGCACGGGAATGTGCCACACGCATGGCAGCGGGTCACGTTTTGCGCCGCTGCGCACGCCTTGATGTGGCAATGCCTTGTATGTTCCGGCTTGCCCTGACCGTCGCACAGGCAGCCGGGGCAGGGCTTAGCACTCAGGTGCTTGTTGCACAGCATACAGTTGATGCCGCAGGGCGCCAGCATGATGATATCGCTCTGGTCTATCGCCATCGTGTGATGCCCCCTCTTCAAGCTTGCGGCGCGGGATGCAACGATCCCGCACCCTGCGCCGCGCTCATTGGCCGTGATCCGCCTTAGGCTCGCGTCCCGCTTACGCCGTTCTCCAGCGCTTCAGCGTGGGCAGGAAGCCCTGCATCATCTCACGCGCCTGTGCTTCGGTCATGCCCGGGTTGTTCTCTACCATCGGGGGCACGCAGATCTTGACCATCTCCTGCATGGTGCCGTTGAATGTGAAAGCCCCGTTCTCGTAGCAGTACCGGCAATAGTCGGCACTCTTGGTGCCGTCCTTCTCGGTGCCGTACATCTCGTCCGTTGCCCCCATGGGCATTGCGCAGCTCTGGCAATACCTTTCTTCCATCTTACATTCGCCTCCCGTGCTTTGTTTCGGGCCATCCTGACCCTGCGTGCTCATCATACGCCCCAGAACCAGACAACAGCGTGTCAGGTTTCGTATTGCGCGGCAATTTTCCGCGCTGTCTCGGCCATGCTATCGCGCAAAATGGAGGGTTCCAGCACCGTAAGGCCAGTGCCAAAGGTAAGCAGGTAACCCACCATTCCCTCGTCCAGCGGCAAGAAGCATCGCACCAGCAGCGACCCGTCCGCCTGCCGCTCAATGCTCGCAGGATCGAACTCATCATATACGCGGTAGGCTGCGGAAGAAGCGAAAAGCAGTCGCACCGGCAGGTTTGGTTCCACCGCCATCGCCTCTGTTTCCAGCGGCGGCAGCGGATATTCCTCCGTGAAGCGCTCCTCCGTAAGCCGAAGCTCCAGCATGCGGCTCAGCTTGAACAGGCGGTAATCGCCCGCGTGCAGGCACCACGCCTGCGCATACCAGCCGCGGCTCTTGAACACCAGCCGCAATGGCCTGATGCGCCGCCGGGTCACTTCGCCTGCCATGTTCACATAAACGATTTCGAGCACCAGTTTTTCCAGAATGGCGGTTTTGAGCAGCTCAAAGCGTTTCCGATCCACACGTCCGTAACCCCAGCGGGTAAAATCCACTTCGACCCAGTCCGCGCTGCGCTTTTGAAACAGCCCACTCAGCTTGCCCAGCAGTTCGTCCGCGGAGCGGTCGGCAGCGCGCATGCTCTGGATGGCAAAGAGGATTTGGTTTTGCTCCTCGTCGCTGAACAGCGCGCGATTGAAGGCATAGCCCGCCATCAGCGATATCCCGCCGCCTTTGCCTGCAGCCGTGCACACCGGCACGCCTGCCGCCGCAAGCGTATCCACATCGCGGTACACCGTGCGCACCGATACCTCCAGCCTGCCCGCCAGCTCGGGCGCGGTGAGCGATCCTTTGCTCAGCAGCAGGTACAAAAGCTGGAACAGGCGGTCGTTCTTCATGGCGGCACCCCCGTTTTACTGCCAACAGTATACCACAACAAGCATTCTACCGATAAACTTTTACGCACTGCATACCTAATTGGATGCCCTACGCCCATCCGCAAGGGTCATCTTCGCACGTCTGCACAGAACATCCCAGATTTGCACAATCGAACCTTTCATCATGCATTTTCAGGCGCGGTTCTATGTATTTATCCTGTATTTTGCAAGGTATAGGTTGACATGATGCATCCCGTGAAATACAATCAAATCAAGCTATGCGCGATGCGCCGTGTGGAGCGAAGGCGCTCCCACGCATGTCGCGTTTTTCTCATTGAAGGGGGATCGGCGTTTGATCGTTTTCGATAACGTTTGCGTAAGTTTTGGATCGCTGGATGTGCTCAAGAGCATCGATCTGGAGATTCCCACCGGTTCGAGGACCGTCATCATCGGCCCCAGCGGCAGCGGTAAAAGCACGCTTTTGCGCACGGTAAACATGTTCGAGCGGCCGCGCAAGGGCAATGTATACATAGACGGCGTCGCCATATCCAGCATGAGCAACCGCATGCTCTGTCAGGCCCGGCAGGATATCGGCATGGTGTTCCAAAACTTTAACCTTTACCCCCACAAGACGGTGCTGGAGAACCTCATCATGGCTCCCATGGTGCTCAAGCGTGAGAGCAAGGCTGCGGCCACCGAACGCGCCATGAGCAATCTACGCGAAGTGAACATCGCGGAGAAGGCCGACGCCTATCCCAGCCAGCTCTCCGGCGGGCAGCAGCAGCGCGTGGCCATCGCCCGCGCGCTCACGATGCGCCCCAAGATCATGCTGTTTGACGAGCCCACCTCCGCGCTGGACCCGGAGATGATCCAGGAGGTGCTGGACATCATGGAGCGCGTAGCGCTGGAGACGCAGATCACCATGCTGTTTGTGACCCACGAGATGAAGTTTGCCCAGCACATCGCGGACCGCGTGCTGTTTTTGGACGACGGCACGATCCTTGAGGATGGCACACCCGAGCAGGTGTTTCATCATCCCAGGAACGAGCGCACCACCGCTTTCCTTGGGAAAATACTACACTAACGGGAGGATGGAATCGAATGAGGAAACTGCTTTCGATCGCACTGGTCCTTACGCTTGCATTGGTCGCCTTCATCCCCGCAATGGCGGAGGATGCCGCCGAGGTGGCCGCCATCAAGACGCGCGGCGTGCTGAACGTGGGCGTCAAGGCCGATGTGCCCAACTTCGGCTATCAGGAACTGGGCAGCGACACCTACGAGGGGCTTGAGATCGACCTGGCGCACAAGCTGGCCGAAGTGATCCTTGGCGATGCGAACGCTGTGGCCTTCACGCCTGTGACCGCCAAGACCCGCGGCCCGCTGCTGGATACCGGCGAGCTGGATCTGGTCATCGCCACCTTCACCATCAAGCCTGACCGTATCCTGCAGTATGAGTTCTCAAAGCCTTACTTCATCGACGCCATCGGCCTGATGGTCAATAAGGACAGCGGCATCAAGAGCTTTGCCGACCTGAACGGCAAGACCATTGGCGTTGCTCAGTCCGCCACCACCAAGGACGCGCTGACCGCCGCCGCCGAGAAGGCCGGCATCACCGTCAGCTTCGCGGAGTTCCCCTCCTACCCGGACATTAAGGCCGCGCTAGGCTCCGGCCGCGTGGATTGCTTCTCTGTGGATAAGTCCATCCTCAACGGCTATGTGGACGACACCACCGAGATTCTGCCGGACAGCTTCTCGCCCCAGCCCTACGGCGTTGCCATGAAGAAGGGCAACCTTGGCCTGCTGGCCGTCGTGGATGAGACCATTGCCGCCCTGCGCGCCGATGGCACGCTGGACGAGCTGGTCGCCAAATGGACGCTGCCCGCGGTGGATTGGGCCATCGTTGATCAGTATGGCGTCGACCTGTGGGCCGCCGCTGCCGATTTGGCTGCCAACCCCACCCCCTCGCCCACGCCTGCCAGCTAAACACGACATTTGTACGCGCGAGCGGGGGCCGCAATGCGGCCTCCGCTCCCGTGCGTGAACAGGGAGTGACACCGTGTCGGGACCGTTTTCCACCCAAAACTGGCAAGCCTGGTTCAAGGATTGGCATTTCTTTGCCGAGGGCTTCCTGCGTACGCTGTATATATCGATGCTCGGCCTTGTTTTCACGCTGGTGATCGGCCTGATCGTGGGCATACTGCTGTGCGGCCGAAACCGCTTGGTGCTGGCGATCTGTAAGGGCTACATGTCGTTTTTCCAGAACACGCCGCTGGTGATTCAAATCTTCATCTTCTATAATGTATTGCCAAAATTGGGTATCCGGCTCGACGTCGTCACCATCGGCGTGATGGGCCTTGCCTTGTATACGGGCGCATATGCCGCGGATATCGTGCGCAGCGCCATTCAGGCCGTACCGACCGGCCAGATGGAGGCTGCCAGCAGCCAAGGCTTTGGCTACCTTCAATCGATGTATCACATCATTTTGCCGCAGGCGGTCAAGATCGGCCTGCCGCCCATGACTAATCAGGCTGTGAACCTGATCAAAAACTCCTCCGTGCTGGCTGTGATCGCAGGCGGCGAACTGATGTACTGCGCGGACAGCTGGAGCGGCAGCAACCTGATCTACGGCCCCACCTTTGTGATGACAGGTGTCCTGTACCTGAGCATTTGCCTGCCCATCTCGCTACTGGCCCGCTGGCTGGAGAAGAGGAGTGTGCGCAATGCTGGATAAATGGATCAAAGCCATCACCACCGTATTCAGCACGAAAATCCTGCTGTTTTTGGGACAGGGACTGCTTAACACCCTGTACATCGCGGCGGTCGCCATCGCGCTGAGCCTGGTATTCGGCACCGTACTGGGCCTGATGCGCAACTCCAAGGAAAAGCCGATCATGTGGGTCGCGACCATCTACATCGAGGTGGTGCGCAATATCCCGCTCACACTGTTCATCATCTCCATGCGTTTCATGACCAAGCTGCCCCCGCTGGAGAGCGGCATCGCGGCCATGACGGTGTTCACTTCCGCTATCGTGGCGGAGATCGTGCGCGGCGGCCTCAACTCTGTTGGCAAAGGCCAGTGGGAGGCTGCTTCCTCGCAGGGGTTCAATCGTATCCAGACCATGTGGCACGTCATCATTCCGCAGGCGCTTCGCCGCATCCGTTCTCCGCTCATCTCCCAGTTCGTCACCACCATCAAGGATACGTCGTTTTGCGCCATCGTAGGCACATACGAGCTGAGCTTTACCAGCAAGATCGTGGCTGCGCACCGCAGCATCGTGACCGCGGAGGACATTCTGGTGCTCTACCTGGTGGTCGCGCTCATCTATTATGTGATCAACCGCACGTTCTCCGGCATTGCGCGCCGCCAGCGCGGCAACGCCATGAAAGGCGTCGTGCGCTGACGCTTATGGCAAGGCACGCTAAGATGCAGACATCCATGACCGCCTGCCGCACAAAGCGCCCGCTTGCAGATGGAAGCGGGCGCTTTGCTCAGAAATGTATCGTCGCTCAAGATCAACAAGGGTACAGATATTGTCCTGGTATTGTACAGCCTACGCTCCCCCCGTACCCACAATATGTGCTCTTGCCGCTTTCTTTGCTTAGCCTTTCCCTGTTCGGGCTGCTCAGTACCACGCACTTGACGCAGGCGGCATAAGCGCGTATGATGTGGCTGCGACGGTTTGGCGGGAGTGATTCGCGTGCGTCTGTTCATTGGCATCCCTGTAGATCTGCCTGTGCAACATGCGCTGCAAGCGTTCTGCGAACAGCTGCAAAAGGTTGTGCCAGCCCGATATGTGCTGCCCGTGCTGTACCACATCACACTGGCCTACCTTGGCGAGCGTGAGGCGGATAGGCTGCCTTCTCTCAGGTCGCTTATGAACGGCTTCGTAGCCGGGGTTTTACCCTTTAGCCTGTGTGTGAACGGCATCGGTTATTTCGGCAAGCCGACGAAAGCCATCCTCCATGCCACTCTACAGCCCAGCGAATCGCTTTTGGCCGTCAATGACGCGCTTCGCAGCGTGCTGCGGCTGGCAGGTGAGCGCTTCGACGATCAGCCTCTGGTGCCGCACATCACACTCGCACGCGACGCGGTGCTGGGCGGCTCTACCGAGGATAGCCAGTCGTTGCTTTCCTTACAGGATGCATTCCCGCACCCCGCTTTCACCGCACAGTCACTCACCCTGTTTCACAGCACACGCATTGAAGGTGCGCTTGCGTATCTTCCGGTTCACAACGCTCCATTTCAACACGACGGAGGCATACCATGAAGAAAGTGACGCTGTTTCATTTCCAGAGCTGCCCCTACTGCCGCGCTGCCCGCAACTGGCTGGACGAGCTGGCACGGGAGAACCCTGACCTGGCGAAGGTCGAAGTTGAGCGCATCGACGAAAACCTCTGCCCCGATATCGCCTGCCAGTATGATTACTGGTATGTGCCCACCTTTTACGTGGACGGCGTGAAGGTGCACGAGGGCGCTTGCAGCAAGGAGGTCGTGGAGCAGGTGCTTCGCGGCGCGCTTGAGCCGTAGGTACAACGCCTGCACGATTATTACCCCTCATTCTGCTTTCACTACCACAGATACGTCTCGGCTGTCCAAGCCCTGTGCCATATCTTGCAGCGCAAAATATCGCCTACATACGAATCAGCCCTCGCCGTACAAAGGCGAGGGCTGATTCGTAGTTCCGTTTGATTGGCCGGGCCTTACGCTTTCAGCGGTTTCATATGGCCGACTTGCGCTGGCGCGCCACGAAGGCCTCGATCTGCGTGTTGACGAACGCGGGCTGATCAGCGTTGGCGTTGTGCGCGGCGTTCTTTACCATCACTAGCGGGTAACCGGTGCGCGCGTGCCAGGCCTCGTTATAGGCCCGCACCTTGCCCGTGCGGTCGTGCTCACCCAGCAGCAGCAGCGCGTCACAGGGCAGCGTCGTGTCGCGGTTGATGGAGAAGAATCCGCCAAAGCCATAACCCATCAGGCGGCAAAGTTCATCCTTCGAATAGGGAGCGAGGATGGCACGCATGTTTGCCCTCGCCCACGCGGTACGGGCACAGGCGCGCACGATGCCCCAGCGCAGCAGCCCCAGGGGATACCACCGGGCCAGCGGCTCCACATGCATGAGCCACCAACGGTCGCTCTTGCTGTAGTACCCTTCGCCCAACGGACAGGTATCCACACCGATGAATCCGTCGCCATACGCCGGGTTTTGCGAAAGAAACGCCTGTGCAATAAACCCGCCCATCGATTGCCCGATGAATGTGGCGCTCGCGATGCCTTCGATATCGAGAATGGCGCGCAGGTGCTCCAGCGCCTGCGGGTAGCTGAACCCGCTGTACGGACGAGATGTGCCGTGCGCGGGCGCATCCCACAGCAGCAGCGTATACCGTCCCTCAAAGGCATCCACCTGTTTGTCAAACATCGTGTGGTCTGCGGTAAGCCCGTGCAGGAGCACCAGCGCGGGCGCGCCCTCCACATGCGATACCCAGTAGTTCACAGGCCCGCCGTCGGTCAGCAGCGTGCGCTTCTCCATGGGTCATTCCTCCGCGGCGCGGGCCGCAAAGCTGGTTAGCACGCCCTCAGCGGAACAGTTGCTCCAGCTCCTCATACTTTTCATGGGTGATCAGCGCGTCGTGCTTGGTGCCATGCAGGCGCACAACATACGTCCAACGCCCATAAGGTGTGATATCCTTGATGTGGTTCAGGTTGATGATATAGCTCTTATGGCAGCGGAAAAACGCGTCCTTGGGCAGGCGCTCCTCCATCTCCCCCAGCGAGTCGCCGGTCACGTAGCGGCCGTCCTCCACACGGGTGTAGAGCACGGTGGCGCGATCCTCACGCTGCACCAGCAGGATGTCGTTCAGGTCAATGAAGCTTACGCCCTCGCGGTGGCGCAGCATCAGCCTGCCGTCGATGGGCTTGCGGTTGGCCATGATGGCCTTGGGCACGTCCTCGGGCGGTGCGATGCGGCAGGTGAGGCGCTCGCGGATGCGATCCAGCGTCTGCGTGACGCGCTCCACTTTGAAGGGCTTTACCATGTAGTCGAAGGCGTACACCTCGAACGCATCACTCATGTAGGTATCGTGTGCTGTCGCAAAGATGATGACGATCGATGGATCCATGTCCTGAATGGCGCGCGCGCAATCCACGCCCGTAAGTTTAGGCATTTCCACGTCCAGAAATACCACGTTTGGCTTGAGCGTCTCCACCAGCGCGAGCGCCTCCTCGCCGTCGGCAGCCTCGCCCACCAGCGTGAAGCCATCCACGCGACCGATGATGTGCTTCATCACCGTGCGCATGCCCGCATCGTCGTCTGCAACCAGTACCCGCAGGTCATCCATGGTAATCACTCCATTTACCGGGTTTTCCGAGGACTTCGCTCATAACCACGGCCCGCACCAGCTCGCTGCCGTTCCATGCCAATGGCAGAACGGAAAGCTCAGGTGTGCCCATTGGGGCCAAAGCCGACTGTAAAGCGCTTGGTACACTCGCATTGGCAAAGGCCGGATCACGGATATCCTTGCCTTCCACTGAGGGTGTCCCTTCCAGCGTTGCACCGCCCTCTGTAGAGGGCTTCCCCTCTTTTGACGGGGCACCAAGGCTGCCCGTATACGCATCACGTACGGATTCTGCCCGCAGCGTTGTTTGCAGCTTCTGCCGCTGCATGCTCTCCAACCGCTGCACAGGCTGCTTGCGCTCCTCCTGCTGCCTGCGTTGTGCATCCAGCTTCTGCTGTGTGGTAAACGGGGCATTGACCGGCGCTTGCGGAGTTGCCTCCACGCTGGTCGGCTCGTCCGCCGTGCGCTCAATATTCGTGCCGATCTGCCGTTGTGCCGATGAAATCACCGAGCGGCCCTTCTTGGCAAACGCCCGGAATAGCAGGTACAGCGCCAGCATGACAAAGATTCCTTCCATGCCGCTCACCTCGCAATGCGCGCCGAAGGCGTTGCCGCCTCCGGCGCTTTGGCTTTCGTTACTTACGCGGGCCCGGTGTGGGCTCATTGGGCACGTTGGGCGTTGCCGCCTTGGCAATGCCGTCGCGCATTTCGGTATCCGCGACCAGATTCTTCATTTGGTAATACTCCATCACACCCAGCTTGCCCTCGCGCAGCGCGGCCGCCAGTGCGCGCGGCACCTCAGCTTCCGCCTCAACCACACGGGCGCGCATCTCCTGTACGGCGGCCTTCATCTCCTGCTCATGCGCCACGGCCATGGCACGGCGCTCCTCGGCACGCGCCTGCGCAATGTGCCGGTCGGCCTCCGCCTGATCCATCTGCAGCTGTGCGCCGATGTTGCGGCCCACATCCACATCCGCGATATCGATGGAGAGGATCTCATACGCGGTGCCCGCATCAAGGCCCTTGTTGAGCACCGTGCGGCTGATCAGATCCGGGTTCTCCAGCACCTGCTTGTGCGTCTCCGCGGAGCCGACGGTCGTAACGATACCCTCGCCCACACGGGCGATCACAGTCTCTTCACCCGCGCCGCCCACCAGCCGCTCAATGTTGGTACGCACGGTCACGCGCGCCTTGGCGCGCAGCTCGATGCCATCCTTGGCGATGGCGGCCACGACGGGCGTCTCGATCACCTTGGGGGTAACGCTCATCTGCACGGCCTGCAGCACATCGCGGCCCGCCAGGTCGATGGCGCTGGCCTTCTCAAAGGGCATTTCGATATTGGAGCGCTGCGCGGCGATCAATGCGTTGATCACGCGATCCACATTGCCGCCCGCAAGGTAATGCGTTTCCAGCTTGGAAAGCGTCACATCCAGGCCCGCTTTGCGCGCCTTGATGAGCGGCTCCACCAGCCGCTTAGGTTGAATGCGACGCAGCCGCATGCCGATGAGTGAACTGATGCTCACATGCACGCCCGCGGCCAGCGAGGTAATCCACAGGCCCACCGGCACAAAGCGCAGGAAAACCGTGATCAGCACCAGTGCGATGACCGCAGCCAGCACGATCCAGAGCACCGAGGAAAAGTCCGCACCCGTATTGTAACCGGATGCAAACACGGAACCGAGCAGTGCAGAAAACATGAGGTCTGCCTCCTTTATCGTTTTGATCGTTCTATTGCAAGCCGCCTATCTGCGGCGGTAACGCTACTCGATGGCACGCACCACGACACGCGCGCCGTCCACACGGGTCACGCGGATCCGCGTGCCCTTGGGGATATACTCCCCCTCGGATACCACGTTCAGTCGGATGCCATCCACCTCGGCCATGCCGGTGGGGCGCAGCACCGTGGTCGACTCGCCCTCCTTGCCGGTGAACACGTCCATATCGGCGGTGGCGATGTAGCCCTCCGCGCTGGTTTCACGATCCTTGAGGATGATGGGCGATTTGGACAGCCGCCCCTTGGTGACCGAGCGCAGCGACACCGATATCGTGATGCCGATGACCGCAAGAATCACCACTGTGAGACCAAGCGCGGCCAAACCGCCGTACTTGACGTATGTGAGAACCACGCTGATCACTTCCAGCACGATGCCGGAAATGCCCGCAATGCCAAAACCGGGCATGAACACCTCTGCCACCAGAAGGCCCACCCCGACGACAAAACATATGACAATGGGCAGGTTTGCCGTAAAAAACTCGATCATTCCTCACCCCTCCTTATCTAAGTGACATGGTCATGCTACCATGGCTGGCGAAAATTGTCCCGCAGGGTTGCACCAAAGCAACCAAACGGCGGTTCAACTGTCCGTATACGTGCCGCTTTGCGAAAGCGTTTCGGTGAGTGTGCGCAGGTCGTCGCGGTATACATCTGCCAGCGAGCGGTTATAAATAACCGACGCGGGGTGGTACAGCGCGAACAGTGGCAACGTGAATGGCTCATCATCTTCGGTCGCGATGCACACCGTTTGCCAGCGGCCATGACAGTCGCCGATGACCGTCTTGCTTGTGAGGAACGCGTTTAGCGCCACGTTGCCCAGCGTGACCAGCGCGCGGGGCCGCACGATGGCCACCTCGCGCATCAGCCATGGCGTGAACATCGCAATCTCCTCGCGGGTGGGCGGGCGGTTGACCTGCCTGCCCGCGGCGCTCACGCGGCTGGGGCGGAACTTGACCACATTACTGATGTATAGCGCCGGTCGGTCCAGACCCACCGCCGTCAAAAACTCGGTCAGGTTCTTGCCCGCCTTACCCACAAACGGCTTGCCCTGCAAGGCCTCCTGTTCGCCGGGTGCCTCGCCGACAAGCATGAGTGGCGGGCGCGATGCGTTGCCGTCTCCAAATACGAGCGCGGGCACACCATCCGGCCACTGATGCCGCATTCCCTCCATGCATGCATGCCGCAACTGCTTCAGCGCGTCCTCCCCCATCACGGTTCCCCTTTCAGCAGGTCTGGGTAGGTCTGAAGCTGCGACAGCATCGCGCGCATCCGCTTGAGGTCTTCCCATGCCTCGCGCTTTTTGTCCTGCTCGCGCAGCAGCGCAGAGGGATGGTACGTGGCCAGCACCGGTACGCCGCGCCGCTCAAACCACTGCCCGCGGCAGCGCGTAACGCGGTAATTTTCGCCCAGCACCGAGCGCACAGCAGTGCCACCAAGCAGCAGCACCGCCTTGGGGCGCACCAGCGACCACTGTGCCAAAAGGTGGGGCTCACAGGCCGCGGCCTCTTCCACGGTGGGGGTACGGTTGCCCGGCGGGCGGCACTTGACGATGTTACATATATATACCCGCTCGCGCGGTAACTGAATCGCTTCCAGCATCTTGGTCAAAAGCTGTCCCGCGGGACCTACGAAGGCGAGCCCCTGCCTGTCCTCCTGCTCGCCCGGCCCTTCGCCGATCAGCATCAGCGGAGCTGCAGGGTCGCCCTGCCCGGGCACCTTCTGCCCGCAGCTTTCGCACAGCGGGCAGCGCGTGCACTCGTCGATCTGCGCGGCCAGCTCGGCCCAAGAGGTTTTCATATCCTGTCCCTCCTGCGCTAGTTCAGCTGTGAGGTGAGCAGCGTGAACGACTGGGTAATGTCGCTCTGCAGCCATGTGACCAGGCTAACGAGGATCGCCACCAGCACCAGGATGACCGCAAGACCCGCCAGAACGCTGATCAGGTCGAACACGTTCATTGCCACATGGAAGCGATGCGTATCGTCCAGCTCCTCGCTATAGTCGGAGTATTCCTCCTCCTCAAAACCGGACTGGGAATAGTCGATGTATTCCACATGGTCGTATTGTCCGTCGTCCTGCGAGTAGTTTTCGGGCTCATCCGCCCCGGGCTGCCGCCAGTCCGCCATGCGTACACCTCCTTATGTGCTGCGCCGGATTGACCGACGCTGTTTACACGTAGTCCATCCAAGGTTCAGCCGCGTCATCGCGACCGGTGAGGTTCCCCTCCGCTTGCATGCCCGCAAAGCATTGCTGGCGCAGCGCCTCGTAGAGCACGATGGCGACGGCGTTGCTCAGGTTCAGGCTGCGTGCTCCCGCTACCATCGGGATGCGCACGCAGCGGTCATAGGCTTTGGACAGCAGGCTTTCCGGCAAGCCGCGCGTCTCGCAGCCGAACACCAGAAAATCGTTTGGCTGATAAGCAACTTCGGTATAGCCGTGCGGAGCCTTGGTGGTCAAAAAGTGCATCTTCGCCGACGGATACGCCGCCAGCAGGTCTTCGAAGCGATCGTAGACGCGATATTCCATCATGTTCCAATAGTCCAGCCCCGCACGTTTCAAATACTTATCAGACAATTCAAAACCAAGCGGGCGTATCAGGTGCAGTATGGCGCCGGTCGCGGCGCAGGTGCGCGCGATGTTGCCGGTGTTCTGCGGTATCTCGGGGCTGAAAAGCACGATGTGCACGCAATCGCCTCCATAGGGTATTGTACAACCTGCGCGCGCTTTTTTCAACCGCGCGGGGCGGGGCCGCCGAGCCTGCGATGCAGACCTGTGCGCCAGTCAACTGACGGATACGTCCCGCATGGTCTTGCGCATCAGCTCCAGTGCTCTGCGTTTCAGCAGCGCATACGCATCCGCGTGCTCCGGCGCGGATGCCAGCATGCCTGCGCATTCCGCGGCGTCGGTCAGCAGCCTTACATTGCCCAGCTCCACGCCGCCGGGCAGCAACGCCACGCCGTGCTGGCGCGTGCCCAGCAGCTCACCCGGCCCGCGCAATTCCAAGTCCTTCTGCGCGATCAAAAAGCCGTCGTTCGTCTGTGTGAGCGCACGCAGGCGCTCGTTTTCCTTTGCGACCAGAAAACACCAGCTTTCGCCCGTGCCGCGGCCCACGCGCCCGCGCAGCTGGTGCAGCTGGGCAAGCCCGTATCGCTCCGCGTTCTCCACCACCATTACGGTGGCGTTTGGCACGTTCACGCCCACCTCGATCACAGTGGTGGCGACCAGCGCGCGCAGCTTACCCTCCGCAAAGGAGCCCAGCACCGCCGCCTTATCCGCAGAGGGCTGCCTGCCGTGCGTAAGGCCTACGGGCACGCCCTTGAGCGGCCCGCGGCACAGCGACTCGAAATGGCTCTCCACAGCTTTGCGCTGCTCGTCGGCTTCGTCCTCCTCGACCAGCGGGCACACAACATAGGCCTGCCGCCCCTGCTCTACCTGTTCGCGCAAAAAAAGGTACATCTCCTTGCGCTTTTCTTCCGGCACGATGCGCGTTTTGACTGGCGTGCGACCTGGCGGCAGCTCGTCCACCACGGACACGTCCAAATCGCCAAACATCATAAGCGCCAGCGTGCGCGGAATGGGCGTGGCGCTCATAACCAGCAGATCCGGCGGCACGTCGCCGGCCTTCTGCATAAGCCGCGTGCGCTGCGCTACGCCGAAACGGTGCTGCTCGTCGGTCACACAAAGGCCAAGCCGTTGGTAGGCGACGCCTTCGCCAATGAGAGCGTGCGTGCCGATGACCACGCGCCACGCGCCGCTTTGGATGGCTCTGAGCGCGTCACGGCGCTCGCGTGCACCCATGCCGCCCAAAAACAGGCCGCATGGCACACTCATAGGCTCCAGCAGGCGCTTTGCACTCTCGAAGTGCTGGCGTGCCAATATCTCGGTAGGTGCCATGAGCGCAGCCTGATAGCCTGCCTGCACGGCCAGCTTCATCGCGCCGAAGGCAATGGCTGTCTTGCCGCAGCCCACATCACCCTGCACCATACGCGCCATGGCGAGGGGTTTTTGCATATCCGCCGCCACTTCGCGCAGCGTACGGCGTTGCGCGCCCGTAGGTTCAAAGGGCATCGCACGCCAAAATGCTTCCTCTGCCCCATGCGGCACATGAATGGCCCGCCCCTCGCGGCGTGTACCCTTCATCTCGGCCACGGCGATCTGGTACAGCAGCATCTGCTCAAACGCAAAGCGGCGCTGGCCCATCGCAACCGCCTCGATGCTTTGGGGCGCGTGCAGCGCACGCATCGCCTCGGGCGCGGATGGCAGGGCGTAGCGGTACAGCACGGCCTGCGGCAGGTTCTCAGGGCAGGCGTCCTCCACCACATCCAGCGCCTGCTTCACAAGACTTTCATGCGTTTTTTGCGGTAGGCCTTCGATGAGCCGGTACACCGGCACGATGCGAAGGCTCTCCTCCAGCGAGGGGTTCAACAGCTTCACACGCTTGCCAGTGCGTTCCACCTTGCCATAGAGTAGAAAGGTCTGCCGCCGCATGAGCGCGTCCATCATCCACGGCTGGTTGAACCACATGCCCTGCGCCTCGCCGCTTTCGTCCCGGAAGGCGCAGGTGACGCGGCTCATCTTGCCACGGCGAAAAATCTTCGGCTCGCCGATGCGGTCTACCCGTAGCGTTTGACGCTCGCCGTCGCGCGCGTCGCCCACCGGCACGATATCGCCAAGGTCGCGGTACTTCATGGGTACGGCGTATAAAAGATCACGCAACGAGTCAATGCCCGCTGCGTGCAATGCTGCCAATCTCGTTTTGCCAACGCCCGTAAGGTCCTGAAGCTCCATATCACTCCACCGAGATCAGGTAATAATACAGCGGCTGGCCGCCACGGTGGATCTCCACGTCGCAGTCGTCAAACTGTGCGGCGATCTCGTCGGTCAGGGCTTGCGCGTCGTCTTCGGATACTTCCTTACCGTAGTAGACGGTAATCAGCTCATCGTCCTCGGTCACGATCTGGCCCATGAGCCTGGCTGTCACATCATGGATGCTCTGGCCGGTTTCCACGATCTTGCCGTTATATAGGCCGATGATATCGCCCTGCTTGATGTGCAGGCCGTCCATGTCACTGTCGCGCACGGCGTAGGTCACGGTGCCGGTGCGCACGCGCTGGGCGGCTTCATCCATACGCCTGGCATTTTCCTCGCCGCTCACGTTGGGCTGGAAGGCCACCGCCGCCGCGATGCCCATCGCCACGTTTTTAGTGGGAATCACCAGCACCTGCTTGCTCTCGGTCAACTCCGCCGCCTGCTGTGCGGCCAAAATCACGTTGCCGTTGTTGGGCAGCACAAACACGCACTTGGCATTCACGCGGCCGATGGCGGCGCTGATATCCTCAATGCTGGGGTTCATGGTCTGCCCGCCCTCGACGATCTGATCTACGCTCAGGTCGCCGAAAATGCCGTTGAAGCCCTCGCCCAGCGACACGGCCACCATACCAAAATCTTTCGGCGGCTCCTGCTTCGCCTCTTTTTGGGCGCTCTCGGCCGCTTTGTCGCGCTTCTGCTGCACCATGTTTTCGATCTTCAGGTTCACCAGCTCGCCCAGCGCCTGGCCAAACTCCAGTGCCTTGCCGGGCTCGTTGGTGTGCACATGCACTTTGACCAGCGACAGGTCGCCCACCACCAGCACGCAGTCGCCGATGCGGTTCAGGCGGCGGCGGAAGGAGTCGATATCCTCATCCTTCATCTCGGGTAGGAGGTTCTGGATCAAAAACTCCGTACAGTAGGCGTAGGTGATCTCCTCCAGCGCGTCGTGGTCGTCCGCGAAGGCGACCTCGCCATCGGCTGAAAAATCAAGCCGTTCGGTGGGGATCTCCTCGCCGCGCAGCACGGCTGCATAGCCCATGTACAACAGCAGCAGGCCGCGCCCGCCCGCGTCCACCACACCGGCGGCAGTCAGGGCAGGCAACATCTGCTGCGTTTTCTTCAAAATGCTGTCGCCCGTCTGCAGGATCACGTCAAACAGCGCGTCGTAATCCTCGGGCGCTTTTTCGGCCTGGCGCACCGCGTCGTCCGCAATCACGCGGGCAACGGTCAAAATGGTGCCTTCCTTGGGCTTCATCACGGCTTTATAGGCGGTTTCCGCACCGCGTTTAAGCGCCAGCGCAAACTGGATGGGGGCGATCTTCTCCACGCCCTCCAGTGCGCGTGCAAAGCCGCGGTACAACTGCGAAGTAATGACCCCGCTGTTGCCGCGTGCGCCGCGCAAAGCACCCTTGGCCAAAGCCTCGGCGGCTTCGCCCGCGCTCAGATATTCCTTTTGGCTTAGCTCCCGCGTCGCAGACGCCATGGTGAGCGACATATTGGTGCCGGTATCGCCGTCAGGTACGGGGAAAACGTTCAGCGCGTCTACCGCCTCACGGTTTTTATCCAGCATCGCCGCGCCTGCCAAAACCATGTCGCGCAGCAGCAGCCCGTCAATCACTTTTGTCTGTACCAAAGGTTTTTCCTCCCGAGGCGTTAATTAAACGCGCACACCCTCAACCGAGATGTTCACGCGGCGGACCTTCACACCCGTCATGCTTTCCAGCTTATAGCGGACCGTTTCCACGATGGTCTTACAAACCTCCGCGATGGAGATGCCGTATTCGACGATGATAAACAGATCCACGTCGAGCATATCGTCTACTAAGCGAAGCTGCACGCCTTTGGTGAGGTTCTCACGCCCCAGCCACTGAACAAGACCGTCTTTCGCCCGTTTGCTGGACATCGCCACGATGCCGTAACATTCGAGCGCGGCATAGCCGACCACCTTGAGCATAACGTCCTCGGTGATATAAACTGTGCCGATTTCGTTCTTGATCTTGCATTCCATATTCCACATGCCTCCTTGCAACGATGGACGCATCACCGGCAATGATGACCCGCACGCAAAACCGCATGCAGGGTCATGATGATTATACACGAGTCATGCGTGTTGCGCAACCGATTTGCCGCAACAATTTTGCCCTCGCTTCACGCAACGCTTGCAAGGCTTGGCTTTGGCGTGCGTACCCTTCGCGCGGCGCGCGGTTATGTAAATTCTGTCATGTATTTGACATGCTGGCTTCACAATGCTTGGGATTTTTATTTACAAAAACGCAATATGTGCTATACTATGATGGAATGCGTCCACCTTGCGCCGCATGACGACCCGACAACGACCTGGGAGATGCAGCATGAACAGCAACCGCACGAAATATGCCAGCACGCCTACCTACGGTATGCAAAAGCGCAACTTTTCCAAGAAGCAGGCTGCCGCCCAGGCGACCCCTTCGCCTGATTTTACGCAGCAGCCTTTGATGGACATGAGCACCGCCGCCACGCCCTTTGCGACACAAAACCCCTTCGGTATCCCTCAGGGTGCCATCCCGGGTGTGGCGCAGGGGGCGGGCGCCTCGTTTTTTTCTGCTCAGCCACAGGCTGGCCAGCCGATGGCGCAGGCCCAACCGATGTTTGGCATGCCTCAGCAACCCTACGGCGCGGGGCAGCCGTTTGGCGGTGTTGGCGCGCCCATGAACGGCTTTGCCATGCCCGGCGCCATGAACGGCTCGGGCAATGGGAACGGCATGAACGGCATGGGCAGCTACATACCGCCCCAGCAGACCAACGGCATGCCCGTGTTTCAGCAGAACTACCAGCAACCCATGCCCCCGATGGCGGGCATGGGTTTTGGCGCGGGCGCGCAGGGCTACGCACCGCAGCCATACCCGCAGAGCGGCGCCATACCCCCGAGTGTGACCCGCAGCGAGCCGGTGCCCGGCTTTGGCGGCGCCCCCGGCATGATGGGCGGCGCGCAGCCCATAGCGGGCATGAACAATGGCTACGGCAACACAGGCTTTGGCAATATGGCGGCAGGCGGGCAGAACCCCGCTTTCCCGACCGCGCCCTATCCGCCGGTGATGAATATGACTGGCGGCAACGGCTTCGGTCGCCCGCCCTTCGGCGGTGAGGGCGGCTCGCCCGCGATGCCCACGCCGCGCCCGCCCTTTGATGTCGATAAATGGCTCAAGGTCATTCTCTTTCTGGTGTTGCCCCTCCTGTTCATTCCTTGCGTGTTTGTATCCCACGCATTCGACTTTTTGCGCTACCTGTTCATCATCGCTTCGGTCATCAGCCTGAGTATCCTTTGGTACCGGCAATCCTTCACGGTTGCGATGCGCACCACGGTCACGGTGGCCTATCTGGTCGTGTGCATCATCGTGATCGCCGGCCTCATCAGCAACAACCGCGACACGACGCAGACCAACAGCCTCGCGGGCCGCAGCAATGTGCAGGCCAGCGCGGAGCCTACCGTCTCCCCCGAGGCCATGGCCCCCGCCGCCCAGCCCACGCCACCGCCCGTCGAGGATGTGGGCGAATCTGAAGCAGAGCAGCGCCTTGCTACCTTTATGGACTATTGGCAGCTGAACCGCATCGAGGACATGGTGAACCTCGTGCAACCCAGTTGGGCTACCGTGCAGGACAACGCCGCCTCCGCGCTGTTTACGGTCATCAGCAACCGCACCCCGCAGGATTATGCCATCGAGGGCATCTCCGGCACATCGGCGGACAGCAGCCGCACGGTCACCATGAGCGCTTTGATCAACAAGAACAATGGCAAGGACCCCGTTCGCTACCGTTTCATGATCCTGATGGTCAAGGAGAGCGGCGAATGGTTTGTAGACCCCAACTCGCTTGCGACCAACGATATCGCCACCGAGACCCCCTCGCCCGCGCCGGGCAAGGCGACCATCGTGCAATCGCTGCAGCCGCGCATGACTGTGACCCCCATCCCTGACGCCAATACCAAGCTGTACTACAACGCCAACGGCGGCAAGTACTACCACGCGGACCCCAACTGCTCCGCGGTGAACCCGAAATTCCTGCCGATGGCATCGTTCCTCTACAAGGAGCTGGACGATTCGCCCTACAACGCGCTGCAACCCTGTCTCAAGTGCGGCGCGCCCACCCAGTCGCTGGGCAAGCTCGCCGAACAGACAACCGAAACCCCGACCGTTGTGCCGTAAAGGTCAGCGTGCAAGGCCTGCAATGTTAAGCTCTCGTGTCAAAACGGCCCGCGCTCCTTCGTTTGAAAGAGCACGGGCCGTTCCATATGCGTATACAGACAAGTCATATGCCACCTTTGTGCCATTATACGCATCACAAACCCACCGCGGCAGGCCGCAATGTGCGAGCCACTTGATCCAAAAACAAGCGCGCCCTCGTTCGCATATGCGAGCGATGGGCGCGCTTGCTCATGAGCCTTACAGAGTCAACTCATATTGCCTGTACACCCGGTACCGCTTGGCGCCTGTGCGCTCGGTGGCGAGGATGCTGGGCAGGTTCGTCTCGTCGATGGTTGAGGCTTCGACCTCCTCCACGCCGATGCTCCGCGCCCGGTCGTAGGCGGACAGCGTCATGGCAACGTTCACGGCTTTATTCTGGTAGTCCGGCGTTACGAACATCATACTGCAACGCACGGCCTTCACCTTGCCGAACAGGAGTTTTATCCACCCGAAGGGGAAGAGCCTGCCGCTGCTGCCTTTCAGCAGCCGGTTGTAATCGGGGAAGCACACAAGGATGCCCACGGGGCGTTCGCCCGCATAAGCCATCACGATCAGGTCGGTCTTGGTGTATCGCATGAGCGACTGCATCTCGTCCAGGATGTCGCCTTTTGTGGGCGGCAGCAGCTCCCAGTCGTCGGGAAACGCCTCGCCGATCACCCCCGCTACCTCGGCGGCCAGCCTGCCCTTGTTAGCATGCTGTAAATCCACATGCTGCACACGGAATTTGAAACGCTTCTGTGCCAGCTCGCTGAGGCCCTGATACGCGTTATCGGGGAACTCCGCAAGGCGAAGGTGGTAGGCGTAGTGGTCGCGGTGCTTGGCAAAGCCGTATGCGGTAAAAAAATCGTTGTAATACGGCGGGTTATACGGGTTGAAGAGCATCGGCGGGCCGTCGAAGCCCTCCCAAAGCAGCCCTTTGCTGAAATCGTCAAAGCCCGGGGTATTGGGGCCAACCACACGCTCCATGCCAAGGCCGCGCAGGTAGCCCACCGCCGCGTCCAGCACCGCGCGGGCATACTCCATGTCGTTTTCACTCTCAAACAGGCTGATGTAGCCGCGCTTTTCACCGATGCGCGCATTCAGGCGCTCGTCCACGCCCGCAAGCACGCGCGCCACGGGGCGGTCATCATCATAGGCCATAAAGAAGGAATGCTCGCCGCTGAGCAGCGGGTTGTTCTCGCCCAGCAGCAGTCTCAGCTGCATCCCGTACATCGGCGGAATCCAATTCGGATCCTTCCGGTACAGGCGGCGTGGGAGATCCATAAAGTCACGGATGCCCTTTTTGGTCTTCTCGAGCATTTCCACATGGATCACGCGTATTCCCCCTTATGCAAATGTGCGCCACGCTCAGGGCCCGTCGTCGCCCACCGCGTCCATATCCTCTGAAGCCATTGTATCACAACCTTCGCCATCGCTCAACGGTGGCGTGAGGGCGGTTTCGATTTTTTGCAGCAGCTCCGCACGTCCCGTGCCATCCTCGGCGGATACCACGACGACCTCCCACGGCTGCACCAGCAGCGCGCGGCAGATGGGCGCAAGCTGCTTACCGCGCGCGCCGCGGCTGATCTTATCCGCCTTGGTGGCCACCACCGTAAAGGGTATGCCCATCTGGCGCAGGTAGTTCGCCATGGTCACATCGTCGGCGGTGGGGTCATGGCGGATATCGACCAGCAGCAGCACATGCCGCAGCAGCGTGCTCTTCTGGAAGTACGCGTCCATCATCACGCCCCAGCGTTCCTTCTCCGCCTTATCCACCTTGGCGAAACCATAACCGGGCAAATCGACCAGGTGGAAAGCGTCGTTGATGAGGAACACGTTGATCAGTCGCGTCTTGCCGGGCGTCGAGCTGGTCTTGCACAGCTTTTTGCGGTTGCACAGGGCATTGATCAGCGAGCTCTTGCCCACGTTGCTCTTGCCCACCACCGCCAGCTGGCTGAGGGTGATGGGCGAGCTTTCCGCATATTTCGCAAGGCTGGTCACAAAGGTTGCGTTCTTGATCTCCATGCTCATAGCCCCGGATATACGGGCGTGCCGGTGCCTGCGGGGGGAATGGCCAACTCCGGCACGGTGGCGGCGGTGGGGTTGGCGGGCACGGCCACGGGCAGCTTGGCCGCCAGCGCGTGCGCCAGCACCTCGTCGATCTTCTCCACCGGCATCACGCGCACCTTTTGCAACACGGTGGGCGGCACGTCTTCCAGGTCTTTGCTGTTCTCGCGGGGGATCAGCGCCAGCGTGAGGCCCGCACGGTAGGCGGCCAGCAGCTTTTCCTTAAGGCCGCCGATGGGCAGCACGCGCCCGCGCAGGGTGATCTCGCCCGTCATAGCCACGCTTTGCAGCACCGGGGTGGCGGTGAGCGCGCTCACCAGCGCGGTGGTCATGGCAACGCCGGCCGAGGGCCCATCCTTGGGCACGGCGCCCTCCGGCACGTGGATGTGGATGTCATGCGCCTTGTAGTATTCGGCAGGGATGCCCCATGCTTCGCTGTGCGCACGCACCCATGAGAGGGCCGCCTTGGCGCTCTCCTGCATCACGTCGCCCAGCTTACCGGTCAGCTGCAAGCTGCCCGTGCCGCGCATGATGGTGCACTCCACCGCCAGCGTTTCGCCGCCCACCGAGGTCACGGCAAGGCCGTTCACCACGCCGATGAGGCTGGCCTTCTCCGTCTTTTCGCGCAGGAACTGCACTGCACCAAGGTATTCCTTCAGTTTTTTGGTGGTGACGGCCACGCTCGCCGCGCCGGTCTTGATGATCTCTACCGCAGCCTTGCGCACCACGCGCGCCAGTGTGCGCTCCAGCGTGCGCACGCCCGCCTCGCGGGTGTAGCCCTCGATCAGCTCCTGCATCACGCGGTCGGTCATGGTCACGCTCTTGGGCGGCAGGCCGTGGGCCTTGACCTGCTTGGGAAGCAGGTGCTTTTTACCGATGGCGAGCTTCTCCATTTCGGTATAGCTGGGCACCTCGATGATTTCCAGCCTGTCCAGAAGGGCAGGCGGGATGGTGTCCATGGTGTTGGCTGTGGTGATGAACATCACGCGGCTCAAATCGAAGGGCAGCTCCATGTAGTGGTCGCGGAAGGCGTTGTTCTGTTCCGCGTCCAGCACCTCCAGCAACGCAGAGGCGGGGTCGCCGCGGAAGTCGCTGCTCATCTTGTCGATCTCGTCAAACAGGAACACGGGGTTCATGGTGCCCGCCTGCTTGAGGCCGCTGATGATGCGGCCGGGGATGGCGCCCACGTAGGTGCGCCGGTGGCCGCGAATCTCCGCCTCGTCGCGCACGCCGCCCAGTGACATCTGTACGAATTTACGGCCCACCGCCTCGGCGATGGCGCGCACGATGCTCGTTTTGCCCACGCCCGGCGGGCCTACGAAGCACAGGATAGGGCCTTTCATGTCCTGCTTGAGACGCAGCACAGCGAGGTACTCCACAATGCGTTCCTTGACCTTTTTAAGGCCGTAGTGGTCGCGATCCAGTACCTGCTCCGCGCGCTTCAAGTCCAGATTGTCCTCGGTGGTCTTGCCCCATGGCAAGTCCAAAATCCACTCCACATACGTGCGGCTGATGCCGATCTCCGGCGTGCCGGGCGCCATGTGCGACAGGCGCTCCAGCTCGCGTTCGGCCTTCTGTCGCGCCTCGTCGTTCACTGGGGTCTGGGCCAGCTTCTCGCGCAGCTCGTCCACGTCGGTGGCTTCCTTGTCGCCCAGTTCGGTCTGGATGGCCTTGATCTGCTCGCGAAGGTAATAGTCTTTCTGGTTTTTCTCGATCTGCTGCTTGATGCGCGCCTGTACGGTCTTCTCGACCTCCGAAAGCTTGGTCTCGCGCAGCAAAATGGCGCACAGCGCCTCCAGCCGCTCGCTCACGTTCAGCTTTTCGAGGATCGTCTGCCGGTCGCCGAGCTGGATCAGCACATTAGCGGCAATCGTATCCGCCAGCTGATCGGGCTTGGTGATGGCCATCACACTGCGCAGCGTCTCCTGCGATACGCGCTGGCTGGTTTTGTAATACTCCTCGAAATACTCGTGCGTGGTGCGTACCAGCGCCTTGAGCTCGGTGGTCTGCGCCGCGCCGGTGGCGCGCACGGGGCGCACGTCCGCCAGCAGGCAGGGGTCGTCCTCCACGATATCGATGAGCTCCGCGCGGCGCTCGCCCTCCACCAGCACGCGGATGCTGTCGCCCGGCAGGTTGAGCACCTGCTTGACAAGCGCGATGGTTCCCACGGGCGCAAGGTCGTCCTTGCCGGGGTCCTCCGCGTCCGCGTCCTTCTGGGCGACAAGGAATATCTTCTGATCTGCCAGCATCGCCTTTTCCAGCGCGGCGACGCTCTTCACACGGCCTACGTCAAAATGCAGCACCATGTGCGGAAACACCATCATGCCCCGCAGCGGGAGCACGGGCAGGCGGGTCAAGGGGGTCTTTCGCGTGGTCTGTTGCATGGTTTCCTCCTTATGGCATAACGGCCGCGCTGCGCAGCCGCTCTGTGCCGATACCATCATAACCGCTTGCGTTTGCAAATACAAGCGGCGTTGTGTGCTCTGAATGTATCAATTCATGGGGGCGTGCCCCCCAGTGAGTATACCCGCCCTGCGGGGGACTAAACACGCCGCACCATGTTTGATGCGGCGTGTTTCGGGGAGGTCAGCCTGCGCTGATGCCCTGTTTCTTCTTGGCGACGGGCGTGCGAATGGTGCGCGGCTTACGCACGGGTGAATCGCTGTGCACAAGGGTGGGGGGCATAAGCCCGTCTACGCTCTTTTCAGTGATGATGCACTGCTTCACGTCGCTGCGGCTGGGCAGGTCGAACATCGTATCCAGCATCAGCTTTTCGATGATGGCTCGAAGGCCGCGCGCGCCGCTCTTGCGCTCGATGGCGAGGTGCGCGATCTTCTTGAGCGCCTCCGGCTCAAAGAGAAGCTCCACGCCATCCAAATCCATCAGGTACACATACTGCTTGACCAGCGCGTTGCGCGGCTCGGTCAGGATGCTGACCAGTTCCTTCTCGCCCAGTTGTTCAAGCGTGACGATGATGGGCAGGCGACCGACGAACTCGGGGATCAGGCCAAACTTGAGCAGATCCTCCGGCCGCACCTGCTTGAGCACCTCGTTGATGCTGTCGTCCGCCTTGCTCTTGACCTCGGCGCCGAAGCCGAGCGTCTTTTTGCCGATGCGGTTTTCCACAATGGGCGCAAGGCCGTCGAACGCGCCGCCGCAGATGAAGAGGATGTTGGTGGTGTCAATCTGCAAAAACTCCTGATGGGGGTGCTTGCGCCCGCCCTGCGGCGGTACGCTGGCAATGGTGCCCTCCAGAATTTTCAGCAGCGTCTGCTGCACGCCTTCGCCGCTCACATCACGCGTGATGGACGGATTCTCGCTCTTGCGGGCGATCTTGTCGATCTCGTCGATGTAGATGATGCCGCGCTGCGCGAGCTGAATGTCGTAATCCGCGTTCTGGATCAGCCGGAGGAGGATGTTCTCCACATCCTCGCCCACGTAGCCGGCCTCGGTCAGGCTTGTGGCATCCGCGATGGCGAACGGCACCTGCAAAATCTTCGCCAGCGTTTGCGCCAGGAAGGTTTTGCCGCAACCTGTGGGGCCGAGCATGAGGATGTTGCTCTTTTGCAGTTCCACATCCCCCTGCGCGGGCGGCGAGTCGATGCGCTTGTAGTGGTTGTAGACCGCCACGCTCAGCGCGCGCTTGGCCATCTCCTGCCCGATCACGTACTGATCCAGCACGTCTTTGATTTCTTTGGGGCGGGGCACATCCATCGGCGCGATCTCCTCGCTGGTCGCAAAATCGTCGTTGATGATCTCCTGGCACAGCATGATGCACTCGTCGCAGATGTGCACGTTAGGGCCCGCCACGAGCCTGCGCACCTGCTCGCTGGTCTTGCCGCAGAAGCTGCAACGCTTGAGCTTGGGGATGCGGGGGTTCATATCGTCCGCCATGGGTTACCTCCCGTCACTTCGCGCCTTTGGGCTGGTAGATTTCGTCGATGATGCCGTACTTGAGAGCTTCCTCGGCGCTCATGAAATAGTCGCGCTCCACGTCGCGCTCGACCTTTTCCAGCGTCTGGCCGCTCATCTGCGCGATCAGTGCGTTCATCTTGCGCTTGGTGCGCAGCAGCCACTCCGCGCGGATCTGCACATCGGTCGCCTGACCGCTCGCGCCGCCGAGGGGCTGGTGGATCATCACTTCGCTGTTGGGCAGCGCCAGGCGCTTGCCCTTCTCGCCCGCCATCAGCAAAAACGCACCCATCGAGGCCGCCATGCCAACACACACGGTGCGCACGTTCGGCTTGATGTGCTGCATGGTGTCAAAAATCGCCATGCCCGCCGTTACGCTACCGCCGGGGCTGTTGATGTACAGGGAGATGTCCGCGTCCGGGTTTTCCATCTCCAAAAAGAGCAACTGCGCGACGACCAGGTTGGCCACGTCGTCGTCGATCTCCCCGCCGAGGAACACGATGCGGTCCTTCAAAAGACGCGAGTAGATGTCGAAGCTGCGCTCGCCGCGGTTGGTTTGTTCGATGACCATTGGGATCAAAGTACTCATGTTTTACTCCTGTCTACCGGCTTGAAAACGGCGGTTGCCGCGTGCATGGCCGGCACATGCGCCTGATTGGGAAAGGCGGCAGGCGCGCGCATCACTGCGCCGTCGCAAGCCGCCTGTGTGCCGCGCATAGCCGCGGGCTATCGATTCGTTGCCGTGGATATGCGCGGGGGTCATTACTCGGCCTTGGGCTCGGTTTCGGTCTTTTTCTTGGCGGCGGGCTTTGCCTTGGGCTTGGCAGCCTTCTTGGCCTCCACGCTCTCGGTCTCGGCATCGGGCTGCTCGTCCACAACCTTCTTGGGTGCCTTCTTCGCGGCGGGTTTCTTGGCCGGTTTCTCGGCCTCGTCGGCGGGGTTCTCGTCAGTCACGGCCGCGCTGGCCCACAGCATATCCAGAACCCGGTTGATGCGGCTGCGGTGCGTGAAGTAGGCCAGCTGCGAGTCGTTCAGCTCTGCGCGGAATTCATCGGCGCTCTTGCCCACGGCTTTGGCATACTCCTCGACCATCTTGGCCACGTCCGCCTCGTCCGCTTCCACATTCTCCGCCTTGATGATCTCCTCGATCACCAGCTCGGTCTTAAGGTTATTGCGGGCTTCCTCGCGGTACATGTCGTGCATCTGCTCATCGGTCTGGCCGGTCAGCTGCATGTAACGCTTCATGTCGAAACCCTGCTGCTGCATGCGCCAGTCCATCTCGCGCAGCAGGTCGTGCAGCTTGTCCTCCACCATCGGGGCGGGAATATCGACTTCGGCGGCATCCACGATTTTCTGCACCAGGCTCTGGCGCACGGCCTCGGTCGCCTGGTCGTCGGCGGTCTTTTGCAGCTTGGCGCGGATATCAGCGCTGAAATCGGCCAGGGTGTCAAACTCGCTCACTTCGCTGGCGAAATCGTCGTCCAGCTCCGGCAGCTCCTCACGGGTGATGGCGTTCACCTTTACGTGGAACACAGCAGCCTTGCCCTTGAGGTTCTCGGCATGGTACTCCTCGGGGAAGGTCACGGTCAGATCCTTCTCCTCGCCGATGGAGAGGCCTACCATCTGCTCCTCAAAACCCGGGATGAACGAGCCGGAACCGATCGTAAGCTTCTGCCCCGCTGCGGTGCCGCCGTCGAACTTTACGCCGTCCACGGTGCCGCTGTAGTCGAGGTTCACCTCATCGCCCGTCTGCACGGGGCGGTCGGTCACTTCCACGCTGCGGGCAACGCGCTTCTGCTCCTGCGAAAGGCGCGCTTCCACGTCGCTGTCCTGAACGGGGCGCACGGTACGGGTCACGGCCACGCCCTTATACTCGCCCAGCTTGACCTCCGGTTGCACAAAAACCTCGCAGCTGAAAGCCACGTCCTTGCCCTTTTCGATCTTGTCCACGTCCAACTCGGGCTGGCTCACGGGGTGCAAGTCTTCCTTCTGCACAGCTTCCATATAGGCGTCGGGAAAAACGAGCTCCAGCGCGTCGTCAAAGAAGACCATCTCACCGTACATACGCTCGATCAGCTTGCGGGGCGCCTTGCCCTTGCGAAAGCCCGGCACGTTGATGCGGCCGCGGTTTTTCAGGTAGGCCTTCTCCACAGCCGCCTCAAAATCGACCGCCGGTACGCTGAAGTTGATCTTGACTTTGTTGCCGGTACGTTTTTCCACCGTGTATTCCATGTGTTTTCCTCCCAGACGTGGTTTCGGCTTCCAGCCGCCGTCGTAATTTCAAATGAACACCATTTGTTAGTATACCATCAATCGCACTTTCGCGCAAGCCTGGAAACCCAAAAGCCTGCACCTATCTTATATCCCGCTTGGGCCGCTGTGAATCGCCTTCCCGCTTCGCAAGGCAGGCCGCGATTCTTTTCCGGCGTGTATCACAACAATTTGCTTTACACATAGAATATTATTTTTGACTTTGTGTTATTTTTACTTGACATTGTGTATTTTCTGTGCTACACTCCATCCGTAACCAAGACATCCCCCCCTGAATCCAGAAAGGAAGGTAACCATGTCCTACGGAGAAAAAAAGACCATCGTCAGCATGGTCGCGGGCGTCCTGCTGTTGGCCGCCTACATCGTCTACACCTTGAACGCCTATGCCGCGGGGAGTGCCTCCCCCGCCGACCTGCGCTTCAGCGCCGTCACGATGCTGGTGTTCATTGGCATCGGCGTTGGCGTGACCATCGTAACGCAGATCGTGTTTCACATCCTGATGGCGATCGGCATCGCCATCCGCAAACCCTCCGCGAAGGATACCGAGATCGAGCAGCAGCTTTCCGCCGAAACCCGTGAAGACGAGATGGACAAGCTGATCGAGCTCAAGGCCCTGCAGACGGGCTATTACATCGCGGGCACCGGCACGCTGTGCGCGCTCGTATCCATCGTGCTGGGCGCGCAGGGCGGCGTGATGCTCAACATCATCTACCTGAGCATGGCGCTGGGCTCGCTTGCGGAAGGCGCGCTCAAGCTGTTCTATTATAGGAAGGGTGTCCGTAATGCCTGAAAAGCTCGTGATCACCAACCAGATACGCAGGCTTCGCTTCTTCGCCGGAGAGATGACCCAGCAGCAACTGGCGGATTTGACCGGAGCGTCGCGGCAAACCATCATCGCCGTGGAGGCGGGCAAGTATGCTCCCTCGCTGGAGTTGGCCTTCCGCATCGCGGACGCGTTCGGCGTGTCCATTACCGAGGTGTTCAGCCGCGAGCAGCAGGAGGTAGCCAAGTGAAAGCCATGGTATATGTCAAGGGCGACTTCGCCCACCGCTTCCACTTGCAGGAGCGATCCCTGCCTGCGGTCGGGCGCGGCGAGGTGCTGGTGCATGTGCGCTGCTCCTCGGTAAACGCGGGGGACTACCGCTCGCTGCACAACGGCGCCATCCCCAAGAGCGGTGTGTTCGGCGCGGACGTGGCGGGCGTGGTAGCGGCGGTGGGCGCTGGGGTGACGATCTTCCGCGTTGGCGACCGGGTGCTGGGCGACCTCTCCAACCACGGCAGCGGTGGTTTTGCGGAATACGCCCTCGCGCCGGAGGGCATCCTCGCACGCATGCCGGACGCGCTGCCCTTCGAGCAGGCGGCCGCGCTGCCGCTCGCAGCGGTCACCGCGCTGCAGGCCTTGCGCGACGCAGGCGGGCTGAAGGCCGGTCAGCACGTGCTGGTGCACGGTGCAAGCGGCGGTGTTGGCACCTACGCGGTGCAGATTGCCAAACACATGGGTGCGGAGGTAACTGCCGTGTGCAGTGGCCGGAATGTGCCGCAGACGCTCACCCTCGGTGCAGATCACGTGATCGATTACCAGCGGGAGGATTTCACCCTCGGCGCGCGGCGGTTTGATCTGGCGCTGGCCATCCATGGCGGCGAAGCCCCCCGCGATTATCGCCGCGTGCTCAAGCGCGGCGGCAGGTTGGTGTTGGTAGGCGGATCGCTGTCGCGGTTGCTCAAGGCCCTGTTCGTGATGCCTGTACTCCGTGCGCTGGGGTTCCGCCAACAGTTGCTGGTCGCCCGCCAGAACCGCGACGACCTTTCGCTGGTTGCCCGCATGGCCGCCGAGGGCACGCTCACGCCCGTGATCGACCGCGCCTATCCGCTGGAAGCCCTGAACGAGGCGTTCAGCTACACGGAGGCCGGCCATGCGGCGGGCAAAGTGCTCGTGACCATATCGGGCGAGGGCGAATGATCCAAAACCGACCCTCCGCAGGCTCATAGCCGGACGCATACATCAATACACTCCACCATCACGCATAATCGCCCACCCATGCGGCTGAAAGGCAGCGCGGTGGCCATGGCACATATGCCCGGCCGCCGCGCTGCCTTTCAGCTGTGGTTGTTTATGCGATTGCCGCCGCTTTGCGATCCTTGCGCATGGCCAGATAGCCGATCAGCACCGTCCACACATAGGCGCAGGTTTTGGGGATCATCAGCATGCCGATCAGCGGCACCGTGTCCGCAAACAGCACCACCGGGATGTAGAACGCAAAGCTGAGCACGATAGTCAGCCACATGAAGCGGAAGGGCCTGTCGCCCGCAGTCTTCGCGCTGTTGTAGAACAGCACGATCACCACCAGCCCCAGCAGCGCGAACGGGATATTGCGCCAGATGCCCCAGCTGAGCGGCGCAGTAAGGCTCGTCCACGCGTTTTGCGGGAAAAGGCACAACGCGCCGCGCACCGCCGCCAGCGTATAAACCGCGACCGTCAGCGCGGTTTTACCCGCCACCTTGTACCGTGCGCGCCACACGTGGTAGAGAAGCACGTAGAACACCGTCATCGTGATGGAGGTGACCAGCTTGCCAACGCCCAGCGCCACCGCGAACTGGTCAAGGCCCAGCGTGTTGAGCGCATAGGCGCGCGGCACCAAATGGAACGCATCGCCCGCACCCAGCACCACAGCCATGATACCAAACAGCAGGTATTGCCGTTCTCCCTTCGCGCCCCGTATCATTAAAATACCCAGCGTGATGACCGTAGCAAGGTATGCGATGTCAAAGACCGTCTCCATGATCGCCTGCATGGTAACCCCTCCCCGTATGGCCTTATGGGTCTGTGTGCATGCTGCACGCAAGGCTATTGTATACCCGCGTGCGGTATTGTCAATGCTGCGTCTGTGCAGCGCATCACTGCCCACACTGGCATACCCGCCGAGTGCGGACGTGAAACGCTTGCCGTGCTGTACTGTTTTTGCATCCGTGAAAGTTTTATCGTTCGCAAGGGCCAACTTATGGTATAATGATGGAAACCAAGCTCTTTATCGCAAGCGCGACCACAGGCATTTGCTTAAACATCCGTATGTTGGCCCGTTTTTGCATGCCCGAGCGCAGCATGGTTTTATCGACCAGTGCTAATGCAGCTTGCGTTCGCATTTATGCGCATGGTTTGACCGGTGGGTTGCTTCGATGGCACGAAGGTAAAGCCGCAGACCTGCGCTGCCACCCAATTTTCAGCTTTGGGGGTATGCCCTTCATGAAACCGCCCGTACTGCTCTGCTTTAACCTGCCCGCCGAAAAAGCCGCCAAGATACGCCTGTTGGCGATGCGCTTGGGGGTGCGTGTGCGCCCCGTGGAACCGACCGAGCTGGGCGAGACACTCGCCGTGCTGTGCGGCTGGGAGCCGCCCGCGGGCGCTGTCGATCAGGTCGAGCCCTTTGGCGACGAAATGCTCGTGCTGGCGAACTTCTCCGGCACACAGCTCAACGAGTTTCTGGGTGGCTTCAGGCGTGGGCAGATACCGCCTGTCGCGCTGAAAGCCGTGTTGACTGATACCAACCTTCACTGGAGCGCCGCCGCACTGCATGGCGAGCTTGCGCAGGAGCATCAGGCGCTCGCAGCCAAAGCGGCGGGTACGGACAAGGCTACAGAATAGGTTCCGTTCGTTTCGATGTTTTCTGTCTTTCCGCGCGCTCCGTCTAGGCTCCGCAGGAGCCAAACGGTTGCATGTTGAATTACACACATTGGGGTTTGTGTAACCAGCGATGGTAACTCACGCTCATCATATCGTGTGTGCTCGGTCTGTTTATCCGTCCACCCGCCCGTCGGGTCTCCGATACGCAGCAAACACCGCCCATCGGGCGACGTTTCCTTTTTCATGTGCCTGCTCCCCGTGGCCGCCACAGCGCCGGAGAGCCGGTTTTGCCGTCCGCTTGATGCGCCATCATTGGGAAGGAGCTGGTTTCATGTCGATTCTGGCCGCTTACGCCGTACCACACCCACCCATCCTTTTGCCGGAGGTAGGCCACGGCGAGGAGAAGAAGATCGAGGGAACCGCCAAGGCATATGCCGAGGTGGCTGCCCGCATCGCGCGCCACAAGCCGGACGTACTGCTGGTCGTGAGCCCCCACGCCACGCTGTTTGCGGATTATTTCCACATCTCGCCCGGCACGGCCGCAAGCGGCTCGCTGGAGCAATTTCGCGCGCCCAACGTGTCCATGCAGGTGGAGTATGACAGCGAGCTGGCCAAGCGCATCGAAAAGCTGGCGCGCGGCTGGCAATTGCCAGCCGGCACCATGGGCGCGCGGGACGAGAAGCTCGACCACGGCACGCTGATCCCCCTGTGGATGCTGCGCGCCGCAGGTGTCAAATGCAAGGTGGTGCGCATCGGCCTTTGCGGTTTGCCCGCGCTGACGCACTATCATCTGGGCCAGTGCATCTCCGAAGCGGTGGAGTCTCTCAACCGGCGCGCGGTGTTCATCGCCAGCGGCGACCTCTCGCACAAGCTGGCGGCAGGCGGCCCTTACGGCTTTGCGGATGAAGGCCCCGTGTTCGACAGGCGCCTGACCGACGCTTTTGCCTCGGGCGATTTTGAAGCACTGCTCGCCATACCGCCGGATCTTTCGGAAGCAGCGGCGGAGTGCGGCCTGCGCTCCTTCCAGATGATGGCTGGCGCGCTGGATAAAAAGCGGATCACCCACGAACTACTCTCCTACGAAGGGCCTTTTGGCGTCGGGTACAGTGTTGCCGCGTTTGAAATCAAGGGTACCGACAGCGACCGCGCCTTTGGCGAGCGGTATGAGCGCGCGCGCAAGCAAGCGCTCAAAAAGATCAAGGACGGGGAGGATGTCTACGTGCGTCTCGCCCGCCTGAGCCTGGAAACCTATGTGGGTACCGGCGTGCGCGCCCATCTGCCGGAGGGTTTGCCCTCCGACCTGACACGCGTGCGCGCCGGCGTGTTCGTGTCCATCAAGAAGGACGGGCAGTTGCGCGGGTGTATCGGCACCATATCGCCCGTGGCCGAGAACATCGGCATGGAGATCATGCGCAACGCCGTGTCTGCCGCCTCGCACGACCCGCGTTTTGAGCCCGTGCGCGAGGAAGAGTTGGAGGATCTCGTCTACAGTGTGGACGTGCTGTGCGAGCCGGAGCTGGTGAACAGCGAGAAGGAGCTTGACCCCAAGCGTTACGGCGTGATCGTTCAGACCGGCTCTCGCAGGGGGCTGCTGTTACCGGACCTGGAGGGCATCGACACCGTGCCAAAGCAGCTGGAGGTGGCACGGCGCAAGGCGGGCATCGCCGCCAATGAAAGCGTGAAAATGGCGCGCTTCGAGGTGGTGAGGCACCATTGACGCGCGGCCCATGGCGTGCGGCCTGTGCCCGCATCATTGCAACCTTACCGAAGGACAGACGGCCCGGTGCCGCGCGCGCATGAACCGCGGCGGGCACATCGTGAGCCTGAGCTACGGCAGGTTGACCGCGTTGGCTCTTGACCCAATCGAAAAGAAGCCGCTCCGGCGGTTCAGGCCGGGCAGCATGATCCTCTCGGCGGGCAGCTTCGGGTGCAACATGCGCTGCCCATTCTGCCAGAACAGCGACATCAGCATGGCGGGCGCGGAGTTTGAAACCATGTCGGTAAGCCCTGCCGCTCTGGTCGAAAAGGCGATTGGGCTTAAGTCGCACGGCAACATCGGCATCGCGTACACCTACAATGAGCCTTTGGTAGGCTATGAGTACGTGCTCGACTGCGCAAGGCTTGCGCGCGAGGCGGGCCTTTGCAACGTGCTGGTAACTAACGGCATGGTTTGCGACGATCCGCTGCGCACGCTGCTGCCCTTCATCGACGCCATGAACATCGACCTCAAGTGCTTTACCGAAGAAGGCTACCGACACCTCGGCGGCGATTTGCCGACGGTGCAAAACACCATCCGCACGGCTGCCGCCGCCTGCCATGTGGAGGTGACCACGCTGGTCGTGCCCGGCCTGAGCGACAGCCCAGATGATATGGAGGCTGAAGCTGCTTGGCTTGCTGGTATCGATCCGGCCATACCGCTGCACCTCTCCCGCTTCTTTCCACGGTACCATATGGCAGGCGCGTCGCCCACACCGCTTTCGACTTTGCATACCCTGCGCGACATCGCGGCAGGTCGACTCTGTTACGTGTATATGGGCAACTGTTAGGCCCTTGAAGGTCGCACATTTACATCTTTTGCGACCTTGCCCTCGTTTGCACAGCCCGACCTGTTTCCAATCTGTGGCCTACATTCCAACATTGAAGCAAGCGGGAGCCTCCCGTGCCTTGGCACGATCGGCTCCCGCTCCGTTTATCCTATGTCAGTCTGGGCAACCTTCGGTGCGCCCTATTGCAGATAGACAGACACGTTCATGCCCACGCGAAGGGCATCCACGCTGTCCAGTGCCACATAAGCGGTGTACTGTGCATCGCCGCCCTCGCCGCTGCTGAGCGCCGATACCGACGCAACCGTGCCGCCAATGGGCGCCGCATCCGGCAGGGCATCCAGCGTCACGTTCACCTTGCGGCCCTCGGTCACGGCGGCCAGGTCGCCCTCATCCACGTCGAAGGTGACCCACAGGTCGTTGGTCGCGTACAGGGTCGCCAGCACTTCATCCTTCTGCACGGCAGTGCCAGCCGCCTTGGGCAGTGTCAGCAGCACGCCGTCCACCGGCGATACGACCGTATCCCCCACTGCGGCAAGGCCATCCAGCGCGCCCGTTACAGTGGTAAACAGCAGGTCGCCACGTTTCACGGTCTGCCCTTCGGCCACTGCGATGTTCAGTACACTGCCCACGCCTGTAACCTTGGTGGCGTCAGCCTTGGCAACGCGGGCATAGCTTGCGAGGCGCTGCTCGGTGGTATATGCTGCGTCGCGGTATACCGAGACAGTCTCCTCTACGTTCAGGTTGCTCTGCTTTACCTCCACGGTAAAGTTGCGCCCCTCCACCGCGGTGATCACGCCTATGCCGGTACGGTTGTCATCGTCCGAGCTGCGCAAGTACACGGTTTCGCCCTCGTTCAGGTAGCGGTTCACGTTGTTCAGGTCGTTGCTGTTGTAGGCACGGCTGGTGTTGGCGCTCACAGTGTAACGGCCCGCAGGCTCGATGCTCAGCAGCGCACCGTAGCGTTCAACAACAGCGGCTGCATCGTCGCCCGCCTGCGCCATCAGCCCGCGCACGGTGCCATCGATGGGCGCATATACCTTGGCGGTGCCAAGCGTGAACAGCGTATCCCCCGCCTTGACGGTATCCCCCGCACGCAGGTCATAGTCCGCAAGGGTACCTCCAAAGGGTGCGGTAACAGTAATGACGCTGCGGTACGCGACCGCACCGGAGTAGCCTGCCGCCTCGGGCGCTGCCTCGGCCAGCGCAGGCAGAGCGCCCAGCGCCAGCATCGCCGCCATCAGGATCGCAATCGTTTTTTTCATGACCAGTACATCCTTTCTTATGCTCAAACGCTGCGAAGCGCGTCGATAGGGTTCAGTTTGCTTGCCTTGCGCGCGGGCGCCCAGCCAAAGCCGATGCCCACCGCCGCCGAGAAGCCCACGCCAAGCGATATGGCCGAGCCGCTGACCACGAACGACATGTTCGCGACCACGCTAAACAGGTAGGATACCAGCAGCCCGAAGATCACGCCCAGGATGCCGCCTGAGATGGACAACACGATCGACTCGATCAAAAACTGCAACTGTATCTGCCCCGGCTCCGCGCCCAGCGCCTTGCGCAGGCCGATCTCTGTCGTGCGCTCGGAAACGGTCACCAGCATCATGTTCATGATGCCGATGCCGCCCACCAGCAGCGCGATGGACGCAATGCCCACCAGCAGCATGTACATCATCGAAAGCATTGTGTCCATGGTGTCCAAAAGACTCTCCATGTTGATGATGCGGTAGCTGTCGTCTTTATAGTTGAAAGCTGCTTTGAGCACGCCCTCCAACTCCGCCTCCACTTGCGACGCGTAGGCCGCGTCCGTCACGTACACGCTCAGGGACGCAATGTTGCGCGTACCGGTCAGGGTCATGGCCGTGGTATAAGGGATGATGGCGCGGCCACCGTCCGTGCCGCTGCCCTGCGCCTGCGCCAGCACGTCGCTGCTGTCCGCATCGCTGAGCACGCCCACCACCGTAAACTCATACCCGCGGATGTATACCTTCTGCCCCAGCGGATCCTGCCCGTAGAACAGGTTCTTTTGAGCAGTGCTGTCCAGCAGGATCACGCGGTTTTTCGCATCCACGTCCATGATGTTCAGTGCGCGCCCGCGTGCCACCAGTTCCGGGTTCCTGCGGAAGTACATCTCGTTGTAGCCATCCAGGGTCACATCCTCCACCCAGCCGCCCTGTGCCTTGGCGGTCACGTTTGCCGTCACGCTGGGGGAAACGCCCTCCACCTCCGGTATGGTAAGGATCTCCTCGATATCGCCGGTGGAGAGGCCTCGTTTTAAGGCCGTACCGGGGGCGTTCACCACCAGCCTGCCGGTGCCCATGGCTACAAACTCCTGCGTAACCTCGGTGGTGGCACTCTGCATGATGGTGATGAGCGCAATGATCGCCGTCACGCCGATCACGATGCCCAGCACCGTGAGGAAGGAGCGCATCTTGCTGCTCCAGATGTTGGTGAGCGACATGCGCACGCTTTCCCTCAAAAGGGTTAACTTCTGCTTAAGCATCGGGCGCATCCTCCTCCCGCAGCACACCGTCGAGGATGTGCACAATGCGGTGCCCGTATTTGGCGATGCCCATATCATGGGTGATCATGATCACGGTGCGGCCCTCTCGGTTGATCTCCTGAAACAGCGCCATCACCTGCTTGCCGGTGGTTTGGTCCAGCGCGCCGGTGGGCTCATCCGCCAGCAGGATGCTGGGGTTGGTCGCCAACGCCCGCGCGATGGCGACGCGTTGTTGCTGGCCGCCGGAGAGCTGGTTGGGGTGGTTGTTCAGCTTGTCGGAGAGGCCCACGCGCTCCAGTGTTTCGGTAGCGCGGGTCAGGCGGGCTCGCTCGTCCATGCCGGCGTAGATCAGCGGCAGCTCCACGTTGCGCAAGGCGCTCAGGCGCGGCAGCAGCTGAAACGATTGAAACACAAAGCCGATCTCCTGATTGCGGATGGCTGCCAGCTGTTTTGCGCTCTGCTTTTTGATCTCGCGCCCGCGCAGGATGTACTCGCCCTCGGTTGGCGTATCCAGGCAGCCGATGATGTTCATCAGCGTGGATTTGCCGCTGCCGCTGGGCCCCAGCACGGAGAGGAACTCCCCTTCCCGCACGTTGAGGTCCACGCCGCGCAGCACCGTTTGCAGCTCGTCCCCCATCTGGTAGCGCTTGACGATGCCCGTCATGCGGAAGAAATCGTTGCCCATTTTTACTTCGCCTCCGAGGCCCATGCGCTGTTGCGCCGCCGCTCCATCATGGCTTGCAGATCCTCGGTGGCGGTGGGGGTATACAGCGCCGTGGCCCCGCTCTGCAAGCCGGCCTTGATCTCCACATTGTCCCCGTCGTTGATGCCCAGCTGGATATCGACCCGCTTGACGTCCTTGCCGTCCTGCATGAGCACGTAAGGCTCGTTCTGCGCCGTAAAGCTGACCGCGTCCATCGGCAACAGCACCACGTTTTCCGCGCTGTGGTTCAGCAGCTTCACGGTGATCTGCATGCCCGGCAGCGCGTCCGCGGGCAGGGATACGCCCGTCAGGTCGATGGTCGCGGTGTAGTAGCTCAGGTCGCCGTCCAGCGTAGCGCGCTTGTTGAGGCCCGTCACCTTGGCTTCAAAGGTATTGCCGCTGCCATCCAGCGTGACCTGCGCCGTTTTGCCGAGCGTTACGGTGGATACGTCGTACTCATCCACCTTGAAAGTGGCTTTGAGGCTGCTCAGATCCATGATCTCGGCCAGTGCGTCACCGGCGCGCACCACGCTGCCCGCCGACACGGACAGGCTCGTCACCTCGCCCGCAATATCGGCCTTGAGCACCGTGCCATCCGACAGGCGGATGAGACGTGCGTTCTTGGCCACGTGGCTGTTCTGCCGCACGTACACCTCGGACACGGTGGTCGCCACCGGTGCGCTCACGGTGGCCGCCTGGTTCACATCCATCGTGCCGGAAAAATTGTAATACGTTGTGATGGTGCCGGTCTGCGCCGTCGCCTCGGCATACAGCGGCGCCCCGCTGCCGCCCAGCAGCAGCTTGCCTGCCACGGCGAGCACCACCACGACGATCAAAATCACGATCCATTTGGTGCGTTTCGTTTTCACGTTGGAACCTCCTACTTACTCCGTCAATCGGTACGGGCTTATGGTAATGCGCATTGATGAACTGAGCGTTAACTGACGATGTACCCAAAAACAAGTTTATGCGTCTTCTGCCGCCCTATTACCCGCCGGGACCCTTGCTGAAACCGGCACGCCACCAGCCAGCGGCAGGCGAATGGTGAACTCTGTCCAGCGGTTTTGCTTGCTGGCGCAGGCGATGCTGCCGCCGTGCAGCTCTACGATGCGCTTGGCCAGCGTGAGCCCCAGTCCATTGCCGGGGATGGCGCGCGACTCGTCCGACTGGTAGTATTTATCGAAGATATGGGGCAAATCCTTCTCCGGGATACCCATGCCATAATCGCGCACAGTCGCTACAGCGTTGCCGGCGATCTCGGCAAGGGTCACCACAACGCGGCCATTCTCGCGGGAGAACTTGACGGCGTTGTCGATCAGGTTGAGCCACACCTGGCTCATCATCTCCTCGTTGGCGCTCACCTGCAATTCGTTCAGCTCAAGCTCAAAGCGGATGCCCCTGTGCTCCCAGCTGTTTTGCAGAAGCAGGATGCAGCGGCGTATCTGCTCGCTCAGGTCGTAGGTGCGCTTATCAGCCACGATGGTCTGGTTTTCCACCTTAGAAAGGTTCAGCACATTGGTCGCCATGGTGCTAAGGCGGGTCGATTCGCGGATGATGATGTCCAGATACTCGTTGCGCTCCTCGCGGGGCAGGTCGTCCAGCTTGAGCAGTTCTGCAAAGCCCTTGATGGAAACGATGGGCGTTTTGAACTCGTGCGAAAAGTTGTTGATGAAATCGCTGCGGAGCATTTCAATGCTGCTCAGTTCACCCGCCATGCGGTTGAAGCTGTCGCGCAGTTCGCGAAACTCCGGCGTGTGGCTCACCGCGATGCGCACGGAGAAATCACCCGCGGCCAGTTTGTTGGTCGCGTTAATCACCTCGCGGATGGGCCGAAGCGGGATGCGTCCAAACACCATCGACACCGCCGTGCCGACGATGGCGCTGGACACCATCGCCGAGATGAGCACGGGGAACCCCATCCGCAGGCCAAACTTGTCCATCAGCCCAAAGTGCATAGCCGCCGCGCCCATCAGCACCACCAAAAGTCCTGTAATCAGGAAGATGGTCATCACCACCATCGAGAAAAACAGGCTCAGGCCCAGCCGGTTCAGCTTGCGGTGCATCATATCTTCTTCACCGCCATATAACCCAGGCCGCGCACGGCCACCAGCTCAAACTCCGGGTAGTCCTCAAAGCGGCGGCGCAGGCGGTTGATATGCACGTTCACCGTGGTATCAGCGCTGTCGCTCTCCATGCCCCATATCTCGTCCATCAGCTGGATGCGAGTGAATATCTTGTCCGGGTAGCTGAGCAATTTATAGAGCAGGTAAAATTCCTTTTGCGGCAGCGTTTGCCTGTCCTCGCCGCGTGTCACCGTCAGCGAGTCGTACAGTAGCGTAACCTCGCCGATCACGAGCTTGCGTTCGCTCACGATCTGCGCGCGCCGTAGCAGCGCGCGGATGCGCAGCAGCATCTCCTCCATATCGACGGGCTTGGTCATATAATCGTCCGTGCCCACGAGGAAGCCCTTGTGCTTGTCCGTCGGCATCTGCTTGGCGGTGATCATCAAAATGGGCGTGTTTACACCGTTTTCACGCAGCTCCTGCGTAAAGGCGTAGCCGTCCACCTTGGGCATCATCACATCCAAAAGCACGATGTCAATGTGATGCTCGTCCATCACGCGCAGGGCTTCCTCACCGTCCTGCGCGGTAAACACCTCGTACCCGCTGCGGCGCAGCACGGTCTCCATCAGCCTGCGGGTGTTTTCGTTATCCTCCGCCACCAGCACGTGGAACATATCCTCATCTCCCGTTTCATCGGCGCGCGAAGCCTGTGCGCAGCGGTCGCTCGCGTATCCCCGCAGCATCAGTATACCACAGGTAAATGAACCCAAAATAACGTCTTGTTGGAATTTTGTTTTGCCCCTTCACGGCGCGTCGGTGCTCCAGCACATAAAAAAGCGCCTGCCGCTTGGCAGACGCTTTTTTTACGCATGGCGCTTTGCCTACAGGTGTTCCTTGCAGGCCATCTCCGCCACTGTCAGCTTCAGTACCGTTACGCTCGCGGCCTGCGTATCGGTGAAAGTCCAATCATCCCGTTCGCTGTGGTGGGCCACGATGCGGCGCAGCGCGTTCTTCTTCTCCGCCAAATCCTCCACAAAAGCCACCTCGCCGGTGCCGATCACACTCTGGAAACGAAACGAGAACTCGCACCCCGTTTCGGCGGCGTGCGTGAGATGGTTCGTATCCAGCTCGAAGCCCACGCGCGGGTTTTGGGCCAGCAGATCCAGCTTTCTGCCCTGCTTTGCGCAGTGAACGTAGAAAACTGAAGCATCTCCCTCCCGCAGGTAGCCGAAGTTCAGGGGCACCACGTAGGGTGTGCTTTCGGTGGCAATGCCCAGTCGCAGGCAATCGCACGCTTCGATGATCTCGTCTATGCGACGCAGATCGGTCACTTCACGGTCTTTCCTTCGCATATCGCTCCCCCGTTTTTCATGATTCTCATCCGTCACGGGTTGGGCTCAGACGACCTGCCCGCGAAAAGCCCGTCCGCGCGGTAGGCGTGGCGCTCGCCATTTTACGTGTGCGAGTACACGCCCTCGTCCGGGAAGAAGCAGGTGTCCTTCGCGTCCACGGTGCCGAAGTCCAGGGTGCGCAGCGGCTCGACGCTTACGTTATCGAACATGTGTGCGATGCCCTCTCCCGCAGGCTTGCCCAGAAAATCACCCGCGACAACGGTACGCATTGCATCGTTCAGACGCAGCATGCCGTTGCCGGACAGAACGCAGAAAACTCCTCCTGCATGCTGTGTTGATGGGATCGGATGCTGTACGCCCCTTGCGGAACAGTGTCAAGGTTCGCATGCCTACGGTTCCCCAACAGTTTGCCAAGCACGCGTGTGGTCAGGCCAAGCCTGTCCAGCCAGGTCAGATCCGCGGGCATGTGCCCGTTATCCCCGTTGTAAGGCATAGCTCGTCCGTCTTCACTGCTGCCCGTCGCCTTCCTCCGCCGCGGCGCCTTCAGCGGCAATATCGCCGCGGGCTTTCAGTTCGCCCAGTATTTCCGCATAGCGTTTCTCATCGATGCGGAACTTGGTCATATAGATGATATAGCCAACCACGATGGCGGCCAGCGGCAGCAGGAGCATCGCCACCTTGAGCTGGGTGATGCCCTGCGGCAGCACATCCGCAGGCGAGGCCGCTTCGTTGATGCCGGTCACGATCAGCGTAAAGCCCATCACACCGCTGGCAATCGCCCCGCCAAGCTTATTGATAAACGGTTGCACCGAGAAGGTAACGCTCTCGTTGCGCTTGCCCAGCTTGAGCTGGCCGTACTCGATGGTGT
>CAZOZO010000002.1:112315-146862 GCA_964584315.1 uncultured Oscillospiraceae bacterium
CATCTGGATAAACGCCTCGCCCACGAAGATCAGCACGCCCGCAATGCCGATGTAGAGCATGTTGCTGGGCGCGAAGAAGAAGATCAGGTAGCCCGCCACCACCAGCGAGATGGCCAGCGTATAGAGCTTACGGCGGGAAAGGAGCCTGCGCACCAGCGTGAACACGCTCAGCGCCGTCAGCTGCGACACGCCCAGCACTGCGGAAAACGCCGTGTACATGTTCTCGTCGCCATAGGCGTACTTGAAGTAGTGCACGCCAAAGCTGGTCGTGGTGCAATAGCCGATCATGAACAGCGACATGGAGATAGCCACCCACAGCAGCTGATCGTTCTTGAGAATCACGCCAAACATTTGCCGCAGGGTGGTTTTCTCTTCCTGCTTGAAGTAGTCGCGCCGCTCCTTCACGCCAAACAGCGTGAACAGCTGGAATCCAAGCATCAGCACCACGATGATGGCCGCCAGGATGAACCAACCCTTCGTATTGCTGCCGGTCAGCGCAATCAGCGCGTTTTTGGCGGGGATGATAGCCACCACCACCGCAAACAGGCCCACATCTGCGCAGATACGCGCGAACGAGCCGATTTTCTCGCGCTGCTTCTGGTCGGTGGTCAGCGCAGGCATCATGGACCAGTAAGCGATGTCGTTCAGGCCGTAAAACACGTCCCACAGCAGGTAGAAGCCGCCCATGACCGCCGCGCAGGCCCAGCCTGTGAGGCCGAAATCGAAGAACATGCCCAGCATGAACACGCCGCCCAGAAGTGCGCCCACGAGGATCCAGGGTTTGAACTTGCCAAAGCGGCTGTGCGTGTTATCCACCACCAGACCCATGAGGGGGTCGTTGAACGCGTCGAACACGCGCAGCACCAGCATCACGGTGGTGATGATCGCAAGGGTCTGGTTGCTTACGTTCAGCGCCTCGGTGATGTAGACCATCAGGTACATGCTCACCATGGTGTAGAACATGTCGCGGCCAACGGTGCCCAGTCCGAAGAAGTAATGGTTTCGCCGGTCGATGCGGTTGTCCATGCGCCTATCTCCTTTACATCATGGCGGCTTCGCCGCCTTGGATATCCGTTATCACGTAGAGGCTTGATCCAAAATCCCCCAGCAGACGGGTATTCTGGTTGTAGCCTGTGCCGACGAACTGATTATTCAGCAGCACGCCGTTCATCAGCGCAGCGCCGTAGCCCTCGTAGCGCTCCACGCAGTCGGTTAGGCAATACCAGCGGTTGACAAGCCGAAGCAACCATCCGTCCGGGTCGAGCGATAGGGGCATGATATGCTTGACCAGCCCGCCAAAGCGCCGGATGAACAGGCTTTGCGGACGTGTTTGAATGCGGTAACGGCGCTCGGGATCAAGGCCATGCAGTCGCAGGCGATCGAAACCCTCGCTCGCGGTGGTCTGTGTCTGGTAAAAGCCGCATACGCCCATCGCCCTGTCCTTGGTGACGCAGTGCCAAACAGTTTTGTTCGCCTTTTCCGCCTCGCCGCGCCAGAACGTGCCGTACTGGAACACCCGGCGGTACCGTTTGTAAAAGGCGATCTGCCGCCGCACCTCGCGCCGCTGCACATGGCTCAGGTATTTCAAATCCAGCTCGTACCCAAGGCAGCCGAATGCCGCCACGTTGAAGCGCGTTGGCAGGGGCGTTTCACGAAGGGTTTGCTGGTGCGGCGCCTCGCTCACATGCGCACCCATGCTCGACAGTGGATAGAGCAGGCTCAGCCCGCCCTGAATGGCCAGCCGCTCGATGGGGTCGGTATCGTCCGATGCCCATATCTGCGGTGAAAAGCAGAGCATACCCAGATCGAACCGGTTGCCACCGCTGCTGCAGCTCTCCAGCAGGATGTGCGGGCGCGGGCGGAAAATGCGCTCCAGCACGTTATACAGCCCCAGCATGTAACGGTGGTAAAACTCACCCTGGTTGGCAAGGAACGGCGAGCATGCGTCGCTGATGTGCCGGTTGTAATCCCACTTGACATAGTCGATGGCGCAGGTGTCCAGGATATGCGTGACCTGCGCTACGATATAGTCGCGCACGGCAGGATTGGTAAGGTCCAGCACCAGCTGGTTGCGTCCAAGGGCGGGTGTCTTCCCTGGCGTTTGCAGCGCCCAGTCCGGGTGCGCCCGGTACAGGTCGCTGTTTGGGTTCACCATTTCCGGCTCGAACCAAAGGCCAAACATCATGCCCATGCGGTGGATGCGGCGCGAGAATTCCGAAAGCCCCCGGGGTAGCTTCCGGCGGTTCACGGCATAGTCGCCGAGCCCCGCGTTGTCGCTGTCCCTGCCTGCAAACCAGCCGTCGTCCAGCACGAACAGCTCCACGCCCACCTTTTGGGCACGGCGCGCGAGCCTCAGCAGTTTGCCCCGGGTAAACTTAAAAAAATGGGCTTCCCAGTTGTTGAGCACCACGGGGCGCTCGCGCCCCTGCCAGTCCCCGCGCACCACATGCGCGTTCACAAAGGCGTGAAAGCGTTGCGAAAGGCCGCCCATTCCCTCCGGCGAGCAACACATGACCGCCTCCGGCGTTTCAAACTGCTGGCCCTGCGAAAGCTGCCATTCAAAGCAGTGCGGGCTCAAGCCAAGCGCCACACGCACGATGTCGTGATTGGAGAGCTCCACAGCCCCGTAATGATTGCCGCTGTATAGCAAATTAAAGCCGTAGGCATAACCCGCCGTTTCGGTGGTGCCCGCCGCCGCCAGCACGAAGCCCGGGTTGTGGCGGTTGCTGCTGTCGCCGGTGGTGCTGCTGTTCACATGCACGCCGTAGGTCACGGCCCGCTCGTGCGCGTGCGCCTCCTTGATCCAGCCTCCATCCAGCGTGATCAGGCGGTAGCGGTCGTTAGGCATATCCACCATCAGGCTCAAAAGCCTGCGGATGGTCAGCGGGGCTTCGTTGCCATTGGTCAGCACCGCCCGCCGCGCGATCACGTCCGTCTCGGTGTACACGGTATAGAGAAGGGTCAGCGTGACGCGGTTGCTCTCGTCCAGCATCGTAAGCAGCAGCGTGTCGCAATCCTCCGCACCGCCCTGCGCGGTGGGCAGGCCGCTCATCGGCTCAGCACCAGCGTGCACCGCATGGCTTTGGTAGCGGAAATCGGCGGTGTAGGTGCCATCCGGCATTTTGAGCTCGGCAGGCGTTTCGCGATAGTCTCCCTTCCCGATGCCCGACCACTCCAGGCACATCGTGTCCAGGCAATAGGTAGGGTCGCTCTGGTCATAGAGCACGCTACCGCCGATGACCGCCGTACGCTTGAGCATGAGCGGCTCCACAGGCTGGTCGTCCGGCAGGCGCACGCCGTAGTACAGGTGCTCCAGATGCCCGAACGGCGTCACGCGGAACCAATAGCTGGTGGTGCGCGTTATCAGGCGGAACAGGCCACTTTCGTGCGCGATCATGGCTTCGCCTCCCCCACCTGCATGCGCAGTACCACCGCTTCAAACGGGGCAAGCCGCCCTGCATAGGTTTTGAGCCCCATGTTGGATGCAACGACCTCGCCAGCTGCTTCCGCACGCGCAGGGTGGCGGCTCAGGTTCAGCAGCACGGTGTAACGCTCGCCGCTTCGCGTGCGCGCGTAGGCCATCACGCGGCGGTTGGCAAACAGCGGCGCAAAGTCGCCGTATTTGAGCGTCTCGCTGCCCGCGCGCAGGGCGATCATTTGCTTGTAGTAGCCCAGCACGGAATGCTCGTCGCCCCGTTGGGCCTCGTAGTTGATGGTCGTGTGGTTGCCGTTGACAGGGAGCCACGGCGTGCCGGTCGTAAAACCCGCCTGCGGCCCCGCCGTCCACTGCACGGGCGTGCGGGCGTTGTCGCGCGAGGCCTGCCGTATCCACCGCCAGCGCAGGAACGCGGGGATGCCGCGCGACTTCATCAGCCTGTCGATGTTGAAGCTCTCCACGTCCTTGAGGTCGGCAAGGCTCTTCAGGTCAAAGTTCGTCATGCCGATTTCCTGCCCCTGATACACATACGGCGTGCCGCGCAAGGTCATGAGCATGGTGGCCAGTAGCTTGGCGCTGCGCTCGCGGTAGCGCCTGTCGTCGCCATAATGCGATACGATGCGCGGCTGGTCGTGGTTTTCAAGGTAGAGCGCGTTCCAGCTTAACCCCTGCTGCCACTTTGTGTACACGCGCAGCAGATTTTTGGCTTTGAATGGCTTGGGGATGTAACGGGCAATGCGCCTGTCCACCTCGAGGTGGTCAAAGTAGAAGAGCATATCCAGCTCCCCTCGCTCCGGCTCGCACAGGTCGCGCGCCTCCGCCAGGTCGACCATCGCACACTCTCCCACAGCGAAGCAATCATAGCGCGCAAGCACCTCACGCCGCAGCTCCCGCAAAATGCGATGGTTTCCCTCCTGCGATTTGTAGTGCTCCAGGCCCGTGATTGCCACGCGGGGTTTGCCATCCTCCAGCGAGGTCTTATAGATCACGTTGATCACATCGCAGCGGAAGCCCGATGCGCCCCTGTCCAGCCAGAAGCGCATGATGTCCTTGACCTCCTCCACCACCTTGGGGTTGTGGTAGTTGAGGTCCGGCTGCTTCTTGTCAAACAGGTGCAGGTAATACTCGCCGCTTTTTTCGTCCTTTTGCCACACGGTGCCCATGAAAAATCCTGTCCAGTTGTTGGGCAGGCTTCCATTCGGTTTTGCGGGCCGCCAGATGTAGTAGTCGCGGTAGGGACTGTGCGGGTCTCGGCTCTGCTGGAACCACTCATGCTCGTCCGACGTGTGGTTGATCACCAGATCCATGATGATTTTTAGATCGCGCTTTCTGGCCTCGTCAAACAGTCGATCCATGTCCGCGAGGGTACCAAACTTGGGGTTTACATCCCGGTAGTCGCTGATGTCGTAGCCATTGTCCGCGTCGGGTGAGCGGTAGACCGGCGAAAGCCAGATGATGCCCGCGCCAAGCGCCTTGATATCGTCCAGATGGTCGATGATGCCTTGAATATCGCCGATGCCGTCTCCATTGGTGTCCTGAAAGCTGCGCGGGTATACCTGATAAACTACCCGCTCCTGCCACCATGCGCCCATGCGCCGCCCTCCCTTCCTATGCGTTATAGTGGTATTGCTGCGGTGCGACGTAGGTGTCGATCATCGCCTCGGTCACGCCCTGCGCTCTGATCACCTCACTGAAGAACCGCCCGCTCTGCTTGACCGTGCGCACCTGCGTTTCGTAGTCGATATGCACCAGCCCAAAGCGCGGCGTTTCTCCCTCCGCCCACTCAAAGTTGTCGACAAAGCACCAGTGGTAATAGCGCTCCACGGGCAGGTCGCTCTCACACAGGGCCTTCAGGTGCTCGTACAGGTAGCGGCAACGGAAGCTGTCCGTATTGTCGCAGGTGCCGTTCTCGGTCACATAGATGGGCAAAGGATGGATATTGTACAGCTTGCGCGCGCATTCCACGATGCCCTGCGGGTATATCTCCCAGCCGAGGTCGTTGACCGGGGAGCCTTTTCGGGTACCGTCGCCAAGGTTCGCTACGGTGGAGCGCGTGTAGTAGTTGAGGGCGATAAAGTCGCAGTACAGGCCGCGCTTCGCCCCGCACAGGTTGCGGATGGGGAACGTGAAGCGTCCTATACCCATCGCCTTGCTCAGCGCGCCCTGGAAAAAGCGTTCCGTCGCCCAGGCGAACAGGCGGTGCAGCGGGTTCCATGGGTTCCTGGGCGCAAACACGCGCAGATGGTTGGCGTAGCTTACGCGTGTGCCTGTAACGCCCATATCCGCCTGCAAGGCGTGGATAAGGCGATAGGTCTCGATGTGCGCCGCGGCCAGCACGCTCATCACATGCAGCGCGCGCCCCATGGATCGTTCGCCCGGCGGCCAGCTGCCAAAGAAGTAGCCACTGGTGGCGTACACGTTGGGCTCGTTGATCGTGATGTATTCGGTCACGCGCGGGCCGAACGCCGTTACCATCTTCTCCACGAAGCGGCTGAAGTAATGGATATTGCCCGTCTTTTCAAACGCGCCGACGTTTTCAAACCACATGGGGTTGGTGAAGTGGTGCAGTGTTACCAGCGGCTTGATGCCATAGGAGAGCAACAGATCGACCTCCGCCACGTAATGGGCGATGGCCGCCTCGTCAAACACATTGTCCTGCGGCTCAACACGCGCCCATTCCACGCCGATGCGGGCAATCTGCATGCCCATGTCGCGCATGAGCGTATCGTCCTCCCGCCAGCGGTTGAAATGGTCGTTCGCGCGCGCGGGCGAAGCGCCATCCGCGATGTGCCCTTTGCGAAACCAGTCCATCCAGCTGTGATCCAAGTCGCCGCCTTCGATCTGGGTGGCGGCACTGGCGGTGCCCAGCAGCATCCCGTCCTTCAGTTGAAACGTATTCACGGTGCGCCTCCTGCATCTATATTGGCCCTGTGACCCGCTGATGAAAAACAAACCCAATTGTGACGATTATACCACAAAGCCAGTGAGGATTAAAATGGGTGGGACGCATTTCCTGCGCGCGGCACGGGCTCCCCGTGTATCAGCGCGATTGACAAAAGCGTCGGTATCCGCTTCGGTATCGCCACGGTTGACTTTGTCACGTAAAATCAACTGCCGTTCCATTGATTTCCTGCGCGAGCGCGGTATAATACACGCGGGGTGAGGGAAATGAAGGAGATCAACATCGCGCGGGTACTGACCCACAAGCGCCGCGAAAAGGGCGTAACACAGGACGAACTGGCCGCCTACATCGGCTTGTCGAAAGCCTCGGTATCCAAGTGGGAGACCGAGCAGAGCTACCCGGACATTACGCTGCTGCCGCGGCTGGCCGCCTACTTCAACATCAGCATCGACGAGCTGATGGGCTATGCGCCGCAGATGGAACGCGGCGATATCGACCGCCTGTACAAGCGCCTCGCGGGAGATTTCGCCGCAAGGCCGTTTGAGAAGGTGCTGGCCGAGTGTGGCGAATTGGTCAAGAAGTACTACTCCTGCTTTCCGCTGCTCTTGAAAATGGCCGTGCTGTACGTGAACCACCACACGCTGGCGCAGGGGCCGGAGGCGCGCGCGGCCGTGCTGCGTGACGCGGCGGAGTTGCTCCGACGCGTGCGAACCGAAGGGGAGGATGTATGGCTCACTCGCGACGCTACCACACTGGAAGCACTCTGCCACCTGATGCTGGGCGCACCGCAGGAGGCGCTTGACCTGCTGGGCGAGGAGATACGCCCGCTCAGCGGCGAGGGCACGCTGGTGGCGCAGGCCTACCAGATGCTCGGCAACCCGCAAAAGGCAACCGAGGTGTTGCAGATCGGCATGTACCAGCACCTGCTGCAACTGCTGGGCACCACCGCCGTGTATCTGGCACTGTGCACGGGCGATGCCGCCCGCACCGCCGAAACGGTTCGACGCGCGCTGACAGTGGCGGACGCCTACCATGTGGACACGCTGCACCCCAACACCGCGGCGCAACTGTGCCTCGCCGGTGCGCAGGCCTACGCGGGCCTTGGCGAAACAGAGGAGGCATTGAGCCTGCTGCGCCGCTATGTAGCCCTGTGCGCGCACTTCCGCTTTACGCTTGCAGGCGATGCACACTTCGACGCCATCGGCCCATGGCTCAAGAGCCTTGACCTGGGCGGCGAAGCCCCCCGCGACGAAAAGCTCATCCGCGAGAGCATGCTTGCCGCCATCACCCAGAACCCAGCCTTCGCCTCTCTTGCGGACGACGTGCGCCTCCGCGCGCTGGTGGAGGCCCTGCGCCAGCAGAACGGCGTCTGACATCCGCACATCCAAGCATTTCTACACTCCCCCAACTTCTCTGCTTCAATCCTCGCGCTCTGCCACCTCCCCACCCCTTCTGTAACCAGAACACTGCCCCGTGCGGCGCAACCCGCCCACGATCGATATTGGAGGAAACACAAATGGAAAACCTGCTCAAATATCTGCCTTTCCTGATCCCCGTGATCCTCATCGAGCTCGCCTTGATGGTGTCCGCGCTCATCCACCTGTTCAACCACCCCAAATACCGCTTCGGCAACCGTGTGCTGTGGATCGTGCTGGTGGTGTTTCTCCAGATCATCGGGCCGGTGCTCTACTTCACGCTGGGCAGGGGCGACGAATGATGGATGTGCTGCATATTGCCGGCCTACGCAAGTCGTTTGCCGCGCGCACGGTGCTGAATGGCCTTGACCTTGCGGTGCCGGAGCACTCGGTGTTCGGCTTCGTGGGGCAAAATGGCGCAGGCAAGACCACCACCATGAAGATCGTGCTGGGGCTGATCAGGGCCGATGCGGGCGAGGTGACCGTCTGTGGCGAGCCGGTGCGCTTCGGTCAGACGAAAACGAACCACCTGATCGGCTACCTGCCGGATGTTCCGGAGTTTTACGGCTAAATGCGCCCGAGAGAATACATGGCCCTCTGCGGCAGCATCGCGGGGCTGGAGGGTAAAATGGCCGCCATACGCAGCGAAGAGCTGCTCGCCCTCGTGGGCCTTGACGGTGTCAAACACCGCATCGGCGGGTTTTCTCGCGGCATGAAGCAGCGCCTGGGCATAGCGCAGGCATTGCTGGGCGCGCCCAAGCTGCTGATCTGCGATGAGCCAACCAGCGCGCTGGATCCGCTGGGCCGCAAAGAGATCCTTGATATTTTGCAAGCGGTGAAGGGCGAAACGACGGTGCTCTTCTCCACGCACATCCTGTCGGACGTGGAGCGCATCTGCGACCGCGTAGCCGTGCTGCATGGCGGGCAGGTGGTGCTGGGTGGCACGATGGACGAGGTGCGCATGCAACACAGGCACAACAGCCTTCTGGTCGCCTTCGACGACAGGGCTGACCTGCGCCGCCTGCTGGCCCAGCCGGAGATGACCCCGCACGTCGCAGGCGCGGAGGAGACCGGCGCCGCGGCCACGCTGAAAGTGGCAAACCTGCCCGCAGCCGAGGCCGCGCTGCTTGCCGCCTGCGCGCGAGAGGCGCTGCTGCCCACAAGGCTGGAGCGGCTGGAACCCACGCTGGAGAGCCTGTTTATGGAGGCTGTGCAATGAACGCCATGACCGCGTTTTTCAAAAAGGAGCTTCGCGAAGCCGTCGCTACGCATAAGCTCACGGTGCTGTGCCTTGTGTTTCTGCTGTTTGGCATCATGAACCCGCTGATGGCCAAGTTGCTGCCGGATGTACTGGGCTCCGTTCTGCCCGAAGGCATGACGATCACGCTTCCCACGCCTTCCGCCATCGATTCCTGGGCGCAGTTTTACAAGAACATCCCCCAGATGGGCCTGATCGTGCTGGTGCTGCTCTACGGCGGCATGATGGCGAACGAGCTAAGCCGCGGTACCCTCACGCACCTCTTGACCAAGGGTCTCTCCCGCGGGACTGTGATCCTCGCCAAGTACGCAGCCGCGGGGCTGGTGTGGACGGCCGCCTACGTCCTGTGCCTTGGGGTCACATGGGTGTACACGCTCTACTTCTGGCCCGCGGACAATTTGCCGAACCTGCCGCTTGCGGCGCTGGGGCTGTGGGTGTTCGGGCTCGTGCTGCTCGCACCCTTGCCGCTGGGCGGCGTACTGTTCAAGAGCAATTACGGGAGCCTGCTATTTACCGGCGCGCTGGTCGTGCTGTTGACGCTTTTGAACATCGTGCCCGCCATTGCGTCCGTCAGTCCCCTGACGCTCGCGTCGGCCAGCATGGCGCTGATCGGCGGCGTACAACCGGCCGGAACCTTCCTTTGGCCAATGGTAACGGCAATTGGACTGATCGCCGCGTTCCTTGGCATCGGCGTTCTGGTGTTTGATCGCCGCTCGCTGTAAGGTCGCCAAAACGACGTTGCCTTGCCGCAGCGTAGAATGGTGTGCGCCATCCTGAACGCTCTATCCTTCGCAAAGTACAGACCGAGCCGTCAACCTCACACGGTTGGCGGCTCGGTCTGTGTATCGCATGATTTCAGGTCCTTCGCGCGACCTGTGGATCGCAATCGGTTTTTCATTTAGGCGATGTGCAAAGGCAAGAGGGTCGTTAGATGCATAGGCATTTCACAATCTAGTCTGCGTGCCCAAACGGCGCGAGATGGAATCGTAATGGTTCGAAAATCGCGCTTACTGATCCACCACGACCTCCAAGTCGCTCCCGGCTGCACCGCCCACATCCATCGGGTTGGATTCCGGCGGCTTGTTAAGCGTCGTGTACAGCAGCGCGCGCGACAAACCAAACCGCACATTGGCCGAAAACTCATACAGGGTGGGCGAGCACAGGTCATAATACACGTTGGAATAGATGGGTGCGGTGGGCATCACCTCGCGCCAGCGATCCTGAAACTTGAACCACTTGGCTGTAAATGCCGCCATATCCCCGCTGGGCACGCGGCGCATGGCGCGGGCAGCGCTCATCAGCCGCTCGTCCCTCAGGCCGGAGGTATTCACGGCGCCCTGCCACACATCGTCCACATTGTAGGCGTTGTAGGGGTCGAAAGCAAAGAAGAACGTCTCCGTCAGGAAGAACAGATCGTATTGCCGCGCGCCATCCACGCGGAAATACTGGCGAAGCATGTCTGCAAAGCTCATTTCAGTCACCGTCAGGCGTATGCCCAGCGTGCCGCACGCTTCGGTCAGCTGTCGCAGCAGCATATCGCTTGCCTGGCCGGGCGTTTTGGCCCAGCGCAGCGCAAGCGGCGTGAGCTTACCCTTTTGGATGCGGCAGCGTATCTCGTTCTGCCCGTCCACATATTGCTTGCCATTCTCATTGTAGATGTAGCCCGCCTTAATCAGCAGGTCACGGGCACTGTCCACATCAAAGCCGATTTCGTATTTGGCGAGGGCTTCGGTATTCTGCGACACCATCCACTGTCCGTAACCGTAATAGGCATACACGGGCAGCGCGTTGTTTTGGAACAGGTCGGTACAGAAAGCATTGCGGTCGATACACATGGCGATCGCCTTGCGCACGTTCGCATCGTCGGTGGGCGACTGTTCGCATGCGAACGCGAGGAAGGAGTACCCCGCGCTCAAAAAGTTGCTTACCTCCCCCGCCCCGCTCGTCTGCAATGCCCGCGCCCGGGCCACTTCACCGGCATCGGTCAGCTTGTGCACAATCTGCACATCGCCGCGCTCAAACGCGTCCATGGCGCTCGCATTATCCATGTAGGCAATCTTGATGGCGGGCAACGCTGGCTTTCTGCCCTCGAAATTGCCCTGATAATTCGGGTTGATCTCCACGGTGGCAGTGCTGGCCGCCGCATCGTATGCTACAAGCTGGTATGGCCCGCAGGTGATGCGGGGCTGGTGCGCGTATCCGTTTGCGCCGCTCAGGTTTGCCTGAAGCAGCTCAAGGGTGAGCGGCGCAGGCACGCCTACCTCGGCGGTCGCGTTTTGCGCAAGGGTCAGGTAGGCGCCGCGGCCATCATCACGCACAGCATAGCCGGGCGCGATGGCTTGTATGGGGGTCGGGCTCACGTCCATCAGCGTTTGCTCAAAGAAGTATGGCAGCTCGCCCGCCGCAACAGTGATGGAGAAGCGGTAATCCCCCAGCAGTCGCACACCGCTGAACAGCGCACGGTTGCCCGCTGCATACTCCGCGTAGCCTGTCAAGTAGTCGTAATTGGTGTGCTGCCCGCCCAACGCAGGGATCAGTGGGTCGCTTTGCAAAAGCACGGTAAACACATAATCCCGCGCGGTGATGGGCGACCCGTCGTTGTACAGCAGCCCATGCACCAAGTCGAACGTGTAAGTGCGGTTTCCGCGCCCGTCGTCCGTCACGGTGTGCGACGCGACCACCGATGTATCCACCGCAAACTCGCCCGTGGACTTCCACACCACGGTGCTGTAGCCGTGCAGCAGGCTGCGCAGGTTGGCATCCACATTGTTGCTGCCCCACATGTTGCTGTACAGGTAGCCGCTCATCTGCGTAGCGATGGCCACCACCGTGGGCTCCAACTCGGCGGTTGGCTCCTGCGCCCCCTGCGCGAGCGCGACGGAGCCGCACAGCATCAGCGCGGTCAATAGCGCAACCAGCTTTTTCATACGGTCATACCCCCAATGTTGCTCGGGTACGCCAAACGCGCGCGATGGTACTGCGCGCGTTTGGCGTTGCTACGCGGTCATTCCACGGTCAGGCCAACCTCAAAGTTATAACCGCCCGCGCCCAACGGGATGCCAAGATCCTCCAGCGTGACCAGCGTGGGCACGCTGCGGTAATACACGCGGATCACGTTCTCCGCTTCGTCCTTGCCCAGCACCAGCGGCAGCCCCACGACACGGCTCAATGCATAGCCGCCCAGCAGGCGTGGCGGGTAGGTGGTCACGGTGGAGTCGAGCACACCGCGCAGCGTTACGGTGGCGCGTGCCGCAAGCACATTGTCGTAATAGTAACGCACGCTGTAGGCCGCGGTGGGCGCGTAGATCTCCAATTCGCCCTTCTGCACGGCCACGGTATAGTTGCCGGTCACGTTCTCCCCCGCGGCGTTGACCAGCAGCAGTTGCGCAAGGTCAAGCCCCACATCCGTGTATCTGCCCACGGCGCGCTGCGGCATGTCAAGCAGCGCGTACCCCTCCAGCGTATCGGCGCCCATCAGGCCCTCGGATGCGTACACATCCGGCTGATGATCCAGGCCGTCATATGTCACGCCCAACGTGGTCACGGCCAGGGTCAGGGGCGCGGGTGTCACGGTCAGTGTGCCGATGGTGCTGGCTACCGTGTAGTTGCCCGTCACATCCTCGCCGGTCGCGTCGTCGGTCACGGTTGCGCCCGTCAGTGCCATCGGCTGCTCAGCCACCACGTTCACGGCACTGTTGCCAGCCAGCGTCGCGTGCAGGGTGTGCCCCGTCAGCAAGCCTTCGCTGCGCACGTCTGTCACGGCGTGCAGGCTCGCATCGTAAGCGAAGGTTTGGCTGTCTACGGTAATCTGCAGCGGAATGGGCGTCACCTCTACGGTTCCGGGGGTCACAGCCACGGTGTAGTTACCCGCACGGTCGATCGTGCTGTCCGCAGCGTCAGTCAGTGCCCAGGCGGTGGCCGTAGCGGCGAGCGCGCCCGGCGTGCCGTCCGGCAGACGGGTCACGTTCACGGTGGTACGGTTCTGCTCGGTCAGGCTGATGGCGTCGCGGTCGGTCAGTCCCTCGATCTCGCGGGGCACTGTATGCGTCTGACCGTTATACGCCTCGCTGAGCGTACCGTAGGTGACGTTGAGTGCGCGCGGCGTGATCACGACCGACGCGCTCGCGGGCTCAACCGTGTAGTTACCGCTGCGCGAGGTGAGCAGCACCGTTACGGGGTGTTCGCCAACGTCGTAGAACAGGGGATTCTCGGTCTGAGGCTCGGTAGATGCGGCGGAACCCGTATCCTCATACGCGATGTCGAATTCATCATTCAGGCCAATATCGCCCACATCGGTACGGATCGTCTCCGGCAAGCCGATGCTGTGGCCCTCCCCATCGTACACGGTTTCCACGCCAGTAAGCTCAACCTGTGCCGAGCCAATGGCGAAGGGTTCGATCACGATGTGGCCCGGACGATAGGCGATCTGATAGTTGGCGGTCACATCCGTGCCGCCGCGCACGACGCGCACACTCTCCAGCAGCACATCGCGGTCACACACATCGACATTCGTGTTTTCAAGGCCCGCGACGTAGGTCAGATCAGTCAGGGCATGACCTTCCAGCAGGTTGACTACGCTCATGTCGCCGCGCACGCCCTGCGCCTTGCCACTGTACGTGAAGGGTGTGCCGCCGCTGGCGGCGGCGTTGCTCTCGCTGGTGACGGTCAGCGGGCGGCGAGCGATGGTCAGCGTCACGGTCTCATCGGCGGGGTTTGCATGCAGGGCACTCTCCGCGTGGATCACGACACTGTATGTGCCTGCTTCGGTAAAGGCCATGTCCGCGAGGTCGCTGAACGTCCACTGCTCGCCCGTATCCGTGCGCGTAGCCGTGTAGGAGAAGGTAAAGTCATCGGTGCGGATCACGGCAGAGCCATCCTCCGCGGTCACGAGCACATCGGGCGCGGGAATGCGGTGCGCCTGCGCGTCGTAGACCGTGCTTTCGCCCTCGGCCACGATCAGGGTGGCGGCGGTGCCACGACCTACCGCGATATGGCCGGGTTCGCGCGTGATCTGGTAGTTGGATGTGTAATCGGTATCGCCGAACATCAGCCGCACGCTGTCCACCTGCACGGGGTGGCCGCCGATGGTCGCCTGCGTGTTGTCCCGCAGGGTGTAGACAGGGGCTTCGGCATTATACAGCGTGCCGGTCAGTGTAGCGGTCTTGACGCTCCACGTGACGGGGCTTCCGTCCGCGGCCAGCGTGTAAACAAAGCCGTCGTTCGAATCCGCGGTCATGGTGACAGGCGCGGGCAGGATGGTCAGGGTCGAGGTGGTCACCACGGGCCGGTAGTTGCTCTGGCTCACGCGCACGTAGAGCACATGGCCCACGGTATTGCCCGCCGTGTCACGCAGCACATCGGTGCGTGTGGGCATGGATTCGGCGGTAATCCAGTCCGGGTCATCCGCGTCCAGCGCGTTCAGGCTGTAGGCATAGCGCAAGCCTTCGATCGCGTTGCCTTCCCTGTCAGTCATGACAGGCGCGGCGAACGCGTGCGGCTGCCCATCATACCCGGCGGCATCCACCGCTGGCGCGGCCAGCGCCTCGCCCGGCAGGATCACGATACGGCCCGCAGCAAAGGTAAGGGCATAGTTTGCGGTCACGTCGCGGCCATCCGGCCCCAGCATCGGGATACCCGCAAGCTGTACGGCGCGGTTGCACACATCGGTGTTCTCATTGGCAAAGCCGCTTGTGAACACGGCGTTGCCGCTGTCCAGACGGTCGCCTTCGGCCAGGATGCCCTCGCTCACATACGCTGCCTCTACCTGCCGCGCCGTGCGGTCATAGGTATAGGGCAAGGCGCTGTTGTTGCCACTGGCCACGGTCAGCGGTCGCTGCGCGATGGTCAGGGTAGCGGAGCGCACCATGAAGTCGGTATAGTTGGGGCTGGTGATGCGCACAGTCAGGGGATACGTGCCCGCATCCACATAGGTGGGCAGCGGCGTTTCATCGGTCACGGTCACCCATGCGCCCGCGCCGTCCAGATATGCCAGGTCGTAGGCGCTGCCCTCAGGCACCAGCGCCACGGCGGTGTATCCATGGGGTTTGCCATCGTAAGTGGCGCTGTCCGGGCTCAGGCTCAGGTCGATGCCGGTCGCCTGCGTGATGGTCATAAGGCCTTCTGCGTTGACCAGCGTGTAGTTGCCCGCGTTGCCGCTGAGCATCCCCACAGGCTCACCCCACGCGACGGGGTATTCGCCCGGCAGCGTGTGCGGGCCGTTACCCATTAGTGTCACAAACGCATCGTCCGTGCCCACGAAGCCCGTATCGCCGATGGCGATTCCGTTTGCGTCCAGCGTGGCCTTGGGCCGCGCATAGCCGGTCACGGTATGGCCTGTGCCGTCGAAGGGCACGGTCAGGCTGTCCGGCGTGATAGTGACCTCGCGCCGCGTGATCTCTACCGTTTCGCTGGCAGGGGCGATGGTCAGGTTGCCGCTACGGTCAGTCACATAGGCGGTCACGGTCTGTTGCGTCACGTCGGTGAAGGCCGGGCTCACGTTTTCGCGCGCGCCTTCGCTGCCGCCGTAAGGCGTGGCGGTGTAGGCAATGGCAAAGCGGGGGCTGCCATCCGGCAGGGTCTCGCCACTCAGGCTCAAGCCACCAAGCGGCGTTACCAGCGTGTCGCTCAGTACCGCGCTATGGTTACCGCCGTTATACACATGGCTTACGCCAGTCAGGGTCAGGCCGCCCGCCACATACAGCGGCGCAATCACGATGCGGCCGGGGGTAAGGGTGATATCGTAGTTGGCCGTCACGTCCCTGCTGCCGTTTTGGAGCGTGACCGCGTCAAGCGTGACAGGACGGTCGCACACGTCGGTGCTTTCGTTGCCCGCGCCATCCGCAATAACATAGGAAGTGATGTCGTCATTCGGCGCGAAGGTGCCACGCTCGACCAGCCACGGGTCCACCTGCTGCGGCTCGCCGCTGTAAGTGAAGGGTGCGGGAGCGTTGTTGCCACTGGTAACGGTCAGGGGGCGGCGCGTGATGGTGAGGGTCGCCATGCCGGTCACAGGCGAGGCGTGACGGCGGCTCGTTGCGGTGATCTCCACGTTGTAGACGCCCGCATCGGTAAAGTGCGGCAGCTCGTTGGTTAAGCTCCACGTATCGTCCGTGCCCTCGCGGGTCACGCGGTAGCGCAGGCGGTAATCGCCGGTCTGATCCACATAGGTGCCGTCGTCCGCCATCACGGATACGACTGGCTGGGGCAGCGTGTAGTCCGTACCGTTATACTCGCCGCCTGTGCTTTGCGCAGTCATCACAGCAGGCGCGGTGCCCTGCCCCACGGTCATGTGGCCGTTTGAAAGGGTGATGGCATAATTGCGGCTCACGTCCACACCGCCGAGCATCACGGAGCAGGCCTCCACGGTCACATCCTGCTCGCCGATGTCGCTGCGGGTGTTGCTGCCAAGGGTATAGGCCAGCGTACCGCCAAGGTATAGTTCGCCTGCCGTGAGTGAGGCGGTGCTTACCGTCCATGGGAGCGCGGTGCCATCCGCGCCGATGGTGTAGACAAAATCGTCCTTCGAATCGGCGGTCACGGTAATGGGCGCAGGCGTGATGGTCAGCGTGGCGGTCGTCTCCGCGGGCTGATAGTTGGGGCTCTCGGCACGGATGGTCACGGTATAGCCGCCATCCTGCGCATCCGTGTAGGTGACGGGCGCATTGCTGAACGCGCCGCCGTTCACACTGTAGTGGTAGGTGACCGGCTCCTCCACGGGTTGTCCGGCCGCATTCAGCAACACGGGCTCGGCAAAGGCCTGCGCCTGCCCGTTATACTGCACGGTGCGCGTGGTGGGCGCCATGCTGGTGCCTTGCGCTGTAACGTCGATGCGACCGTTCTCGATGGATACGTCATAGTTGGCGGTCACGTTGGTGCCCAGCTGATCCCGAATGACCAACGTGGCTGCGTCAACGCGCACGTCATGGCCGCCCACGGCGGTCTGTGCGTTGCCCAGACCCACCTCAAACGCGAACGATGCGATGGTGTGCGCCGCGCCGCTACCGTTGACCAGCCCGGCCACTGCCGTGGTGGGCGTGACACTGTAGGCGCCGCTCACGCGGTGCTCTGCGCCGTTGTACACGAAGGCGGCCGTCTCGCTGGCGATGCTAAGCGGGCGGGCGAGGATGGTGAGCATGCCCTGCGCGGCCGCCTCGTAGCCTTGCACGAAGTACGGGCTGGTGACGCGCACCTTGAAGGTATATTGCCCCGCGTCCGTCGCAGCAGGTAACTGCCCGCCCGCATCCAGCGCGGTATAGGTGAGACCGTTATCCGTGGAATACTCCACTGTGTAGGGGGCGCCTGCGGGCGCGTTCAACTCATATTGCAGCCGGTGGGCTTGCGCGTCATACACCAGCGCATCGTCGTACAGGGCGATGCTCAGGCCTGCTACGCCGGGATCGATGGTCAGCGAACCGTCGCCGGATTCCAGGCTGTAGTTGCCAAGCTGGCCAACGCTCATCACCGGCGCTTCCCACCCGATGGGGTAATAGCCGGGCTCGGCATGGCTGTTGTTGGTCAGGGTCACCTGCAGGCTGTCGCCGCCCAGCAGGCCGCGGTCATCCGTCGGCTGGCCGGAAGGGCTCAGCGCAGCGCGCTCCACGGCGTAATCCGCCACGGTGCGCAGCGTGCCATCGTAAACGTAACGTTCGGTCGCTGGCGTGATGCGCGCGGGCCGCTGCGTGATGCGCAGGCGCGCCACGCCGCTCACGTCGGGGTAGTTGCCATCCACGCTTACACCACGCACGTACACTAGCGCGTCGCTCACGTTGGTCGCTGCGTAGGTGGGGCTGCTCACGCTATCCTCGGCGGTGCCGTACAGCCAGCTGAACCGATCCGGCGATACGCTGCGCGCACCATCCAGCACGGAGGCGACCGTCACGCTATGGGGCTGTGCGTCATAGACTGCGCTGTAGCCCGCGAGGTTCAGGGTGAGGCCGGTCGCGCGCGTGATGGTGATCGCGCCCGCCGCATAGCGCACGTCGTAGTTTTGCAGCACGGAGCCGCCGTCTCCCACGATGGTCGTAGCCGCCTCGTCGAAGGTCACGGGCAATGCGTCGCACACGTCGATGCGGCTGGCATCCACCAGCGCCGCCGTGAGGGTATGCTGGCGCAGTAGACCGCTCATACCGGATACCGCGTCGCCCGCATAGGCCGCGGGTTCCACCGTGTAGCCGACGGTCAGGGGCTGCTCGTCATAGAGTTTGGTGGCAGTGCCCGCCGTCACGGTCACAGAGCGCCTTGCGATGGCCACCTCGACCGGCGCAGGGGTGATCGTGTAGTTCGGGCACGCACTGCCGACGGTTACCGTCCATGCGCCTGCATCGGTAAAGCTGTTGGCGACCGGCGCCCCGTCAATCGTGTAGGTGATGGCCGCAAGGATGCGCTCCGCATCGGCGGCGTTCACAGCCGCGCCGCCCGGCAGCGATACGTCGATGCTGCTGGCTTCGCCGTTAAACCCCTTGGCGATGGGCGTCGCAAGAAGTGTGACAGGCTTTTCCGTGATGGTCACGGCTACGGTCTTTTGCAGCGCAGGCAAGCCGGATGCCTCGTTTTTGGGCGTGAGCGTCGCGGTCACGGCATGTTCGCCAGCGTCTACGAAAGCGGTCGCTTCCGCCTGCGGCGCACCATCCACAGTGTAGGCGACGTCATAGAGCGCGATAAACGCATCCGGCACGGCGAGGGTCGCGCCATGGGCCGCCCCATCGAACACGCCTTCATAGCCTCTCAGGCTGAAGTCCGCGATGGTCAGCGAGCCAGGCTCGCGCGTGATGCTGTAGTTGGCGGCGAGGTTGCCCGCGCGCTCCACGTTGCCGATCACGACACTGCCAGCCACAATGGCCACGGAGTGGATACCCGCCTCGGTCCCGCTGGCGGGGCTCAGGGTATAGGCATCCAGCGTGTCGCCGCCTGCCAGCCCTTCGGGCGTAGCGGTCAGACTATGCGGCTGGCCGTCGAAGGCGAAGCTTGCGCTGTTCACACGCAGCGTGAGCGGCGCGGGCGTGACGACCAGCGTGGCGTGCGCTTCCGCGCTGCCACCCTCGTAGTTTGCGTTGGTCACGCGCACCGCGAGCGGCATAGCGCCCGCATTGATCAGCGCAGGCAGTTCATCCGCCGCCGTGAAGGGGATATAAGCGCCGCCATCCACGCTGTACTCAAACGTAGAAGCGCCCACGGCATTGGTTGTCATGCTAAAGCCATGGCTTTGGCCGTCATATGTGGCGCTGTCCGCCGCAAGCGTAATGGACAGGCCGCCGCGCGGCGTGACCGCGAGGGTACCGCTGCGGTAGGCAAAGGCATAGTTGTTCAGGTTGGTCGTGCCCACGGGGGTCGCATCCGCGCTACCCACGGTGCTCTCGCCCACCTCGACTCGGCCGTTGTTTACAAAAGCCACAGTCACATCATCCGCGCCAACCAGTCCACGATCGCCGGTGGGGTTGCCAAGCACGTCAACGCTGGCGCGCTCCGCGGTGAAGGCGGTAATGGCTTTCTCGGCACCGTCGTACACGAATGCAGCGCTGGTCGGGGTCACATCCACGGGCCGTCGGCTGATGACAAGGGTCTCCATGGTTTGTGCGGATGCGACGAAGTTGTCGCTCTCCGCGCGAAGGTACAGCGGATAGGTACCCGCGTCTACATAGGCAGGCAGATCGGCTTCGGTCTCAAAGGCCGTCCAATTCGCGCCGTCCGTGCTGTAGGCAAGGCGGAGCGCGCCCGCATCCGGCTCGCCCGTGGTATAAGCAAACCCGTGGCTGCGCGCGTCATACACGCCGCTATCCGGCGTGAGAGCCAGCGTGAGCTCCGCGGCCTGCGTCACGGTGATCGTGCCCGTGCCTATGATCAGGTTGTAGTTGTTCAAATCGCCGTGTGCCAGCGCGGCGGGGTACACCCAGCCGATGGCATTGCTGCCCGCTGCGGTACGGGTTCCGTCCGTCAGGGCCAGCACGGCGTAGTCCTCGCCGATGAACCCCGTGACCCCCGTGCCGTCCGCCTTGGGGTTGTCGTGGCCGGTCACGCTGTGCGGTGCGCCGTCGTACACAAAGGTGCCGCTTTCGGGCGTGATGGTCACGTCGCGCTTTGTGACCGTCACATTCGCGCTAACCGGCATAAATACCAGGCTGCCGGTTGCATCGGTCATCTGCAGCGTCACGCGGTGTGTGGACGCATTCACATAGGCCGGGTTACCAGCCTCGGCAGTCTCGGGCGCGCCTGCGGCCAGCGTATCCAGTGCGGTAAAGCTGTAGGTGAAGCGATCCGTATCGGTCAGATCGATGGTCTGCCCGCCCAGTGAAAGACTCTGCGGCAGCGCAAGGCTGTGCGGCTGACCGTCATAGACGGCGGACACATCCGCCATGGCGATCTGCGCCGCGGTGACTGCCGTGGGCGTGATGGTCAACTGCCCCGGCAGAACCGTTATGGCGTAGTTGTCGGTCAGGTCGCCCGCCGCGCCCAGCACGCGCACACTGCCCGCGTCGATGGCAAAGCCATACGTGCCGGCGAGGGTGGCGGTGTTCTCGCCCCCGATGGTCAAGGCAGTCGCGTCCACAACATGATCGGTTTCCGGCGCGTAACCGCTTGCCTCCGTGAGGATCGTCGCGCTGTGCGCCGCCCCGTCGTAAGCATAAGATACCGCCTGTGAGCCGAGCGTGAGCGGACGCTGGCGAATGGTCACCTCTACGGTGACAGGCGCGGGCGCGGCATGCAGCGCGCTCTTTGCGGTGATGCGCACGCGGTACGTGCCCGCTTCGGTGAAGGCAGGCGGCGCTTCATAAGTCGCGGTATCGCCGCGGCTGGTGACCGCATAGGTAAAGGTATAGTCGCCTGTGCGCTCCACCGGCGCGCCGCCCTCGGCGCTAACCGTCACGGTGGGCAGCGGCAGGGCGTGCGCCTGCGCGTCGTATACCTCGGTAAAGCCCTCCGCGGTCATGGCCGCTACCGCAGTACCGCGCACCACGCGGATGAAGCCTTCCACCGCAGTGATCCGGTAGTTCTTTGCATGATCCGCGTTGGCGATGGCGAAACGCTCGAAAGTAACGGCATGACCTTCGTCCACATTCGCCTGCGTGTTGCTGGCCAGCGCAAAGTCGAAGCCGTCACCCGCGTAGAGGGTATCCTGTGCGAGGTCGCCAAGCTGCCAGTGCGCGCCGGTCACGCTCCACACCTTGGCAGTGCCGTCCGCAAGCAGGGTGTATGGGAAATCATCCCTGCTGTCGGCGGTCAACGTCACGGGAGCCGGTTCGATGGTCAGGCTCGTGCGAGCGATCTGCGTGCGATAGTTGGGGTGTGTCAGGCGCACATACAGCGTGTAGGCATCGGGCACGCCGCCCGCGCCGATGGCCTTGACCGCTGTTTCGGTGGGCAGCGCACCTGTCTGCCAGCCCTCCGCGTCAGCAGCCAGCGGCGTGTCGCTCCACGCGATGTTGGCTCCGCTCAACGCTTCGCCATCCGCGCTTTGCAGCGCAGGCAACGCATAGCCATGCGGCTGCGCATCATAGATGTGCGCGGCAGACACGTCCGCGGTGGCGCTTTCCGCCTTCACGATCTCCAACGCGCCGCTTTGGTAGGTAACGATGTAGTTTGCGGTCACATTCGCGGAGCCGCGACGGATGCGCGTCGCTTCCGTCGCGAAGGTCACGGCGTACATTCCAGCGTCGGTCTGCGCAGCGCTGTTCAATTCAGCGGTCGCCCGGTCGCCGTCCGCCAGGCCGGTAGCCTCCGTCGCATCAGCGACAGTGTAGCCGACGGTGTAAGCGCTGCCCGTGTAAACATTACCGTAGCTCTGGCCTGCGACCAGCGTCACGGGACGGCGGTTGATGGTCAGGATCGCGGAAGCCTCGGCCACTCCTGCATAGTAGGGGCTTTCGACCTTCACGTCAAAGGCATAAACACCCGCATCGATCTGCTCAGGCAGTTGGCCGCCCTGCGGCAGCTTTATCCAGTCGCCGTCGCTCGTGCGGTAGTACACGGTATACGGTGTACCCTCCGGCGCGGTGACTGTATAGGCAAGCCTGTGGCCCTGAGCATCGTAAGTCACGGTGAGCCCATCCGCCGCGATGGCGAGCGCGCCGGTGTTCTGCGTTACTTCGATCGAGCCTTTCACAGCGGTCACGCGGTAGTTGGCGGGATTTGTCCCGGTGGCCCACGCAGCCGCTGCGATGCCCACCTCGTTGCTGCCGGGCAGGGTACGCGCATTGTCCGTAAGCGTCACGCTCTGGATGGCGTCTGCACCAACCAGGCCGGTGGTGGCCGTTGTCGAGTCCACGCTCCAGCCCGTCACGGTATATGCCAAACCGGTATAAGGAGCGCTGAGGCTGCCCGCGCGCAGCGTAACGTCGCGGCGGGTGATGGTCAGCGTCGCCTCGGCAGTCGGTTTGTTTGCATAGTTGGGGTTGCTGGCGCGCACGCGCAGCGTATAGACACCCACATCGGTATAGGCGGGCAACGCCGCACCTTCCGCAAGGGTTTGCCAGTCGCCGCCGCCCACGCGGTACTCCAGCGTGACCGGCACGCCAGCCGCGCTGGCGGCGAAGCCATGCGCCGCACCATCGAACACATAGGCGCCAGCGCCCGCGGAGAGCGACACCGTGAGCGCGCTGCTCTGTGTCACTTTCAGCAAGCCGCTATTATATTGGAAGGAATAGTTTTCCACATCGCCCGTGGCAAGCGTCGCGCCCGACGGCATGGGCTGGCTCTCGCCCACGTCGGTACGCACGTTGTCCGAAAGGGTGACCGTACCGACTGCGTCGTCCCCCACAAGACCGGTACCGGCGGCGGGCGGCGCGACCGTCCATGTGGTCACGCTGTGGGGCTGCGCGTCATAGGTCGCGGTGAGCGAACTCGCCGTGATGGTGACGGGCCGCCGAGCAATGGCCACCGTGGGATACGCGGAGGCAATGATGTAGTTGGGATGCTCGCCGCTTACGGCCACCAGCGTCTCGGGCATGGCGTCCACAAAGCGGTTGCCGGTGGCGCTGCCGCCCATGACGTAGGTGAGCGAGCTGCGGATAGCCTGCGCGTCGGCATCGTTTACCGCGCCGTTTATGCCGGTGGGCACGCTCACATCCAGCGAGTGCGCCTCGCCGTCATACACGACGCTGATGCTTTCGGCGGCAAGCGCGATGGGTTTACGGCTGATGGCGACTGTCGCCGTGCCCGTCCACACCACAAGGCCGTCGCGACGCACGGTCACAGTCACGGGAACGGCCCCTTCGGTCGCGTCCACATAGGCGTTGGGCGTGCTATAGGTGAGAGTATCTACCCCCACGCCCAGCAGAAGCTGGTTCTTGCTGTCGGTAAGCGTCACGCCGTGCGGCTGGCCGTCGTACACGCCGCTGTAGCTGCTGAGGCTCAGGCCATCCACCGTGGTAGGCGCAAAGCGCGCGTAGAACATGCGGCTGCCCGTGCTGCCCGTGGGGATAGCGGGCGTGGTGACCGGCGTGCCGAGGCCCGCGTCCGTATACCAACCGAGGAAGGTATAGCCCTCGCAGGCTGCGCCGGACAGTGTGAACGGTGCGCTTTCGACGGTGTAGCCGCTGGCCATATTGGGGTTGATCATGCGCGCGGCAGCGGTCGCGGGCAGGTTGCTCGCGTAGCCGATGGAATAGCGCACAGGCGACCAAGACGCATACAGTACTGTGTTTTCGGTAATGGACAGGCTGTGCTCCCACGCCGCGTCCGGCCCGTAGGGCGGGTTGACGAGCTGGTCAAGCTCGTTTTTGCGTTTCCACCCCGCGAAGGTATAACCCGGGCGGCTCATGTTGCCCGCGCCCGCCACGGTGATCGACCCGCCGACCGGCACCGTAGCACCCGTCGGCAGGCTGCCGCTGAACGGCGCGTCGCTCGCGTAGGCAAGCGTTACCTCCATGTAGCTCCAAACGGCGTAAAGGGTCAGATCTTCCTTGGGCATGGTGAAGGGGTTGCTCACAAGCTGCACACGGCCCAAATCCACCTGCGTGCGGTATACCTGCCCCAGCACTGCCGTGCTCACGCTCCAGCCTTCAAAGCGGTAGGTGCCGTAGGCGGGCTGTTGCGCAGGCAGCGCGACCTCGTCTTTAAAGCGGTGCTCCTGAGGCGCAATGCCGCTGCCCGCCCCGCCGTTGTTACCTTCGAAAGTCAGCGTATAGGTATTGGCGGCGTACACATAGTCGATGTAGTTGTCGCCCTGCGCGATGGTCAGGCTCTGCGTAGTGGGCGAGCCGGTGAGCAGCGTGAACGTTTCGCCGTTGTGCTCGCGCTTGGTGTCGTCCGCGGGCAGCGCATAGGTATACTCCTTGCCCAGGCGCACCTTCGTATCGGTGGAACCCGTGCGCACGATGGGCGTCGCGATATCGTTGCCGCGTTCGTCACGGAAGCGGATGTTCACAGCGATGTCGCTGCGCACCCGGTAGTAGAAGGTCACATGGTTGCGACCTGCATCCGAGGCGATGGGGATCGCCACGCTCGCGTGGCTGGCATCGCTCAGCTGGTACCCGGCCACGGCGGCGGCGAACACCGTGACCGTCTTGCCAAAGCGCGCCCTGCCCGTCATGTCCGGCGCGATGGTTTCTCCGGTGTCCGCATCCACAAAGCTGGCGCCATAGGCAACGGTGTTGCGATTGTAATACACCATCAGCGTGAGCGGGCTGGTCGCGCTGGAATACACCACGCCCGCGGCTGTGGAGATGCCCGCCATGAAGGTGTAGCCTTCGTAGGCCTTATCGGCGGCGCGCACCGTGGAGCCCAGGGGCGCATTGGTGTAAGTCTCGGTCGCGCCCTCATCGCAAACATAGGCGTTATCGTCCAAATTTTGCAGATATCGCTTGACGATATACTTGCCCGTCGGGTTTTTGGTGTAGACGAACGTGATCACGTTCTGGCTGATGTTGCTGGGGTCAGTCTCCGCCGCCAGGTTCATGGTGATCTGGTAGGCGTTGGGCGAGTAACCGTTCACATTGACGTATTTGGCCGTGACGGTCGCGTCACTGGTGTCGAACGGGCCTTGCGCGGGGGCTTTCTCCACGCCGTCGGTATCCACGAAGCGCACGCGGTAGTACACCGTGGGCACTCGGGAGTATACAAAGGTAATCACGTTGGCTGTAGCGCTGGGCTGGAGCGTGATGGAGGAAGAGACGCGATCCGGGAACAGCGGCTGCTTGCTGCTGTTGAACGCCGCCGGCGCGGTCTCGGTGATCAGCGCGCCTACCTTGTTTTGCCCCGTCTTGGTGGCGAGGGTCTTGAAATCTGCGCCAAGCACGGCGTTGCCGCCCGCATCCACGTAACGCACGGTGTAAACCACATCCACCGCCGTCCAGTGCGCCTTGAGCGAAAGCGCCTTGGTGATGGCCATACTGAAGGTATAGAGCTTCTGCATGCCGTTTTCTTCATAATACCAGTAGTCGAACTGATAGCCGTCGCGGGTGGGCTTCGCGACCGCCGCCGCGGTCGAGCCCTTCTCGATGGTCTGGCTGCTTACGATGCCGCCGCCCTCGTAGTTCGAATCGAACAGCACGGCGTAGGTGGGCTTCTTCCAACCGGCGTAGAGCATCAGCCCATTGGCAGGCATGGTGGCGGTTGCCCAGCCAAACAGGGCGTTGGCGTAGAAGTGGCTGTCGGTATACCACCCGGTGAAAACATATTCCGGATCCATGCCTGCTGGACGCGCCGGCAGATAGTTATACGCCGCGAGGGCGGCCTCAAAGTAGATTCCCCCGACCGCGTTGAGCACGCCGTCGTTGAGGAAAGAGAGCGTTGCCTTGTTGCGCGCGTAATAGAAGGTGACGGTGCGCGCGGTCACCTTTTTACCGCTTGTCTTGGTATCGACAGTAACGATATCCACATTGGTGAAGCCGGTGATATCTTTGGCGCTCCAGCTGCTGCTGCTGCTGGAGGTGGAAACCACCTGCGCAAGGTTGTCCGCCGCCCTGTAATAGCGGGTGGTGCCATCCGCGGCATAGGGCGTGCCGGTTCCGTCCGCCGTTTCCAGCATGTATACGAGCGTATCGGTCACTGCGCCGTCAAAGTTGGCGGTAAAGGTATCGCCCGCGGTGTAGTTGCTGTTGAGCAGTTCCGGCACCAGCGTCAGCCGTTTGGACACGTACGTGGCTCTGCCCGCCGTACCGGACCAGCCGTTGAAGTCGCTGGGCGTGACGCTCTCCGGCCACAGCGCGGAGATGCTCTGATCCAGCTTGGCGGTAAACTGATAGTTGATGCCGCTGCCAGCGCCGGGGAACGTGGCGTTCCCCCTGTACGTAGTGCCGTTGGCGCGCAGGGTAGCACTGTTGTCGCCCAATTTGAACGAAAGGGTGTACACCTTGCGCTTGTAATACGCATTTTGCACGGTGGTGCCGTCGCCCTTGACGGTCACGGTATCGCAGCGTTCAAAGTTGGCATAATTTGCTAGCGTACCGCTATATGCGCTGGCCAGCGTGCTGAGCGAAGCGCCTGCCGCCGCGGTCATGGATTTGCTGTCCACAAAGCTGTAGTTGCTGTCGTTAGGGTTCTCCAGCCAATACACGATGGTGTATTTGACGGTTTGCGCCGTCCACTGGGCCACGCTGGTCACATCGCTGGCGGCGATCTTGGTGGGTACGGTAGGCGTCCAGCGAACGAAGGTGTAGCCCAGGCGCACGGGTGCGGCCACGGCGGTCACGGGCTGCTCAAAGCGGCCAACCTGCGGAGGGATGTAAGTGCCATCGGCAGTGTCGAACATCACATAATGGATATCGCGATTGTACTTGATCTCGATCACCGTGGAGCCGTCCGCCGCGATGTAGTCGTTGCAGGTGGCGATGTTGGTGACCGCGGTAAAGCCCGTATACGTGCGCACGTCGGTGTTTGCCACTGCCGTCAGGCTGCCGGTGCGGCCCGTGCGGGTCACGGTGGCGGCGTTGTCGACCGTGTAACCGTCGCCACTGACATTTTGCAGCAGGTGAACGATCTTGTACTGCGTATCCAGCCGCGAGGAGTAGGTGACCAGAATGTTGATATCGCTGCGGATCTCATCCGTAATGGACACACTGGCCTGATCGGGCGTATAGCCGAGTACGGCGGGCGAAGGGATGGTCTCGCTGAAGTGGTAGCCATCATAGACCGTGGCAACGTAGGGATCGTGCGCCTGCCGCTGGTTCTCGTAGATGTAGTTGATGGTGATGGTGTGCTGCACCAGCGGTGCAAACGTGGCGGTGATGGTCGTGTCCGCGCTCACGCTCTCGATCACGGCGGGCTCCCACGCATCGAAGCCGTAGCCTTCGCGATCCGGGTTCTGCACGGTGCCGTTGTAGTGATCCGCGGCGACAAAGCTTGTGCCCGAACGCACATTGGGCACCTTTGCAAGGAAGGTGCCATCCCAGTTCTCATACGTGATGGTAAAAAGCTGCACATACCGCGCCGTCAGCGTCACGTCCTGCTGCAGGTCTTCCAGCAAGGTCACAGTCTGCCTGCCATCGTCCCAGCCGAGGAAGGCATATCCCTCGCGGGTGGCATCCGGCCATTCGGTGGCAGCCAAGCTGCCGCCCTTGGCAACCGTGACGGTCTTCAGCTCCGCGCCGTCAAAGCCCAGGAAGCGCACCAGCACGGTTTGTGCCGCGGCGGCATCCGTGGGCTGCGTTCCCACGTCGATGTTCACCGTATTGCTGACGACCTGCGAAGCCGCAAGCGCATCCACAGGCAGCGCGCCGGTCAGGAGCATCGCGGTCATCATCATGGACAAGAGCCTGATGAGCGTTTTCCTCATATGCGGGTCCTCCCCTGCTGATTGGTTCAGAAATGCCAAAGAGGACGCGAATCACGCGTCCCGTTGGAAGGGGCTTGGGATACCCCGTGTTTACTCAGGCAATGGTAAGCGCCAGGCGCCAGGCATAACCGGCGTTTTCTTGCGTAAGGGTGAACTGGCAGGTGGTGCTGTTCGCGCCGCTCAGGTCGTGCCACTCGCCGCCCGCCAGGTACTGCCACTGCATGGAGTAGGCCACACCGTCAAGGCCGGTGATCTCGGCGCTCAGGGTGATGGTGTCGCCCAGCTTGGCACTGCTGCCGTTCAGGCACTTGACCGCGATGGAAACGTTCGACAGGTCGATGGCGGATTCCTCGGTCGGGAGCGCCTCGGGCGCAACTTCCTCGGTGGGGGCAACGGTTGCTTCGGGGGCTACGGTCTCCTCCGGGGCAACAGTCGCTTCGGGCGTGGCGGTCGTCTCGGGCGCGACGGTCTCCACGGCGGGGGTCTCCACGGCAGCAGGCTCAGCGGCAGACTCGCTCACGACGGGCGCTTCCGTCTGCACGGGAGCGGGGGCTTCCACCACCACGACCTGCTCGACCGTCTCCTCAGCCAATACGGCCGAAGCGAACGTGCAAACCATCGCCATCGTCAGGATCATCGCAACCGCTTTGTTGAGCTTCTTCATCGTGGGGCCTCCTCCGGTCATTCCGGGTGTCTGTCGTTTGTTCCTTGGTACGTCTCTATTAAACAATATTCTGGTTACGTGGATGGTTACTTTCAGCGATAGTCGGTGTGTATTTACATCGGCTGGATTTTTTCTCCACCGGCGCGGGTTCAGTCGTCTTAAATGCCACAATGCTTTGCCTGTCAAAGTTCTCTTTCTTTATGCGGCGGTTGCATGGCGGTTACACCGTTGGGCATGCCCCTCTGCCGCCGCAATCGTCCGTCACCATGGTCACATTCCACAAACCGTTCTGTCACAAGCGTTTCCCTTTTCAAACGATTACGTCAGCGCAATCCGCGCAAGGGCGTTGTGGTTTATCAACGTGTTTTGCACAACATATCGTATGGCTTTGCAAAGCCATACTTCTTATGGTAACCATCCCCCTCATGCATCGACGGGCCTGTGCGCTGCTCATCTGTCCGCATGGTGTAACTTGCTGCACGGCACTGGTGCATCGCCAAGGGTTGGTCAGTGCGGGAGGCATGGGCAGCCGGGGAGAAAGGAGATCCTGCCCTCTTCAACACGCGCCGCGCACACAGCGCCCAAACGTGTCACATGTACCGCCTTGTGCAACCACCGCCTGTGGTCTGCCTTCATTTTTGATTTTGAAATATCACAGCCGAATGCTTGACAACTCCCCAGAAATCAGCTATACTTGCACTCGTGTTCCGCAGGGGCATGGTGTAATGGTAACACGTGGGTCTCCAAAACCTTTGTTGAGGGTTCGAGTCCTTCTGCCCCTGCCACAGTGGGTCGCTTTGATTCGTTCAGGCGGCTCACTTTTTGTTTATCAAAGCAGGGTTCGCTTCCCGCCTCGGCATGCCGCACCGCTGCGCGGTTGTCGCATTCATGATGGCACTGCGCAGAGGGTCTTCACGTCGCCAGACCGCTTTCGGTTACAGAAGCACCCGGATGTGCATCCCTCGCGTCGTTCATCAGAGTGTATCCCGCCCTTTCCACGCCAAAGCGCGAAAACCGCGCGAAAATTCTTCCCCAAACCCTTGACAAGCAGGGGTTCATATATTATGATTTACCAGTTTCGAGCCGTGTATTGCGGCAAGAACTTACTGACCCACTTTCCTTGTGAGAGGAAAGCCACGGCCTTACGGACAGCCGGGTCAACTGCCGAGTGCGGGCAACGCCGCACGTTTGATTGCGCGAAAGCGCGAAATTTTATGAGTTGGCTACTGAATAGCCAGTTGGTTACTTCATAACCAAGTGTACTCCGGTACACGCTTGTAAAACGGTCAAAGAGTAGTAAAAGTAAGTTCTTACTGTATAGACTCTGAACGGACGACACGGTATGCCCTTCCCCCACGCGCGCCGCGCAAACGCAGGGGTAAAGGCTGCCCCTACGCCGCCATGTTTTACAGGATGTGCCACCGTACGCTGTGGCACATCTTTTTATATGCTGCGGAGGGGTTACGATGGAACAGAAAATGAAGCTCTATGGGTTCAACAACCTCACCAAATCACTGAGTTTCAACATCTATGATATCTGCTATGCCAAAACCGCGCGCGAGCAGCGCGACTATATTCAGTACATCAACGAGCAGTACAACAGCGAGCGCCTCACCGCCATTTTAACGCGCCTGACCGAGATGATCGGCGCGGTGGTGCTGAACGTGTCCAAGCAGGACTACGACCCGCAAGGCGCGAGCGTGACCTTTTTGATCGCTGAGGAGGACATGGCCAAGAAGCGCTTAGGCGAAACGGTGGTCGGCCACCTCGACAAAAGCCATGTGACCGTGCACACCTACCCCGAGTATCACCCCGAGACCTCCATCGCTACCTTTCGCGTGGACATCGACGTGGCCACCTGCGGGGAGATCACCCCCCTCTCCACACTCGATTTTTTGCTGGGCAGTTTCGATTCGGACATCATCACGCTGGACTACCGCGTGCGCGGCTTCACCCGCGACATGAGCGGCAAGAAGCTTTTCATGGATCACTCCATCGCCTCCATCCAGGACTACATCCAAAAGAGCACGCTGGAAAAGTACGACGCCATCGACGTGAACGTATATCAGGCGAATATCTTCCACACCAAGATGCTCATCAAGGATATCCTTTTGCAGAACTACCTCTTCAACGCCGATGTGTACGAGATATCGCCGCAGATACGCCTTGGCATCACCAACGCGCTCCGGCGGGAGATGATTGAGATTTTCAGCGGCGTGAACATCTACTGAAAGGGGGGCGCACAGTATGGATCAGGAGCAGGCCCCCCTCTATGAAGCGCTGGAAGCGATGCGCAGCGCGAAGATCGTCCCCTTCGACGTGCCCGGCCACAAGCGCGGCAAGGGCAACCGGGCGCTGACCGAGTTTTTGGGCGAGCAGTGCCTGAGCGTGGACGTGAATGCCATGAAGCCGCTGGACAACCTGTGCCACCCCGTGAGCGTCATCAAGGAAGCCGAGGCGCTGGCGGCGGACGCCTTTGGCGCGGCGCATGCGTTTTTCATGGTGGGCGGCACCACCTCGGCAGTGCAGGCGATGCTGCTTTCCACCCTCAAGGCGGGCGATAAGGTGATCTTGCCCCGCAACGTGCACCAGAGCGTGATCAACGCGCTGGTGCTGTGCGGCGGCGTGCCGGTGTACGTGAACCCCCAGTCCAGCGCGCAGCTGGGCATCGCGCTGGGCATGGCCATGGCGGATGTAATGCAGGCCATGGACGCTCACCCGGACACGAAAGCCATTTTGGTGAACAACCCAACCTACTACGGCGTGTGCTCCGACCTGCAGGGCATCACGGCCCTCGCGCACGCGCGCGGCATGCGCGTGCTGGTGGACGAGGCGCACGGCACGCATTTCTACTTCGGGCTGGATATGCCACCCTCCGCCATGGCCGCTGGCGCGGACATGGCAGCCGTGAGCTTGCACAAATCCGGCGGGTCACTCACGCAGAGCTCCATGCTGCTGTGCGGCGGCAACGTCAACGCGGACTATGTACGGCAGGTCATCAACCTGACGCAGACCACCAGCGGCAGCTACCTGCTGCTCAGCAGCCTGGATATCTCGCGCCGCAACCTCGCCACCGAGGGTGTGGAAATATTCGAGAAGGTCAAGCGCCATGCAGCCTATGCCCGCGAGGAGATCAACGGCATCGGCGGCTATTACGCCTACTCTCGCGAGCTGGTCAACGGCGACAGCGTGTTCGATTTCGACGTGACGAAGCTGTCTATCTGCACGCTGGACGTGGGCCTCGCGGGCATCGAGGTGTACGACATCCTGCGCGACCGCTACGATATACAGGTGGAGTTTGGCGATCTTGGCAACATCCTCGCCTATATCTCGCTGGGGGACAAGACAAAGCACATCGAGCGGCTCATCAGCGCCCTCAGCGACATCCGCCGCCGCTATGGCCGCGAGCGCAGCGCTCTGTGGGAGAGCGGCTACATCACCCCCGAGGTGGTCACATCGCCACAGAAAGCCTTTTACGCGGACAAGGTGAGCCTGCCGCTTTCCGAAACCGTGGGCGGTGTGTGCGGTGAGTTCGTGATGAGCTACCCGCCCGGCATCCCCATGCTGGCGCCGGGCGAGCGCGTCACGGCGCAGATCGTGCAGTGGATCGCTTACGCCAAGCGCAAGGGCTGCCTTTTGACCGGCCCCGAGAGCATGGATGTGAGCCGGCTTAACATTTTGAAGGAGGAATAAGGGATGGATGACCTGTGGTTCAGCGAGTATCACACGCCGAATGTGCGCTTCTCCATCCGCGTGGAGCATCAGCTGCATGATGAGCAGAGCGAATACCAGCGCATCGCTGTATACGATTCGCCTGATTTTGGCCGCTTTTTGACGCTGGATGGCGCCTTGATGCTGACCGAGCGTGACGAGTTCATCTACCACGATATGATCACGCACGTGCCAATGGCCGTGAACCCGGATATCAGGACCGTATTGGTGATCGGCGCGGGCGACGGCGGCGTACTGCGCGAGCTTTCGCGCTACGACGCCATTGAGCGGATGGATGTGGTGGAGATCGACCGCCGCGTGGTGGAGGTGTGCAGGCAATACCTGCCCAAAACCGCCTGCGGCTTTGACGACCCGCGCGTGAACCTGCGCTTTGAGGACGGCCTGCGCTTCGTGCGCCACACGAAGGAGCAGTACGACCTGATCATCGTGGATTCGACCGACCCTTCCGGCCCGGGCGAGGTGCTGTTTACCAGCGAGTTTTACGGCAGTTGCCACGCCGCGCTGGCGGAAGGCGGCATCCTTGTGAACCAGCACGAGAGCCCCTTCTATGCCGCCGATGCCAAGGCCATGCAGAGCGCGCACAAGCGCATTGCCGAGTCGTTCCCCGTTTGCCGCGTCTATCAGGCGCACATCCCCACTTACCCCTCCGGCCATTGGCTGTTCGGCTTTGCTAGCAAGGGCCCGCACCCTGTGCGTGACCTGCAGGCGGATCGCTGGCAGGCGCTCGGGCTTGCCACCCGCTACTACAACGTGAACCTGCATCGCGGGGCGTTCGCCTTGCCCACCTATGTAGAGGAGCTTTTGAAACGGGATGAATAAGAACATACAAACCTTCATCGGCTGCGATGCGGAATACGCCGAGGCGGATATCGTGCTGTGCGGCATTCCCTTTGACGGCACCACCAGCTACCGCCCCGGCGCGCGCTTCGGCCCTTCCGCGATGCGCAGCGAGTCCTTCGGCATCGAAACGTACAGCCCCTATGTGGATCGTGATTTGCAGGACATCTCCGTGTTTGACGCAGGCGATTTGGAATTGCCTTTCGGCGACACGCAAAAGGCGCTCGCCATGACCGAGGAGCGCGTGGCCGCATTCCTCGCGGACGGCAAAACGCCTTTCCTGGTGGGCGGGGAGCACCTGATCTCCCTTGGCGCGGTGCGCGCCGTGGCCCGCAAGTATCCGGCACTGCACATTTTGCATCTGGATGCGCACGCCGACCTGCGTGATGATTACCTTGGCGAGCCGTTCAGCCATGCGTGCGTGATGCGCCGCATCTGGGACGTTGTGGGCGACGGTCGCATCCACCAGTTTGGCATCCGCAGCGGCGACCGTACGGAGTTCGCCTTTGCCGCCAAGCACACCGAGATGCGTCGCTTTGACCTGACCGGCTTTGCCGAAACGGTGGCCAACCTGAAAAACGAACCCGTGTACCTGACCATCGACCTGGATGTGCTCGACCCCGCCGGTTTCTGCGGCACGGGCACGCCCGAGGCGGGCGGCGTGCCTTTTACGGCGCTGCTCGGTGCAGTGCACAGCCTTTCCGCGTGCAACATCGTCGGCTGCGACGTCGTGGAGCTGTCGCCGCATTACGACATGAGCGGCGCATCCACCGCCGCAGCCTGCAAGCTGACCCGCGAGATTCTACTGCAAATCAAAGGAGTGTGACCATCATGGGGAAGTGTTTGATCGTCGGCTGCGGCGGCGTGGCCTCTGTCGCCATCCACAAGTGCTGCCAGAACAGCGATGTTTTTGAGGAGATCATGATCGCCAGCCGCACCAAGAGCAAGTGCGACGCGCTGAAAGCCAAGCTGGACGGCGGCAAAACCATCATCCACACTGCGCAGGTCGATGCGGACAACGTGCCGGAACTGGTCGCGCTCATCGAAAGCTTCAAGCCGGACGTAGTGCTCAACCTCGCATTGCCCTATCAGGATCTGACCATCATGGACGCCTGCCTTGCAACCAAAACGCATTATGTCGATACCGCCAACTATGAGCCCACCGATACCGCCAAGTTCGAATACAGCTGGCAGTGGGCCTACCGCGAAAAGTTCCGTGAGGCGGGCATCTGCGCGCTGCTGGGCAGCGGGTTTGACCCCGGCGTGACCAGCGTGTTCAGCGCCTACGCGCTCAAGCACCAGTTTGACGAGATCCACACCATCGACATCCTGGACGCCAACGGCGGCGACCACGGCTACCCCTTCGCCACCAACTTCAACCCGGAGATCAACATCCGCGAGGTAACGGCCAAGGGCAGCTACTGGGAGGATGGCCGCTGGGTGGAGACCAAGCCCATGGAGATCAAGCGGGTATTCGATTTCAAGGGCATCGGGCAGAAGGACATGTACCTGCTGCACCACGAGGAGATCGAGAGCCTCGCCAGGTACATCCCGGGCGTGAAGCGCATCCGCTTTTTCATGACCTTTGGGCAGAGCT
>CAZOZO010000003.1:0-142728 GCA_964584315.1 uncultured Oscillospiraceae bacterium
GGTAGGGGTCAAACTTCTGGATGGAGACCCTCAGGCCCCGCGATTTGAGCAAACGCCCCAGTGAAGCTGCCGTGATGCCCTTGCCCAGCGAGGAAACCACGCCGCCTGTTACAAAAATGAATTTCGTATCCATATCCGAAGTTCCGCCTCCTTCGTGAAATCAAACAAATTCAATTCTACCAAGCGAAGCGGGCTTCGTCAAGATGCGAAACAGGGTAAAAAAGCGCCGGAAAGCGACAAAAGTCTATACCACGCGAGGGATATCAAGCTTTTGGCGTGCTGTGTTTTTTCTTCGCATAAAAATGGCAAAAACAGGATGCGGGGTCGGCGCCTGTTCCGCGACCGACCCCGCATCCATCATCCATTGCCGCAGACGGTCCGCTTTTGGCGCGTCACTTCGTATACCGCAGCCAGTAGAAACCCTTGAGGCACCCTACCACCAGTGTTACGAACAGTGCCGCGCCCACCAGCGTGAAAAACACCTCCGCGCTGTAATATCCCGCGACCATCGCGCCCAGCAAGAGTCCGCTGATCGAAAACACGATGCTTGTGCCGCCCGCCTTGGTCTGGATCAGTTGGACGCGTTCATCCGTCTCGCTGATGTAGAGCTTTTTAAGCTTCTCCTCATTGCGCAGCGCCCGTGTCATCAGCACCATATAGAAGATGGCGACGAACGCGATGCCTACGCACATACCCAGGCTCATGCCCGCGATGTAGTCGCTCACATGCGAGTCGCCGGGGCGAAACAGCCCCAGGCCGATCACCGCCAGCACGGCGGTGCAGTAAAGCCCCGCGAACAGCATTCGCCTTTTGAGTGTCTGCTTGAATTTTTCCATGGTCAAATCTCCTCCACATCGGTAAAGTCGAAAATATCCTCAATCGTAAGGCCAAAGAACCGGGCGATCTTATAGGCCAGCACCAGCGAGGCCGTGTACTTCTCGCATTCCAGCGAGGTGATGGTCTGCCGTGTCACCCCCACGGCAAGGGCAAGCTCCTCCTGCGATATCCTGTGCTGCTTTCGCAGCTCCGCGATCTTTGTTTTCAAGTGACCCCCTCCAATAATGTATAGCGCGCTTTGCATTATTAGTATAGTGTACTTTGCAATTCATGTCAAGTATGCTTTGCAAAAATTCGCTGGAAAATTTGATCGCCACGGGCATACGGTGCCGCGGCGGCACGATAGGCTTTGATTTTTATGGCGTTTCATAGTATCATAACAGGGAATGACAACGGGAGCAGAGGTGTGCGCATGGACGCGAACGCTTTTCTGGACGGGCTGGCACAGCTCGGGATCGATTTTTATACCGGCGTGCCCGATTCATTGCTGCGGCCGCTGAACGATACGCTCTATGCCCGCTACGGGCTCACGGGCGCGCATGTCGTGGCCGCTAACGAGGGCGGCGCGGTGGGGCTGGCGGCGGGGCACTACATCGCCACGGGCAGGCCCGCCATGGTGTACCTGCAAAACAGCGGTATCGGCAACATCATCAACCCTGTCGCCTCGCTGCTGCACCCAAAGGTGTACGGCATCCCCTGCGTGTTCGTGGTGGGCTGGCGGGGCGAACCCGGCGTGCATGACGAGCCGCAGCACGCCTTTCAGGGCACCGTGACCCGCGAGCTGCTGGAGGCGTGCGGCCTTACGGTGCTGGAGCTTAGCGCATCCACCGGCGCGGGGGAGTACGCGGCCATGCTGGCGGCGTGCGCGCCGCTGCTTTCCGCGGGGCAGAGCGTGGCCTTTCTGGTGCACAAGGACGGGCTTACGGGCGGCGAAAGCCAAGCCTTTACCAATGAGCGCCGCATGACCCGCGAAGCCGCCATCGAGGCGCTGCTGACCAGCGTGCCGGAGGGCGACCTGTTCGTGGTGACCACGGGCAAAGCCTCCCGCGAGGTGTTTGAGCTGCGCGAGCGGCTGGGCCAGCCCCACGGGCAGGATTTTTTGACCGTGGGCAGCATGGGGCACGCGGGCATGGTGGCGCTGGGGCTGGCCAAGGCGAGGCCGGAGCGAACCGTGTGGTGTGTGGACGGCGACGGCGCGATGCTCATGCACATGGGCGCGCTGGCCGTGGAAGCGCAGCAGCGGGCGACCAACCTGATCCATGTGGTGCTCAACAATGGCGCGCACGAGAGCGTGGGCGGCATGCCCGTGGCGGGCGGCACATTTTGGTTTGCGCCGGTGGCGCACGCGGTGGGGTTTGAGGCGGTGTTCACCGCCGAAAGCACCGGCGAGCTCAAGTCACTGGCCGCGCGCGTGCGCGAGACGGCCCGCCGCAAGCTGTGCTTTTTGGAAGTGATGGTATCCACGGGCGCGCGTGCCGATTTGGGCCGCCCCACGCAAACACCGCGGCAAAACCTGCAAAGCCTGATGGAAACCATTCAAAATGGGGGTACGACGGTTTGAAGGCGCTGATCCTCAACTCCGGCACGGGCAGCCGCATGGGCGCGCTGACCCAAAACCAGCCCAAGTGCATGACCGAGATCGGCGGAGGCTTCACGATTTTGAGCCGCCAGCTGTTGGAGTTGCAGCGCGCGGGGGTAGGCGAGGCGGTCATCACCACGGGGGCGCACGCGGAGGCCCTGCGCGCGCATGTGGCGGGTCTGGGCCTGCGCATTGCCGTCACCTTTGTGCACAGCGAGCACTTTGCCACCACCAACTACATCGTGAGCATGCATCTGGCTACCCCGTACCTCGCGGGCGAGGACGCGCTGCTGCTACACGGCGACCTGGTGATGGAACCGAGCGTATACCGTGAGCTGGTTGCCGCGCCGCGCAGCGTGATGGCTGTGGACGACAGCTTGCCCTTGCCGGAGAAGGATTTCAAGGCCCAGCTCAGGGATGGGCGCATCGTGGCCGTGGGGGTAGATCGCTTCGGGGCGGATTGCGTGGCTTGCCAGCCTGCCTACCACCTGCACAGGGCGGAGCTTGCGCAGTGGCTTGCCGAGATCGCGCGCTTCGTGGTCCGCGGCGAAACCCGCGTCTATGCCGAAAACGCCCTGAACGCGCTGGACGGCGCGCTGCCCCTGTGGCCGCTTCCGATGCACGGCCGCCTGTGCGCAGAGATCGACAACGCGGATGACCTGGCCGAAGTGGGCGCGGGCTTTTTGCGCACGCTTGCCGCCGAAGGCTCGCCTGACCGAAAATGACCCATAAAGGCAGGGATCGCATGAAAACCGTCTATATGTGCTTCAGCACCGATATCCTCCACAGCGGGCACATCGCCATCATCCGCCGCGCGGCCGCGCTGGGGCAGCTGACCGTGGGCGTGCTGACCGACGAGGCCATCGCCACCTACAAGCGCCACCCGCTGATCCCCGTAAGTGAGCGGGTACAGCTGTTTGAGAGCCTCGCGGGCGTACACCGCGTGGTGGTGCAGGATACGCTCAGCTACGCGGGCGTGATACGCGAGTTGAAGCCCGATATCGTCGTGCATGGGGACGACTGGCAGACCGGCGTGCAGAGCGGCGTGCGGGCGGAGGCCCTGCGCCTGCTGGGCGAATACGGCGGCGAGCTGGTGGAATTCCCCTACACGTACAGCGCCACCGAGGCGGCGCTGACGACCTTGGACATGCGCCAGAACATGCCGGAGGTGCGGCGCGCGCGGCTCAAGCAGCTGTTGCGCCTCAAGCCCTGCCTGAGCGTGATGGAGGCGCACAACGGCCTGACAGGCCTGATCGTGGAAAACGCGAAGGTCGAAACGGGCGGCGCGTTGCGGCGCTTTGACGCGATGTGGGTCAGCAGCCTGTGCGATTCCACCGCCAAGGGAAAGCCGGATATCGAGCTGGTGGATTTGACCAGCCGAATCCACACGCTGGAGGAGATCATGGAAGTGACCACCCTGCCCATCATTTTGGACGGGGATACGGGCGGGCTGACGGAGCACTTCGTATATAACCTGCGCACGCTGGAGCGGCTGGGCGTGAGCGCCATCATCATCGAGGACAAGGTGGGGCTGAAAAAAAACAGCCTTTTCGGTACCGAGGCGGGGCAGCTTCAGGCACCCATTACCGAGTTTTGCGAAAAGATCAGCGCGGGCAAAAAGGCCCAACGCAGCCGGGACTTCATGGTGTTCGCGCGCTGTGAGAGCCTCATTCTGGGTCAGGGGCAGGCGGACGCGCTGGCCCGCTGTGACGCGTACGTGCGCGCAGGCGCGGACGGCGTGATGATCCACAGCTGCCAGAAAACGCCGGACGAGGTGTATGAATTTATGGCCGCTTTCCGCGCGGCGCACCCCGCCACGCCCGTGGTGGTGGTGCCCACCACCTATAACACAGCCACCGAGGCGGAGCTGGCCGCGCATGGCGCGAATATCGTGATCCACGCCAACCACCTGCTGCGCAGCGCCTTCCCCGCCATGCAAAAGACCGCGGAGCTCACGCTGCTGCATGGCCGCACGAAAGAAGCGGACGGGCTGTGCATGTCCATCAAGGATATCCTGTCGCTCATCCCCACGGAGGACTGAGTGACAAGGTCCGCCCATGCCGTAACGCGCGGGTGACGCTTTGACCATGAGAGGCCTAAAGCCCTTTATGGCCAGCCCAATCCTTAACCAAGCCGGTCCATCAAGGGAGGTAATGCCATGTTCAGCCCCCTTTGCCCTGTGGATGTGCGGGTGCTGGCCGCCGCTGAGGCCATGCAGGCCGTGCGCGCCATGCTGCCCAAGCCCCAAAGCTTGCTGGTGATGGCCTCGCGCGGGCGCAGCGCGGCGCTGGGCCTGGCGCCGTTTTTGACCGCCTTGCAGGGCGACGGGCACGCCGTGCAGCTCTACGGCGATATCCCCGCCAACCCTTCTGTGCAGGATGTGGCGGCGCTGCTTTCGCGCTTGTGCGAGCAGCCTTTCGAGCCTACGGCCATCCTTGCCATCGGCGGGGGCAGCTGCATCGATTTGGGCAAGGCCGCAGCCGCGCTGTACCACCTGCTGCCAAAGCCGGACGTGCAGGCCGTGCGCGAGGCCATCGTGGGAAAGAGGTACCTTGCGCCGCATATCACCATTGACCTGCTGACCATGCCCACCACGGCGGGCACCGGCAGCGAGGTGACGCGCTGGGCCACCGTGTGGGACGCTGAAAACCGCATGAAGCTTTCCATCGACCACGCGGCGGGCTTCCCCAAGGCTGCGGTGCTGGTGCCGGAGTGGACGTTGGGCATGGGGGCGGACTTGACCCTCGCCACGGGCCTGGACGCGCTGAGCCACGCCATGGAGGCCTACTGGGCCGTAGCGAGGAACCCCTTCTCCCAGGAGCTGGCGCTGCTGGCGGCGGGCAAGGTGGCAAACGCGCTGCCGCTCGTACTCAAAAGGCCGGGCGACCTTGCCGCGCGGCGCGAAATGTGCCTTGCGTCACTCCTGGCGGGGCTTGCTTTTTCACAGACGCGCACCACAGCGTGCCACAGCATCAGCTATCCGCTGACGATGCTGCATGGCATCCCGCACGGATATGCCGCGGCGCTCACGCTAGGCTCGGTGATGGCGCGCAATGCGAAGGCCGTGCCGGAAGTGGAGCGCCTGACGGCGGTGTTTGACGAGGCGGAGGGCTTTGATACCTGGCTGTATGAAACGGCGCGCGGCGTAAGGGAGATGCGTCTTTCCGCGTTCGGTATCGCGGAGGTGCAGCTGCCGGAGATATGCGCGCTCACGTTCACGGCGGGGCGCATGGATAACAACCCTATCGTGTTTTCGCGGGATGAGGTCATGGAGATATTGCGGGAGAACCTGTAAGGGAAAAAAGGGTCAAGGGCCAATGGTCCTTGCGGGGGTCAAGGGGGCAGCGGCCCTTGACCCTGCGCCGCAGCGCATCAAGCAAAAGCGAGCGGGCAGCGCGCAGGCGCTGCGATGCGAGCGGCAGCGACCACCTGCATGTTTGCCGCGACAACAATGGCGGGCCGGGGCAAATGCCCCGGCCCGTCGTTTACCATATTGCTTTTACACAGTAAAAAGCAAATCGCCCACCATTAACGCCGTATCATCACCACAGCCACGTCGTTCACGTTGGTGCCCGTCGGGCCGGTCTTGAGCAGCCCGTCACAGGCGCGCAAGGCGTGGTAGCTGTCGTTGTTCAGCAGGGCGTTTTCCACATCCAGCCCGGCGGCGCGCATCTTGCCCATGGTGCGGTGATCCACATAGCCGCCCGCCGCATCGGTGGGGCCGTCGGTGCCGTCGCTGCCAAAGCTGAAGATGGCAGTATCGCGAAGGCCGTCCAGCCGCGGCGCGGCGGCCAGCGCCAACTCCTGGTTGCGGCCGCCCAGCCCCGTGCCCGCTACATGTACGATGGTCTCGCCGCCCGCTACAAAGGCGATGGAGCGTGTCTCCCGCTGGTGGCTGAAGGCGATGGAGCTTAAAAAATGCCCCGCCTCGCGTGCCTCGCAATCAAGCCGGTCGGTCAGCATGAGGGTATCATACCCAAGCCCCTGCAGCGCGTGCGCGGCGGCGCGCGTCAGCAGCGCCACATTGCCGATCACGTGGGTCTCCGCGTTGGTCAAAAGCTTTGGCGTCTCGCGGCGCATCAGCATGCGCAGCACCTGCGGCGCATCGGGGAACAGGCGCAGCAGCGTGCCCTCGGCTTCCGCGGCGGTCACGGGGTCGGGCGAGATGGGGCCGGAGGCGATGGTCTCAGGCGCGTCGCCCATCACGTCGGACAGCAGCAGCCCCACGACGCCCGCGGGCGCGCACAGCTTGGCAAAACGCCCGCCCTTCACGGCGGAAAGGCGCTTGCGGATGATGTTCATCTCCGTGATGCTCGCGCCGCTGTGCCACAGTGCGTTGGTGGTGGTCTCAAACAGGGGCAGGGGCACCAGCGGCTTTTCAAACAGGGCGGAACCGCCGCCGGAAATCAGCATGAGCACGGTGTCATCCACATTCAGGCCCTGCACCATGGCGATGGCTGCATCGGCGGCGCGCACGCTGTTCTCGTCCGGCATGGGGTGGCCTGCCTCCATGATGGTGAAGCGCGGCAGGCTGCCGTGCGCGTGCCCGTATTTGGTGATCACCAGCCCGCACTCGATGCGCTCGCCCATTTCCTCAATGGCTGCGGCGGCCATGTTCCACGCGGCTTTGCCGATGGCGATCACCCGCAGGCGGCCGCCGTACAGGCGCACATTGCCAAGCGCGCGCCGCAGCGCCGCCTTGGGCTGGGATTCCCGAAGGGCCGCCTCGATGACGCTTTGCGCATCCTCCCGCAATGTGCTCACAGGCGTGCCTCCCTTTTCAGATATCGTGCATACATACATCAAGTATTCTTCACACAGCGGCGATATCCTTCGTAATGGAAGCAAGGTTTGAAGGAAGAGGGGATCGTTCATGGTCAAAAAGATGATCGCTTTGATGTGCGCGCTGGCGCTGATGCTGTCCGGCATGGCGCTGGCGGAGGGGGATCAGCCGCCTGCGCCGCCCTCGGGCGGTGCGCAGGGAGGCATGGGCGCGCCGCCGGACGGGATGGGCGGCGGTTCCCAAACGGTATCGCAGGGTGCGGCCGCGACCTTGATCGACGCGGATACGGCCGTTCACGGGACTTTCGTATGCTTCGTCCGGCACGGATGAAAACGCGCTGCGGGTGGCGGGCGGGGTTACGGCGCTGCTGACCGGCATCACCGTGGATAAGGTGGGCGGCACCGACAACACAGACAGCTGTAACTTCTATGGGCAGAATGCGGGGCTGCTGGCCACCGACGGCGCAAGCGTGACCATCACCGGCGCGGCCGTGACTACGGACGGCTCTGGCGCAAACGGCGTGTTCGCCTATGGCAGCGGCACGGTGGTGACCATCTCCGGCAGCACCGTCTCCACCGCGCAGGACAACTCCGGCGGTATTCTGGTCACCGGCGGCGGCACGCTGATCGCGCAGGATCTGACCGTGGAAACACAGGGCAATTCCTCCGCGGCCATCCGTAGTGACCGGGGCGGCGGCACCATGAGCGTGACGGGAGGGTCCTATGTAAGCCATGGCACAGGCTCGCCCGCCATTTACTCCACGGCGGCCATCAGCGTGAGCGGCGCTACCCTGACCGCCACCGCCAGCGAGGCCGTGGTGGTGGAGGGCAAAAACAGCGTGGCCCTGACCGACTGCGACGTGACCGGCAACATGCAGGGCACCTATGGGCAAAACAGCGGCGAGAACCTCCAGAACGTCATGCTGTACCAGAGCATGAGCGGCGACGCGGATGTGGGCCGCAGCGACTTTGCCATGACGGGCGGCAGCCTGACCGCGCAGTCGGGCGACATGTTCTATGTGACCAACACGGCGTGCAGCATCGAACTGAGCGGCGTGGCCTTGGCGCTGGCAAACGGCACGCTGCTGCGTGTGGCGGGCAACGACGGCAGCCGCGGGTGGGGCCAGCAGGGCGAAAACGGCGGCGATTGCGTGTTCACCGCCGACGGGCAGGCGCTCTCCGGCCAAATCACGGTGGATGCTATCAGCGTGCTGTCGCTCGCGCTGCAAAACGGCAGCAGCTTCACGGGCGACATCAACGCGGCCGGGCAGGCGGGCGAGGTGAGCGTGACGCTGGACGGCACCTCCACTTGGACGCTCACGGGCGACAGCTACATCACCAGCTTTACGGGCGACATGGCGCAGGTGAACCTGAACGGCTATACCCTGAACGTGGCGGAGGCGTGATCGCCTTGGGACGTGACCGGACCGTGACGCAACGGGTCGAGTGGAAGCTCGACCCGTTTTTTTGCTGCGCACCGCTTGACAAACGGCAAAAATATAAGTATATTAGAATATGTTAATATATAGTGCCGCAACGCACATGCCTGCGACCAAATGCAAGGAGGCCTATGGATGGAGAAGGAAGCCCGCCTGCTGGCGGAGGTGCTGAAAACCCTCGCCAATGAGCATCGGCTGCTGATCCTCTGCGAGTTGATCGACGGGGCGCGCACTGTGACCGCCCTGGGCGAACGCATCGGCGGCATCACGCAAAGCGGCCTGTCGCAGCACCTTGCGCTGCTCAAGGCGCATGGCGTGGTCGTGGGGGACAAGAGCGGCCAAACCGTAACCTACCGCATCGCGGACGAGCGCGTCAAGGCTGTGATTGCTGTGCTCAAGCGCGAGTATTGCGACGGACAGGGTTGCTAGCGTTGCCGCGCGCCGCGTAGATCGATTGCCCATAACAAGACAAAAACGGAGGAACCGCAATGAAACTGACCGTCAACAAAAACCGCTGCCCTCAGAACCACCGCTGCCCCGCCATCGCCGTTTGCCCCACGCAGGCGATCTCGCAGAAGAACATGTTCAGCTTGCCGACCATCGACAACGAAAAGTGCATCGTATGCGGCAAATGTATGCGCTACTGCCCCATGGGCGCGTTTGAAAAGGTGGAGACCACCGCCTGACCTGCCCTGAGGCGCGCCGCAAAGCGCGTACGGAATGGATAACCGCGTTCAAGAAAATACAGCCCGCCATCTTGTGGCGGGCTGTATGCGCATCCTGAGCGGAACGTGGCTTATTCCATACCGGTAAAGGTGCAGAGGGCCTCCGGCGGCATGTGGGCGATAAAGGTCTTGCCGCGGGTGAACTGCAGCTCGTTGCCCTGATCGTCATAGAACACGGTGGGCTCTTCGATGGCCTTGCGCACCCAGTAGCCCGGGATGTAGCGGCCGCCGATGAAGATGTCCGCGTTGCCCTGGCCCACGCTCAGCATCACGGGCATGATCTTGGAGTTGTTGGTGTAGTCGTAGCCCACGCGCTGGATGATCACGTTGGCGAAGCTCATCCAGGTCTGGTTTTCCTCGGTGCGGTCCTCGGCGCTGGCGTAGGAAAGGTAGGGCGCGCCGCCGGAATAACGGAAGTAGAGGTTCTCGCCCTCGTCATAGACGAAGCTGCTGACCCACTTCTCGTGGCCCCAGTCCAGGTTGATGTTGTAGGCAAGGTCGTAGCCCTCGGTGTAGGGGCTGGCATCCGCAAACAGGAAGGCGTGGGGCGCGGCGCTGTAATCGGTGGGGATCTGGTTGCGCAGGCCCACCACGTTCACGTCGAGGTTGTCGGGGCCCTTGAGGCCCTTCACGCGCTGGCGGAAGCTGTCGAACTTGTTGGTCAGCAGGTTGAACAGCACGCCCTTGTCGCTGGCGCCCAGTTCCTCGAACATGGCGGAGATGTTGTTCTCCTCCTTGCGGGGGCCGCCGGCGTAGATAAAGCCGCTCTGCCACTCCTCACGCAGCAGCACGTGGCCGATACGGGCCGAGCGGACGGGGCCGACCGACGTGGGCACGCCCTCGTCGAGGCTGTCGCTGTACAGGAAGGAGATGCGCGTCTCGCCCGTGCGGTAGAGGATGCCTTCGTACACGATATCGGCCTGGGCTCCGCCCCAGGGCGCGCGCTGACCGATACCGGCTGCCTTGACGTTCTTATCGTTCACCTTGACCGAGCCCTCGGCATTGCTGATCTGCACCAGCATGGGCAGGTAGATGCCCGTCCAGCTCAAGCCGGTGGTGGGGCTTTCCCCCGCGATGATGGGATGGCGCTCCGGCGCGGTCTGGGTCTTGATGTTACGGTCGGCTACGTTTTGCAGCACCGTGCCCTCAAGCGGCAGGGTGTAGTTGTTGGGCTTGGTGGCAGCCATGGCGGGCACGGCGGCGCTGAGCGCCAACACGATCACCGCTAGCACGCTGATGATTTTCTTCACGGGATAGACCTCCTACGTTCCACTAATTTAGGGCTTTCCCCACGGCGAAGCAACGGTTGCTTGTCTCCGCACTGTTCCTTATTATACCGTCGCGGTTTGGGAGTGTCAATTGCCACATCTGTAATACTTGCCAATTTTACAGCAATTTCCACAGCCGGGCGCGACCTTGGCCCGCGCGGCGGAACCCCCGTATGCTTTGCGACCGTTGCGGATGAGGCGTACGGCGACGATGGCCTCACGCCGTGGGCAGGCGCGCCGGACTGGGCGCACCCCGGGAGAGTACGTCAAAGAATAGACGCACTGTCGGTACAGATTATTGCACGAATCGCGCGACATCTCACATTTATTTCAGGGATAAAGAAAACAGGCGCGGCACGGGGCTGCGCCTGTCAGGTCGCGGTGCGGGAATGCCGCATGCGTTCGCTACAGATCCGCGGGGGCAAGAAGGCCGCGCTCAACCTGCCGCAGTGGGTGCGGGCGTGGGCGACGGGGTCAGCGTGAGGGTAGGCTGCGGCGCGGGCGTAGCGGTGGGGGCGGCTGTGGGGGTAGCAAGCTCATCCGCGTAGAGGGCGTTCAGCGTTTTATTGCCCGCTTTGCCGTCCGGGTAAATGCCGTTGGCACGCTGGTAGGCCTTGACGGCGTTCTGCGTACCGCCCAGGTAAGTGCCTGTGACAGCCCCCTTGTAAAAGCCCAGCTCGCTCAACCGCATCTGCAGCCAGTACACATCTTCGCCGCTATCGCCCTTCTCCATGGTGCGCAGGGGCAGGGGCGGCACGCCGCCGCTCACATACACGGGCGTGGGGGTGGGCACGGGCGTCTCGATGGGGGTCTTGCTCTTTTTGCCCAGAGGCGCGGGTTTGATCGCGGCGCGAAGCTCCGGGTCGTTGGGCAGATCCTCGGTCACGGTCACCTTGACGCCCTCGCCCATGTTTTCATACATCCACTTGGCATCGGCCACCAGCAGGCGTATACATCCGTGCGAGGCGCGCGAGCCCAGCATATTATAGCTCTTCACGTTCATCGCGTCGTAATCGACCGCGTTGTAGATGACCGAGTGGAACGCGATGTACTTGTTGATGCGCGTCCAGTACTGCGCATAGCTGCCATACAGGCTGAAATAGGCCCAGCGCGCCCGCTTGCCGTCGAGGATGAACTCGCCCGGCGTGCTGGGCGTGCCCACCATGCCGGTGGAACACACCATGCGCCGCACGATCTGCGTATACTGACCGGTCGCGTCGAGGCCATAAACGGTCACGACCTGATTGCTCACGTCCACGGTCACGGCATAGGGCACGGGGGTAGGCACGGGCGTGGGGCGCGGGGTAGCGCCTGCGTCCAGCGCCTGCTTCTGGTCAAACAGCAGCGTCCAGGTATCTTCGCCGATCACGCCGTCTACTTTGAGGGCGTTGATGGTTTGAAACTGCTTGACCGCGTCTACGGTCTGGTTCATGAAGTTGCCGCTGATGGGGCCGGTAAAATAGCCAAGCTCCGTCAACCGCTGCTGCACGAGCTTGACCTGCTCGCCCTTGGCGCCACGCTTCAATTTGCTCTTGTACTCGATATCGACCGCCGTACCGCCGCCCTCGCCGTCCGCGGCCATCACCACGTCGTTGATGTCGCCTAGGTCGCTGCCGGAGGCAGGCGCGGGCGTGGCGACGGGCGCATCCTTGGCGCGTGCGCTCGCGCTGAACAAGATGCGCTGGGTCTGGATATCGGCGGTGCCGGTGGCCTCCAGCTCGTTGTTCTGCTGGAAAGCCTTGATGCCCGCAGTGGTGCCCTCAAGATAGTCCCCGCTCATCTTACCGTTGTAGTAGCCCAGCTTGCTTAAATACTCCTGAATGCGCAGCACGTCGCCGCCGCTGTCGCCGGTGGTCAGTACGCGGTACTCGGCGCTCATCAGCACGGCCTCGGTTTCGCCGTCCACAACGCCGGTGGCTTCCAGCCCGTAATCCTGCTGAAATTGCTTGACCGCCGCGCGCGTGCCGTCCAAAAAGTTGCCGCTCACCTTGCCGCTGTAATAGCCCAGCGCCTTGAGCTGTTCCTGCACGGCGGCGACGGCCTCGCTGCTGTCGCCATACTGCATGGGTGCGTAGGCCTCCTCGGCGGCGGCGGGCGGCGCGGCAAGCGGCGGCAGGGTGGTCAGGATCAGCGCAAGGCAGAGGAGAAGGGGCCAAAGTCGTTTCATTGCATACACCTCTTGGTTTGGTCAACGGGTACTTCGCGCCGCGAATGACATAGCCCTGCCGCGTGAGGCTGTACAGAGCATGTTTTACAGGTATTCGATCATCGCGGACAGCCGGGGGAAGATCAGATCCGGTTTGACGGGGAATGTTTCCACATCCGCGAGCGTCGCCTCGCCCGTGAGCACAAGGATGCTGGTCATGCCAAAGTTCACGCCCGTGGCGATATCGGTATACAGGCGGTCGCCCACCATGGCCAGCTCGCCCGTGGCAAGACCGGTCAGGCGAAGGGCTTCCTCCACGATGCCACGGTGCGGTTTGCCGATGATCACATCCGGCTTGCGACCTGCGCTGGCCTCGATGAAGGCGATCGTGGCCCCGATATCCGGCGCAAAGCCCGTTTCGGTGGGGCAGTTGAAATCAGGGTGAGTGGCCACGTAAGGCAGCCCTGCGCGCACCAGGTCGCACACGCGGGTCAGCTTTGCGTAGTCCAGCGTTGTATCGTAGCCGATCAGCACATAGTCCGGGTTTGCCTCTTCATGCGGCACGCCCATGGCGGCAAGCTCCTCACGCAGCATGGGGTTGCCCAGCACATACGGCCTTTGGCCCGTGTGGTGCACAAGGGCGTAGCGCCCCGCTGCCTGGCCGGAGGTGAGCACGTTCCAAAACGGCTCCGTAACGCCCATGCCGCGTAGCTTTTGCACATACGCCTCGCCCGAGCGGCTGGAGTTGTTGGTCAAAAAGAGCGCCGTGCGCCCCGTAGCCTGCAGTTTGTCCAAAAATGCCAGCGAGCCTTCCAAAATGCGCCCGCCGAGGTAAAACGTGCCGTCCATGTCGAGCAAAAAGCCTTTGATGCCTGCGAGCCGTGTGCGAATATCCATCCCGCGCCCCCTTGCGGCCAAGCCGCCTCGCGTATTGTACCACAGAAGCGCGCGTTTTGAAAGCCGCGCGGTCAGCCGCTCAGGCGCTCGCGCTGCCTGCGGTAGGCGGCGGGCGGCACGCCGAAGCTGCGCCGGAACACGCGGTCGAAATACGCGGTGCTGGCAAAGCCCGCCTCCACGGCGATCTCAGTGATGGGCGCGGCGGTCGCCAGCAGGCGGGTGCGCGCATAGCCCAGCCGATAGCGGTTCAGGTACTCGATGGGCGTGGTCTGTACCCCGCGCTTGAAGCAGCGCAAGGCCTCGCTCTTGCTGATGCTCGCATCCGCAGCGATGTCCGCAAGGGTCACGCGCTCCGCAAAACTGCGCTCAATGTAGGCGATCATCCGCCGCAGGCGCGCATACATCAGCGTGGACTGCGCGGCTCGCGCGATGGGTACGATCTCCTCCATGTGGGTGAACAGGCGCGACCACATGCGGCATACGATGGTGTGCACGTCCAGCTCGGCGGTGGGCCCGCCTGCCAGCACCGTGGCGGACAGCGCCATGATATCCGCAAGCGTATCTGCTTGCCACGGCACGCCCACCGCAAGGCGCGCGTGCGAGCGGTCGGTGGCCGTGAAAGGCGCCACGCAGCGTTCGAACACCGCACTGCCCTCCGGCGCGATAAACTCCGGCGTGAAAAGGATACTAATGATATCCGCCACGCCGGGCGACTCGAAGCTGTGGATCACGCCGGAGTGGATGAAAACCCCTTCGCCCGCCGGAAGAGCGATGCGTTCGCCCGCCACCATACAGTGCGCCACGCCGCGCCGTGACAGCACCAGCTCCACCTCGCGGTGCCAGTGCCACGGCACGCTGGCGCAGGGGCCCGTGCCTTCGCCCAGTTGGGAGTGGTAGCACGTGAAGGGAAACTGCTCCGTGCCATGCACGGCCAGCTCCCGCAGGGTCTCATCGGTCCAAACGGGCGAGCAGCGGTTCATAACGGCCTCCTCAGGCATATTGGAGCGCGATCTGGCGATATTGTACAACAAACGGGCGCGATTGTGCAAGATAATCGTTCGAGTCTGCGATATAATGCAAACGAAAGTAAACGTTTACGGAGGTCGGTTATGGTATCGCTGCTGCTAGCGGTCATCTATGTCGCGTTCATCAGCCTGGGCTTACCGGATTCCATCCTTGGGTCGGCCTGGCCGTCGATTTATACGGGGTTTGGCGTACCCATGAGCTTTGCGGGGATCCTTTCCACCATCACGGCTTGCGGCACCATCGTTTCCAGCCTGCTCAGCGGACGGGTGATCCGCCGGTTTGGCACCGGCGCGGTAACGGCCGTGAGCGTTGGCATGACGGCGGTCGCGCTGCTGGGCTACTCCATCGCGCAGTCCTTCTGGGTGATGTGCCTATTGTCCATCCCCTACGGGCTGGGCGCGGGCAGCGTGGACGCGGCGCTGAACAACTATGTGGCAACGCACTACAAGGCGCGGCATATGATCTGGCTGCACTGCTTCTGGGGCGTGGGCGCCACGGCGGGCCCCATCATCATGGGGCTGTGCCTGGCCGCGGGCAGGACGTGGAGCGCAGGCTACCAAACGGTGGGCTTCATACAGGTGGCGCTGGTGCTGATGCTGGTTGCCGCGCTGCCGCTGTGGAAGATGCGCGGAGGCGCGGCCACGCCACAGGCCTCTGCGGAGGGAAAACCCGCGGGTTTGTTTGCGGGGCTCAAGCTGCCCGGCGCCAAGCACCTGTTTACGGCATTCTTCTGCTACTGCGCGCTGGAGGGCACCGCGGGCTTGTGGGCCAGCAGCTACATGGTGCTGGTGCGCGGCGTGGACAAAGTGCTGGCCGCTCAAATGGCCTCGCTGTTCTATCTGGGCATCACGGGCGGGCGATTCCTCTCCGGCTTTGTGGCGGGGCGGATCGATAACAAGAGCATGGTGCGGCTGGGGCAGGCGATCGGGTTTGTGGGGCTTTTGATGGTGCTGCTGCCGCTGGGCGAGGCGGTGCTGTTCGTGGGGCTCGCGATGGTCGGGCTGGGCTGCGCGCCCATTTTCCCCGCGCTGCTGCACGATACGCCGCGCAACTTTGGGCAGGAGCAATCCCAGCTGCTGATGGGCATGCAGATGGCCAGCGCCTACCTGGGCGCCACGCTGATGCCGCCGCTGTTCGGGCTGATCGCGCAGAACGTATCGGTACAGCTGTACCCGATATACCTGCTGGTGCTGATGGCGCTCATGGTGGTCATGACCGAGGGCGCCTTGCGGGTTTTCAAAACGCGGGTGCGAGCTTGAACCAATAAGAAAAAACAGGCCGGAGGCGACAGCCTCCGGCCTGTTTTTGCGATAAGCATTTATAGCACCTTGCGCAAAAAATCCTGCGTTCTTATGTTCTTCGGATTCTCGAAGATCTCCTTGGGCGTGCCTTCCTCCAGCACCACGCCGGCGTCCATGAACAGCACGCGGTCGCCCACCTCGCGGGCAAAGCCCATCTCGTGCGTGACCACCGCCATGGTCATGCCTTCCAGCGCCAGCGTCTTCATCACTTCCAGCACCTCGCCGACCATTTCCGGGTCCAGCGCGCTGGTGGGTTCGTCAAACAGCATGACATCCGGGTTCATGGCCAGTGCGCGCACGATGGCGATGCGCTGCTGCTGCCCGCCGGAGAGCTGCTTGGGGTATGCATCCGCCTTTTCCGGCAGGCCCACGCGGGTCAGCAGTTCCATGGCGCGCTGCTTGGCCTGCTCCTTGGTGAGCAGTTTGTGCGTGACGGGGGCAAGCGTGATGTTTTCCATCACCGAAAGGTGGGGGAACAGGTTGAATTGCTGAAACACCATGCCCATGCGGCGTCGCACGGCATCGATATCCGTCTTGGGCGCGGTGATCTCCGTGCCCTCGAAGAAAATCTGTCCGCTGGTGGGTTTCTCCAGCAGGTTCAGGCAGCGCAGGAACGTGCTCTTGCCGCTGCCGCTGGGCCCGATGATGACCACCTTTTCGCCGGGTTTGATGTGCTGGTCGATGCCGTTTAATACCTCGAGGTTGCCAAAGTGCTTGTGCAGGTTTTTAACGGTTATCACCCTGACGCAACCTCCTTTCCAGCTTGCCCAGCAGCTTGGTCAAAACGCCGGTCACGATCAGGTACAGGATGCCCGACACGATGTAGGGCGTGAACGCGCTGTACGTCTTGCTGCGGATGTAGTCGCCCGCCTTGGTCAGCTCGGTCAGCGCGATGTAGGCAAGGATGGACGTTTCCTTGATAAGGGTGATAAACTCATTGCACAGCGCGGGCAGCGCCGTTTTGAGCGCCTGCGGGAAGATGATCAGCCGCATCGTTTCCCAGCCGGACAGGCCCAGCGAGCGCCCCGCCTCGGTCTGCCCCTTATCCACGCTCAAAATGCCGCTGCGGATGATCTCGCTTACATACGCGGCGCTGTTGATGCCGCAGGCGATCACGCCGATGATGACGCGGTCGATGGCGATGGAGCCGAACAAGCCAAAGTTGATGATGAGCACCTGCAGCAGCATCGGCGTGCCGCGGATAACGCCGATATACACCCCGGCGATCTTTTGCAGGGGCTTGACGCTGGAGAGGCGCATCATCGCCAGCAGCATGCCCAGCACGATGCCCACCAGCGCCGCGAAGAACGATACCTCCAGCGTGATGCCAAGGCCCTTCAGGTAGTTGAGCCAGCGGTTGTTCATGAGCACGTTCTGGTAGATTTCCTTGTAGAGCGTCTCCCAGAAGTCTAGGTTGCCCGCGACGGCCTTATCTTTGATGAGGCCCCACCACTGGTCGAAAATGGTCGCATTGGCGGCCTGAGCCGCGCCCAGCATGAGCGTTGAAAGCATAATCACCCTCCGATACGGCGTATGGCGGCACGCAAGCCGCCCGTGGACATGGGCCCTTCCGCCGAGCGGGGAGGGCATGAACGAAAGCAAAGCGGGAGGCGCTGTTGTGCGCCTTCCCGCATCGCGTTGCCTGCTGTGTGTGGCAGTTTATTCCGCGTCGGACCCGTAGATGGCCCACTTCTCGACCAGCTGGTCGATGGTGCCGTCCGCGATCAGGGACTCGATGGCCGCGTCGATCTTGGCCTTGAGCTCATCCTGGCCCTTGGGGATGGCGATGCCGTAGTACTCCACGCCGAAGCTCACGGTCTCGCTGATGGTGAGGGTGGGGTCGTTGAGCTCGGCAAGGATCTTCTTGGCGACGGGCGTGTCGGTGATCACCGCGTCCAGCTTGCCGCCCTTGAGGTCGAGCACGGCGTCCAGCGCCTTGGTGTAGGCGAACACGTTGTCCGCATCGGTGCTGGCCTCGGCGGATTCAAGGCCGATGGTGCCGCTCTGGCTGCCCAGCTTCTTGCCCATGAGGCTGGCGTTATCGGTGATGTCGGTATCGACCTTCACGATGGCGCTCTGGCTGTCCTGCAGGTAGGGCACGGAGAAATCGACGTTGGCAAGGCGCTCCTCGGTGATGTAGAAGCCGGAGATGCCAAGGTCGTAAAGGCCGGTCTGCACGCCGGTCACGATGCTGTCAAAGCTGGTGGCCTCAAACGTGATCTCCGCGCCGATGATTTTGCCGATGGCGGCAGCCAGATCGGCATCGAAGCCGATGACGGCGCCCGCATCGTCCAGCGACTCAAAGGGCGGGAAATCCGGGCTGGTGCCGGCCTTGAGCGTGGTGGTCTCGGCAAGGGCGAAAGCGGCGGTCAATACCATCATCAACGCTACGAGCAGGGCGATAAGCTTCTTCATGGGTGAAACCCTCCTACCAGTCAATTTGCTTGGGATGTGCATAGTATACATCGTACTGGCGAGGTTGTCAACACTATTTTGTATAATTATTCAAGTTTTTTGTCAGCGCCCGGAAACGCTTTGCAGGTAAAGGGATTGCCCCTCGCGGTAGAAGTCGCCGCCCTTCGTGTCGATGGCGACGGTCAGTGGCAAGTCCTTCACGTGGAGGCGCTTGATGCTCTCGGTGCCCAAATCGTCATAGGCGACCACCTCGACCGCTGTTATGCACGCGGCCATATAGGCGGCGCAGCCCGCCGCTGCGGCGAAGTACACCGCGCCGTTATCCACAAACGCCTGCTGCACGGCCTGGCTGCGCTCGCCTTTGCCGATCACGGCAGCCATGCCGTAGCGTAGCAGCTGCGGGGTGTAGGCATCCATGCGCATGCTGGTCGTCGGGCCGATGGCGCCGCTGACCTTGCCCGGCGGGGTGGGCGTGGGCCCTGCATAAAAAACCGTTTGCCCGCGCAGGTCGACCGGCAGGGGCTGACCCGCGTCCAGCGCGGCCACAAGGCGGGCATGCGCCGCGTCGCGCGCGGTGTACACCACGCCGCTGAGCAGCACGCTGTCGCCTGCGCGGAGTTGTGAAAGCGCCTCGCGGGCGATGGGGGAGGTGAGGGAGATGGGCATGGGCGCAACATCCTTTTCAATGCGGTCAGGCGACGGATGCGGGGCATGGACGCATAACCACGAATATTCATGCAAAACGTTGCGAGAATGACAATCGGCGGGGCAAATCCTGACCGCGAGCGCACCGAAATGACGGCCGAGTAGAAGCCCTCGCCGCCGCAGCCCGACTCGCCATGATGACCCGATGGCAGGAAGGGCCTGGCCCGTGCGCTGCTAGATCGTTTCGCTGGCGTGGCGGGTCACGTGGCAGCCCACGTTCACGGCCACCGGCAGGCCAGCGATGTGTGTTGGCATGGCCTTGATGCGCACGCTGTAGGCGGTGGTATGGCCGCCAAAGCCCTGCGGTCCGATGCCCAGATCGTTGATGGCCGCGAGCAGTTCATGTTCCAGCGCGGCGTAGAAGGGGTCGGGATGCTCGCACTGACGCATCTCCACCAGCGCCTCCTTGGCCAGTAGCGCCACCTGCTCGAACGTGCCGCCCAGCCCAACGCCCAGCATTATGGGCGGGCAGGGGTTGGCACCTGCGAGGCGCACGGTCTCCAGCACGAAATGCTTCACGCCCGAAAGCCCGTCCGCGGGGGTCAGCATGGCGAGGCGGCTCATGTTCTCGCTGCCAAAGCCCTTGGGCGAGATGGTCAGCTTGATGCGGTCGCCCGCCACCAGCGTGGTGTGCAGCACGGCGGGGGTATTGTCGCCCGTGTTGCCGCGGCGGATGGGGTCGCCGATGACTGATTTGCGCAGATACCCTTCGGTGTAGCCGCGCGCAACGCCCGCGTTCACCGCGTCGGACAGCAGGCCGCCCTCGATGTGCACGTCCTGACCCACCTCCGCAAACACCACGGCCATGCCCGTATCCTGACAGATGGGCACGCCGTCTGCGGCGGCGATCTCGGCATTTTGCTGCATCAGGGCCAGCACCTCCTGCGCTGGCGGGTAGGGCTCGGTCTGGATGGCCGCGGCCGTAAAGGCGCAGACCGGCGCGGGCAGGATCGTGCACGCCTGCGTGCACAGCCGCGCCACGCAATCGGTGATCTCGCTGCTGTGGATTGTCCGTATGGTACCCATAAAGCACCCCCTGCTTCAGCCGCTCCGGTCGGAGCCGCCTGATCATTCGCTTCACCAAAAAGGAAGCGGTTTTGTTTGGCAGTTCAATCGGGGCTTGCACCTCGCCCCGTCAGTCCAGGTCGATGCGCAGCACCTCGCACGGGTTGCCCCAGCGCGGCGCGGGCACAGGGTTGGTCGCTCCGCTGCTGATGATGAGCCGCCCGTCCCACACGCCGTGGGTGTAGCGGGGGAACAGCCCCTGCCCGGGGGCGTACAGCCCCTGCCCGCCGATGCGTACCTGCCCGCCGTGCGCATGGCCCGCCAGCGCGATATCCACCTTCGCGGTGCGCAGACGGCGCATGTAATCCTCCGGCCTATGGCAGAGCAGCAGCTTCACGCCCGCCTCCGCCTCCATGGCGGGCAGCATGTCCGCGTGGCCGAACAGCTCCGGCCTGTACCAGCAGCCCACAACCAGTTCGCCCAGGCGCTCGTAGCGGTTGAACAGGAAATGCGCGCCCGTGCCCTCCGCCGTGCGGCGAAAATCCGCAAAGTTCTTCAGCCGCGTCTCGTGGTTGCCCACCCCGAAAAACGTGGGCACGATACTGGCTGCGTCCCGCAGGAAGGCAAGCCCCCTGCTGTAGCGCTGGCGGTAGCGGTTGGCCACGTCGCCGGGCACCAGCAGCGCGTCTGCGTCTAAAAGCAGGGGCAGGATGTCGTCATATGCGCCGTCGTGCAGGTCGCTCACGACCATCAGGCGCATGGGGCGGCTCAGTTTGCCCGTATGCCATGGATAAACGGTCAGCTTGCGCAAAAACATCCCTCCGTCGGTCGATAAGGCATTGTACCATAAAGCGCGCAAGCATGGCAAACCCCCGCGGGGGCGTGTCAGGCTTGCGCGCTTGTGAGCTTAAAACAGTTTACCGCAGGCGAAACAGCATCAGCACGATGGTCAGCATGCTCATGGAGATGGCCGCAATGCCCAGATTCTTATGGAACAGCTTCCCCGCTGCATCCGGCAGGCCCTTGGCGCTGGTCCACAGGCCGCAGGTGAGCATGGACAGCAGCAGGAGCAGGGTAATGATGGCCAGGATGATGATGATGGTTTTCATTTGTTTTCTTCCTCCCGTTTTGGTAGCAGGGTATCCAGAATGTCGTGGATCAGCGCGTCGCGTTCGGCTTTGGCGGTCACATCCACCCCCGCGTACAGGTGGAATGCCTGCTGCCGCAGGTAGATGCCCTGCAGCGCAATGATGATCAGGTAGGCGATCCGCCGCAGATCGGCCTCGGTTTTGCCCGGCAGCGCCATGAGGCGCAGGTAGGGCAGCAGGTACAGGCACACGCTGAAATCGCCGTTGATCATCTCATACTGCGCGGACTGCCGCCCCATCTTGGGGTCCATCATGCTGATATCAGTATTGCGGATCAGCATGGCCTCCAGTGCTTCGCGTGGGTCAGCGCCCACAGGTACGCCACCTTCCGGCAGCGTGGCTTGCGCCGCCATGCGCAGTGCGATAGCCTCATGGATCAGCTGGTCGCGCGAGGTAAAGAAGTAGTTGATCAACCCCAGCCCAACGCCCGCGGACTTGGCGATCTGCCGCACCGTGATGGTCTTTGGGTCGTCGGTTTGCGACAACAGTGCGACTGTTGTGTCCAGCAGTTTTCGCTTGGTTGTCTCTCCTGCGTTACCCATGCTTCTGCCCCCCTTTCTTGAACAAATACTGAACACGTTCAATATACACGAAGGACGCTTTCCCGTCAAGCGATTTGCAAAACTTTTTTTGGGTCGAAAAAGCATTTCCACGAAAGCTTTGCCGCATGTAAGTCTCAAAATATGCGCAAAAGGGGCGGCCCTTTTGGGCCGCCCCTGTATCCGTGATGTGGCTCCGCCTCAGTCCGCGAGGCGATCTTTGAATATCTTGGGGTTTGCGTCGGTCACCCACTGCTCGATGGCGGCATTGTACGTGTCGTTCTGCTTCTGGGTGAGCAGCTCGCCGCTGAGTGTGTCCTTCACGTCCGCAAAAGGCACCGCGCCCTCGGCCACGTCGCTCACATACTTGACGATGTGGATGCCGTAGCTGGTCTTGAACGGGGCGCTCACGTCGCCGACCTTCGCCAGCGCCATCGCCGCGTCGGTAAACTCGGTCACCCAGTTGGTGCTGCCTGCGCAAACGAGGTAACCCTGCGTTTTACCCGGCTCGCTCTGCATGCCGGTATCCTCGCCGTACTGGGCCATCAGCGCGTCAAAATCCTCGCCCGCGGCCAGCTTGGCCACGATCTCGTCTATGGTGGGCTGCAGCGCGGCATACGCCTTGCTCTTGGTGGCGGTCAGGCGGGTGTTCAGGGCGGCAAGCTCGGTTTCCAGCTTGGCCTTGGCGGCGGTCAAATCGGTACGGGTCTTGGCTTGATCCGCGGTATCGGTGGTCGCGTCGGCGGGCAGGGCGGCAAGGCTGTCCGCGTTCTGGGTCAGCTCGCTCTGCTTGGCGGTGATCTGGCTGCTCAGGTCGCTGAGGGTGGCGCTGCTCGCGTCGGTAAACTTGCGCAGGATGTTTTTGACCGTGCGGTAGCCCGCGGGGCGGTAGTAGATGGTGGTGCCGTTGCTCACGTCGGTGCCATACTGCGATAGGTTGCTCTGGTAGCTGCTCATGGCGGCGGCAACCTTGTCGTCATAGGCCTTCTGGAGCTCTTCGTCCGTCACGGCCACGCCCGCGACCACGGAGGCCTTGAGCTTGTCCTGCGCGACGGCGTATTTCTCGGTCGCAAGGATGCTGTCCTTGGTGGGGTAACTCAGCTCGGTCATCTTGGCGGCAATGGCGTTGTCCAGCTCCGCGCCAGTCAGCTGCGTATCGGCGAAGTAATTGTTCTTCACACTGTCCACATAGCTCTGGTAGCTGGTGTCGGCATTGGCCTGCGCCTTGGCGACTTCCTCATCGGTCAGCACGTCAAAACCGCCCTCGGTCACGTGCTTCTGGATCAGCGCGGCCTGGATCAGCGACTCGATGGCCGTATCCTGCGCGGTGGCGATGGTCTTCGCGTCAGTGGGGTCAAATTCCACGCCGTACATGCTGTACATGTACTGCTGATAGGTCAGTGCGTTCTGCGTGGCAGTCTGCACATCCGCCTTGGTGATCACTTTCCCCGCAACCTCGATGATGGTGGTCGCCGCGTCGACCGCCGAATCCTTGACGATGAGGTTGCAGCTCGTGGCCAGCACGACTACCGCGATCATCAGCATCGCCAGCAAAGCACGCTTACGCATAGGTGGTCTCCCCTTAACATGTTATAATTGCCGTAGCTTTAGCCATTATAACCCATCGCGCCCCGCAGGGCAAGCGGCAAATGGCAAGGTTCATGCTTTGTTCACGCGGGGGCGCCGGGCACTGCCGCGGCTACTTGCGCAAGCGCCCCCTGCTGGCGTATAATAACGCGAACGAGCACCTGAGGGAGCGTGATGCGCATGGCGGACCCGCACATCCGGGATTTTCGGGGCAGGCACATCCATATGATCGGTATCGGCGGCAGCAGCATGAGCGGGCTGGCGCGGATCCTGAAGGCGCAGGGCTACCCGCTGACCGGCAGCGACAATCTGGAGACCTACGCCACCCGCAAGCTGCGCGAGGCGGGCATTCCCGTGACCATCGGCCACACGCCGGAAAACGTGCACGGCGCGGAGCTGGTCGTATATACCGTGGCCATTTTGCCCGATAACGCGGAGCGTGTGGAGGCCGCGCGCCTTGGCCTGCCCACCATCGAGCGCGCGACCCTGCTGGGCCAGCTGATGGAGGGGGCCAAAACCGCCATCGGCGTGTGCGGCACGCACGGCAAGACCAGCACCACCTCGATGCTGGCGCAGGCGCTGGTCGTGGCGGGGGTGGACCCCTCCGTGCACATCGGCGGGTCGCTGGACTTTATCGGCGGCAGCACGCGCACCGGCAAAGGCGATGTGTTTTTGACCGAGGCGTGCGAGTTTAACGAGAGCTTTTTGCACCTGCGCCCCACGATCGCGGTTGTTACCAACATCGAGGAGGATCACCTCGACTACTTCAAGGACATTGATGACATCCAGCGTGCGTTCGGGCGCTTTCTGTCGCTGCTGCCGCAGCACGGCCACGCTATCGGCAACGGCGACGACGAGCGCGTCGTGGCACTGCTGAGCGGCCTTACGTGCCATACCGTGACCTTCGGCATGGCGCAGTGGTGCGACTGGCGGCCCGTGAACCTGACCTATGACGAACAGGGCCGCGGCAGCTTTGACGTATCGTGGCACGGCAAGAACAAGGGGCATGTGGAACTGAAAGTGGCGGGCTTCTTTCATGTATATAACGCGCTGGCCGCCGTGGCCGCCGCCTACGCGCTGGGGGCAGAGCTTGCGCCCGTGTGCGCCGCGCTTTCGGAGTTTGTGGGGGCACACCGCCGCTTCGAGCTGACCGGCGAGATCGACGGCGTCAAGCTGTACCACGATTATGGCCATAACCCCACCGAGATGCGCAACGTGCTCTCGGTGGCCAGGCTGCAGCCGCACAACCGCCTGTGGGCGGTGATGCAGCCGCACACCTACAGCCGCGTCAAGCGCCTGCTTCCCGATTACTTCACCTGTACGCGGGATGCGGACATCACGCTGGTGACCGACATCTACGCCGCGCGCGAGAAGGATCCGGGCGATATCAAAACCGCGGACATCATCGAGGGCATGCTGGCGGCAGGTATCAACGCCGTGCATACTCCTACCTTTGACGATACCGAAGCCTACCTGCGGGCGCACTGGCAGCCCGGTGACCTGGTGCTCACGATGGGTTGCGGCAACATCAACCAGCTGAACGAGCAGATGCACGCGCACGAGGCCGAGAAGACCGGCGCCGAGGGCGGGCATTGACCAGCGCAAGGCAGGCGCGCCAGAGCATGGCGCGCCTGCCTTGCGGCAGTTGCAAAGCCCGCGCCATGAAAAACTTTGGCATCCATTTCGCCCGCGGGGCAAGGGTTTGCGTGCAAGGGCGAATGCATTTCGCCCGACGGGTGGGTGTTCAAAGCGCGGGGGATGCGGTATAATCCTCAGTAGCAATGCAGCGCGGCGCGGGCCGTGCGAGGGGAGGCCGGCCATGTTCAGGCGGGCGGTTGTTTTGATGTGCTGCGCGGCCCTTTTGCTGGTCGCGCCGCTTGGCACGCTGGCGGAGGGCACGTACCATATGGCGGGCTTTGACGGCGACGAGAGCCGCCATGTGTGGGAGAGCAACGGCTTTTTTACGCGCATGGAAGCGCGCACGGGCGTTACGTTCACCTTTGAGGAGTATACGGACTACGGCAAGTGGCAGACCGCCAAGCAGGCGATGCTCGCGGGCGGCGAATTGCCGGATGTGCTGTTCAAGGCGGAGCTGACCGACCGCGAGCAGATCGCGCTGGCGGAGCAGGGCAAGCTGATCGACCTGAAACCCCTCCTGCCTGAATATGCCCCCAACCTGTGGGCGCTTTTGACCGCGCACCCGGACTGGCTCAGTGCCATCACCCTGCCGGACGGCAAGATCGTCGCGCTGCCCGCCATCAACGAAACGCCCACGCAGAACGCCATGTGGATCAACGGCACATGGCTGGACGCGCTGGGCCTTGCGGCCCCCACCGACCTGGCCAGCCTGACGGACGTGCTGCGCGCTTTCAAGACCCGTGACCCCAACGGCAACGGCAAGGCGGACGAGGTACCGCTCTCGTTCCTTGGGCCGTGGGATTTGAAGTTTTTGACCCACGCGGTGGGTCTCGTGGCCAACGACTATAACGTGTACCTGGACGCTGCGGGCGCCGTGCGCTTCATGCCGGAGGACGAGCGATACCTCACGCTGCTCATGTGGCTGCGCGACGCCTATGCCGAAGGCCTTTTGGATCAGAGCGGCTTTACCACCGCCGATCCGCTGCGCACCGTGAGCGACGAGAAGGCCCCCGCGACGTATGGGCTGTTCTTCGGCCCAAATCCCATGAACCTGCTGCCCTACGAGACGGGGCGGCAATACCGGCTGCTGCTGCCCCTGACCTACGAGGGCAAGCAAGTATACCGCGACCTGAGCGGCCCGCTGGCCGGCGGCACGTTCGCCATCACCTCCGCATGCGCGGATCCCGCCGCGCTGCTTGCATGGGTGGATGTGCTCTACACCGAGGAAGGGGCCGTAGAGGCCATGGCGGGCAAGGCGGGCGCGGACTACCAGCTGACCGCGGACGGTGGCTGGTCGTATGCGGGCAACGTGGAGGAGAACGCCAACTACGTGATGTACGACCTGAGCGTATACGATACGGGCAACATGCCTTGGCTGTTCCCGCAGGCATTCTACAACCGTTACCAGAATGCGGACATCGCCCGCGTGAACGGCGAGCTGGCGACGCTAAACGCCTGCGCGGTGCAGGCCGTTCCCCCGGCGATGCTGACCGCCGCGGAGCAAACCGCCCTGGACCCCGTGCAGGCGCAGCTGGGCCGCTATGTGGACGAGAGTCTCGCCCGCTTCGTGCTGGGCGAGTGGGACATCCGCTCCGCGGCCGATGTGGCCGCCTACCGTGCGGGGCTGACCGAAAACGGCAGCGCGACGCTTACCGCCCTGTGGCAGGGCATCGCGGACAGGCTGGCGAATCAGGCGCAGTGACGCGCCGAACCAATATCGTTGCGAAGGATGGCTGGGCACATGAATCAATACGCACAGATGATCCGCCTGCTCAAAACCCCCGAGGTGATGAAGCGCCTGAACACGCTCTACGGCCAGCGGGACGGGATGCTGGTGCAGCAGACCACGCGCTACACTCACATGCTCAAAAAGCATGAGGAGATGTTCGCCGCGGACGGGCCGGTGCTGCTGGTGAGCGCGCCCGGGCGCACCGAGATCGGCGGCAACCACACCGACCACAACCGCGGCAAGGTGCTGGCGGCCGCCGTCAATCTGGACACGCTGGCCGCCGTCAGCAAGCGCAGCGACCGGCTGGTACACATCCACAGCGACGGCTACGAGCCCCTCGTCATGTCGCTGGACGACCTTGCCATGAAAGAGGCGGAAAAAGGCACCACCACGGCGCTGGTGCGCGGCGTCGCCAGACGCATGGAGGAGGACGGCTTTACAATCGGCGGTTTCGACGCGTCGGTCAGCTCCACAGTTCGCGGGGGCAGCGGCCTGAGCTCCTCGGCGGCGTTTGAGGTGCTGGCCTGTGCCATCTTCGACGCGCTCTACAACGGCTGGCGGATGAGCGCCGTGAAACGCGCGCAGATCTCGCAGTACGCCGAGAACGTGTATTTCGGTAAGCCCAGCGGGCTGATGGATCAGATGGCCTCCAGCGTGGGCGGCCTGACGTTTATCGATTTTAAGAACGACGAGCCAAAAATCGAAACCATCGCGTATGATTTTGCGGTGAAGGGCTTCGCGCTGGTGGTAGTAAACACCGGCGGCAGCCATGACGACCTGACGCCCTACTACGCGTCCATCCCCGAGGAAATGCGCGCCGTAGCCGCGTGCTTCGGCGAGGCGACGCTGCGCCGCGTGCGCCCGGAGCAGCTTTTACAGGGCGTACCGATGATCCGTGAAAAGCTGGGCGCGGCCAAAGCCGACCGCGCCATCCTGCGCGCAGCCCATTACTTTGAGGAAAACCGCCGCGTGACCGACATGGCCGACGCACTCCGTAGGGACGACCTGCCCACGTTCCTTGCGCAGGTGGTGGATAGCGGCGCGAGCAGCGCCATGTACCTGCAAAACATCTACGCCACCAGCGACCGGCAGGAGATGTCGCTCGCGCTGATGCTGGCGGACCGGATGCTGCGCGGCAAGGGCGCGTGGCGCGTGCACGGCGGCGGCTTTGCGGGCACCACGCTCAACTTTGTGCCCACGAAGGATCTGGACGCCTTCGTCGCGCAGATGCAAGCGGTCTACGGCGAGCGCAGCTGTCAGGTGCTCGACATCCGCCCGGAAGGTGCGGCGGTGATCGACCTGTTTGCCGAAGCCAAAGTTTGATAAATATTTCGCAAGCGTTGTGACAGCCCGTTGACAAGTTGGGCACACCGTGATATGATGCACGCGAGAACCCATTGATGGCTTCTTCGGGGCAGGGTGAAAATCCCTACCGGCGGTACAGCCCGCGAACCTTGGGGGTAACCCCTCGGCCGATTCGGTGAAATTCCGAAGCCGACGGTAAATGGCATACGGCCATAAGTCCGGATGAGAGAAGAGCAGCCTCCCCATTGTGAGAGCGTTTGCCCCTGATGCTGAAACCATCGGGGGCAATTTTGCACACATGGAGGGGAAACCAAATGACAAACCAACCCAAAAAAGCGCTGCTGACCACGCGCGACCTGGCGACTGTCGCCATCCTCGCGGCGGCGGCGAGTATCCTGTTCCTGTGGGAGATTCCGCTGCTGGCGGCAGTTCCCTTTTACAAGCTGGATTTCAGCAACCTGCCGGTGCTGCTGGCCACCTTCGCGATGGGCCCGCTGGCGGGCACGCTCACGCTGCTCATCAAGAGCCTTGTGGGGCTGTTGCACACCTCGTCGCAGGGCGTGGGCGAACTGGCGGATTTCCTGATCGGGCTGGCGATGGTGTGGCCCGCGGGGCTGATCTACCGCCGCAACAAGCGGCTTGGCACGGCCGTTCTGGGCATGGCAGTGGGCGGCGTGCTGGCTACGGTCGTGGGCGTGCTGAGCAATGTGTACATCCTGATCCCCTTCTACAGCGCGGTATACGGCATGCAGGTGGAAAGCATCGTGGCGATGGGGCAGGGCGTGTTCCCGTCCATCCATACGCTGTGGGAGTTTGTGCTGCTGATCACCGCACCGTTTAACCTCGTGAAATGGACGGCCATCAGCGTGGTGGGCGCGCTGGTCTACAAGCCGCTCTCCCCCATCCTGCACGGGCGGCGGAACCTGAAACCCGGCTTCGCCGTGGAAGCCAAGGCGGGCGGCAAGGCGTAAACCGCCCAGGACAAGCAAACAGATCGCAAGGGAGGCCTCTCATGGGCGCGGTGGTAACGCATGGCGCAGCGGAGACGCAGGCGCTGGGGCGGCGGCTGGCCGCGCAGCTTACAGGCGGCGATGTGGTGCTGCTCAGCGGCACGCTGGGCGCGGGCAAAAGCGAGCTGGCGCGCGGCATCGCGCGCGGGCTTGGCATACGCGGGCCGGTGCCCAGCCCCAGCTTTACCATCCTGCAAGTGTATACCGAAGGGCGGTTGCCCCTGTACCATTTCGACTGGTACCGGATCGGCAGCCCGGAGGAACTCTACGAACTATCCATGGACGAGTATTTGTTGGGCGACGGTGTGGCTTTGGTCGAGTGGCCCGACATGGCGGCGGAAGCCCTGCCCGCCGCGCGCCTGCGCGTAACTGTGGACGCGGCTCAGGGCGATACGCGCCGTTTCACATTCACGCCGGAGGGCGGCTTCAGACCGCTTAACATGGCCGCGCTGGAGGGACAGGCATGAACATACTCGCGCTGGATACCTCGGGGCCTGTGTGCGGCGTGGCCATCGCATGCGGCGAGACCCTCCGCTACGAAGCCTCGGCCGTCAACCGCTTCACGCACTCGGTCAGCCTCATGCAAATGGTGGACGAGGCATTTGAGCACACCGGGCTTACGGTACGCGATATCGACCTGTTTGCGGCGGTGGTGGGGCCGGGCTCGTTTACCGGCGTGCGCATTGGCGTGAGCACCGTAAAGGGCCTCGCGCACGGCGCGGGCAAGCCCTGCGTGGGCGTGGACGCGCTGGAGGCGCTGGCCGCAGGCATCGCGGGCGGCGACGCGCTGCTGTGCCCCATCCAGGACGCGCGTGCGGGGCAGGTCTACGGCGCGGCGTTTACGGCGGGGCTGCCGCCCGTGCGCAAGCTGGCCGATATGGCCGCCAAGCTGAACGATTATCTGGACGCGGTGCTGGCCGTGGCGGGCGAGCAACAGCAGCTGCTGTTCCTTGGCGACGGGGTGAAACCCTGCCGTACGCGCATCGAAGAGCGGTTGGGCGCGCGGGCGTTGTTTATGCCGCCGCACCTTTCCGCCTTGCGCCCCGCCGCGGTATGCGCCGTGGCGTTGCAGCGGCAGGCCGAACAGGTGGACTACCTGACGCTTGCGCCCCATTACCTGCGTGCGCCGCAGGCGGAGCGCGCCCGCGCGGAGCGGCTGGGGGACAACGCCGTATGACCATACGCCGTATGACCGCCGCGGACGTATCCGCGGTGCACGCCATCGAAGTGGCGACGTTCGCCTCGCCGTGGTCGCGGGAGAGTTTGCTTGGCGAGATGGAGCGCAATGCTTGCGCCCGCTATCTGGTGGCCGTGGACGAGGGTGGCGAGGTGGTGGCCTACGCGGGCGCGTGGATCATCTTTGACGAGGCGCACATCACCAATGTGGCGGTGGAAAAGGCGCAGCGCGGCAAGGGCGTGGGTCGCGCCATCATGGCGGCGCTGGTGCAGTACGCAGCCAACCTTGGCGCGCAGTACATGACGCTGGAGGTGCGCCGCAGCAACACCGTGGCGCAAAACCTTTACAAGAGCATGGGTTTTGTGGAGCTGGCCGTGCGCAAGCGCTATTATGAGGACAACGGCGAGGACGCGCTGCTGCTGGTGTGTGACCACATGCCGCCCGTGGAGGCGGATTTTGCAGAGGAAGCGCCAGCGGAAGATCAGACGTGAGCCGCCCCGACCGCCGCCAACCTTCGTGCCGCAGCACCAAATCGCAACGGGCGGCTTGCGCAATGTGCGCGTATGGGAAAGCAATACAATGTTATGAAAAAGCACCGTCCGACGCGCTCCGCCGGACGGTGTTTTGCATGCATGTCTGCCTGATATCCATGCCTTACAAATCCATCTCCCATTTCTCGTTGAGCACTTCGCGCCCCCAGTCGCACTGCGTGTGCGTTTCCGTGACCGTAAAGCCAAGCCGCTTGTAGATGGCGCGGGCGGAGGTCAAATCGCTGATGGTATCCAAAAAAATGTGCCGGTATCCTGCTTTGCGCGCAAAATCTACCGCCGCCTCGGCAAGGCGCAGGCCCAGCCCCATGCCGCGCGCTTCCTTTTCCAGCAGGAAGAAGCGCAGCTGCGCGGTATCCCCGCCCGCGTCCGCCATGGCGATGCTGCCCATGGGCGCGCCGTCCAGCTCGGGGATCAGCACACACTCCCGCGCGGGATTCAGGTTTTGCACAAAGCGGCGCACCAGCCCGTCCACAAACTGGGCAAACACCTCGCTCAGGCCGTACTCCGCCAGGTACATCTCCCCATGGCGGCGGATGATGTACTCCTCGTCGCCCGCGCGGTAACCGCGGATGGTCACAGGGCTGACGGCGCGCGAAAACTGGTCGCGGATCAGGCGCATGGCGCGCTGCACCTCTTGAAGCTCCGCAGGACTTAAGGCCGCGATCAGGCTGCCGATCTGCGCTTCGGAGCGGCTGTCCAGCTCGCCCAGCACCGTTTTGCCCTCGGCAGTGATTGCAATGAGGCTGGCACGGCTGTCCGCGGGGTCGGGCGTGCGGGCGATCAGCGCCTTGCCCTCCAGCCGCTTGAGGATGCGGCTCAAAAAGCTGCGGTCAAGGCGCAGCCTGTCTGCCAGCGCGTTGGCTTGGCAGGGTTCGCTTTTGCTCACTTCCAGCAGCACGCGCGCCTCGGTGAGCGAAAAATCGGAATCGAGGATGTGCTGGTTGAGCAGCCCCAGGATGTGCGTGTAGAAGCGGTTGAAACTGCGGATGCCCGCGATGGCGGCGTCGTTGTTCTGCATGGATATGCCTCCCCGTTTAGTGGACGGTGTCCATTGACGGGATTGTACATCAGAAAGTGGACGGTGTCAACTGTGATTTTGTATCTCTATTGTATTGGTGTTGCGCGCCGTGGAAACAGGCAGGCTGGGCATAAACGTGGGACGAGAGGATGCATATTGTTAGCATGAAGAAACCGCGAACGGCCGCGACGCGAGAAAAAATTCCATGCAAAAAGCAAGCCCGCCCTGCAAGGGACGGGCTTGCCGATGCATGCTATGGAGATGCCTTGCCACACAGCGGCGCGGGATACAGCGTGAACTGGGCGATGTGCCTATTCAAACACGCAGAACTCGCACTCCAGCCGCCCGTTGTACAGCCTGCGCTTGTGGTCGGCCCGCCGCCCAAAGTTGCGCTCAAAGGCGGGGTCGCTCACGATCACGCCCATCTTCCATGTGGGGTGTCGCTTGAGCAACAGGTGCAGCTCGCGGTAAAGGGCGCGGCACTGCTCGTGGTCGCTCAGGCGCTCGCCGTAGGGCGGGTTGCACAGGAACACGCCGCCCTCGTCCGGCAGGGTCAGGTTGCGCAGATCCTGTACGCTGGCTGCGATGCGTCCCGCAAAGCCCGCCTGCGCGATGTGCTTTTCGCACAGGGCGACAGCCTCGGGGTCGATATCGCTGCCGCCAATGTTCATGGCCGCGTCCGGCAGGTATTTCTGCTCGGCTTCGGCACGCAGGGCGCGCACGCCGTCCTTGGGCATGAAGGCGTATTCGTCGCACGCGAAGGTGCGTTTCAGGCCCGGTGCGCGGTGGGTCAGGCGCATCGCAGCTTCGATCATCAGCGTGCCCGTGCCGCAGCAGGGGTCGTACAGCGGCATGTGCGGCCGCCAGGGGCTGATGTCCACCAGCGCAGCGGCCAGCGTTTCGCGCAGCGGAGCCTCGCCGTTCCACGTGCGGTAGCCGCGGCGGCTTAAGGCCTCGCCGCTCATGTCCAGCGTGACGCGCAACCGGTTTTGGTGGATGGCGATATCCACGGGGCAGGGCGCGCCCGTCTCGGGCAGGCTGATGGTGCGGTGCTTCTGCATCAGTCGGTTCACGATGGCCTTTTTGGCAACGGACTGGCAGTCCCGCACGCTCATCAGCTGGCTGCGCACGCACTTGCCCGTTACGGGGATGGCCGCGTCGCGCGGCAAGAGCGTTTCCCACGCCACGCTGCCCACGGCCTGGTATAGATCCTCAAAGGTGAACACCTCGCGCTCGCACAGCACCATGAGCACCCGGTCGGCAGTGCGCAGCCAGAGGTTGGCACGGTAGGCGTCCAGTGGCTCGCCGGTAAAACGCGCGCCGCCCTGCTCCGCCTTGGCACTCAGGCCCATGCGCTTGAGCTCGCCCGCCGCCACGCCCTCCAGCCCGAAGGCCGCGGTCGCTAAGAATTCAAAAGGCATTTCATCCACTCCTGTCCTGTCCATTGTACAGGGGGGCGCAAAATAAGTAAATAGCTTTTCAATCCCCGCTATTTCGTGTAAAATAGAGGCAGGAACAAAGGAGGCATACCCTTGAAAAGAGTCTTTTTGATCGTTCTGGACAGCGTGGGCGCGGGCGCACTGCCCGACGCCGCCCTTTACGGCGACGAGGGTTCCAATACCCTTGGCCACACCATACAGGCCGTAAGCCCCAAGCTGCCGCACATGGCGAGCATGGGGCTGGGGGCCATCCCGAACATCCCCTACCCCCGCCCTGCGCAGGAAGTGGGCGCGGCGGGCCGCGCCGCCGAGAAGAGCGCGGGCAAGGACACCACCACCGGCCACTGGGAGATCAGCGGCATCCGGCTGCCCAAGGCGTTCCCCACCTTTCCGGACGGGTTTCCGCCGGAGGTGATAACCGCGTTTGAGGCTGCCATCGGCCGCAAGTCGCTGGGCAACTATGCCTCCAGCGGCACCGTCATATTGGACGAGCTGGGCGAAGAGCACCTGAAAACCGGCTACCCCATCGTCTATACTTCGGCGGACAGCGTGTTCCAGATCGCCGCCAACGAGGCCATCGTGCCGGTCAGCCAGCTGTATGAGTGGTGCGAGGCCGCGCGCAAGGTTCTTACGGGCGATTATGCCGTGGGCCGCGTGATCGCGCGCCCCTTCGTGGGCGAGCATGCGGGCGCGTTCACCCGCACCGGCCACCGCAAGGATTTCAGCGTGGAGCCCATTGGCCGCACCATTCTGGACGCGCTCAGCGAGGCGGGCTACTTCACCATGGGCATAGGCAAGATCGAGGATATCTTCAACATGCGCGGCCTCAAGAAGAGCATCCACGCTGCGGGCAACCCCGCCTGCATGGACGTGTGGCTGGACACCGTGAAGCGCGACTTTACGGGCCTCGTGTTTGTGAATCTGGTCGATACCGACATGGTGTACGGCCACCGCCGCGACGTGCACGGCTACGCCGCCGCGCTGGAGGCGTTCGACGTGAAGCTGGGCGAGGCCATGGCGCAGGCGCAGGCGGGCGATTTGATCCTGATCACCGCGGACCACGGCTGCGACCCGACCTTCAAGGGCACCGACCACACGCGCGAGTACATTCCCATCCTGGCGTGGTCGCCGGAGATGAAGGGCTTTACGGAGCTGGGCACACGCGCCACCTACGCCGATATCGCCGCGACCATCGCGGAGGGGTTTGGCCTGCCGGATCGCTTTGACGCGCAGTCGTTCGCGGCGCTGCTTGAGCATTAAGGAGGGGTTATCATGACGGTACTGACCTACGCGGAAAAGGTGAACCTGGCGGCTACGGCCATCGAGCGCGCCTGCGGCAAGGCGGAGATCGCGGTGGTGCTGGGCAGCGGCCTTGGCGACTATGTGGACGCGCTGGACAACGCGAAGTACATCGAGTATAAGGATATCCCGCACTTTCCCGTTTCCACGGTATCGGGCCACAAGGGGCGCTGGTACACCGGCACGCTGCACGGCAAGCGCGTGTGCATGATGCAGGGCCGCTTCCACGCCTACGAGGGCTACGACCTGCTGGACGTGACCATGCCCATCCGCGTGATGCAGAAGCTGGGCGTGGAGACGGTCATCCTGACCAACGCAGCGGGCGGCGTGAACCTAAGCTACCACGCGGGCGACCTGATGCTCATCACCGATTTTTTGAACCTCTCCGGCAAAAACCCGCTGACGGGCCCCAACATTGACGAGTACGGCCCGCGCTTTCCCGACATGACCTACGCGCTGGACCGCGACCTGAAGGCGCTGGCGGCGGGCACGGCGGAAAAGCTGGGCATCCCCCTGCAAAAGGGCATTTACTGCTGGCTGAACGGCCCCACCTATGAGACGCCGGCGGAGATCCGCATGACGCGCATTTTGGGTGCGGACGCGGTGGGCATGAGCACGGTGCCGGAGATCATCGTGGCGCGGCACGGCGGTATGCGGGTGCTGGGCGTAAGCTGCATCACCAACATGGCGGCGGGCGTGCTCGACCAGCCCCTGAACCATCAGGAAGTGATGGAGATGGGCAACAAGGTCAAGGGCACGTTCCGGGCGCTGCTGGACGGGGTTATCGAGCAGCTGTAAGGGCATGAAGAGGATAAGGAACAGGTCAGGGAGCGACGCTCCCTGACCCGTTTTAAATGAAGGGTATGATACAAATTCGTGCTGCTTTCACAGCAGTCGCCTGTGCCGCTCACATCGCAGCCGCTGCGCGACTGCCCGCTCGCTTGGGCGATTTGCGCTGCGGCGCGGGATCGCAGGGCGCTGCCCTGCACCCGCAAGGGCCAGTGGCCCTTGCCCCCTTTTCTTTATCCCCTTCAGACCGGCTCGAACGTCCTGACCCGGATCACGCCCGGCAAAGCCCTGATTTCCTCGATCAGCGCCTCCGGCGGATGGTCGTCCAGCTCCAGCACGGTAATGGCGATCTCCTTACGGCTCTTGTTCTGCATGTTATCGATGTTGATGCACTTATCGCCGATGGCCGCCGAGATGGCGCTGACCATGCTGGGCACGTTATCGTGGATCACCAGGATACGGTTGCCCGTGCTGGGCCCAAGCTGGATATCCGGGAAGTTGACGCTATTGCGGATCTGCCCGTTTTCCAGATAGTCGCGCAGCTCTGCGGCGGCCATGCAGGCGCAGTTTTCCTCGCTCTCCGGCGTGCTTGCGCCAAGGTGAGGGATCACTACGGTGTTGGGCAGGCCGATCAGCTCCTCCGTGGGGAAGTCCGTCACATAGCTGGCGACCTTGCCGCTTTCCAGCCCGGCCTTCAGCGCGTCGATATCCACCAGCTCCGCACGGCTGAAGTTCAAAAGATGCACGCCGTCCTTCATTCTGGCGATGGCGGCCGCGTCGATCATGCCGCGGGTTTTGTCGCCCAGCGGCACATGCAGCGTCAAATAGTCGGCCTGCGAGAAAATCTCCTCGCGGCTGTTGCAGCGGCGGATGGTCGTAGAAAGCGACCACGCGCTCTCCACGCTGATGAAGGGGTCGTAGCCCAGCACGCCCATGCCCAGCCCGCGCGAGGCGGCGTTGGCCACGATGGCGCCAATGGCGCCAAGGCCCACCACGCCCAGCGTTTTGCAACGCACTTCAGGCCCCACGAACGCGCCTTTGCCTTTCTCCACCAGCTTGGGCACTTCCTCACCCTTGCCCTGCAAGGTCTTGACCCATTCGATGCCGCCCACGATGTTGCGGCTGCCCAGCATCAGGCCGCACACCACCAGCTCCGCCACGGCATTGGCGTTGGCGCCGGGGGTGTTAAACACCACGATGCCCCGCTTGTTGCATTCTTCCACAGGCACGTTATTGGTGCCCGCGCCTGCGCGCGCGATGGCCAGCAGGCTGGGCGGCAGTTCCATGCCGTGCATCTCGGCCGAGCGTACGAGGATGCCGTCCGGCACGGGCTCCTCCTTGGCGATCAGGTAGCGCTCCGCGCTGAGCTGCTGGTGGATGATATCCGAAATCGCGTTGAGCGTTTGAATCTTGAACATGGCTCCCACTCCTTGCGTGCTTTATGATGCTTTACAGGTTGTCCTTTTCGAACTGCGCCATCGCGTCCACCAGCTTCTGCACGCCGGCCAGCGGCATGGCGTTGTAGATGCTGGCGCGCATGCCGCCCACGTTGCGGTGGCCCTTGATGTTGGCAAGGCCGTTTTTGGCGCAGTATTTGCAGAAGGCATCGTCCTTCGCCTCGTCGCCGGTCACGAAGGTCACGTTCATCAGCGAGCGGTACTTGGGCTGCACGGGGTTTTTAAACAGCTTGCTTTGGTCGATGGCGTCATACAGCAGCTTGGCCTTCGCCTCGTTGCGCGCCTTGAACGCGGCCACGCCGCCCTCGCGCTTCATCCACTCGCACACCAGCTTGACCATGTAGATGGCGAACGTGTTGGGGGTGTTGATCATGCTCTCGTTCTTGGCCTGCTGCGCCCAGTCGACAATTTTGGGGCACACGGGGCTGGCTTTGCCCAGCAGATCCTTGCGCACGACCAGTACGCACAGGCCGGCGGGGCCAATGTTCTTCTGCGCGCCCGCGTAGATCGCGCCAAAGCGGCTCACGTCCATCGGCTCGGAGAGGATGTTGCTGCTCATGTCCGCCACCAGCGGCACCGCGCCGGTATCCGGCAGCTCGATGTAGCGCGTGCCGTAGATGGTGTTGTTGGTGGTGATGTGCACATAGTCCGCGTCCGGCGTGAAGGCAACCTTGGCCAGATCGGGGATGTAGGTGTAGTTGTCCGCCTTGCTGGAGGCAACGATGTTCACGGTGCCGTACTTTTTGGCTTCTTCGGCAGCCAGGTGGGCGAAGTTGCCGGTGTCCAGGTAGTCCGCCACTTTGCTGCCGGTCAGCAGGTTCAGCGGCACGGCGCTGAACTGCATGGTAGCCCCGCCGTGCAAAAACAGCACCTCATAGCCCTCCGGCACGCCCATCACCTCGCGGAATAGGGCGATGGCCTCATTGTAGATGTCCATGAACATGGGGGTGCGGTGGCTCATCTCCAGCACGCTCATGCCCTTGCCGGGGTAGCAGAAAAGCTCGTCCGCCGCCTGTTTCAGCACGCTTTCGTCGATGACCGCGGGGCCTGCCGAGAAGTTATACACACGTTCCATGGGGGAGCCTCCTTTATGAATGGATGATGCCGAATGAGGAAGGTGCGGGTCATACGCCCCGCCATAGCGGGACGAAATTTGCCCTATGGGCGTGACCCGTACCGATTGCGGGTATCATACCCCATATCGAAACAGAATGCAAGTGACAAATTTGTCCCGCAGGGCAAGAAACGTCCCACACGAGAGAACAAAAAAACCTTCCCACGCGCCTGTTGATATGGCTTTAGCGGTTGGGCGGCAAAATGGTGTTATACGCACGCTCGAAATTTGCGCTTTTTTTTGGTAAAGTTTTTTGCCCGCGCGGCAGGTCTGGTGCAGGCGGAGCGCCGCGCCGCCGCGGCCATGCCTGCGAAGCCTACCGATATGTAACAAGAAAGCCCGCCGATATGCTTTCGCATCGGCGGGCATGAGTGTCTATCGGGGGACATCCTCCTCGCGCTCGCACACGTACTGGAAGCGCGGGCCATCGAAGCCATCGCGCGTGACGCGCTCGCTCCACATGGGCAGGGGTCGCACCCACAGCCCGCGCTCGCCGTACAGCGCCTGGTAGACGACCAACGGCTCCAGCGTTTCGCTGTGCCTGGCGATGGAAACCAGTCGGTACAGGTTGCCCTTGAAGTGGCGGTAGATGCCCGCGCGCGGCTCCTCCATCGTGGCCTGCTCCCCTTCCGTCATACGCGGCTGCGCTTCCACTCCAGAAACTCCTCAAACGAGCCCACGCGGTCGAGGCAGCCGCTCGCGTTCGCCGGAATCTCAATGATGCGGTTGGCCACCTCGTCGATAAACTGGTGGTCGTGCGAGGCGAACAGCAGGTTGCCCGGGTAGGCAGCCAAGCCGTTTGAAAGCGCGGTGATGCTCTCCAGATCGAGGTGGTCGGTCGGCTGGTCGAGGATGAGGGCGTTGGCCTTGCTCATCATCAGGCGGCTGAGCATGCAGCGCACCTTCTCGCCGCCGGAGAGCACCTTGGCGGGCTTATACACCTCGTCGCCGGAAAACAGCATCCGCCCCAGAAAGCCGCGCAGGTACGTTTCCGTCTGGTCGAGGCTATACTGCCGCAGCCATTCGATCAGGCTACCCTCATAGCCCTCAAAAAAGCGCGTGTTATCCTTAGGGAAGTAGCTCTGCGTGATGGTCACGCCCCAGCGGAAGCTGCCCTCGTCCGGGTTCAACTCGCCCGTCAGGATGCGGAACAGCGCCGTCGCGCCCGCTTCGTTATCGCCCACGAAAGCGATCTTATCGCCCTTGGCAACGGTGAAGCTCACGTTGTCCAGCACCTTCACGCCGTCCATCGTCTTGCTCAGGCCCTCGACAAACAGGATATCCTTGCCTGCCTCGCGCTCCGGCTCAAAGCCCACGTAGGGGTATTTGCGGCTACTGGCAGGCATTTGCTCAATCTGGATGCTGTCGAGGATCTTCTTACGGCTGGTGGCTTGTTTGCTCTTGGATTTGTTGGCGGAAAAGCGGCGGATGAACTCCTGCAAATCGCGGATTTTCTCCTCGCGCTTCTTATTCTGATTGCGCATCAGTTGCTGAAACAGCTGACTGGCGTCGTACCAGAAATCGTAGTTGCCCGCGTACATCTTGCAGGCGGCGTGGTCCACGTCCACGATATCGGTGCAAACGGCGTTGAGGAAGTGCCTGTCATGGCTGACGACAATGGTGATCGCGTCGCAGTTGATCAGGAACTCCTCCAGCCACTCGGTGCTCTCCACGTCCAGCCCGTTGGTGGGCTCGTCCAGCAGGATGATGGACGGCTGGCCGAACAGCGCTTGCGCCAATAGCACCTTCACCTTGTAGCGCCCGTCAAGGCTGCCCATCAGGCTTGTGTGCATTTCCGGCCCGATGCCAAGGCCGCTTAAGAGCTGGGCGGCTTCGGTCTCCGCATCCCAGCCGTTCATCTCGGCAAATTCGCCCTCCAGCACGGCGGCACGCTCGCCGTCCGCATCGTTAAAATCGGGCTTGGCGTAGAGCTGTTCCTTTTCCTTCATGATGCTGTAGAGCTTCTGGTTACCCATGATGACGGTATCGATCACCGGGTATTCGTCATACTTGAAGTGGTTCTGCTCCAGCACGCTCATGCGGTCTTCCTTGGTGATGGACACGGTGCCGCTGGAGGGCGTCAGTTCGCCGCTGATGATACGCAGCAGCGTGCTCTTGCCCGCGCCGTTGGCGCCGATGATACCATAGCAGTGGCCGCGCTGGAAAATGAGATCCACATGCTTGTAAAGCAGGTCGCCCCCAAATTGAAGGCTTACATCCGTAACGGTTAGCATAGCCGGTGGTTTACCCCCTTGACATAATCCACCATAGCCTACCATGGAACGGAGGGTTTGTCAAAGCATATCGGGAGTGGACGAGTTGGGCTTGCGCGCGACCGCCTTCCGCTTACGGCGAGGGTTGCAGCGATCCGAGGCACGCGTCGATCACGCCCTCGGGGTAGGTGGTTTCAGGCAGGCTGTCATCTGCCGCCCGAAACTCCACGGTCACAAACGAGCCGCCGCCGATATCCGTTGCCGCGGCGAAAACCCTCGTGCGGTCGAGGGCCGCGCGATAGGCGACCCATTGTCTGCCAAGGACGGTCAACTCGTCAATATCGGTCACGCTATTGCTTTTGCTTGCCTTTGTGAGCGCGGCCTGCCAATCGCGCAGGCTCCAGTCCGGCTGGGTGTTGACAAAAACAAGGATGTGCAGATTTCCGGCAGGGTTTACAGATTCGACCACAGCCCTGTGCGGGTCGGGCTGGGTGGCTGTTTGCCAGCCCTGCGGCAGTAGGATTTGATAGCCGGTATCAGCGATGGCGGCTGCATTGTCTTGTGTTGGCAAGGGCTGCAAAGCCTCCGCGAACGTGCCGCCCACCGCCAACAGGCAGAGCAGAGCGATGGCTACATAAGATTTTAGCATCTTCGAGCCTCCTTTAGCGTCCTAAACAAAACGATGCATGGGCAGACAATCATCCGCCGTTTGCACCGCGCCTGTTTTTCCAGCGCGGCGCGCCTTTCCACGCCCGCCGCCCGTGTGCTATAATCAGCCATGCCCATGCGGGGCGCGAAACGGCGGCCATGCCGCAGGAGAGAGGTTTAAGCCTATGGCAAAGCTTTGGGCGGGGCGCTTTGAGAAGCCCACCAGCGTGCTTTTGGACGATTTCCAGTCCTCCATCCCGTTTGACAAACGGCTGATCCGTTGTGACCTCATGGGTTCCATCGCCCACGCGACCATGCTGGGAGAGCAGGGCATCATCCCCGTGGCGGACAGCGCCGCCATCGTGGAAGGGCTCACCGGCATCCTCGCGGATTTTGATGCGGGCACGCTCACCATCGACATGACTGCGGAGGATGTGCACATGTTCGCCGAGGCGGAGCTGACCGCGCGCATCGGCGAGGCGGGCAAGCGCCTGCACACGGGCCGCAGCCGCAACGATCAAGTGGCGTTGGACGTGCGCATGTACGCCAAGGAGGCCTGCGACACGGTCGCCGCCCACCTGCGCGCGCTGCTGTATACGCTGCTTTCGCTCGCCAAGGCGCACACGCATACCGTGATGCCCGGCTACACGCACCTGCAAAAGGCCCAGCCGGTCACGCTGGCCTTCCACCTGATGGCCTATGCGCAGATGTTCATGCGCGACATCAAGCGCTTTGCGCAGGCCAAGGCCGAGGCGGACGTGATGCCGCTGGGCAGCGGCGCGCTGGCGGGCACCACCTACCCGCTGAACCGCGAGCGCGTGGCGGAGCTGCTGGGCTTTGTCGCAGTGACCGACAACGCCATGGACGGCGTGAGCGACCGTGACTTCCTCATCAGCTTTCTGGCGGCGGCCAGCACTTGCATGATGCACCTGAGCCGCTTCAGCGAGGAGTTGATTTTGTGGAGCACCAACGAGTTTGGCACCCTCACGCTGGACGATGCATTCGCCACCGGCTCCAGCATCATGCCACAGAAGAAAAACCCCGACGCCTGCGAGCTGACGCGTGGTAAAACCGGCCGCGTCTACGGCGATCTGATGGCGCTGCTGACCGTGATGAAGGGCATCCCGCTGGCCTATAACAAGGATATGCAAGAGGATAAGGAGGCGTTTTTCGACGCCTTCGACACGCTGTGCAAGTGCCTGCCCACCTTTACCGAGATGCTGAAAACCGCCGCCTTCAACGCGGACGTGATGGAAAAGAGCGCGTCGCTGGGCTTCACGAACGCCACCGATCTGGCGGACTATCTGGTGGGCAAGGGCCTGCCCTTCCGCGACGCGCACCATGTGAGCGGCGCGCTGGTGGGCAAGTGCGTGCGCGAGAAGCGCGACCTGCTCAGCCTCTCGCTGGAGGAGCTGAAAGCCGAGTGCCCCCTGTTTGAGGCGGACGTATACGAGGCGATCTCCCTCAAGGCCTGCGTGGAGCGCAGGAGTCTGCGCGGCGGCCCCGCGCCCGCAGCCGTACTGGACAGCATCCGTCGTGCGGAGGCGTGGCTGGCTGCGCAGACTAGCGGCGAAGGCTGAGCCTTCGTGGACTTAGCGGGTAAACCTGTGGCCGCGCCTGCCATGCCGACCAATGCGCCTCCAAGGCGCGCTGCCCTTGTCTGCGACATGCATTCAGCGGAGATTCTTCTCGGGCCTCCTCAAAATGCATGTGAAAACCGCCCGAAACCGTAGCGCGTGCGCGGCAGGCTTCGCGTACCCCACTGCCTTTGCAGTGTGCGCGCGCCTTGCCCGCCGTGCGGTTCAGGCGCATCCTCCGTCACGAAAATCGGCCGAAACTGGCGCGCTCGAATGCCTTACGCATCGGGCGCGCTTGTTTTCTCCATGCTACGTGTGGTATGATAGCCGCACAGGTTACACATGTTTCCGTATCGCCCTGCCGCGTCGCAAATCCGCCGCGCGGGCGGGCATGCCGCTGCGGGGCGCATCGGCGCGGAGGGCTTCACATCAACCACATCCTGAAGGGAAGCGGAGGAATCCACCTTGCAGACAAACGCACAGGCAAAGCGCGGCACGGCATGGCTGGTGGCGCTGTTCTTCATCGCGCTCACGGCGCTGGGGCTTTTCACCAGCGCGGACTACGGCCAGCCGTGGGATGAACCCTGGGAGCAGGACATCCTGCGCCTCAACGGCAACCAGTATGCCCAGCAGCTGGGGCTCGCCGGGCGCTTCACGCTCACCTCGTCGATGCCCGCGCCCGCAAGCCGCATGATCGAGGACAGCGTGGAGCGCGACCATGGCGAGAGCGCCTACTACCCCATGCTGTGGCTGATGGCGGACAGCACCCTTACGCCCATGCAGCGCATGACCGTTTGGCACGGCTATACGTGGCTTTTGTTCATGGCGGGCGCGGTCGCGCTGTGGTGCATCGCCCGCAGGCTGGGCCTCTCGCGGCTGCTCAGCGGGGCGGCGGTGCTGTGCCTGATGCTCACGCCGCGCATGTTTGCCGAAGGGCACTACAACAATAAAGATGTGGTGCTCATGGTGCTTACGCTGCTCACACTATGGTTGTCGCTGCGGCTGTCCGAAAAACCCGGCCCTTGGCGCGCACTGCTGTTTTCGCTGGCGGGGGCCGCGGCTGCCAACACGAAGATCATGGGCCTGCTAGTGTGGGGGCTGTGCGCGGTGTTCGTGCTGTTGCGGCAGTGCGCGGGCAGGCGCATGAATGGCCGCGCATGGCTTTCGGCGGCGGTGGCGATGGTGTCGTTTGCCGGGTTTTACTTTTTGCTTACCCCCGCGATGTGGAACGACCCGCTTGGCTACCTTCGCTATGTGGTGGAGAGCGCCATGGACTTTACCCGCTGGCAGAACTATGTGCTGTTCCGCGGCACGGTGTTCCACCTGAAGGTGCGGCCCCTACCGCGCAGCTATCTGCCTTACATGATCCTGACCACCACGCCGCTGTGGGTGCTGCTGCTGCTGGTCGCGGGGCAGGTGCTGGCAATCGTGCGCTGGGTGCGGCGCGGGGGCAAACCCGCGCAGGACGACGTTTCCATGGCGCTGCTGCTGTGCTCGCTGCTGTGGCTTATGCCACTGCTGTATGCCGTGGTAGGGCAACCCACCATGTACAATGGCTGGCGGCATTTTTACTTCCTCTACGGGCCTATGCTGGCGCTGGCCGCCTATGGGCTGGGCAAGCTGGCCACGTGGCTCCGGGCAAGGCAAGGCAAAGCCCTGCTGCGCGTGGGTGCGGCGCTGCTGGCGCTTTGCATGGGCATGACCGGCGCGCAGATGGCCGTCTCGCACGCGCGGCAGTACACCTACTACAACGAGCTGGTGCAGAGCGAGACCCTGCCGGACTATCTGGAGCTGGACTACTGGAACGTATCCACACTGGAGACCCTGCGCACGCTGCTTACCAGGTTGCCCGCTGTGCAGGAGAAGCCGGCCAGCATTTGCGGCAGTGAGTTTTGGTCGCACGACGGGCTCAAATCCGCGCTCGCCCTGCTGCCTGCGGAAGATCAGGCGCGCTTCCGCCTGATCCCCGAGGGGAGCCGCGGCGCGGACTACGTGGTGGCAAACCGTTCGTACATGGTGATTGGGCACTGGAAGCCCGCCGCTAACCAGACCCCCGTGGTCGTGACGGAAAGCTTCGGTGTGCCCATCTGTACCGTGTACCAGCGCAACGCCAACTGACCCGGATGGACCGCGTCAGCGTCATACAAGGGGAGGTACGCCTTTGCTGTTTTTGCTCTCACTCGCCGTGATCCCACTCACGCTCAGCGCAGCGCTGCGCAGGCGCATCGAATGGGTGTTGCCCGCCTTTGCCAGCGCGCTGGTCGCGATCGCATACCCGCTGTCGATGCTGTGCCTGCTGGGCGCGCTGCCCGCACTCTGCTACGCAGCGGCTGCGCTGTGCCTCGTCTGGATGGTCGCAGAGGTCGCGCGCGGGCGTGGAGGGGCGCTGTGGGCGGCGCTCAAGGCCAATGCCTTCACTCCCGGGCTGCTCGGGTTCGTGCTGCTGGGGGTGGTTTTTTTCCTGCGCCAGCGCGGCCATATGGTCACCGGAACAGACGATATCTACTACTGGGCGCTGGAGGCCAAGGGCATCTATGCGCAGCAAGGGCTTGTGGGACGTGCGCTGCACCTCGCCCCTCGCTTTGCCACCTACACGCCGGGCATGCAGCTGTTCCAGTGGCTTGGGGCCGAGGTGGCGGGCAGCGCGGGGGACGGGTTGCTTTTTGGGATGCTGGGACTGTTCTACGCTGTGTACCTGTTGCCGCTGGCCTCGCGCATCACATGGCGGCGCATCTGGCTGTTGCCGCTGTATCTGGTTTTTGTGGTGGCGCTACCCACGGCGTTCAACCGCGACGCATATGCCCTTTTGCGTGTGGATACGGCGCTGGGCGTGTGCCTGGGCTACTGCTTGGCCGTCGTGTGGCGGCTTTGCAGCGCGCGGAAAGTCTCACTGCTGGATGGGGTGGCCCTTGCGCTGGGCCTTTTCGTGCTTTCGCTGGTCAAGCAGGTAGGTGTGGGTTGGGCTCTTTTGCCCCTCACGCTGCTGCTTGTGCTGGGCCGCGGGCGCACGCTGCGCACCGCCAAATGGATGGCCATTGCCGCGCCACTGGTCGCGCTGGGCAGCTGGCAGCTGTTCTGCAGCCTGAACGGGCTGGAGGGCGGCCATATGACGAGCCTGCGCGAAAAGCTGGCGCAGGTGCTGCAGGGTACCTATATGGTGCCGGAGGGGATGGCCAGGCTACCAAAGTCGCTTTGGGAGGCGTTCACCCTCGCGGCGGAGGGAAACGTCGGCATACCGTCGCCCCTGGTAGGGGTACCGATGCTCGGCTGGCTGGTGGCGCTGCTGCTGTTTCCGCTGCTACTGCTTTGGGTGGGCAGGCAGACGCTCAGGCCGATGGCGACCGTCTCGCTTTGGCTGCTTTCCTGCGTCGTGCTGTTCCTGATTCTCTTCTCGCTTAGCTATCCGCTGATCTTCTCCGGCGAGGTGGATGCATTCATCGGCGGAGGGGGCGAGCGCTTGCAATACCTGCTGGAGCGCTATTTCAGCCCTTGCTTGCTAGGGGTGACAGTGCTGCTGGCGGCGCTGGTGGCGGATGGGCAGCGCCTGCCGCGCGCACGGGCCGGCGCGCTGCTCGCCGCGCTGGCTGTGCTGCTCACGCTCACGTGCAACTGGCGTGAGCTGACTGACGCGCTGCTTTTCGCCCGTTACCCGCAGGAGGTACCGGTGGACATCGTGGCCATGCAGACCGAAAACGGCTGGACGGACTCGCTGGACGATCCGCTGCATGCCGTTGTGCTCTACGGCGTGGATCCCACACCTGAGAAGCGCGAGCGCCTGCAGTACGCCCTGCTGCCGGTCAAGCTGGTCACGTTCTACGGTGATATCGGCGATGCGTACTTCCGCAGCATTTTGCGCAGCGAGGCCGTCACGCACATCCTGTGCATGGATGATACCAACCCCACCTACGCGCTGGCATCGCCCTATGTGGAGGGCGGCTTAATGGAAACGCTGGTGCCGTACCGTGTGACGTGGAACGGCGATGTACCTGTGCTGACCCCCTGAGCGCGCGGCAGCTGCCCGCGGCGCAACGTAGCCGTGGCTGCGCTGCTTTTCACACGCTGTCATTTATCAGCCCAAGAAAGGGATGCCATGAGAAAATACCGTGCCAAAAGGGTGCTCAGGGGGTTTGCCATCGCCGCGCTGGCGCTGGGCCTGCTGGTGGTCATCAACCTGATACCGACGTTTCGCCTGCGTACGGCGGGGATGCAGGCTCTCACGGGTACGCATGTGACCCTGTGGTACGAAACAGAGCGGGAGGCCGCCGAAAAGACCTTCGCGCTGCGGAGGCCCGCGCGGCGGAGCTAAGCACGCTGCTGGGCGTAACGCAATACGCGCCGGTAGAGGTGTTTGTGTATGACAGCCAGCCTGTGATGCAGCAAAAGAAATACGGCCTGATTGCGCCGCTGCTGGGACTGGATTGGTACATTGGCGACAACGTGGGCACGCGCGTGCTGCTCACCTCGCCAGCCAACCCGGGCCGGGTGCACAGCGCGGAGGATGTGCAAAACGCCGTGCTGCACGAGCTGGTGCATGCCTACAATGCCATGTTGAACCCGCGCATGTCCTATTGGCTGGACAACGCGCTGGCGGGCTGGCTCTCCGGCCAGACACCGGGGCGCGGCTCGCTGGGCGGGCCGCTGCCAAGCCTTGCGGACACGCAGGTGGGCGGTTTGCTCGCACCGCTTACGTTTGAGCGGTTCGGCGGCTACGGGTATTCGTATACCTACGCAGCGTATCTGGAACAGACATTTGGCTGGGCGCGCGTGCGGGCGCTGGCGGCGGGCGAGAGCTTTGAGCTCGCGCTGGGGCAGAGCGAGCAGGTGGTGTACGACGGTTGGGCTGCCTATGTGCGGCAGGACTGGCAGTAAAGCGAGCGGGGCGACATCCGTGTGGCGAGCCTGCACCGTTTTGACAGATGGCTGAAAACCGCGGCGAAAGCAAGGCCATGGCGCGAAGACCCCAGGCCCCGCAAAGCGGCAAAGCAAGCGAAGGATAGGACGCAAGTGCACGCTCAGGTGCGCATGGTCTTGAATCAGCAGATGTTACAGACGTGATGATACAAAATGAGGCACCCGTGCAAGCGGATGCCTCTTTTCAAACTTATGAAAAATAAGCCTGCGCGGTGACGCGAAACCTGCGAATGTTTTACAGGACGATGCCTTTGCGAGGAGAGAGGCTTTACGGGCCGGCGACACAGCAGGTTGGCGCCGGCACGCTGGTCGAAACTCTCCCCCAAGGCCTGCCTGAATGCCCTTTATGCACTCTCGCCCCCGCCAAACACTGCGCGCCGCACTGCCGCCAGCGTCACGGGCACGTCGCCCGCTGCGATCAGGCTGTCGATGCGCGTAACGCCCAGTTTATCCACCACGCGGATGTAGTCGCGCATGGCCTCCACGCTCTCGACCACGGCGTCGATGGCGTTTTCGCGGTAGGGGAAGATATCCACCGAAACATGGCCTTGATAGCCGTACTTTTCGAGCAGGTAGAAGGTCTCCAGCGCCTCGTTCAGCCGCACGGAGCCCACGATCAGGTCGTCGTCCCATGCGCCGTAGTTGTCGTTCACGTGCAGGTTGTACAGGGCCCCCTGCCGTACCGCCAGCATGATGGAAGGGCCCACGCCCTGCCCGCCCGCCAGCGCATGGCCGGTGTCCAGCGTTACGCCAAGGTTGGGGCAGCCGCACTCCGCGCGCAGCAGCAGGGCGGTTTGCACATTATCGACCAGCGAACGGTTGCGCGGCTCGCGCGGCTTGGGTTCCAGCGCCACGGGCAGGCCGTCCGCGTAGTCGCACAGGGCCTTTAAGCTATCCACCAGATGCTGCCACTGCGCGGCATAATCGGTCTGAAAGGCGTAATCGAACCCATCCTGCCCCAGCCACAAGCTCACGCCCTGTGCGCCCAGCGTGCGGGCATAGTCCACGGTGGCTTTACAGCGCGTGAGCGCGTCGCGGCGCGTCTCCGCGTCCGGCGCGGAGAGCGAGCCATAGCGCCACTTGGCTTCGCCGTACGTCCAAGTGTCGATGAAGGTGGGCAAAACACGCGCTTCCGCCATCGCAGCCTGAAGCTCATCGATGTACGCCGCATCCTCGTTGCCACGGTGGTGGATCTCCACCCCGCTCGCCACGCCGCGCGTACCCAAAAGCCGGATCACTTCCGGCACAGTCAGCGTGCGCTCCTTGTAGCCAGTGCGCAAAAAGCGATCGCCACTCTGGCACAGCGCGCCTGCGATAAAGGCGAAACGGTCAAACGGCATGGTCATCCGCCATCCTTTCTTTCAGGAAGCGCGCGGCGGCGGCAAGGTCGCCATCCACGTCGCGGTGCAAAGTGCGCCAGATGTTCAGCCGCCCCGCGAAACCCGCCACGGGGCCGGTCATGGATTCCATCACGATGGGGCCGCCGTAGCCGGTATCACTTAGCGCGGCGAACACCGCCGCCCAGTCGATATGCCCGTGGCCGGGCAGCGAGCGGTTGTTTTCGCAGGCGTGGAAGTGGATGAGCTTATCACCCGCCAGCCGGATGGCCGCGGGGATGTCCGCCTCCTCGATGTTCATGTGGAACGTATCCAGGTGCACGCCCACACGCGGGCTGCCTACGGCCTCCACCACGGCAAGCCCCTCCTCGCAGGTGTTGACCAGCGGCGACTCGAATCGGTTGACCACCTCTACGCCCAGGTTCACGCCCTCGCCCTCGGCGGCGCGCGCAGCCTCGCGCAGGGCCTGCGCAGCGTGCATGACGGCGGCGTGCCGCGTGCGCTCAATGCCATCGGGGAAGTGCTTGCCCTCGCCGGTCAATATGCCGCCCAGCGCCGTGCCGCCCATGCCGCGCACCATGCGGATGTCCTCGGTCAGTTGCTTGACACCCGCCGCGCGAACGGCGGGGGAATCGCTGCTGACATCGGTGGCGGGCGTGAGCGCGGTGGCGAACGTGAGGCCCAGCCCCAGACGGGCGGCGTGATCCGCCACCTCCCAGCGCGCCTGCGGGGTCAAAAGCCGCATCCGCGGCGCGCTCACCTCCAAAATGGCGAGACCCGCCGCCTTGGTGCGCGTAAGGCTATCCAGCCAGTCGACCGTGTCCGATTCGGCAAGGTAGGCGTAGTATACGCCCAGCCGGTTCTGCACGCGCATCGCTCCTTTCGTGAACACTGGCCCGCGTCTATTGCTTTTTGATCAGGTTTTCCACCGCGCCCACCCATGCGTGGTCTGGGTCGCTGCTGCGGTAGAAGCCCTGATGATCGCCCGCCATCAGCCACAGGAAGTAGCTGTTGTAGCCGGGCGCGCCCACGGTGGTGTGGTAGCCGCGGGGGAATTCCACCAACTCGTCGCTCTTGACGCGGTAGGCCACGTCGATCTCGCCATCCGCGGTGTACAGGCACTGCACGCCAAAGCCCTGCGGCGGGTCGAACAGGAAGTAGTAGACCTCCTCCAGTACGCCCTCGGCGGGCATCAGGTCGGTATCGTGCTTGTGCGGGGGAAAGCCCGCCCAGTTGCCGGGCGTGATGTACGCTTCGCCGATGGTCAGCCGCCGCGCGTTGGTCGTGCCGTCGATGATGAAGCTGGTGTCCCGCTCCCACGGCTTGACGCCAAGGCGCATCACGCGCACCGCGTCCTGCCGGATGGCCTGCGGCTCGCCGTCCTGATCGGCGGGGGTCATGCACACGGCGATCTTGACATGCCACACAGCAGTGATATGCACCTGCGTGCCGCGCGGCGCGTAGAAGGCCTCGGCCTTGGGGCTCTCAAACACGGTGCGCCGCACGCCAAGCGTGCCAAAATCCATGCCGCGCGCCTCAAACTTTGCCTTGCCGCCCAGCAGGATGAACGCCGCCTCGCGTCCCTCGGTATCAAAGGTATGCGTCTCACCCGCGTCCAGTTCGATCATGCCGAAGGATAGTTGGGCAAGCGAGCACTCGCCCGCTACGCACAGCGGGGTAAAACCCTTCGCGGGGGTGTAGGTTTTCTTGTAGTTCATGGGTTTGCCTCCCTTTCGCTCAGGTGCCGTATCATTGCCTCGGCGGCTGCTCTCCAGTCGCCGACGATGCCATAGTCCGCGTGGTCGAAGATGGGGGCGGAGGGGTCTTGATTGATGGCAACCACCGTTTCCGCGCCGCTCATACCCACGATGTGCTGCACCATGCCGCTGATGCCAAACATGAGGTACAGGCTTGGCCGCACGGTAACGCCCGTCTGCCCCACCTGCAAGCGGTAGGGGGCGTAGCCCGCGTCCACCGCGCCGCGCGAGGCGGCCACCGCCCCGCCCAGCAAGCCCGCCAACCGCGCCAGCGTGGCGAAACCCTCCGGCCCCCCCACACCGCGTCCTCCGGCGACGATTACCCTCGCATCCGCCAGCGACGGCCCGTCCTCGCCGGGGACAAAGCCCACGCGCGTGAGCAGCGCAGGCGCGTTCACAGGCACAAGATCGATCACGGGGGGCAAAGGGTTGGAAGCCATAAGCGACGCATCCATATCCGGCAGGGGAAACACTCCGGGGCGCACGCTGGCTAGTTGCGGGCGGCGGTACCTGCACAGGATATCCGCGAGCAGGTTGCCGCCATAGGCGGGCCGTGTTTGCAATAAAAGGCCGTCCGGCGTTACGGCAAGGCCGGTACAGTCCGCGGTCAACCCTGTGTTGAGCCGCGCCGCCACCCACGCGGAGAGGAACCGTCCCCGCACCGTGGCGGGGAACAGCGCCGCATCCGGAGCGATATGCCGCAGCGCCTCGGCGATGCGCGTGCCCTGCGCGCAGTCGTCCGCGCAGGCAGGCAGGCGATAGACCGTTCCCGCGCCGCAGGCGGCAAGCGGCGCGATATCCTGCGTGTCGCCCTCGACCAACGCGCTGGGGGCCGCATCCGGCGAGAGCGCCCGCGCCTTGGCCACCAGCGCCAGTGCGGACGGGGCGCAGCACACCACACAGATGGTCATGGCAGCACCCCCCGCGTAAGGAAATCTTCCACCGTGAGGCGCTCGCAAGTGCGCAGGCCAGCCGTCTTCGCACATACGCGGATGACCCGCGTGGGCGAGCCTTTCAGGCCGCAGCTTGGCGCATTCAGCCCGATGTCGCGGGCGGTCAGGCGGCGCACCTGCGCCCGCGCGGCGTTGCGCAAGCCCGTGAGCGAGGGCGCGCGCAGGCGGTAGCTCCACTCGCACAGCGCGACTAACGCGGGGGTCTGGCATTGCCAGACGGCTTTGCCATCCTCGATCAGTTGATCGACGGTGAGCGTCAAGGGCGACAGGCCAGCCAAGGCATGACCGTTGTTTTCTTTGTCGGGCGTATGCTCAACTTGCACCGCCGTGGCGTTCGCCACGCAGGCGCAGCCCAGCAGGGCTGCCAGCATGGGGCCCACCTGCCCCGTTTCGCCATCGGCGGCGCGCCGTCCGCACAGGATCAGGTCAAACCCGCCCAGCAAATTGGCGGCGGCGTACAGCGCCGTGGCGGTGGCCAGCGTGTCCGCGCCCGCAAAGGCGGGGTCAGTCAGCATCGCCGCGCTGTTTACCCCCAGGGCAAGCGCCTCGCGCAGCATCCCCTCGGCGCGCGGCGGCCCCATGGTGATGGCCGTGACCGTTCCGCCGAGCCTGTCCCGCAGGGCAAGGCCGAGCTCCAGCGCGGATTCATCGGCGGGGTTCATCACCTGCGCCACATGCTCGCGCCGGAGGGTAAAATCCTCGGTCAGCTGCACATCCAGCGTGTCCGGCACCTGTTTAAGGCAAACGAGTATCTGCATGCGGGCTTCCTTTCGTGCGTTAGCAAGGCAAGGCTATAATTGGTGGTAGATGGGCGCGAGCGCCGCCTGTATGGCCTTGTAAAGGGGAAAGCGCGAGTCATAGTACGCCACGCCCTCGGGGTTCGGCTCGGTCACGCCGGTCACGCGCACGCAGGCGCGCACCGCGTCGGCATGGGTGGCGAACACGCCCTTCGCAACGCCCGCGAGCATCGCGCTGCCCAGCGAACTGTCCACATCCTTGACCGTGGTCAGGGGGATGGCGAGCATATCGGCTAAAATCTGCCGCCACAGGGCGCTTTTCGATCCGCCGCCGATGGCAACGGCCTGCTTTGGCGCAGCGCCCAGCTCCTGAAGGGTGGCGACGCAATCCTTCATGGAGTAGGCGACGCCCTCCAGCACCGCGCGGCTGAAATGGGCCTTGGTGTGGAAGCCTGTCGCGCCTGTGAAGCTGGCGCGCAGCTTATCGTCCAGATACGGGGTGATCTCCCCTTGCAGGTACGGGTGGAAGTACAGCCCGTCGCACCCGCGCGGGATGGTCGCGGCGGCGGCGGTGTTCTCCTCAAAGGTTCCGCCGAAGGTATCGCGGTACCAGCGGTTGCTGGCGGCGCAGGCCTTGGTGGCCGTGCCGGGGTACCAGAGCCCCTCCACCACGTGCCGGTAGGTGACCAGCCGAGCATCCACCAGTGGATGGTCGAGGATGGGGCAGATGCGCCCCGCGGTCGCCAGCTTGACGGTCGCCTGACCCACGGCCACCGCGCCCGCGGCATACACCTCCATGACCGTATCGGTCGCCCCGGCGATCACGGCGGTGCGGGCGATAAGCCCCGTATCCGCCTGTGCCGCAGGGGTGAGCGGCGACAGGATGGCCGTTGGCGGCACAAGGGGCGGCAGCATCGCGGGACTGATGCCCGCCAGATCGCACAGGAAGGGCGACCACTCGTTTTTGGCCACGTCCAGCAGCAGGTTGCCCATGGCTTCGATGGGGTCGGTCACGTCGTCGCCGGTCAGGCGGTAGCGCACATAGTCCTTCATGGCCATCACGCGCACGGTGCGGCGCAGCACCTCCGGCTCATGCTCGCGCAGCCACAGTAGCTGCGGCAGCGTCCACAGGCTGGATACGCCGTTGTAGCACAGCCGCATGATGGCATCGCCGTGCTGCGCCTTCAGGCGCGCGGCCTGCTCGGTGGCGCGTGAATCCGTCCAGTAAATGGCGCGGCGAACGGGCCGCCCATCCGCGCCAACCAGCACGGCGGTGTGCGTGGCTGCGGAGATCGACAGCGCCGCGATGCTTTCCGGCGCGACCACCGTTTGGGCCATGATCTCGCGGATGAGGGCGACCAGCGCCGTGTAGCTGTCGTCCGCGTCCTGCTCCGCCCAACCGTTGTGAGGGTAATAGGTGGGATACTCGCGGCTGGCCGTGCCGCATACGCGCCCGTTTTCGTCCAGCAGGGTCGCTTTGGCGGAGCTGCCGCCGAAATCTATCCCCAGCAGATACTGCATCCTTACGCCTCCCATGCGCGCCGACGCGTCGCTATGCCTTCACGATCACGCCCACCCCGTCGGGGATGACCGTGATTTTGGATTCCGCGCCCAGAAGCGCCGTAGCCTCGCGCACGGCGCTGTCCGCGTCCGGCGCCCATCGCATGTGCATGGCTTCGACCAGCGCGCGGTTTTCCGCGCCGGTCACGAAAAAGCAGGTGGCCTTGCACAGCACGCGTGCCAGAATCTGCGCTTCCCACTGATCCATGCGCGTGGCTTCGGGCTGGATGTTTTCGATGTCGCCCAGTATCTGCGCGGGGCTTTGCCGCTCCGCAAACCAGCGGTAGAATGCCTCGCCGCCGTGCCCGTCCGCAAGGGCGGCGCACATCACGATGGCCCCGCCGGGGCGAACGCACGCCTCCGCGGCGGTCATGCCCTTCACGGCCTGGTAGAGGTTTTGATCCAGCGGCCAACCGCCGTTCGAGGTAACGGCGATATCCGCCACGACGGGGGAAACGTGCGTACGCGCGAGGCTGTATTCGCAGCCCGCGGCGTGCGCCGCCTCCGGCTCGCCCGCAAAAGCGGCCAGCACGCGGTGCCCATGGCCCAGCACCACATTGAGGATGAACCGAAGGCCAGCCGCCTTGGCCGCAAATGCCATGTCGCGGTGGATGGGGTTATCCGTAAGGTTGCCCTGCACGGCGGCGGGGTTGGCGATAAAGCGGGCGTTATGGTTGTATAGCACTGTTTCGCGTGACGCTACGCCGGGCAGGATGCTCTTGCGCCCGCCGGAAAAGCCCGCGAAGAAATGCGGTTCGATGAAACCGTCCGCCACGGTCAGCTGCGACCAGGCGACCAGCTTATTGAGGCGCAGCGCGCCGCCGGAGGGCAGCGTGCCAAGCATGACCATGTCCGCGTCCTGCTCGGCCCGGTGCACTATGATGGTTTCCTGATCCACCACCGCGTCGCCCAGCTTATGGCGAAGCTCCGCCTCGGTGGTGGGGCGATGCATGCCGGTGGCGACCAGAATGATGATCTCCGCCTGCGGGTTGCCCGCGCGTATCTCCGCCAGCATTGGCGGCAGGGTGATGTGGCTGGGCACGGGGCGGGTGTGGTCGCTGGTGATCACCAGCACGCGCTGCTTGCCGCGCGCCAGCTCGCCAAGCCTTGGCGAACCGACGGGGCTTTGCAGCGCCGCCCGAACGATCTGCTCCGGCGTTTGCGCGGGTGGCGCGCCGTGCGCAGGCGTCAGCACGCCCGCGAGCCGTTCCGGCGGCAGGTGCAAAGGCATCGTGCCCTTGCCGTAGGGGATGTCGATCTCCACCATAAACCCTTCCCTCCCCGCTTCGCTATCTGCCGCGCAGCTGAGCGCCGCTTTTATACGCCGCGCGGCTGCCCGTGTCCGCCTTGCCGCCCAGTGTACCCTCATATCACTTTGCCGGGGTTCAAGATACCACCTGGGTCAAACACGGCCTTGATGCCGCGCATCAGGGCGAGCTGGGTTTCGCCCAGCGATTGCGCAAGGTAGGCACGCTTGGCATGGCCCACGCCGTGCTCGCCGCTCACCTCGCCGCCCAGCAGCTCCGCCTCGCGGTACAGTGCGTCCATCACGCGGGCTACTCTTCCTTTCCATTCCGTCTCGGGCAGCGCGTCCTGACAGGCGTAGAGGTGCAGGTTGCCGTCCCCCGCATGCCCGAATGAGCAGATGCGCACGCCCTCGCTCTTGCCGATCTGTACGCTCTTGCGCACAAAGGCCGCGATGCGGTCACGCGGCACCACCACGTCGCACTCGTCCATGCTGGGTGTGCCGCCCTTGATGGCCTCCAAAAATGCGCCGCGCGCGTTCCAAATGCTCTCCTTGCGCTCGTCGGTATCGGCCAGCAGAACATCCTTCGCGCCAAGCGAAAGGGCAAGGTCGGTCACAGCCTGCACGGCAGGCTCCAGCGCCTCGGGGCTCGCGCCGTCCAAGCGTACCAGCAGGTACGCGTCCGCGCTGCTATCGGGGAACTGCTTGCCAAGGTATGCCTCTGCGGCGGCGATCACGGCGCGCTCCATAAACTCGACGGCGGTGGGTTCGCAGCCGCAGGCCAGCACCGCGGACACCGCGCCGATGCACGCATCCAGGTCGTCAAAGGGCAAAAGCAGGCTCAGGTTTGTTTTGGGCTCGGGCCTGAGGCGCACGGTCAGCTTCGTGAGCACGCCCAGCGTGCCCTCGCTACCCACCATCAGGTGAAGCAAGCTATAGCCACTGGCGTTTTTCACGTTTTTACCGCCGAGGGTGAGCACCTGCCCGCTGGCCAGCACCACTTCCATGCCCAGCACGTAGTCGCGCGTTACGCCGTAGCGCACGGCGCGCATGCCGCCCGCGTTGGTCATGGCGTTGCCGCCCATGGTGGCGGTCTTCTCGCCCGGGTCGGGCGGGTAAAACAGCCCTGTGCCGTTGAGCGCCTTGGGGAAGTCGATCAGTAGCACGCCCGGCTCCACGGTGGCGGTCATGTTGGGCACATCCACCTCTAGTACGCGCCTCATGCGATCCGTGCAGAGCACCACGCCGCCCAAGTGCGGCACGCACCCGCCGCACAGCCCTGTGCCCGCGCCTCGCGGCGTTACGGCGATGCGGTTGCGGTCGCAGTAGGCCAGCGCGGCCGATACCTCCTCCGTGGTCAGGGGGTAGAGCAGCGCTTCGGGCTGAAAATGGCCGTACTCGGGCATTTCGTCATGGTCAAAATCGTCGCTGATGGCGTCGCCCGTAAGCACCCGCTGGGGCATAAGCCCACGAAAGTAAGCCAGATCGGTTTCGTCCACAGGTTTGAAAGCCGTCATGCACCCGCCTCCTTGAGCCGCGCAAGCAGGTCGCGCGCGATGGGGTAGAGATCGCCCACGATGCACACATGCGCCACGCTGAAGATGGGCGCGTCCGCGTCGGTATTGACGGCGATGATGTGCCCGCTTGCGTTCATGCAGCTGGCAAACTGGATGGCCCCGCTCACCCCAAGGGTGATGATGAGCCTTGGCCGCACCGTGCGGCCCGACAGGCCGATCTGCCGGGCGACCTCTGCCCAGCCTTTCTCCACCAACGGGCGGGTCACAGCCCAGTCGCCGTGAAGCGCCGCCGCCAGCTCACGCACCAGCGCGAGGTCGGCTTCCTTTTGCAGGCCGCGCCCGCCCACCACCAGCACCTCCGCATCGGAGATAGACCCGGCGGGCGGCACGGGCACCGTGCGCACATGCCGCACGGGGGAGGCAAACACTGCCTTGGGGATGGGGCGGGGCGTTACCACACCGCGCGCATCGGCATCCCGTACAGGCGCGTCCATCACCTTGTAGCGCACGGTGGCAAACTGCGGGCGGGTGTTGGGGGTCACGATCTGCGCCATGATGTTGCCGCCGAATGCGGGCCGTATCTGGATCAGGTCGGTATCCTCGCGCAGTTCCAGCGCGGTGCAGTCCGCGGTAAGCCCCGTGCGAAAGCGCGTTGCCAGCCGTGGGGCAAAACTGCGGCCCAGCGACGTGGCCCCCACCAGCACAACGCTGGGCTTCATGTGGCGAATGGCATCCTCCGCGCAGGCGGCAAACGCATCCGCGCGGAAGAAGGACAGGGCTGGGTCGTCATAGACGAAGGTCTCGGCCACGTCATAGTGCCGAAGCTCCTGAGCCAAAGGCGAAACGCCGTGCCCGATCAGCGCGGCCTTTACCACAAAGCCCGCGCTCTGGCACAGCTTGAGCGCCTTGCCCACCAGCTCGAGGCTCACGGGGTGCAGCGCGCCGCCGGTCGCCTCGCACAGCACCAGGATATCGCGCCACGCAGCTTTGTCTACGCTGGCCACCTTGGTTTCCAGCCGCACGATGGCCTGACAGGGGCAGGCTTTGACGCACAGGCCGCACACGCGGCAGGCGGCGTTCAGCGCCGGTTTGCCCGCCAGAAAGTCGATCGCGCCAAAGGGGCAGCTGGCGGCGCACTGCCCGCAGCCGTCGCACTTGCGGGGGATGATGGCGATCTGCGCCACGGCGTAGCCCTCCTAGATCAATTTCGAATGGGTGAGGTGCTCAAACAGCCGGGCCGCATCGACTTGGCCTTGCCACACCTCGCGCGCCGCGCCCGCGGGCGGGGGAAAAATGCGCATGACCTGCGTGGGGCTGCCGGAAAGGCCGTAATGCTCGGGGTCGGTATCCAGAAACGCATCCAGCCCCACGACGGTCACGGGCTTTAGCGCTGCCTGGCGCGCAGCCTTGAGCGAGGGCAGCCGTGGCATGTGGATGTCCTGCTCCACGGTGATCAGACAGGGGAAAGGCATGAATACCGTCTCCACGGTACCCACCAGCTGCTGTTCCACCGTTACGCCGTCCGACTGTGCCTCGATATGGCTTACCCACGCCGCGTGCGGGATACCCATGTGCTCCGCGATGGCAGGGCCTACCTGCGCGGTATCGCCATCGGTGGTCTGCTTGCCGCACAGGATCAGGTCAAAATCGCCCACGCTGCGGATGGCCTGCGCCAGCGTGTAGCTGGTGGCCAGCACATCCGCGCCGCCCAGCCGCCTGTCGCTGAACACATAGCCTGCGTCCGCGCCCATCAGGAAGCTCTCGCGCACCACGGCCTGCGCCTGCGGGGGGCCCATGGTGCCAACGGTCACGGTGCCGCCGCATGTCTCGCGCAGGCGCAGCGCCGCCTCCAGCGCATACAGGTCGTAGGGGTTCATCTTGGAGGCGACGCCCGCTCGCTTCAAAACGCCGGTGGCCTCGTCGACTTCCACGCGGTTTGTAGCTGGCACCTGCTTGATGCACACGAAGATGTTCATGGATTCACCTCGCCTGATGGATAGGGCCAAAGGGGCGAAACGCGCCACGCAAGCATGGCGCGTTTCGCCCGCAAGGTTTTAGGCAAGCCGTTCGCTCAGCAACACGAAAAGGTCTTTGAACTGGTAGCCTTCCGGCACGGTCTGCGAAAGTGCCTCGGCGCTCTGCGGGCAGGCGGAAACCAGTGTGGTAACGCCCGTGCGGGGCACGTCGCTCCAGCGGCCCTGCGCCACCTTGGCGCGCACATCCGGCCAGTAGCGGCCCATCAGCGCGCTGCCGCAGCAGCGGGCCAGCTGGCGGTTTTGGAACATCTCGTGCAGCTCGCAGCCCATCGCGGCCAGAATGGCGCGCGCGGGCTCGTGCTCGGTCAGGTCGCGCGCAAGGCGGCTGGGGTCGTGGTAGGTCACGGCCAGCGCCTCGCGGCGGGGTGTGATCCTTCCCTGCGCGATCAGCTCCGCCACATACGCCGTAGCGGTGACCACCGTGGGCAGCGCGATACCAAAATCCGCGCACTCGTGCAGGAAAAACACTGCGTCGTAGGTATCCAGCACCACGAGGGTCTTGGCGCCGCTCGCCGCGATGGCCTTGGCGGCTTCGCGCGCTTTAGCGCGCGCCTCTTCCACAGGGCCGATCAGGTCATACAGCGCACAGCCGCTCTGGGGTTCGTCACGCAGCGCGGCAAAGGGCACGCCCGCTTTGCGAAGCACGGTAAACAGCGCCTGTGCGACCTCCGGCGTGCTGTAGCGAGCGGTTTGCCCCAGCCACACCAGCACGTCGCCCGTCTCAGGCACGCCCGCAAAATCCACCTTGGGGGTGGGAGCGCCGTACAGGTTGCCGCCCGAAAGCAGGGTATCGGCCAGCGTTTCGATGTATTTGGGGGCAAGCCCTTCCGCCACGGCCTTGCTGCGCGCCTGCCGGATGTACATCGGCGGGTCGAAGCCGGTCACGCAATTGTCCGTGCAGGCGTTGCACAACAAGCACCCGTACATGATCTCGGCCGCGCCCTCGTCCATGGGCAGCCCGCGCTCGAACATCGACACCAGCAGTCCCTTGGCGCGGGGGGTGTTGGATTCCTTACCCGTGGCCAGCTGCACGGGGCACAGGTGGCGGCACATCCAGCAAAAGCGGCACGCGTCCGCGTTCTTCTTGGCTTTCTCGGTAAACATGGCGACCATCCTTTCGGTTTTCGCCCTACAGCCCCAGCTTGTAGGGGTTCATGATGCCGTTGGGGTCCAGCGAATGCTTGAGCCCCTGCATCACCTGCATGGCGGGGCCGTATTGCTCCTTCATCAGCCTGCCCAGTTTGAGGCCGATGCCGTGGTGGTCGTTGATGACCCCGCCGTGCGCCATGGCGGCGCGCACGCCCGCGTTCCAGATCTGGTTGTGCAGGCGGATGGCCTCCTCAGGGTCTTCCGGCGGGTGGTCCATGATGAAGCGGTCGTAGATCATGGTGCCCCACTCGTACCAGTGGCTGCAATGGGCGATGAACCGCACCCCGGGGAAGTTGTCCTCCACGGCGTGCTTCATGGCGCTGTAGATAGCCTCCACATCGTCATAGGCGGCCACCGTGTCCATGGTGCCGAACATCTGCGGGTTGTTCATGATGTGGCCGGGGTAGAAGAAGGTGATGCGGTTTTCGTACCACTTTTCGCCGTACTCGCTGCCCAGGTCCTCCGCACCCCACTTTTTGCAGATTTCCTGCACCATGTCCATCTCGATATCCACGATGCGGCGGATGCCCTCCAGCGCGAGCATCATGAAGCAGCCTTGCTTGGCAAAGCCCAAAATGCTCTTGATGATGCTGGTGGTCTCCGCCTCGTCAAAGAAGCGCAGAATGGAGGGCTTGAGCTTTTGCAGCATGTCGCGCCCCGCCATCAGGCCGCTGTGAAAATCTGGAAACAGGAAAGCGCGGAACTGGCGGCTCTCCGGCTGCTCAAACAGCTTGAACGTCGCCTTGGTGATCACGCCCAGCGTGCCCTCCGAGCCGATGAAGATCTGGTTGAGATCGGGTCCTGCGGCGTGCTTGGGCACGGGCAGGGTGTTGATGATGTCGCCGTTTGGCAGCACCACTTCCATGGACAGGCACTGGTCGTCGATCTTGCCGTACTTTGTGCTCATGATGCCGATGCCGCGGTGCGCCAGCGCGCCGCCGATGGTGCCGCACGTGAGGCAGCTGGGGATGTGCTGGCAGGAGTAACCCTTCTCGTTGGCGTACCACTCCAGCCGCTGGTAGATGAGCCCGCTCTCCGCAGTGATGGTGCGGCTCACCTCATCGATCTCGATCAGGCGATCCATGCGCTTCATATCCAGCATGATGCCGCCCGCCATGGACAGCGCGCCGCCCTGCGAACCGCTGCCGCCGCCCCAGATGGTCACGGGGATGCGGTAGTAGTTGGCGATCTTGAGCAGTTTGGATACCTCCAGCGTGCTGCCGGGGCGCACCACGCAGTCCGGCATGGGGGGCGTTTGCCCGTGATCCGCCCACATGCGGCCGATCCAGAAGTAGTCCACGCCGTAGGCGAGGCGCTCGCTTTGGACGGTGGATACGTTCTCGCGCCCCACCACGTCCTCCAGCTCCATGCGGATCATGTCAGTCATGAATGCCTTGCGTTCCATGTTCTCTCTCCTTCGCCGCGGGGCGATGCCGCGCGGGGATGTCGTCCATGCCGCGCCCGCCGCGCAGGTGTGGCAACCTCACGTTGCGTACACAAAACACGCCTGCCGAAAAACTGTGCCGCGGCAGCGGATCTGTGACCATCAGAAGGGGCCGTGCCGTACGTGGCGGGGCGGCTCGGGTCGCGAGGGTTACGGCCTGCCCGCGATGCGGGCGGCTGGCCGGATGGCGTTTATCAGGCTTGGGTCAGTAAGCGACGGTGATATCCTCGCCCAGCAGCCCCGCGTGCGCCCCGCGCGATACGGAGGCGTGCGACGGGTGGGCGATAAGCCACTTATCCTGCGCCCACAGCAGCGGGCCGTCGCCCCCTTCGGGGCGCGGGCCGGTCAGGGGGCGGTTGGTGCCGCGCGGCAGGATGATGATGGCGCGAAAGCCCGTATCCGCCGTTTGGCAGGGGGCGAAGTGCAGCGTGGTGGCATACAGCTCCACCGTGGTGCCTTGCGGTACGTGGAAGGCGCGCACCTGGCCGGCGGGCAGCGTGAGGCCTTCCATCGCCTGCAGGGGGGCTACCAGCAGCACCACGTCGCTCACGGCGATCAGGTGCTCGCTGGCGCGGTGGTACTCCAGCGCGCCAAGGCGTGCGTTGTAGCCCCAGCAGCAGCCGATCTGCGTTGCACCTTCGCCGCGGAGCTGGCTTTGCGCAAGGGCAAAATCCGGCAGGGCCTCCAGCGCGGGCAGCGAGGGCTCGTAGCGGGTGCCCGCCTCCGGCATGGGAGCGGCTTGCTCGCAGGCGGCCATCAGCGCCGCGGCATCGAAGGGCACTGCGCGGCCAAAGAGCCGGAAGGCGGGGGAGAAAACGGAGTCAAGCGACAGCGTGGGGTTCTTCGCCCGCAGGGATGCGAGTGTGTCCATGGCCATACCTCCCGTTTATGCTGTCGCTTGCCCGCCAAGCGGCTCAGCGAATGGTGATGGTGTGCGTGTGGCTGCGCGCTTCGCCCGCGGCCAAGGGCATAAAGCCCGGCTTGCGCTCGATGCGCTCGTCCGCGTCCACGAAATCCGGCGCGTTGCACCAAGGTTCGATGCAAATGTACCCCGCGCCGGGCTTGGTCCACAGCATGAGCACATCGCAGCCGGGGTATTCCACGCGCACGGTGCGGCCGTGCAGGTTGCTGCGCAAGGTAACGCCGCGGCTTTTGAGGGTGCGCAGCACCAGCGCGTCCACGGTAAAGTAGTCATACGTGAGCGGCAGCACCGCAGTGTTTTCCGCAATGGTCACGGTGTCGTGGTGGATCAGGTTGCCATCCAGCGGGCTGTGCAGGAAGGTTTCCGACTGGTCGAACACCAGCTCGTACCGGTCGATTCCTTCAGGCGTGGCATAGCCCTCATGCGAGCCGATGCTGTACCAGAAGGGTACGTTGCCAAGGTTTACGGCCTCGTAGCGCACGGTCAGGGTATCGCCGCCCAGGGCGTAGTGCGCGCGCAGCTCATAGTCGAACGGGAAGCCCTCGTGCTTGTCTGCGATGGCAAAGGTGGCCGCGTGCGGCGTTTGGGCCACGACACGCCAGGGCAGCTTGCGCACGAAGCCGTGCTTGGGCATGGGGTAACGCTTGCCGTCCAGCACGTAGCAATCATCCTTGAAGCCGCCCGCCACGGGGAACAGAATGGGGGCGCGCCCCGTCCAGAAGGCCGGGTCGCCTTGCCAGAGGCGTTCCACACCGCTCTTGTCCATGATGGACTGGATCTCCGCGCCGATGGGGGAAATGCGCACCGTGAGTGCCTGGTTTTGAAGGATTACCTGTTCCATGGCTCTACCCCTCTTTGTGCTAGAAACGCGCGGCATTCCGCGTCGCTGGGCATGGCGAGGCGCGCGCCCAGGCGGGTGCACTTGATGGCGGCTGCGGCGCTCGCGTAGCGGCACGCGGCCAGCGCGTCCATGCCCTTGAGCCTGGCCGCCAGAAACGCACCGTGGAACGTATCGCCCGAGCCGTTTGAATCCCGCACATCCACCGGAAAGCACTCGTAACGCCTCATACCCTGTTCATCTAGCAGGATACCCCCGCGCGAGCCCTGCGTCAATACGACAAGCGCAGGATGGTAGCGCGCATAGAGGGCGGAGGCCGCGTCCTCCGCGGTGGCCGCGCCGGTCAGGCGCAGGGCAAACTCCTCTGAGGGGATCAGGTAATCCACATAGGGGAGCAGCCGCTCGATGCCCGGGTACACGCCGCCCGCGTCGTGGCTCACGGTGATGCCGTGTGCGCGGCACAGCTGCGCGGCGCTGATAGCAGCCTCCAGCATGTGCCCGTCCAAGTGAAGGGCCTTGGCGTGCAGCAGCGCGTCCCTGTCCAGCTCGTCCGGGGCGGGCGGGGGCACGGTGCCGCGGCTCCACACGATGGTGCGGCTGGCGTTCTGCCTGTTCAGCAGCACCACCGCGTGGAAGGAGATGCTGTCTGCCACGCGGCGCACATAGCGCGTGCTCACGCCGAAGCGTTCCAGATCGTCCAGCATGAACTCGCCAAAGGGATCGTCACCCACGTTGCCCATATAGGCGGTGGATACGCCCAGCTTGGCCGCGGCCACCAGCGCCGTGGCGCACGGGCCGCCGCCCTGCACCTTGGTCTCCAGCCCCTGCTGCTTCGTATCCTCCACGGGGTAACCATCCACCACCATGAGCGTATCATACACCGTGGAGCCGATGCCGATGATCTGCGGGTGGTGCTCCGCCCGCGAAGCGCTGTCAGCCATGGCTGCCGTTCGCCCCCAAAAGCAGAATCTTTTCCATCGCAAAACGCTTGACCGCCTGCGTGGGTTCCTTCATGAACAGGTCTACGGGCACGATATCGGAGCTCACGCCGCGCACGCTGTCCAGCATGGAGTAGCACACGTCGGTGCCAAAGTTCACCTTGCGGATGCCCGCCTCAATGGCGGCGATGATCTGCCCATCCGGCACGCCGCTACCGCCGTGCAGCACGGGGGGCACGCCGGTGGCTGCCTTGATGTCGCGAATGCGATCCAGCGCGATGACCGGCGCCTGTTTGTAGCGCCCGTGCGCCGTGCCCACCAGTATGGCCAGCGCGTCCACACCCGTTTCGCGCACGAAGCGCGCGGCTTCCTCGGGGTCGGTATACTCGGTGCTGGCGGCCTCCTTCGTGGTGCCGATGTGCCCCAGCTCGCCCTCCACAGGCACGCCCACGGCGTGGCACATCGCCACCACGTTGCGGGTCACGGCCACGTTCTGGTCAAAGGGCAGGTGGCTTGCGTCGCGCATGATGCCGGTGCAGCCGTAGCGCAGGGCGCGCACCACGGCCACGTCGTCCGCGCCGTGGTCGAGGTGGAACACTACCGTCGCGTCCATGCGGTGCGCCGCGTCCAGGATCGCGGGGGCGAGGAACTGCGCCTCCCAGCTGGAGAACAGGCGGCTGTACATCTGCACGATCACGCAGGCGCGCGCCTCCTCGGCGGCAAACAGCACGCCCAGCGCCGTTTCAGCGTTGTACACGTTGAAGGCGGGTATGGCGCAGCCTTTTTTTTCGGCGATGGCAAGCGCTGTGGTCAGGTCGGTCAGCATGGCGAAACCCCTTCTCTCGGTTCAAATTTGCCCGTCACTCGGCCACCTGGTCGGGCGACAGCGCGGGGATAAACTTGCAAAATTCGCGCAGCGCGGCGGTGTAGTCTCCCTCGATCTCGGCCATGTGGTGGATGTAGGGGCCTTCGACCAGCTTGCGCTCCCACGCGGGCAGGTTTTTGAACTTTGCCCACAGGTAAGTGCCAAAGGTGTAAGGGCCGTCCATCGACTCGCAGGTGCCGGCGAGCAGCATGTATTTGCCGTCGTCCTGATCCATGCGCGCGACGGTATACCGACCGTCCTTCACCTGGAACCACTGGCGCATGTTCACTTCCTTGGCGGGCGCGCCCTCCTTCTTGAGGCTATAGGCGAAGGGGCCGCAGTGCCACAGCAGCTCGCCGTTTGGGTCGCTGGGGTGGCGCACCGTGAACTCGCCGAAGAACGGCACCTTCTGCCCGCGGCTGGCGCAGCTGAGTAGCGCCATGGTGATGGCCCCGTGCATGTCGCTCTCGCAAGATACGATGTAGCCCATGTCCGCAAGGATGCTGTAGGCAGTGCAGGGCATGGCGCCCACGGCCAGCTGCATGGCCGTCCAGCACTCGGCGGATACGGCCTGCACCCGGTACGTCTCGAAAACCCACTGGTAGAGCAGCACAAAGGCGAACACCTTTTTGAGCAGCGGCGGGGTCAGGTCGTCCATCTCGTAGCGGCTGGCCAGCAGCTTGGCTCCCGCCTCCAGCTCCGCGTCACGCTCGGCCAAAATCTTGTTGTAGCGGTCGATCACCACGGCCAGGTTCACGGGCACCACCTGCAAGCCAAAGCGCTGCATCAGCTCGCCCTCATTGAAGATGACCGAGCAGAACGGCTTGGGCCGCATGCCCACCTGCGCGATGCGCATGCCGGTAAAGTTTTTGACCATGCAGGCCACGGAGAGAAACTGGTCAAACCCCTTGGCGAAAACGTCGCTCTCCACCGCGCTGGTCTCGATAAAGCTGAAGGGGATGTTGAAACGCTGCAACTGACGGCTGACGCCGAAAATGCCGCACTGGCTGTCGGTAAAACGGGAGCCGTCCGCCAGAAACTCGTCGTCTACGGGAGCCCAGATGCACACGGGCTTGCCTACGCCGCGCGCCACCTGCGCCGCCACTTCCTCATTGCCAAAGTTGCAGTTGATGATGAGCACCGCGTCCACCTTTTCGGCGGTGAAGCGCTCGATTACGCGCTCCGCGTCCGCTTCGCTGTACATGACCGCGACGGGGTTCACGCCCGTAAGATCAACGAAAGTCACGTCGGTATCGGCAAAGTGAGCCTTGATGTATTCCGTTACGCGGTGGCCGCGCGCCTCGGCCTTCTCCCAGTTGAAGATGCCGGGGCGCGGGGTGACGTCGCGGCGCATCGGCGCAAGGCCGATTCTCAGTCGATAATCCAGCATGGGCAGCCATCCTTCCCAATATGCACTCCGCTTGGTTTTGCTTCATTGTAGAACGGGCAAAAAAAAGCGTCTATATCCCAACATCATGATTTTATAAGCAAAATCCACAAATGTGTATATTGTGGGGGCGGGCCCGCCGCGTATAATGAAAGCACAGCATGGGCGGATCGCCCGCATGGAAGCAAGGAGGTACCTAACATGGAACAACTGCGTATCGGCGTGGCGGGGCTGGGGTTCATCGGGCCGCAGCACATCGACGGCCTGCGCCGCGTGCCCGGGGTCGTGGTGGCTGCGGTATGCGACCGCGACGAGGGCAGCCTGCGCGCCGTGCAGGAGCGCTTTGGCATCGAAAAGGCATATGCCGACTGGCGGCAGCTGGCGGAGGACCCCGATATCGACGTGGTGCACAACTGCACCCCCAACGCCGTGCATGACGAGGTGAACCGCGCGGCGCTGGAAAACGGCAAGCATGTGTACTGCGAAAAGCCGCTGTCGCAAAGCGCGGCGGAGGCCCGCGCAGTGTGGAAACTGGCGGTGGCGCGCGGGCTGGCGCACGGCCTGAACCAACAGTACCGCCTGAACGCCCCCGTGCAGGAGATGCGCGCACGCCTGCAAAAGGGCCTCGCGGGCAGGCCGCTGATGGTATACGGCCATTATTTGCAGGAGAGCGGCGCCCGCTCGACGGACTGGGCGCCCCGCATGGGCAATACCGGCATCGCGCGCACGGTGAACGACATCGGCATCCACTGGGCGGACACGGCCTGCTGCGTGATGGGTCAGCCCATCGTGGCGGTCATGGCCAATTTTGTGACCCATCACCCCGTGCGGATCGACGCGGCGGGCGGCGCGCACCCCATGGACACCGAGGATACGGCATTCATCCTGGTGCGCTTTGCGGACGGCACGCCCGGCACGCTGCTGGCCAGCAAAGCGGCCATGGGGCACAAGAACGACCTGCGCGTGTGCGTATCCTGCGACGGGTACGGCATGGAATGGGCGCAGGAGGAACCTGACCGTTTGACCGTGGGCGTGAAGGATGTGGGCTTTGAAACCGTATACATGAACCCGCGCACCTGCCAGCCGGAGGTGAAGCCCTACATCACTACCCCAATGGGGCATGTGATGGGCTGGCCGGACGCGCTGCACAGCGCGCTGGAGCAGTTTTATGCGTCCATCCGCACCGGCGGTTATCGAAACGGCCCGCAGCCCTACGCCACATTTGAGGACGGCTTTCGCGGCATGGCGTTTGTGGAGGCGTGCGTGCGCAGCCACCAGACGCGCGCGTGGGCGGAGGTGGAGCAGATATGACCCGCGTGCTGGTGTGGTATGAGAACCGCCCCCTGCCGGAAGCCATCGACGCCGAGAAGCGCGTGTACCCAAACGGAATCCACGGCGCGCTGGGCCGCCTCTTTGCCGCGCAGGGCGATATGGAGGTGCGCACCGCCACCATGCAGGACGAGGGGCAGGGCCTGAGCGACGCGCTGCTCCAGTGGGCGGATGTGCTGGTGTACTTTGGCCATAAGTATTGGCGCGAGGTGGCGGACGACCGCGTAGACGCGGCGCAGCGGCGCGTGCTCAGTGGCATGGGGCTGGTGCTTTTGCACAGCGCCCACGCCAGCAAGCTGTTCAGCCGCCTGATGGGCACACGCACGCAATGCCTGCGCTGGCGCGAGGGTCGGCTGACGGGCGCGCAGCGCGCGGCGGGCCTGACCGCCCCGGAAAACGACGGCGAGCGGCAGCGCGTGTGGACGGTCGCGCCCGCGCACCCTATCGCAAGCGGCCTGACAGGCGAGTATTTCACCATTCCCAAGGACGAGACCTACGGCGAATATTTCGAAATACCCGCGCCGGAAACGCTAATTTTTCTGACCACGGCGCAGGGCGGCGAGGTGCTGCGCAGCGGTTGCTGCTGGACGCGCGGGCGGGGCAAGGTGTTCTACTTCGCCTCCGGTCACGAGACCTTCCCCGTATACCACCAGCCGGAAATACAGCGCATCCTCCTGAACGCGGTGCGCTGGGCAGCGCCCCAAGACCTCCCCGAGCCATGGCCGGACTGGGCTCGCGAAGCCCCGCGCGAGCCGGAGATCGGCTGAAACGCGCCAAAGGGCGATGCCCTTGCGGGCTGGGGAGGCAAAGCCACACAGCCTACGTCACAGTGCAGTTTCACCCAGTGAGTGCACAGCGCCGCAGGGCCATGAGGCGAGCGGTAGCAACACCAGTATTGAGACAGACTACAACCAAACGCGCCTCCGCAGATTAACCCTGCGGGGGCGCGCTATTTACAACGTATCACTTGTCTGTCAGCACACCGTTCCCACCCATAGGGGGCGGTTGGGAGGGGGATCGCAATCCCCCTTCCCGCCAGTTTGATCGGCGCGCAAGGCACTCCCGTGCCCTGCGCTTGTCAAACCGGCCACCTTCGGTTCGCTTTCGCCTGCGGCGAAGCGGCCACAGGCCGCACGCTCTCCTTTGGTGCCAAGGCGCGGACAGCGCCTAGTAGTTCGGGTTTGTCCCCAGTTCTCCCTCGTCGTATACCAGCGGGATCACGATGCGCACCAGCGTGCCCTCGCCCTCGCGGCTGTCGATGGTCAGCTGTACGCGCTCGCCATAGATCAGGCGCAGGCGATCGCGCACGTTGCGCATGCCCACACCCGTGCTGGTGCGACCGTCGGCCATGGGCTCGTTGGCAGGGCCGTGCATGATCTGCTCCACCAGTTCGGGCGGCATGCCGTTGCCATTGTCGCGCACCTCGATGCGCAGGTCGTCGCCTTCCTCCGCGGCGCTGATGGCGACCACCGCCTCGTCCTCGGCGGGGCGGATGCCGTGCACCAGCGCGTTTTCCAGCACGGGTTGCAGGATCATGGTGGGGATCAGCGCCTCGGCGGCGGCGGGCGTGCAGGTGAAGGGCGTGGACAGCGTGCTGCCGTGGATGTGGTGGTAGATGTGCGCGTATTCCTTCAGGCTCTCAAACTCGCGCCGCACAGAGATGAAGCGCTTTTGCATATTGCGCGTGTTCTGCCGGAAAAACGCGGAGATGCGGCACACCACGTCGCAGATCTCGTCGTTGCCGTCCAGCTTGGCAAGGGCGTTGACGGTCTCCATCGCGTTGTAGATGAAGTGGGGGTTGATCTGCGATTGCAGCGAGCGGTACTTGTACTCCAGCATCTCATATTCGGCCTTGCTCTTGCGGTTCTCCTCCTGCACGACGCGCGCCAGCAGCTCGCGCGTCTGCGCGATCATGCGGTTGAAGTGCGCGGACATGTGGCCGATCTCGTCCCCTGTCACGATGGGCACGGACAGATCCATATCGCCCGCGGCCACTTCGTCCATGGACTTGACCAGCAGGCGAATCTGGCGCGTCATGCGCTGAGTAACGGCCATGACCGCCAGCGCCCCGCACAATATGCCCAGCAGGCCCACCACGATGCCTGTGCGGATGACCGCCTGACTCACGCTATTGAGCGTGGCCATGGGCAAAAAGCCCACCGCCGTCCACTGCTCGCCGCGCCGGATGGCTACGGCGTAGGGGGCGCCCACATCCATTGCGGTCGCATCCATGCTCGCGGCGGCCTCGGCGGCGGCGATCATGGTCCTGTCCAGCCCGCCGATGGTCATCAGCGTGCGGCCCTCCGCATCCAAAAACACCACAGTGGTGTCAAGGCTCCCGTTATTGGTACCAAGGCTCACCAGCATGTCGCGCCGGATGCGCGCGACCATCTTGCCTACGTGCCGGATGGGGGAAAGGTTGTAGATATCGCGCACGAGGTATACCTCGCCGTTTTGGCCACGCGCCCACAAGGCGCGCCCATAGGTGTTTTCGCCGTAGGCGGGCGTGTCCAGCAGCGCGGCGGCGGCGCTCACGAACGCCTCCGGGGCGGTGGCGTTGGCGCAGGAGAGGCCCCCGTCCATGCGCACGTACAGCGCGTCGTGGTATGTTTGCGTGGTGATCATCTGGTTCACGGCATACAGGAGGCTCTGCACATTCTGGTAATAGCCGGGGTCCTCCTCGCGAAGGGTGCGCATGGCATACATCTGCGCGGAGAGGCCCTTGCTGCCCGCGAAGCTGAGCAGCTGCTGCGAAGCCGCCGATGCGCCGTCGGCAAAGTTGAGCAACACCTGCTCCGTCAGCAGGTCCAGGTGTGCCATTTTATCCTGCACCACCTGCTGCGAAGCCGTCAGCGTCAGCGTCAGGGTGATGACGCCCGCCACCAGCACCACGGTCAGGCAGTACAAAAGAATCAGCTTGACGCGGAAGGGAAGGCTGCGCGGCTTTTTCATACGTCCACCTTGTGGTTGCGATACTCCGTGGGGGTCATATGCTCGATGCGCTTGAAGGCGTTGTAAAACGAGATGTAGTTGCCGTAGCCCACGGTGCGGGCCACCTCGTCCACCAAAATGCGGGGGTCGGCCAGCATGGTGCGGGCCACGGCCATTTTGGCGGCCAGCACGTGCTCGTGGAAGGTAACGCCTGTCTCCTTGCGGATGAGGGCAGACAGGTAGTTGGCGCTCACGCACAGTTTTTCCGCCACGTCGCTGAGCTGCAGGCCCTCGATGGCGTGCAGGCGGATGTATTGCAGCGCCCCGCGCGTCAACAGCGACTGCTGGGCGCTCTCGCGCGCCTCGCGGGCCTCGCGCAGCGCCGCGCACACATGCGTCAGGCATATGCGCGCATCCTCCGCGTTGCTCACGAACCACGTCTCAAACAGCGCGGCGTGGATCTTCTCATCCAGCGGGGCGGGAAAGCGCTTGCGCAGCGCCATGGCGTACAGCGTGACCAGCGCGCGCAGGTTGGAGTACTGCTTGCCGCTCTGCTCGGCGATCACCTCGGCGGCCTCGGCGGCGGAGGCATCGGTCAGGTCCGCGCGCTCCAGCAGGTCGTCGATGCGGCGGTACATGTCGTTCAGGCGCTCGTTGGGGCGGCGCTCCTCCTCATCGGTATAGAAGTTGCAGGTGCAGGGGTTTTTGCACAGGGCGATCTCCCACAGGGCCTGCCGCGCCTGATGGTATGCGGGGCGGATGGCGTGGTGCGACTCGCTCAGCTTGCTAACGCCGATGCGCGTGGGCGTGACCAGCTCGCCCGCCAGCGTCTCGGCCAGCCGATCCGCGTGGATGCGGAAATCCGGGTCGGGGGCGGGCAGCATCACGAACACGACCACCGCGTCGTAAATGAGCAGGGTAACGGCGTTCACGGCAAGCCGCGCCAGCACCGCGTCGATGCGGTTGAGCATGGCTTGCGTGTACACGCGCTCGTCCGCCAGTTGCAGCACCATGATATAGTACGCGCCAAAGGCGAGACCCGCGTCCGCGAGGATGTCGCTCACGCCCTGGCCGCGCTGGCTGTCGTTGGTCAGCAGGCTCAAAAGCTGGGCGCGCCGCCGCAGGGTCTCGGCGGCCAGCAGGGCCACGTCCGCTTCGCGCTTTTCGCGCGTCATGGCGGCCGCGCGTCGGATGGCGCGCTCCACCTCCTCGTTGTCGATTGGCTTTAAGATGTAGTCGAACACCGCCAGTTTGATGGCGCGGCTCGCGTACTGGAACTGATCGTAGCCGGTGATGATGATGACCTTGACATCCGGCAGCGTTTGGCGGATGGCGGAAATCATGTCCAGCCCGTCCTTTTCCGGCATACGGATGTCGGTGAGCACGATATCCGGCCGGGTGCGCAGGATCAGCTTCTGGCCGCTCTCGCCGTCGCTGGCGGTGCCGACCAGTTCGCAATCCAGCGCGGCCCAGCGGATGGTTTGCCGCAAGGATTTGACGGTCGCGGGATTATCCTCCACGATAACTGCTTTCAGGGGCATGGCGGCTCCTTTCAGGGGGCGTGACTGCCGTGGGTATCCTGTTTTTGTATTATCCGCATTATACCAAAAAAGCGGATGTATCTCAATCCGCTTTGGGAAGGGGCGCCGGAGGTCAACCCTTGACCGCGCCGCTCATGATGCCGGATACGATGTACTTCTGCGTGCTCAGGTACAGAATGAGGATGGGGATCATCGCCAGCATGAAGAACGCGAACGCGAGGTTCAGCTCCGTCATGTTTTCGCCGAAGTACATGATCTGCGCCAGCGGCAGCGTGCGGCTGGCATCGCTGCGCAGCAGCACCACGGCCACGCTGTAGTCGTTCCACACGAACAGGGTGTTCAGCACGATCTGTGTCATGTTCACCGGCGTCATCAGCGGGAAGATGATGGTCCAGAACGTGCGGAATTTGCCGCACCCGTCGATGGCGGCGGCCTCCTCCATATCGCGGGGCACGGTTTTGACAAAGCCGGTCACGGTCAGCACGCTGATGCTCACCTGAAAGCCGCTGCGCGCGATGATGAAGCCCAGGTTTGTGCTCGCCAGCCCGGCGTTATGGATGTTCACGTACAGGGGCAGCATGATGCACTGGAACGGCACCAGAATGCCGCTGATGAACAGCGCGTACATGATCTTGTAAAAGCGGGTGTTGTTGCGTGCCAGCACGAACGCCGCCATCGACGTGGAAAACAGCAGGATGAGCACCGTGGGAATGGTGGTGATGACGCTGTTTTGAAAGCCGATGCCCACGTACTTGTTTTCGCGGATCACGCGCAGGTAGTTGTCCAGCGAGGGCGCGGCAGGCCAGGCCAGCCGGTTCAGGCTGATGTCGGAATGGCTCTTGATGGAGTACAGAAGGCTGATATAGAACGGGGTGAGCACCATCAGCACCACGGCGAGCACCACCAGCACCCGAAAGGCGGTGGCGGCAACGCCGCGTACGCGGCTTCGCCCCGCGGTTTTGCCAAAGGTCTGGATGGTGGTGGGGCAAGTTGCCTGTTGGGCCATTACATCTCCACCTCCCGCCTGCGAAGTACCGTGGTCACGATATTGGTGAGCAAAACCAGTGTGAGCGTGAGGATGATGGCGCCAGCCTGCCCGATGCCCGCGCGCGAGTTGCCGAAGATGTACTCATACACGAACACAGCGGTGGTCTTGGCCGTTTTCATGTTGATGACCATCTGCGAGTAGTCGAAACACCTCAGGCCCCAACTGAGCAGCAGCGTGATGTTGGCGGTAAAGGCGGGCACGATCATCGGCGCGGTGATGTGGCGGAATTCGTGCCACAGGTTTGCGCCTTCCACCCGCGCGGCTTCGTAATACTCCAGCGGCACGGATTGCAGCGCCGCGATGTAGATGAGCATGCAGTAGCCCATGTCACGCCAGATGGCGATGAGCGCCAGCCCGTAGATCACCTGCGAGCTGATGCCCAGCGGGCTGGGCGCGCCGGTCAGGGGGGTCAGGATATCGGTGTAGACATAGCTCCATACCTTGGTGCTGGCCACCAGCGACACCGTGAAGGGCATGAACAGCAGCGTGCGCATCAGGTTGTTGAAGCGGCCGCTCTTCCACAGCATCAGCGCAAGCATCAGGCCCAGCGCGTTCGCGCCCACGATATACACCCCGGTGAACTGTGCCGTGTGCAGGAAGCTCTCCTGAAACGAGGTGCTCTTCAAAAGCTTCAGATAGTTCTCCAGGCCTACGAAGTTCCATGTATCGGCGAAGATCGCCTTTTTATCCGTGAAGGACACGGGGATGCTCTGCAGAAAGGGAATCAGCACCACATACGCGAACAACAGGAACGCAGGCAGCATAAAAAGTAGATTGCCGCCGTGTTCGCGGATCACATAAGGGGAGAGCGCGCGCCTAGGGCGTTTGCCCGCCGTGGAGGAAAAAGTCATGGCGATCAGCTCCTGCCATTTTGTAAGAAAGCGCCGCCCGCGCGGTTTTGCGCGGGCGACGCGCCATTGTGGGGAGGTTGCCCGCGGCGACGCGCGCCGCGGGCAAAGGGGAAGGTCAGTTGAGGGCGATGACCTCGTCAAACGCCTTCTGGAGGTTTTCCAGGCACTGGTCGATGGTCATGCCGCCGCCGGTCAAAATGCTCTCGGCATAGGCGGTCAGCTCGGTGCGCCACGCGGTGGTGAAGGCCTTGTTCAGCGGCTTGGTAAAGTCGCCGTAGTGGCTGATGTTGCCGGTGCCTTTGATTTCCGCAAGGGTTTTAACGATGGGCAGCAGATTGTCGCTGGTCACGCCGGTCAGGAGGGGCATCTGGCTCATCTCGGACCATGCGATGCCTTCGGAGATCCAGTATTCCATGAAGCTGAGCGCGATATCGCTGTTCTTCGCCTGCGGATTGACCATGAAGGCCTGATCGACCTGCACGTTCAGGCGGGCGGAGCCAGCATCGTCAATGGGCACCACGAAGAAGCCGATTTCGAACGCGGGGTTCTTCTTGAGCAGGTCGCCGATGCACCAGGTGCCGTCATAACGCATGGCGGCGCCGCCGGCGGCGAACACTTCAAGGCCCATGTCCTGCGTGTTGCTCATATCATCGGTGCGGGGGGCCACCAGGCGGGCCGTCCAGTTCTGGAGGGCCTCGGCGAAGTAGGGGTAATCGGTAAACTTGGCTTCGCCGGCCATCAGCTTCTGGAACACATCCTTGTCGCCCGCGGCCAGCGCGCGCGTCCACACGGTGTTGCGCATTTCGATATCGCCGTACACCGCGTCGCCAAAGCTGCGCACGTAGGGGTCGATGCCCGCGTCGATCAGCTTCTGCTGCAGGGCGTTCAGCTCGGTCAGCGTGGTGGGCACGGTCAGGCCCTGCTGCTCGAAGATGGTCTTGTTATAGAAGATGCCCCAGGATTTGAAGTCGATCGGGAAGCCGTAGATCTTGCCGCCCGCGGATACGTCGCCCAGGTCGCCGCTGGGCAGGTTCAGGCCCTTGATGACCGCGTTGTCGGTCAGGTCCATGACGAAGTCCTCGGTCACCAGATCAGGATACAGGCCCGGGTTGCCCATGATGATGTTGGGCTGGTCACCGGACGACAGGGCGGTGGACAGCTGCGGGAAGTAGTCCGTGCCCTGATTGTAATAGATGTTGGTAAAGGTTACGTTGGGGTGCAGCGCCGTGTAGGCGGCCTCGATGGCCACCAGACCGGCCTGCTTGGTGGCCTGCGCCATGTAGTGGAACACGGTGATGTTCACCGCATCCTCGGCAGCCGCGAAGCTGGCCACGCCCATCAGCAGCATCAGCGCCAGGAGAATCGACACGATCCGTTTCATTCCTCTGTTCCTCCTTTATGTTGGGTACGCCCTTGTGGGTGGTCCATCATTCCGCCCCACTTTTGTACTCAGTATACACAGCGTTTTTGGACGGGGGTATATACTCACCTTGTCAATTCATAACAGAATTCATCATATTTGGCGAAAAACAAACCATATCGTAATGGGCATGGGGCGCGCGATGAAGAGGCGGAAAGCCTTGGCTTGGCCGGCTTCGCGCACACCAGCGTCGCAATGCGGCCGGGCGGGATGCGGTTTTGCGTTTGCACCATGATACCACACAACCGCCCGCGCGCCTACCGCCCGCGCAAGGCTTGCGGCCCGCGACGCGCTGTGCTATGCTGCACGGGTAAAGGCAAGGAGGAAACCCCATGATCTGCAACCTGTGCCCCCGCCGCTGCAATGCCCTGCGCACCGAGACCGAGGGGCAGGGCTTCTGCCGTATGGGCACGCTGCCCGTGGTGGCCCGCGCCGCGCGCCACATGTGGGAGGAGCCGTGCCTGAGCGGCGATAAAGGCAGCGGCACGGTGTTTTTCTGCGGGTGTCAGCTTGGCTGCGTGTTCTGCCAGAACGCGCCCATCAGCACGGGCAAAATCGAAGGCCGCGCCATGACGCCGCGCGCGCTCAGCGAGCTGTTCCGCCGGGTGGAGGGCCTGGGCGTGCACAATATCAACCTGGTAAGCCCTACGCATTTTGCCCCCGCCATTTTCGAGGCGCTGCGCCTGCATAAGCCTGCCATCCCCGTTGTATGGAACAGCGGCGGGTATGAGAGCGTAGAGATGGTGCGGGCTGCAGAGGGACTGGTGGACGTGTACCTGCCCGATCTCAAGTATTTCAAGCCCGCCACCGGTGCGGAGATGGCCTGTGCGCCGGATTACTTTGACGTGGCGATGGATGCCATCAAGGCCATGTGCGCGCAGACGGGTGCCCCCGTGTACGATGCGGCGGGGATGCTCACCCGAGGCACGCTGGTGCGGCACCTCGTGATGCCCCTGCGTGTGGACGAGACCGAGGCCATTTTGACCGCCGTTGCCACCCGCCTGCCGGAGGGCACGCCCGTGAGCCTGATGCGCCAATACACGCCCAAGGAAGGGCTGGCCCCCAAGGGGCTCGACCGCCGCGTGACCGCGCGGGAGTACGCCCGTGCGCGGAACAAGATGCTTGCCTTGGGCTTAAGCGGCTATGTGCAGGGCGCGGACGCGGCCACCAGCGCCTTTACCCCCGCCTTTATGGACGAGGAGAGCACACGGCTGTTCAAGGGCTTGCCTGAACAAACAAAATAAAACAGCGGATGGGCATTTTGCCCATCCGCTGTGTATTGAACGGTACAGTGCCCACGCGGGCTACTTCCCCACGCAGAATGTCGAAAAAATCTCGTCCAGAAGCTTGTCATCCACGCTCTCGCCAGTGATGCGTCCCAACAGCCACAGGGCCTCGCGCATGTCCACGGCGGCCATGTCTAGCGGCAAGCCCTGCTTGAGCGCCGCGCCCGCCTGCGCGAGCTTTTCGGCGGCTTGCCGCGCGGCGGCCATGTGCCGCTTGTGCGTGAGCATCCCCTCGCGGGGGAGGCGCGCCTGCGCGGCCAGATAATCGCGCACGGCGGCAAGCCCCTGCCCCGTTTTGGCGGAGATGGTCAGTATGGGGCGCAATGCGGTGTGCGCGGCCACATCCGCCTCGGTCAGGAGGGGAGCCGCGTCGCCCTTGCTGAGCAGCACGGCGCACGGGCAATCCACCGGCTGCCCGAGCAGATCGATGTCCTCCGCTGCAAGCGGCGCGCCTGCGTCGATCAGCATCAGCGCTGCGTCCGCGCTGGTCAGCGCCCCGCGCGCGCGGGATACGCCGATCCGCTCCACCGCGTCCGCGCTTTCGCGCAGGCCCGCGGTGTCCAGCAGCTGTATGTTCAGGCCGTTCACGGAAAGGCTGCCCTCCAGCACGTCGCGCGTGGTGCCGGGTATCTCGGTCACGATGGCGCGCTCCTCGCCCAGCAGCGCATTGAAAAGCGTGCTCTTACCCGCGTTGGGGCGGCCAAACAGCGCCACGCGCAGGCCCTGCTTGAGGATGCGCGCGCCCCGCTCGTCCACGGCTTCGATCAGGGTGGCGGCCAATTTGGCAAGGCCCTGCGTGAGCCCGGCCGTTGCCTCGGCCTCGTCGATCTCGTCCGGGTAGTCGATGTGCGCTTCCACCCCCGCGATCAAGGCGATCAGCGCCTCCTGCGCCTCGCGCAGGAAATGGCTGGCCCCGCCGCCCAGCAGCGCCTGCTCGGCTTTTAGCGCCGCCTGCGACCGCGCGCCGATCACGCCCATCACGGCCTCGGCCTGCACCAGATCGATGCGCCCGTTCATGAATGCGCGGCGCGTGAACTCACCCGCCTCGGCAGGCCGCGCGCCCAGCTGGCACACAAGCCGCAGCGCCACCTCGGCGGCGGCATGCCCGCCGTGGGTGTGCAGTTCGCACACGTCTTCGCGGGTGTAGGTGGCGGGCGCGCGCATCAGTACGCCCATGGCTTCGTCCACCACCGCACCCGATGCGTCCACGATGTGGCCGTACATCAGGCGGTGGCTCTCAAAGGGCGGCGTGTGCTTCAGGGGGCGGAACGCGCGCGAAAAAACAGCCTCGGCCATGTCGCCGCTCACTCGGATGACCGCCACGCCCCCGTCGCCTACGGCGGTGGCGATGCCCGCGATGGTTTCCCGCATAGGCGCGCCTCCCCAAATGCCCCAAACTGTGGTATTATCATATCACAAAGGCGAAAAAGGCGCAAAAGGAGGGGGTCAGGGTGCCCGAGATCCGCGTTTGGTACGCGCGCGCGCACCGGCTGCTCCGGCCCGTGGCTGCAGCGGTGGGCGCGCTGCACGCGCAGGACGAGCCCTGCGTGCTGCTGGTGCCCGAACAGCTGACCCTGCAAATGGAGCGCGAGCTGTTGGACAGGCTCCACCTGAACGGGTTTTTCACCATCGAAGTGCTCTCGCCCTCGCGGCTTACGCAAAAGGTTCTGGCCGCCGTGGGCGCGGACGGGCGGGAGCCGCTCACGCAGGCGGGGCGGCGCATGGCCGTGAGCCTCGCGCTGGAAAAGTGTGAAAAGAAGCTGCTCTACTATCAAGCCTCCGCCCAGCGGCGGGGCTTTACCGAAAAACTGACCGCATTGATCGGGGACATGAAGCGCGGCGGCCTCACGCCGGACGCGCTGGCAGAGCATGCGCAAAACCTCCCGGAAGGCCTGCGGCGCGCGAAGCTGGGCGACCTGGCCACCGTGTACGCCGCTTATGAGGAGGCGCTGGGCGGGCGCTTTGGCGACGGGGAGGATCAGCTGCGCTACCTGGCAAACCGAATGCCGGAGTGCGACCTGCTCATGGGGCGGCATGTGTTCGTGTATGGCTTCGACGCCCTGCCGGAACCGCTGATCGCGCTGCTCAGCGCCATGGGCGGGCTCTGCGCCAGCCTGACAGTCGCGCTCATGGGCGACCGCGAAAGCGCAGCGGACGGAGACCTGTACCGCCCTGTGCGGCAGAGCGTTGCGCGCTTTGCACAGGCGCTGCGCGAGCAAGGCCTCACACTGACCGAGACATACCTGCCCACGGAGGCGCTGCCTGCCGCGCCAGCCATCCGCCATCTGGACACGGCGCTGTTTTGCTACCCGGACGCGCGTTTTGCGGGCGTGCAGACGGATGTGCTCCTGAGCCAGCACCAGAGCCCGTTTGAGGAGGCGACCTTTGCCGCGCGTCACATCATGCGACTGTGTGCGGAGGGCATGGATATCGAGCGTATCGCCCTGCTCTATCCCGACCAGAACGGCTACGCCTTTGCCGCCTCCGCCGCGCTGACCGACAGCGGTCTGCCCTTCCATACCGATGAAAAGCTGCCCGCCGCTTCGCACGTCCTGGCGCGCTTTTTGTTGGCCGCCATCCGCGCCATGGCGGGCGATTATGCGCGGGAGGACATGGCCGCGGTTATGAAATCCGGTTACGCGCCCCTCGCGTTTGACGAGGCATGCCTGCTGGAAAACTATGCGCGCGAGTTTGGCATCCATAAAAAAAAGTGGCTCACGGCTTTCACCAAGGGCGGCGACGAGCGCGCCGCGCGGTGCGAAGCGCTGCGCTTAAGACTGATGGGGCCGCTGCAAACGGCGCGCGAGGCCATCGTGGCCGCACGGGATGCGCGTGCGTCGCTGGCTGCGCTGATGGGCCTGCTTAGCGATGTGCAGGCCTACGGCCGCCTCAAGGCCGAGGAGGAAGCGCTGCTTGCGGAGGGCATGCTGGTGCGCGCAGGGCAGAACAGCCAGATGTGGCAGGCTGTGCTCACACTGCTGGAGCAGCTTTTCGCCCTGAGCGGCGGGGCGCGCATCCCGCTAAGCCGCATGGGCGACAGGCTGGCCTGCGGCTTTGTGGCGGTTTCGCTGGCCGCGCTGCCCCCCGCCAGCCAGATGCTGCACGCGGGCACGCTGGGGCACTACCTGAGCGGTGAGATGGACGCGGTGTTCATTTTGGGCCTCAATGACGAGGCGCTGTCGCGCGACGCGGACAGCCTGCTCACCGAGGAAGAACGCGCCCTGACCCAGCAGGCGACCGGCGCGTACCTGGGCATGACGGATGAAAGCCGCACCCAGTTTGCCCGCATGGACGTGAAGCGCGCCATGACGCTTCCGCGGCAAAAGCTCTACCTGAGCTATGCCAAGACCGACCCGCTGGGCAAGGCCCTGCGCCCGCTGGACATGCTTGCCACCTTGCAAACCCGCCTGTTTGACGGCCTGCCCGAGCCGCCCGAGGCGGAGCATGCGCTGCCCATGAGCGCCGCGCAAGCCATGCAGGGCCTGAGCCGCGTGCTGCGCGGCTATGCCGACGGCGCGGAAGACAAGCTGCCCGCACGCTGGCGCGACCACCTCGCGCGGCTGTTGGCCAGCCCCCGCACCGCGCCCGCTGCATCGCGGCTTTTGCGCGCCGCCGACTACCGTGTGCAAAGCGAGGCGCTGCTGCCGGAGGACGCGCGCGCCCTCTTTACCGACCGCACCCTCTCGGTCAGCAGACTGGAGGAGTTTGCAGCCTGCCCGTTCAAGCATTTCGTGGCCTACGGCCTCAGGCCGGAAGTCATCAAAGAGTGGGGTGTGGAGCCCGTCGACCTGGGCGTGTTTTTCCACAGCGGGCTGCAAAACTTTGCGAACCTTGCGGCGCGCACGCCCGCCTACCCCGCCGTGAGCGACGCGGATGCCGAGGCCATGGCCGACCGCGCCGTGGAACCGTTGATCGAGCGGCTGATGAACGGCCCCTTAGGCGAAAACGCCCGCAGTTTGGCGGCGTTCGAGCGGGCCAGGCGCATCGTGCGGCGCGCGTGCCGCGTGGTGACCCGCCACCTCGCGGCGGGCGATTTCAGGCTCATGCAGGCGGAAGCGCGCTTCGGCTACGCGGAGGCGGGCAGCCTGCCCTCTGTCCAGCTGCGCCTTGCGGATGGCACCGCCGTAATGCTGCAAGGCAAGATCGACCGCATCGACCGCTTCGACGCGGAAGGCGATGCCTACCTGCGCGTGGTGGATTACAAGAGCAGCCAGAGCACCGTGGAGGCCGCCAAAACATGGTGGGGCCTCGAGCTGCAGCTGACGCTGTATCTGGACGCCGCGGTGGGCGGCGTGCAAGGGGCAAAGCCCGCGGGGGCGTTCTACTTCCACGTGAGCGACCCGCTGGCGCGGCTTGCCGCCGACGATGCTACACAGGCCGAGGCGGAGATACTGCAAAAGCTGCAAATGAAGGGCGTGGCCCTTGCGGATGAGGAGGTGCTGGCCGCCATGGACAGGGGCGACGAGCCCGTGGCGATGGCGGCTGCCCTGAACAAGGAGGGCGGCGTGCGCAAGGACGCGCGTGTGCTGGACATGGCGCAGATGCAGGCCCTGCTTGCACACAGCCGCGCGCAGGCCGCCAAGCTGGCCGAGGGGCTCTATGGCGGCGATACGGCCATCCAGCCCGCGCAGAGCGGCAACGTGACCAGCTGCGAGCGGTGCGACTACCGCATCGTGTGCGGCTTCCACCCCGACGCGCGCGGCGCGCAGGTGCGCGAGCTGCCGCCCATGTCCATGGAGGAGCTGCGCGAGCGCCTGCGCACTGCGGGGGAAGGCGACGGGGACGCGATACCCTTGGCCCAGGCGGATGCGATGGAAGACGGCACCGGCGAGGCGGACGGCGCGGACTGGTGAGCTCCCGTGGCCGTGGGAGCGTTTGCCATAAGCTTTTGGCGGCACGGGCTGCCCGCACGGCCCGACATTTGCCCAACGCCTTGCGAAACAGGGCGGGTTCATGTATAATGAAACTGAAGGTAGCTCCTTTGAGAGCACGCGAAAAACATTACATGCAAGGAGGCGTTACCATTGATTCAGGTGATCGCCGGCAATAAGGGCTCGGGCAAGACCAAACGCATCATCGACATGGCCAACACCGCGTCCCAGGACAGCAAACACGATATCGTATTCATCGACGACGACAACCGCTACATGTTCGACCTGCGCCACGAGGTTCGCTTTATCAACGCGGGGGAGTATGCACTGGTCAATGACCAGATGTTCATGGGTTTTCTGGTGGGCGCGGTTGCCCAGAACTTCGATGTGGGCCTGATCCTCATCGACGGGTTCAAGAAGCTAATCAAGTGCGAGCTGAGCACCACGGCCTGGCTGTTTGAACGGCTTGAGGCGCTCAGTGAGAAGCACAGTGTGGACTTTGTCATCTCCATCAGCGAGGATCCCGAGGAGCTGCCCGACTTCATCAAGAAGTACGTCATCTGAACTCGGTGCACATAGGCAGGCGGAGGCTTTCGGGCTTCCGCCTGCTTCACAGGCCGGCGCGGCCGGCATTTTCATTGGCTGCCGTTGTGCGCGGGCACGTGGATGAATTCGACCAAGGGAGTGAGCATATGTCCTTCTTCTCGACGCGCGGCGGCGCGTGCGTGACTGCGTCGCAGGCGGTGCTGTGGGGCTTGGCCAAGGATGGCGGGCTGTATGTGCCCTCGATGTTCCCCCAGCTCCCGCAGGACAAGATCGCGGCCTTTTGCCAGATGAGCTACCAGCAGGTGGCCGAGCGTGTGCTGCGCTGCTTTTTGGAGGACTATACCATCAGCGAGATCGAGGAGGCTGTGACCGCGGCCTACGCGGCCCCCGCGTTTGACGACCCCGCCATCGCGCCACTTCAAAAGCTGGAGGGCGGTATCCATGTGCTGGAGCTGTTCCACGGCCCCACGCTCGCCTTTAAGGATATCGCGCTCAAGCTGCTGCCGTATCTGGTCAAGCTGGCCGCGGAGAAGAACGACGAGCACCGCGAGGTGAGCATTCTGGTAGCCACCAGCGGCGATACCGGCAAGGCCGCGCTGGAGGGCTTCAAGGACGTGCCCGGCACCAGCTGCACCGTCTACTACCCCGAAAACGGCGTGAGCGACATGCAGCGGCTGCAAATGGTGACCACCGAGGGTGCAAACACCCACGTGATCGGTGTGCGCGGCAACTTCGACGATGCGCAGACGGGCGTGAAGCGCCTGTTCTCCGATCCAGCCTTCTACGAGAAGATGGACGGGATGGGCAAGCTGCCCTCCTCGGCCAACTCCATCAACTTCGGGCGGCTGGTGCCACAGGTGGTGTACTACTTTACAGCCTACGCGCAGCTTGTGAGCAGCGGCGCGGTGCGCATGGGCCAGCCGGTCAACTTTGTGGTGCCTACGGGCAATTTTGGCGATATTTTGGCGGGGTACTACGCCAAGCGCATGGGCCTGCCGGTGGGCAAGCTCATCTGTGCCAGCAACCGCAACAATGTGCTCAGCGACTTTTTTACCGACGGGGTATACTACACGCACCGTACGTTCTTCACCACCATGTCGCCCAGCATGGACATTTTGATTTCCTCGAACCTGGAGCGGCTGCTATATGAGAGCGCGGATCGCGACGGGCGGCTGGTCAAGTCGTGGATGGAGCTGCTCAAGGATTGCGGCAGCTTCTCCATTGGCGCGCAGCGGCTTTCCGAGCTGCAAAAGACGTTTGCCGCGGGCTTTGCGGACGACCAGATGACCGCCGACGAGATCCGCCGCGTATACGAGCTAACCGGCTACCTGATGGACCCGCACACCGCCGTGGCCAGCCACGTGCTGGCGGAGTACCGCGAGAGCACCGGCGACCACACGACCGCTGTGATCATCGCCACCGCGAGCCCCTACAAGTTTGCGAGCGATGTGCTGGCTTCGCTGTTGGGCCCTGCCCTCTCGGAAGGCCTGAGCCCCTTCGACTGTGCGGATCGCCTGCACGCCCACACCGGCGTGCCCATCCCGCGGCAGATCAGCGAGCTGAAAACGCTGCCCGTGCGCCATACCGCCGTGTGCGACAAGGGCGATATGGAGGCCGCGCTGCTTCACGAGCTCGGGCAGGCCTGAAGGCCGGGCAATGGCGCAAAATCATCTGTGAAATAAAGGAAACGGAGCCGCGCGCGCCGAATTGATTCGGCAAACGAGGCTCCGTTTTGTATACAGACCGAAATTCATGCATATGGGAGGGAAACGCTATGAAACGCTACAGCCCCAACCAACAGGTGCCCATGAAGTTTCACAACCTGTACGTGTATCTGCTCAACCCCATCGGCATCCTGATCCGCGCTGCCATTGCCGCTCTGGTGCTGCTGACCATCCTGAACGTCACGGTGATCCCTGCGGAGTACCACCCTTATGATGAACTGCTCGCGAGCTATGGCACCACGGCGATGTGGGTCATATTCGGGTTTGCGGCGTTCGCATTCCTGTTTGCGCTGTGGGCGGAGGTACTGCTGGCCAAGCGCCGCCCGTTAGGTGTGGTGATCCTGATCCTCGACTACCTGTTGAACCTTGCCAATGCCTGCTGGGCCGCGTGGAACGAGCGCAGCACGGAAAACCTGATCATGGCGGGGGTAACGCTGCTGATCAGCATTCTGGTGTGCGTGTACTACTGGAAGCGCAGCCGCCTGTTCCACTGAGGCAATGGAGCTCAAAGCCGTGCGGCGCTTGTCGCGCGGCTTTTCCATGCCCCGGAGCGACCCGCAAGACCGCCTGACTGCTGGCTTTCAAGCGATTGGAGATACTTTTTCGGAGCGGGCGGCCGAAAATTGCCCGAATTTGGTGTTTCACCCGTTCGGGTCGTGGGGTAAGCTTCATTCGGACGTCAACGAAGCATCAAAAAACAAGGAGGAATAATGATATGAAATGGGTTTGCTCGGTTTGCGGCTATGTGTACGAGGGGGCGGAGGCGCCGGAGAAGTGCCCTGTGTGTGGCGCGGCCAAAGAGAAGTTCATGAAGCTGGCGGAAGAGCGCGTCTTTGCGGACGAGCACCGCGTGGGCGTTGCCAAGGGCCTTGACGAGCGCGTGGTGGAGGGCCTGCGCATGAACTTTGCGGGCGAGTGCAGCGAAGTGGGCATGTACCTGGCCATGAGCCGCCAAGCCGACCGCGAGGGCTACCCCGAGGTAGCCGAGGCTTTCAAGCGCTATGCTTTCGAGGAAGCCGACCATGCCTCCCGCTTTGCGGAGATGCTCGGCGAAGTGCTGACCGACAGCACCAAGAAGAACCTCGAGATGCGCGCCGAGGCCGAGTGGGGCGCGACCTCCGGCAAGAAGGAGCTGGCTACGCTGGCCAAGGAGCTGGGCTACGACGCGGTGCATGATACCGTGCATGAAATGTGCAAGGACGAAGCCCGCCACGGCAAGGGTTATGCCGGGCTGCTGAAGCGGTATTTCAGCAAGTAAGCCGATCCAGCATCCCTGATGTACAAAAGAGCACGGGAGCGCCTGAGGGTGCTCCCGTGCTCTTTGCATAGGCAGGGCTGGCTAAGAAACCATCGGCCAAACGCCAATCACCGCAGGATGCGGCCTTGGGTTTTAAACACGAACCATGACATGCCACATCGGAACGTGCGGGCTGTTCCCGTTATTACGGACTATCTGGGGTCGCATCGACTGGGCTGGAAGGGCGCTTCCTTCGCTTTTCGGCATACATGATCTGATCCGCATGGTGTATCATCGCGTCGGACGACGTTTCATCCGCGAGGCCGCAAAGGCCGACGCTCATGGACAGGACGATATCGCCGGTATCGGTCTTCAAAACGACGCGCTGGAGCGATTCGTTGATGCGGTCGATGATCTTGTATGCCGTGTCGGCTTTGGTATTGCGAAATGCGATCACGAACTCATCGCCGCCGTAGCGGCCAAAAAGGTCGTTCTCCCGCACCTTGTCCTTCACGACGGAGGCGAAAAGCTTGAGCGCGGAATCGCCCATCATGTGGCCGTATGTATCGTTGATGTGCTTGAAATCGTCGATGTCCATCATCGCCACCGTCAGGTCGCTGCCCTGCGCCTTGGCCAACTCAAAGCTGTGCTGCAGCTGGTTCATGAAATACTGGCGGGACAGGACGCCCGTAAGGCTGTCCTTTTGGGATATCTCCTTATAGATGTGGCCTTCCACCTTGTCGGTCACGTCGATGCAGCTGCCGATGTACCCCGCGAACACGCCTTTGGCGGTGTAGAAGGGCACGCCCCGGTCGTTGAGCCACCGCCATTCGCCATCAAAACGCTGGAGGCGGTACTCCATCTCAAAAGGTGTATGCTGATGAAAGTTGTCCAGATAGGTTTTGACGCACCGCTGCAGATCGTCAGGGTGGACGCGCTCGGCCCAACCGTCACCGGCTTCCTCCACCATGGTGCGCCCCGTGAAGTCGAGCCATGTTTTATTGAAGTAGTTGCATTTGGCGTCCAGTCCGGCCCGCCAAATCAGGTTGGGGGCATTTTCAACGATCACCTTATATTCTTGTGGAGACAGGCCCATTACTACACCCCCTGCCATAGCTTCAAGTTGAGGTGTTTACAAGCTTTTCTAGATATGAATATTATACCCACGACGCACAGGGTTTGCAACCATAGTTTGCCAAATAACCCCATGGTGGAGAAGAAGGGCCAAGGAATCACTAACAGATCTGTTTGAGTCGGAATCGCTCATAGAGAGATGAGAGAGATGCTGAAACGATCCCACCTTGTGAACGAAATTAAAAATAGATGCAATCGCAGCCCAAAGAAAACAGACTCGCACATACACTGCTTTGTGCGAGTAGATGGTTTCATTGTGTCCTGCTGTTATGACGTGATGCGAATAGTGATGATACCCATTTCAGAGAAGCAAGGCTTTTTGGAAAGGATTTTACGACGAATCTTTGATTATTGCCTTTTATGATAACGAAAATATAACGAAGCATGTCATCAACGTTTTTAAAGCAAGTCGAATGGGAAGCACTTGGCGTTAATGACAATATACACTCTTTTCCTGCAGGCACCACTCACAACTTTGCGGCAATGGCTGAAAAATCTATCCTTGATTTGTTTTGCTACAGCTTCATATGACCCGGGAATAACAGGATTATAATCGGGACGTCGAACGAATATGATGAGTTGCCTTTTCTCATCCTCCATTAACCATTGATAAAGCTTAACCCACCAGTGTATATCACTCTCCCCCAACGACATGCCAAATATCGCGATAATATGGCTGTGGGCAATCAAATGCTCTGCTTTTTCATAATTGTCTACCTCAAGACTAGCATTAATCTCTAATTTCACGAAGTGCTGATAGAACTCCTCAGTATGGAAACGCTCGTTAATAATCTGGGCGGATTCGCCGACACCAAGTACCAAGTCTTTGTATATGCTTCCGTGAATATGCGTGACATTCCCATAGTTGTCAGATATCAAGCGACCGCGATATTCATGCGAAGGATGGGGGATGGCCTTTTTGAAACAAGAGAGGCACTCATCAAAGACCGTAGTGTAATTAAACGAAATGAAGTCGACTCTATATGGATAAGCATTAATTTCACCCAAGGCAGTCATCAAACTTTCCGGTTGAGGGCCTGTAAGCCATTGCGACGGATTGATGAGTGACTTTGAAAAAGCACTTTTGATTTCCTCACGATGATCATCGAATTTTGCATGTTTTTCCACGAGTTTTAGATAATCCGCCATGCGTAGAATAATATCATGGTAGACCTCAAGGAACTCATCGACATTATCGCCATATATCGTTGTGAGCTTGCCAAGTGCAATCTCCATATCGGCCCATGTATTGATGCCATCTTGCATCTGTTGGCGGATGCGCTCTTTCCCAGTCGCAATGGCAATGCTTTTTGAACGCCTTCTCAAATAGTGTCTCAGAAAGTCTGAATACCTCGTTTTTAGGCCCATGTTGAGATCAAAACCATTACCGATCAGGTAGGTAATATTCATGGGTCAGCACATCCTATGTTTTGGATAATTTATTAACAATATTAGCATATGAACCTAAAAAATGCAAATATATCCTTGGTGGCGGAGAAAATATCAGCTTGGCAATCCTTCATTATACGCAGACCAAGTGGCCTAATGATATCAAAAAGGAGAGCGGATGCTCCCCTCAAATTTGGTCGTATTCGGTTACCAGCCCTCACACCACATTGCTGGACGTGCACTCCACGTACACGGTGCCATCCTTGCGGCGGCTCAGCTTGGCTTTATTACCCTCGCCATCATCCAGCGTCATTTTTTCGATGTCGTTCAGGGTCAGGAAGTTGACCGCGTCGCTCTCTACAAAGCCGACCCAGTCCTTGCGGTCGCGCTTTTCCTTTTTAGGGGTATCCTCGGTCATTTCCTCGATGGTCAGGCGTTCGTCCTTCATAGTTCGTACCTCCTTTGTGCATAGGGGTGTATCATAGCGTATCCGGCGGTAAAATGCAAGCCGCGCGGGGCGCATTTGTCACGGCGTTGACACGTTTTGGCAATGACGGCGGCTTGACGCGCGGAACGTGGCTGCTTATAATCGAACCATAAAGGTCGTTTCTTGATCGTTTCCCGTCCGGTGTGCCGCCTCGCATGCGCGCCGTGGTGCTCTTGCCTACAACCGTATCACAAGCCGTTGAAAGGGGTCGTTTTTCCATGAAGAAATGCCTTTCTCTTGTTGTATCGCTGCTTGTGCTCTTCAGCCTGTTGGCGGGGGCCTTGCCCGCCGCGCTCGCGGCTGGCGACGAGGCCATCGCCTTTACCGATGCGGCGTTGGAGGCCAAGGTGCGCGCCGCGATGGGCAAGCCAGACGGGCCCATCACCATGGCCGAAGCCGAGAAGGTCGATTACCTCAACCTGAACAATGATACCAAGGACGGGCTGGATGGCAGCCAGTTGATCCGCGACATCAGCGACCTGCGCTATTTTGTGAACCTCAGTAAGCTGGATATGATCAACAACGATGTGAGCGACATCAGCGTGCTCAGCGGCTTGCAGGGGCTCAAGTACCTCGACCTGGGCGGCAACGCCATCAAGGATCTGACGCCGCTTAGCACCATGGCGCTGGAGGAGCTGAATATATGGGATAACGACCTGACCGACGTTACGCCGCTGGCTGCCATCGAAACCCTCAAGCGGCTGTCGGTCAATGATAACCAGATCAGCGATTTCAGCCCCCTGAGCAAGCTTGCCAACCTGGAAGCACTCAACGTGCGCATGAATGCGAGCGCCGATTACCGTGCGCTGGCGGATATCGTGCCGCAGCTGGAAGTAAAGGATTTTGAAGTGCTGACCACCCCCTACGACCCCGACGAGGTGGTCGCCTTTGCGGACAAGGCACTGGAGGCGCATGTGCGCGCATTCCTGAAGCTGGGAGACGAGCCGATCACCGCGGGCTACGCGGCCTCGATCACGGCGCTGGATATCTCCAATTCGTGGGACAACGATGTGCCCGAAGGCGAACGGTTCAGTGACATCAGCCCGCTCAAGTATTTTGTGAACCTTCAGGCGCTCTACCTGACACGCAATGCCGTGCATGACATCAGCGTGCTGGCGGAGCTGAAAAGCCTGACGTTCCTCCAGATGAACGACAACGAAGTGCTCGACTTCGCGCCGCTGGCAGGGCTCACGGGGCTTACCTACCTGAGCCTCGACAGCTACGGGCGCGACCTGAGCGTGATCAGCGGCCTTACAGAGCTTAGGGAACTGGGTATTCGCGGCATCAACGCCTTGCCTCAGTGGCTGCCCGCCTTGCCCAAGCTTAAGGCCTTTGATGGTTCGGGCGGCGAACTGGTCGATATCAGCCTGCTGGCACAATGCAAGCAGCTCACTGCCGTAAACCTGAGCTGGAACCTGATTACCGATATCAGCCCGCTTGTGGGCTTGCCGCTCACGGAGCTCTATTTGGCAGGGAACCCCATCGCAGATTATACGCCTATCCGCGATATCTACGGAAAACTGGGTGGCAAGGATTTTGAATACATTGAATTGAAACAGCCGGACGATCCGGCGAAAACGATCACCTTTGCGGACCCGGTGCTGGAGCAGAAGATTCGTACGGCAATGGACAAGCCCGAAGGGCCCATTACGGCGGCAGATGCGTCGCAGGTCACGCGGCTGGATATCCACAACGACTGGCAACCGCAGATACCGACTGAGGTTCGGGTGACAAACCTGCAAGGCCTCGAGGCCTTCCTCAACCTGCGGGAGCTGGACGCGGGGTTCAATGACATCAGCGATCTCAGCCCCCTTGCCGACCTGACCGAGTTGCGCAAGATAAATCTGGGGGGCAACCGCATCCAAGACCTGACGCCTCTTGCCCGCTTGATGATGCTGGAGGATTTGACCCTTTTCGGCAGCCAGATCAGCGATATCAGCCCGCTGGGTGGGCATACGGCGCTGCGGTCGCTGAACCTTGGCGGCAACCCGCTGGCGGATATCGGCACGCTGGCGGAGCTGACCAACCTTGACGCCCTGTACATGGGCGGGAGCGGCATTGAGGATATCAGTCCGCTGGCAGGGGATACGAACATCTCGCGGTTGGAGTTGAACGACAACTATATTTCCGACCTTGCTCCCCTTGCAGGGATGACGGGGCTGGTCAAGCTGAAAATCGCAAACAACCCCATCAAGGACTATGCGCCCATTGAGCAGATTTTCCCGCAGTTGCAGGAGAAGGATTTTGAACTGGGGCAGATTTTCGATGTGCAGGTGCCCCTGAAGCCGGCGAAGCCCGATCAGGAGGTGCCGATCGCGGACGCCGCACTGGAAGCGATCCTGCGAAACGTCAGCGGCGTACAGGGAAGACCGCTTACCGAAAAGGACTTGAGCCGGGTCGGCAAGTTCGAGATCAAGGTGGAAAACGGGCAAGCGGTGAGCGATATCTCCGCCTTGCGCTATTGCCTGAACCTGGAAGGCGTAGCTATTTGGGAGTCGAATGTCAGCGACCTGAGCCCGTTGTCCGGCCTGACCAGGCTTCGGAAGCTTTGGGTCAACCATTCGCTTGTTAGCGATGTGTCGCCGCTGAAAAACATCACAAGCCTTACGGAGCTCGACCTGGCTTGGAACCAGATTGCCGATTTCTCGCCCCTCTACGGGCTGCAAGGGCTGAAGGTGCTGCGCATCAGCCACAACCTGACGTCGGATGCCAGTGGCTTCAAGGATATGGCCAAAGGCTTGAAGGATAAGGACTTCGACCCTGACCAGCCCATGGAGACCGCCCCGAACGACGCGCAGGGCGAGCAAAGCGACGGCTCCGGCCAAGCCGGACTGCTCACCCCGCAAGACCCCGCGAAAGTCATCAAATTTGCGGATAAGGTTCTGGAGCAGCGCGTGCGGGAAGTGATCGGCAAACCCGAAGGGCCCATCACCGCGGGCGACGCGGCAAAGGTGACAGAGCTTAACATCGGCAACGAATGGCAGGAGAAGTTCCCCAAGGGTTCGCAAATCTCGAAGCTGGGAGGCATCGAGTACCTCATCAACCTTCGCTCGCTGGACATCACTTTCCATAAGGTCAAGGATTTGAGCAAGCTTTCCGGCCTGACGCAGCTTACATACCTGAAAGCCTTTGGCAACGTGATAAAGGATGTGAGCCCTCTGGCCGGGCTGACTAGCCTGACCAGCCTGAATGTGGGCGGTAACAACATCAAATCGGTCACGGCCTTGGGCGCCCTTCAAAACCTGACTACGCTGATGCTGAACCCCAACCCCATAACGGACTTCTCCCCCGTGGCGAGCGTCTACCCGCGGCTGACCGAGAAGGATTTTGAACTGAACTAGCGCGAGGCGTTGGCATCCCGCGGCGACTTTTGACGGCACGGCAGAGGAAGAACACAGGCAAATGCGGCCGGGGCGATCGCCCCGGCCGCATGCTGTTGCAGATTGACATTTTCCAGTATGCTTTATACTTGTAGCGGTTCCCCGCCGGGGACGGTCAGGTACATGATGTCGCAGTGGTCGCTCTGTGCGCCTGCCCGCTCTTCGATGCAGTGGCAGAAGGCTTCCACCGCGTTGGGGTCGAATTGCGAGCCGCTGCACTTGCGCAGCTCATCCAACGCCTGCGCGTAGGTACGCGTTTTCTGGTAGGGGCGCAGCGAAGTCATGGCGTCGAAGGCGTCCACCACGGTGAGCAGGCGCGCAAGGTAATGGATCTCTTCCCGCTTTAGGTTGCCCGGGTAGCCGCGCCCGTCGAAGCGTTCATGGTGCTGCAGGATGATGGCCTGCACATCGTCAAATGATGGGATGGAGCGGATGATATCCACGGCATACTGCGGGTGGTTCTTGAGGATCGCCCATTCCTCGGGGGTCAGGGGCTCCACCTTGACCAGTATGCTCTCGGAGATGTTGATCTTGCCGATGTCATGCAGGTATGCCGAGTAGATCAGCTTTCGCTTTTCCTCCTCGGGCAGTTTCAACTGATCCGCCAGCAGGTTACAGTAGAACACCACGCGCTCCACATGGCGATAGGTGTACTTGTCCTTGGCGTTGATCACGGCGATGAAGGTTTTGATCTGCGCGATCACATCCGGCGCGAAGAGCAGCTCGTCCAGGATGGAGAAGTAGCTCTCCACGCGGTTTTTGCACAGGAACTTCGCGCGGTAGCAGGCATCGTCCGCACCCTTGATCAGTTCCGCATCGCTCTTGGCCTTGGTGGGGTAGGTCGATACGCCCACCGATATCGTCAGGCTTTCGCCCGGCAGGCTCTCCTGCCCTTCGAAGGGATACTCCTGCACAGCCCTGCGCATCTTCTCGGCCTCGTAAATGGCCGTTTCCTCACCCGCGCCGGGCAGGATCACCGCAAACTCCTCGCCGCCGTAGCGGGCGATGAACGCATCCTTAGGCAGCGTGCTCTGCAGCATGGAGGAGAGGATGCGCAGCACCTCATCGCCCTTCTGGTGGCCATAGATGTCATTGTAGTATTTGAAGTTGTCGATATCGATAAACAAAAGCGACAGCGGCGTGCCGCGCTTTTTGCACAGGTCGATCTGCTGGCTGAGGAAATCGTAGAAATAGCGGTGGTTATACAGGCCGGTCAGCCCGTCTACATTCACGAGATTTTTGAGGTTGGCGATATGCTTGCGGCGGATATCGTCGTAATAGGATACCGTGAGCGAAATGATCAGGAACACGAACGCCAGCACGATATCATCCTCAAAGTGCGTGTTGACCTCCGCCCACGGCGAGCAGAACAGGTCGATGGCAAGGATGATCAGCGCGGAGAGGATCGACACGATCAGGCTGATGGCGCGCTCGCACTCGATACTGGTAAACAGGATCACAAAAATAAACAGAAATTTATAACTGCTGTCGTAGGAGCCGGTCATCATCACGGTCAGCACCGCGATGGACATGGAGATGATGGGGTCGATGAGCGTGGTGAACAGCGTGCGGTTCTTCATATGGGTCTGCAAGTAGATCCACATCGAGTACACCAACAGTATCATCAGCAGGATCGCCGTGACGGCAAATTGCTGTTGCAGCGAAAGGAGCGAATTATTGGTTGTGGGTACTTTGGCGTAATACTGCAAAAAAGCGATCGCAGGCAGCGCCAGAGACGATATCTTAATGATATTCAGTATTTGTCGTATTTTCAGTCTGTTATCATTATCCATACCGAAACCTCCGCGCACTGTGCAACTCAACCGGATTGGCGGCGGGAGGCGACGAATCGCCCCCCACCGCGGTGCTCCTTACTCATTGCTGAGGGAAGCGGGTTCCTCGGGCTGATAGAAGAAGAAGAAGCAAGCCGAGGAAGCGACCAGAGCCGCGACGATGGTGCTCAGTGCGGCAACCAGACCGTACACCTTTTTCATTTGGAATCCTCCTTTCCTTTATGATCAGGTAAAACATTCAACTTGTTAAGCAGAATGTTACCAGCATTTGTAAGCGTAAATGCCTGCCAGGCAACGCCCAGGATCAGGCTGATGCCCAGGGAGCGGAACGCCGGATACCACAGGCTGGCAATAATCAAAAGAGACTGCAGCACCGCAAAGACTGCAATGGTACGGTAGCAGCCCTTGCGCATGCGCAATCGCTTCTGTTCTGTCTTGATCGGCTTTTTGGGGGAAGCCACGGGGGCGTACTTGTAAATGCTGGTGTAGGCAAACGCGTATGCGGCCAGCGCGATCAGCGTCAGGGTCAGGGGGGTGGTGTAGAGGGCCAGACGTGTGGAGAGGAACGCAAACAGCGTGCACACGACCACCGTGATGCCCGTGCACAGGCCAAAGCTGTCTGCATGGGCGCCACCGCTGAACCGGCGAAGGATGCTCACGGAAAAGCAAACGATCATCGCCTCGGCTGGCGCATGGATAAGCAAGCCGGCCGCCAACGCAAGCGCGACGGTCAGCACCACCTGCACGATTGCAAGCAACCCATACGCGATCACGGATTCTTTCTCCGCGTCGTAGCCGAGCGACTGCGCTACTTTATTCGCGAGTCTCCTCACCCAAGTCTCCATCTGCCTTTTTCCTCTTTCTGATCAACTTCAGGACTGCGCTGGCGGCCAGCAACAACAGGGCAAAAATAATCGTGGACGGCGCGGAATAGAGGCACTGCGTCCAGCCGTTGGGGGTACGGATCATGGTGTTTGCGGCTTCAAGGCCATAGATCATCGCCAGAATCAACAGATTGAGCATCTCGGCGATGGAGATAAAAATCAGGATGATGATGGGCGCGATGATCGTGCGGATGATCTCCTGCAGGCCGGAGCGGTACAACAGCTGAAAGATGACCAGCACGCCAAACAGGGACAGCACCGTGTTGATGCCCGTGGACAGGCGCAGCGCGCGAAGGCCGGTCGCCATCAGGAACAGGATCGCGATCATGATCAAAAATTTGCGCCAGTTGATCTTCGTCCCGGTGAGGATATGGATGCCAAGCGCCATCAGGAATGCCTCCGGGATGCCTTTGGCAATCAACATCTCCGTAGTCAGCGGTATCGACCCACCCATAGAAAAACCCTCCCTCAATACGACTGTGTAACCTGGATACCGTAGCGCTGGTTCGCGGCCTTGATCATGGTATACAGCATGATGCAGGCAAATAGGTGGATGAACACATCACCGATGCTGATGATGCAATAACCGTAGTCGATGATATCGGAGAGAAATACCAGCTTGGCGTTGCCTGCCTCAATCAGGTGCAGGCCAGTGAGGTGCTTCACACTCTCCGGTGTAACATACCCGGTCAGGTAAGAGAGGGTCGGATACACGGGCATGTGACCGGCGTTTTGCGCGATCACGAGCTTGTTGAGCGCCGTGCCCACCACGATGCTCGCGCCTCCGATCAAGGCCGGCTTGTAGAGCCCGAACACCAGCAGGGCCGGCAGGAAAGAGAGGATCACCGCGGGCTCCACATAGCGCACCATGGGCGTGAAACCGTAATAGCGAAAAAAGATACTGGCCTGAAACATCACCAGGCACAGCTGCACGAGCAGCACGGGATAAAATGTCCATGTACGTAACAAATACCTTGGCCGAAACCGTTTCAGCAATGCGAGGAGGCAAACGGCAATGATTTCGACTACCACGGGGCGCCCCTCCCTGCATTTAGTTACGCGAATATAAACGTAACCAGTATAGCGAAAACACCGAGAAAGGTCAATATCACGATTGGGGGGATTCGCTTGCACTGCATGGGCCCGTTTCAGGGCCGCGAAGGGCCGGGCAATGCGAGAAACCCGCTTCGCAAAGGGTTTCGGGGGCGATGCGGCGTGAAATGGAAAATGTTTGCGTACATAAATATGCAAATGAAACAAATGTTCATCGGCCAGCGTGTCAATAAAAACACTTGGCAAACGACGCTCACCTGTATTACAATAGCGCAGGATTGTTTTTGAGCATGCGAGCAACCGCGCACATGCGCATTTGCACTGCGTGCGGCGCTTTGCCCGTGCAGCCGCGCAGGTTACATATGCCCGCCATGTAAATAAACAGTTAACATCTGGTAAAATTGAAGTAAAGCATGGGAGAATGAGTTATCGGCATGAGTATGGAGGCATTTATCCAGCAGGCGCTGGCGAACCCCTCGCTGCTGATCGCGGCGATCCTCACGCTGGCGGTGATCCTCGTCAACGGGTGGACCGACGCGCCCAACGCCATCGCGACGTGCGTGTCCACGCGCGCCATCGGCGTGCGGCCTGCCATTGCGATGGCAGCGGTTTTCAACTTTCTGGGCGTGTTTGTGATGACGGCCGTGAACACCTCTGTCGCCATGACCATCTATAAGATGGTGGATTTCGGCGGTGATGCGCACAGCGCGCTGTTGGCGCTCTGCGCCGCGATGCTGGCCATCGTGATCTGGGCGACGGCGGCGTGGTATTTCGGTATCCCGACCAGCGAGAGCCACGCGCTGATCGCCGGTCTTTCCGGCGCGGCCATCGCCATTCAGAACGGCTTTGGCGGCATCAATGGCGCGGAGTGGGGCAAAGTGCTCTGGGGCCTTGCACTGTCTACGGTACTGGGGTTTGTAATGGGCTTTGGCACGACCAGACTGACCGAGTTGATATGCCGGGGCATGAACCGAAGCCGAACGAACCGTGTCTTCAAACATGCGCAGATCGGCGGCGGCGCGGCGATGGCGTTCATGCACGGCGCGCAGGACGGGCAGAAGTTTATGGCGGTGTTTCTGCTGGGTGTGGCGCTGGCAAACGGTCAAGCGGACGCGAGCAATTTTACGGTTCCGCTGTGGCTGATGATCCTCTGCTCGCTGGTGATGGGTCTTGGTACCTCCATCGGCGGCTACCGTATCATCAAATCCGTGGGCATGGATATGGTCAAACTATCCACCTATCAGGGGTTTGCGGCGGATGCCGCTGCCGCGCTGTGCCTGCTGTTCAGTTCGCTCACGGGTATTCCGGTCAGCACCACGCACACCAAAACGACGGCCATCATGGGCGTGGGTGCTTCCCGCAGGCTGCGAAACGTGAACTGGTCTACCGTGAAGGAGCTTGTGCTCACCTGGGTGCTTACCTTCCCCGGGTGCGGGCTCATCGGCTTTATCATCGCCAAAATCTTCCTTTATTTCTTTGCGTAGGAGTGGATCACCATGAAGCAGAAGAACGATTACTTCAAAATGATGGAAGAGCAGATCGCGCTGAGCGCCAAAGCCGCGCGCCTGCTCAATGACATGCTGACGGATTATTCCCCCGAGGATGCGGACAAAAACCGCGTGCTGATGCACAAGATCGAGCACGACGGCGACGAGGTGCGCCACGATGCGCTGCGCCGCCTTTCCCGCGAGTTCATCACGCCCATCGAGCGCGATGATATCCTCCAACTGGTGCAGATCATCGACGACGTTACCGATGCCATCGAGGATGTGGCCATCTACCTGTATATGTTCAATGTGCCGGTGCTGCCCACCCGTGCCCTGAGCATGTGCGCGCTGGTGGAGCGCTGCGTGGACGCGCTGCAGAAGGCCATTGGCGAGCTGCACAACTTCAAGCGTTCCGCTACGCTCAAACCCTTGCTGGTCGAAGTGAACGATGTGGAAAGCGAAGCGGACGACGCATATCTGGAAGCCGTGCGCGAGCTGTTCATCACCGAGCAGGTCCCCAAGGAGCGCTATGGTATGAAGGCCGTTTACGACTCTCTGGAGTCCTGCTGCGACCTGTGCGAGCGCGCCGCCGACGTGATCGAGAACGTCGTGATGAAGAACACCTGACCCCGCTTTGGCAGCGTGGCTGCCGACGATGCATGCCGGTCGGCCCGCGGCGGCCTGACCGGCGGAACAGCTGAACAGATGTGCCACCCTGCCTGCGGCGAAAGCCGACGGAGCGGGGTGGTTTGCTTTTTGGCGCGGAGCACAGTGAGAAAGGGGCGGAGTGGCCTTTCAGCTGACGGTTTGTACGGCGCTTCAGGCATGGTTTGCGTGCGCGCGATGCACACATGGCCGAAGGGGAAAAAACCATGACAGCACGCTACGCAAAATGAATTTCTATGCACCGATATGGTGAGCGTTTAAAGCCGAAGTGCTTGTCAAGCGATCATGATATTGGTTTCCAGACTGTATACGCAATACATTTGAAAAGGATACAACGTTTTCGGCACGGGGGAGCGCCAAAGCGGAGGCTCAAGCTGTGTACGGGACGTGCTGACTCACCGCAGCCATCTTGCAATGCTTGGAGATCTTTGGTTACATGGTCGTTTCTTAGGTTCGTCATCCCCGGCCTGATGCGGGCATGATATGCGAATGCAGCGATGGAGCGCAACCTTTCTTCACCCGCCCGCCAACACGGTGCGGCCGCACAGGCATTACATCGCATGAGGGTATCCTCGCCTCGCCAGCGGCAGGCTATGCCCGCGAAGTGCTACCGCGCAGAAAAGATCCCCATGCGGTGAAGCGCATGGGGGTCAGTAGGAGAAGGCTGCGGTTCGGCGGGTGGCCGGGGAGCATTGCCAAGGGAGCCGAACCGCGCGGATGCCGTTACATTGCGGTGCTCAGCCCGCGGGAGTCGCCGTTTGGCCAGGCTCAGGCGTAGCGGTGGTCTCCGCGGCCACCAGCCCGTCCATGTAGGTTTGCAGGCGGGCAACATCCTGCTTGTTCACCAGCATGGTGCTGTCGCCGTTCGTGACCGCCTGCAGGAAGCTGGCATCGTAAGGGTAGAAGGCGACATCCAGCGTCTCAAAGCCAGCACGGCTCTGCGTGAAGGTGGCGTGGAAAACAGGTGCCGCGTTTGTCGCCACGGGCTTGTCAGTGTAACCTTCGGCTTTGATGGCCTTGAGGTTGCTCACCAGCAGGTTGAACGCGGCGGGCTTTACATCCTTGCCATCGATACGGTATACGGTCTTGACCGTCTGGGTGCCGTCGCTGGCGGCCTCGGTCACAGCCTGCGCGGTCACGGTCTTGGTTTGGTCGCCCATGGTGGCGGTCATGCCCGTGATATCCAGCAGGGAGAGATAAGCGGGCCGGTTGGCTTTCAGGCTCTCCGCGGTCAGGCCGGTCAGCGCCTGGAACGTATCCGCCCCGATCGTGAACACGCGGTCGGTCTGGGTGTGGGTCATGTACACGTTGCCATCCGCATCCGTGCCGCCAAACAGCAGGGTGAGTGTGCGCTCGACGGGTACTGCGGGCTCCGGCGTGGCGGTGGGCTCCGTACTGGCGGTTGGCACTGCGTCAGCAGCTTCGGCGATGGCTGCGCCTGTGCTGCCGCTCAGGGTGGCTGCGGGGGTTGCCGTAGGCGCGGCGGCGGTGGCCATGCCTGCGGTAGACGCAGGGGTCGCCGTGGGCGCAGCGGTAGGCGCAGGTATTGCCGTGGCGATCGTCTTGGAGGCCTGCGTGGCTGCGGGCAGGGGGGACGGGCTTGCCACAGGCGTGGCCGCAGGGGCCACCGAGGGCAAAGCGGCCTGCGCGGCGGCATCCGCCGCCATAAGGGCGGCTGCCTGCGACTCAGACACATTCTCGGTATAGCGAAGAGTGAGCAGCAGCTTTGGCGCGTCCAGCCCATAGGCGGCCAGGTCAGCCTTCGTATCGGCGGCGGTGCCTGCGTAGGTCACAGCGGTGGCGGTATTCAGGTAAGTATCCACCGCATCGGGGTTTACGGGGGTCAGCGAGCCGTCCGCTCCCTTTGCAAACCACTGGAACGCACTGGAGTAGGCGCTGGGGTCGCCATTTTCATGATATTCCAACGCCGTCTGACCGCTTGCGTCACGCAGCGTGATGCCGGTGACGGCCGCCGCATCCACGGTGGGGTAGTCCTCGGCGGTCAACAGCTGCATCAGCCCCTGATCAAAGGCGTTGTACACATCGCTGGTGATGGTATACACCCCGTCCTTGCCCGCTACGGCGGCGTAGTAATCGCCGGTCATGGCGTTTTTATCGCCGATCAGCAGCGTTTGCGTCGCGCCGCCCTCCGCGTCGGCGGTGATGCGCAGCGCGGGCTGGGTGAGGCCATAATCCGCGAGGCTGTCGCTCTGGTCGGTCACGCCGCGCACGGCTTCCACACGCTTGAGGCTGTCGAGCATGGCCGTTACCTTGGCGGTGTCCAGCGCGAAGGTGCTGCGCGGGGCATAGGCCCACGCGCCGTTTTGCTTCGCAAGATCGATGCTCTCGCCCTTGCGGGTGTAGCTGAGTGCGGTGGCCTTATCCGCGTCGAGGGTCAGCAGCACGGTCTTTTCCGCCTCTTTTGCCGCGGTTTTGGCGGCCTCCTGCTGCTTTGTGTTCAGGTTGAGCAGGTATGCGCCCGCACCAAACACCGCCGTTGCCAGCAGCAGAGCCAACAGGCGTTTGCCCTTCTTCATCAGCGCTTCCTCCTCCGCACGACCACGACGATGCCGCAGGCCAGCACCGCAAGGGGCAGCACCACGGCCAGCAGCGCGCTCAGCAAGCCCACGGTGCCGCTGGGCACGGTAAGCGGCACTTCGCTCAGTTCCTTGGCGCTGATGGCGATGCTGTTCTCACGCTTGCACATCCAGTTCAGGCTGTTGATCAGCAGGTTGTTGTTTGCGCCGCCCACCATCTGATCCACCTGATCGACCAGGAACTGCGAGGTGGAAAACCACACCAGGCGAGTTTCGCCGCCGGTCACGCTCTCGCTGACGGCCACGCCCACGTCGAACGGGCCGCTCACGTCGGTGGCTTGCCGCTCCATGGTGCCCGTCGCGTTGGGGTCTGCACGCAGGTAGGCCTTATCCGTTGTGGCGAGCAGGTCGGTCACGGTCAGGGTGGAACGGTAGCTTGGCAGCTTCGTAATACCATGCGCAGCGGGCATCAGCGCGTACAGCTTGCCGTCGATCAGCGGCTGGGTGATGGCGTGCGCGCCGATCTTGGGCAGCAGGTAGTGCTGGTACTGGTTCACATACTGGTTCTGGTCGCCCTCCAGCACGATGCCGTTGGCAAAATCCACGCCGTAGTTGTTCACCAGCCGGGTGAGGTTGGGACGCGCGGCTTGCGCATAGTCGGTAATCAAAAGCAGGTGGCCGCCCTTATCCATGTATGCGATGATCTTGTCCACTTCGTCGCTGCCCAGGTCGGACGTGGGGGCGTAGATCAGCATGGCGTCGCAATCGTCCGGCACGGCAGCCAGCGACAGCAGGCTCAAGTCCTTCACGGTCAGGTTGGCCTTGTCCACGCTGGTCTTGACGGTACCGGCCAGCGCCGTTTCGCCATGGCCCAGCAGCTGGTACACCACGGGCAGGTCGTCGCTGACGACGTAGTCGATGGCGCTGGTCAGCGCGCTCTCGCCCGCGAAGGACACATCATAGCTGCCGGTGGAATAGTAGTTGGAGTAGTCGTACAGGTATATCTCGTCCTGCGCGACCACTTTGCTGCGCTTGGCGCTCTCCACGATCACGCTTCCGGCGGCCACATCCGCGGTGGTGTAGGCGGCGGTAAACTTGGGCTGCACCACGGGGTCGACCGTCTTCACGGTGATCTGATCGCTGAGTGCCTTGTAGCGACCCAGTAGCTCGGTGGTGGTCTGATCCTCCTGCCCTTTTTCGGCGATCAGGGTCAGGGTCACCTTATCCTTGAGGGAGGCGAGCAGCTGCTCCGTCTGCTCGGAGAAGGTGAACAGCTTCTGCTGGGTGGTATCCACCTTTGTGGCTGTGGCGGGCAGCTGCCCCACGAAGATGTTCACGGCCACGACCACCAGCACTGCGATGACCGATACCAGCACGGCGTAGCCGCCGCTGCGGAACCTGCGCGTGCCAAACAGGGAAGGCTTCTTCTGCATTTCCATATGCTTATGCCCCTCCTAACTCCAGCGCCGTTTTTCCACGGCCTGCACCGTGAAAAAGCAGAACAGCGCCGCTACGGACAGGAAGTAGACCACGCCCGTAAGGTCGAAAACACCCTTGACGAAGTTCTGCATCCGGTCGAACACCGCCAGTGCGCCCAGCGAGCCGGTGAAAGCGCCCTCCATGGCGGCGGGGCTCAGCAGATAGAGAAGGGCGAGGGGCACAAACGTGACTACGGCTGTGATTCCCGCGGCTGTCCAGCTCTTGGTCATCAGCCGCACGATCAGGCTCAGCAGCAGCGCCACCACCATCAGCGCGATGGTGCTGGCCAGCGACGTGGAGGTGATCAGGGTGGATAGCGCCGTCATCAGGTAGCTCAGCAGCAGCGTGCCAAGGCACATGACCGCCGCGATGATCTGGTTTTCGGTAATGCTGCTCATGAACATGCCGATGGCCAGCAGCGCGCAGCCCAGCAGGAAGAATGCGAAGATGCTTCCGTAGGCCGTGGCATAGCTGATGGCTCCAAACGCGCCGATGATGAGGGGGTAGAAGGAGATGACCGCCACGGGAATGGCCATGAGCGCCACCATGGCGAGGTACTTGCCCAGCACCAGCTGGGTAACGCCCACGGGCAGGGAGTAGAGCAGCTGGTCGGTGCCCTGCCTGCGCTCCTCCGCGAACACGCGCATCGTGAGCACGGGCACCGCGATCAAAAACATGAACGAGCAGCTCTGGATCACGTACTCAAAGCCCGGATAGCCGTAGTTCAGGTTCAGCGCCATGGTGTAGATGCCCACGAACAGCAGCACGAACCCGATGAACACATAGCCCATCATGCCGGTAAAATAGCTCTTGAACTCGCGCCTGAAAATCGCCGTCACCTTGCGCCGCCTCCTTTCACGCTGGCCGCCTGCGCGTGCGCCTCGCCGCCCGTCAGGGTCAGGAACACATCCTCCAGGCTCTGCTGCTCGCGCGCCATCGACAGGATGGGCTGCTTTGCCTCCGCAAACAGGTAGAAGAGCTGTTCGCGCACGTCCGCGTCGCCCGCGGCGGCGAGTTCCAGCTCGCACAGGCCGTCGTGCTCGCGGGTCACATGCGTTTCCAGTGCGTCGCCCATGGCGGCGAGGGTGTGAAGCGCGGCAGAGGCGGGGGCCTTGACGGTCAGGCGAAGGGTCTGCCCATGCTCCGCCCGGGCCGCGAGGGCTTCGGGGGTGTCCTCGGCTACCAACTTGCCGCCCGCGATAATGATGATGTTGTCGCACACGGCGCTGATCTCTTGCATGATGTGGCTGGAGAGCATGACGGTGCGGTCGCGCCCCAGCTCGCGGATCAGCTCGCGGATCTCGATCAGCTGCTGCGGGTCAAGGCCCACGGTCGGCTCGTCCAGGATGATGACCTTCGGGTCGCCAAGGATGGCCTGCGCAAGCCCCACGCGCTGCCGGTAGCCTTTGGACAGGTTTTTGATCAGGCGCTTTTCCATATCGGCAACGCCGGTCTTGTCCATCACGCGGGCTACCTCGGCGGCGCGTTGCTTGGCTGGCACGGCCTTGGCATCGGCCACGAACCACAGGTAGTCCCGCACCGTCATGTCCGGGTAGAGGGGCGGCTGTTCCGGCAGGTAGCCGATGGCCTTCTTGGCCAGGATGGGCTCCTCGAAGATATCGTGCCCATCCACCGTCACGGTGCCCTCGGTGGCGGCCAGACAGCCGGTGATGATGTTCATCGTGGTGGTTTTGCCCGCGCCATTGGGTCCCAGAAAGCCGTAGATCTTCCCGGGATCGATGGTGAAGCTCACATGATCCACGGCGACATGGTTGCCGTACACCTTGGTGAGATTGGTAACCTCGATCAATGCGATTCCTCCCGTCGAACGTTTTGGCCTTATTGTAGCGGGCAACTGTGAATAAACTTCCGCGCACCTGTGGCCGATTTTTGAACGGATTTTGAAGCTTCCGTGAAGGTCTGACCAATGGGCGGAAGGGCAAACAAAAGCGGGCGACCTGTGCCCCCATCACAGTGGGAAAGGGCCAGGGAGTTGGCCCTTAATGGGTTTGGGCATGCCCGATACGCCATGCAAGTACGATGCCGGCCGGCGCAGCGGGCGGACATATGGAATGCGGTACGCGGACATGGAAATCTGTTTGTTACCATCAGGATATGCTGCTTTGACACCGGCAGACGACAGCAAAAGCCGGACGGGGAATACCTCCCGTCCGGCTTCTGATATTGCTTGAAAAGGCAAGCATGCATTTCGCCGCGCCCCGCCTTACGCCTCCGGCAGTGCCTTGGGTTCCGGCGCTTCGTTTCGGTCGGCGGTGATCCAGCGCATGGCGCTTTCCACACCGTTTGAGGCCAGCGACCCCGCCACCGCGAGCACGGCCTTGCGCGTCACGGGGTCGAGATCCCACGCCGCGCCCAGCAGCGCGCCCGCGGTATCAGTCCACCGTTCCGCCATCTGGGTAAAGGTGCGCGCGCCCGAGGCGCCCAGCATGGTAAAGAGCGCCTCCACAAACTTGCGGCGCATGTCGGGCGTGCTCTCGGCCATAAAATCATCCAGCGTCTGCTTCAGGATACGGCTGGTGTTGTCAAGCGCGGGCAGGGTGGCAAAATGCGGCCCATCCAGCCCCCAGGTGAACACGTTGTGCTGCGCCATGCCGTTTGCGCTGCTGCGCACCACGGTGCAGGCGTCCGGCACGCGCATGAGCTGGCCGATCATCGAGGTCTGCGGCACACAGCAACGCACGGCGGGCAACGAGGCCTGATAGCCCGCGCTCTCGGTAAAGGCGGCGGGGAAGCCGGGCGCGTCGAACAGGTATACGCCCAGCGTGCGGGCGCGGATGGCCGCGCCGCAGCGCGCGGCGGCATACATGGCCAGGTTGCCGCCCTTGGAGTGCCCACACAGGTGCAGCGGCCCGCGCGTACCCGCGGCCACGGCCAGCAGGTATTGTTCCGCCTGTGCCTGCGAGGGCACGGGGCAGGCGAACGACATGTTGAAATCTTCCCGCCAGCCGATGAGGGTGGCATCGGTTCCGCGGTAGGCCACAGCATGCGAGCCGTCCGGCAGGGCAAGCGTGATGGCCGCAAACTGCATCTCGCGCGACTCGTCGAAGATATCCTCGCACAGGCGCAGGGTAAGCCCGCCGAATCGAACGCTCTCCGACACCTGTTTGGCAAGGCCGTGGCGCAGCTCCGCCACCTGCGGGTTGCCGCTCTCACGCGGCAGGGCCTCCACCGCGGCGATGGCTGCTGCCAGCGTAGCCTCGCCAGCGCCGATGGCATCGCGGAAGCGCAGGTAGGCAAGCTGCGAAAACACCAGCATGTCCAGCTCGTTCAAAGGCGCAGCCGTAAAGGGCAGGTCGCCGCGCCATTTCAGGTAATCCAGCATCGTATCCCTCCGGCAAGGTGTGGCATGGGGAGCGGGTCACGGGCAAAACGGGCGGCGGACCCTCCGCGCAGGCAGCGCGTCAGCGGAGCATGGGCCACAGCTTGGGGGCGAAGATGATGACCCCCGCGATCGCCGCCGCGATGGAAACGGCCATCACCGCGCCCGCTGCCGTATCCTTGGCAAGCTTCGCGCGCGGGTCGGGCGCGGGCATGCAAATATTGACGGTGGCTTCGATGGCGGTGTTGAGCAACTCCATGCCGATGACCAGCCCGAACAGCACGACACACGCGAGCCACTCCGCTTCGTTCAGCGCCAGTAGAAACCCGAACACTGTGACCAACGCCATCACCCCGAAGTGGATGATCATGTTACGCTCGCCCTTCATAGCCAGCGCAACGCCGTCGAACGCGTGGCGGAAGCTATCGGCAAGGCGTTTGTTCTTGGTGTCCAACAGCGGCAGCGCCACCTCGACATGCCCGGCGCGCAGGTATGCGCCCACCACCGCGCTAAATACCAGCAGGTAGGCGGTGGAGACCGCCAGACCGGCCACCACGTCGCTGAGGTAATGCACGCCCAGGTACACGCGGCTCAGGGCCACCAGCGCGATCAACAACGTCAGCAGCGCGATCAGCAGCCGCTTGCGGCGCCTGGGCATGTTGCTCTGCGCCACCATATAGATCAGAAAGCCGTAAAACGCGCCCGCGGCCATCGCGTGCCCGCTGGGAAAGCTGTAGCCGCTCTCGACCACGGCGCGGTACATCAGCGGAGGCCGCTCACGCAGAAACACGTTTTTGAGCGAATAGTTGAGCGAGACCGATACCATCAGGTTGACGGCCACGGGGATGCTGTAATGCTTTTTGCGGTAGACGACCATGAGCACAAGGCAGATCATGAGCAGAGCCACCGGCGCGCACAGCGTGGTAACGCCCTGCATGGCCAGGGTGAGCGCGGGCGTGCGCACGGCGGCCAGCGACTCCGTAAAGCGCAGATCCAGCGCGCGAAGCGAATCGTTTGAAAGGTTTGCGGCGATGAGCGCGAACACGCACACGCACAGGATGAAACCGACCAGCTTGAGCCAGGTGCGGGTTTTCATGCGGCGACCTCCCCTTTGATGGCGACGCGGCTATCATACCACGGCCCGCACGGGCTGTAAAGCGTGCGGGGGCATGGCAAAGGCCCGCGACCATCGCCGCGGGCCGCGATCCGTTTCCGCCGCGCCCGGTTATTGCGCCTCGCCCACGGGCGTGCCCGCGAAGGCGTCGCGGATCAAAAACAGGCTGCGCTCCATCACGCTGCGCTGATCCTTTTCCACAAAATCCGGCGGCTCGCGGTTGCTTACCAGCACGCGGTAGCCTGTGCGCCCGTCGATCTTGCCGCGCCACACATAGGTGGGCGTATAGGTGAGCTGCTCAAAGGTGAGGCGGTCGGTCGCCAGATCGTATTGCATGCTCACGTGCAGCAGCGCGCCGGAGATGGCCGAGCGGTCGCCGCGATCCGATATCAGCAGGTTGCCCAGCGAGTAGGCGCACAGCGTCTGGCGCTCGCGCCCGTCCGAGCGGCGTGCGCTCAGCAGCTCCACCGCCTGCACCGTGCCGCTGTGCGTGCCCAGGATGATATCCGCGCCCGCGGCCGCGATGCCCTGCGCCATCTCGCGCTGCGTGGCGGTGGGCTTGTCCGCGCCCACTTTGCCCCAGCACAGCGACACCACTACGATCTGCGCCCCCGCGGCGCGCGCAGCGGTGATGCTCTCGCCGATGGTGGGCACCGTGAGCGGCGCGATCACGAAATCCTGCTCCTCGCGGGTGGTCTTTTTCTTGCCAGCCGCGCTCAGCTCGCCCTGAAAGCTCAAAAAGGCGACCGTCACATCGCCGATCTCCATGGTCACCACATGCTTGCGGCTCTCGGCGGTGGGGTAGATGCCGTAGGGCGTCATACCGTTTTTACGGATAGCGTCCAGCGTAGCGGCAAGGCCGCTTACCCCATTGTTGAGCGCGCCGTAGAAGCCGTTGCACAGCACATTTACGCCACTGTCGCGGATGGCGGCCAGCGCGTCCGCGGGCATGTTCACATCGGTCAGCTTATCGGTGCCTACCACGAGGTTTTCCAATGTGGCAAGGTTCACTTCGCTTTGAAAACTGCCTGCCAGTTGCTCAAACAGCGGGCCGAAAGCGTACCCAGCCTCGCTGGTGACGGCCTTCTGGATGGTGGCATCGATGGCGATGGAACCTGTGGCCGTGAGTGTGAGGGTATGCGTGGCGGGCGGGGTGGCCGTGGGCGCATCGGTGGGCAGCTCCACCGTTGTGGAGGGAATGGGCGTAGGCTGGTCGGGTGCGCCCTGCTGCCCGCCGTTTACCGCGCCCAAAAGCGCAACGCCCACGCGCTGCGCATCCACACGGGTGTCGATATCGCCCATCAGCTTGGGCAGCAGCATGGCACTGGCAAACACCACAAGCGCCACGAGGATGATGGTGACCACCGTTCCCAGTGATACGCCGCTCGTACGCCTGCGCCGCTTCGCCATGCACGCCCCTCCATTTTTCACTGTCGCCCGCGCCGCGGCGCGGTTTTTGCTTGACCAACCGATAGGCCAATGATATCATAATGAAAACCGATATGCAATACGGGGGGTCGCGCATGAAAATCAGCTTTTCCACCCTTGGCTGCCCGCGATGGAGCCTCAAGGAGATCATGGCCACGGCGGTCGATCTGGGTTATCAGGGCATCGAAGTGCGCGGCGTGGGCAAGGATATCTCCGTGCCCAGCGTGCCGGATTTCGCAGGCGAGAACCTGCCGGGCACCCTCGCGACGCTCTCGCGCCTGAACCTTTCCATCCCCTGCCTGGACAGCGACTGCTGCATCCACCTGCGTGAGAACGAGCAGGCCGTGACTGCCGAGATCGAGGCCTATGCCGCGCTGGCGCAGAAGCTTGGCACCCCTTATGTGCGCGTGATGGCCACCGCGCCCGTGCCCCAGCCTGTGGGCACCGTGGACGAAGCCTACGTGCGCGACCGCGCCGTGGCGCTGGGCGAGCTGGCCAAGGCATACGGCGTGAAGCTGCTGATCGAGACGCACGGCGTATGGAGCGACAGCGAAAAGCTGGCCCGACTGCTCAGCCTCATCAGTTCGCCCAGCGTGGGTGCACTGTGGGACATGCACCACCCTTACCGCTTTATGGGCGAAAAGCCGCAGACCACCGTGGATAACCTGAAACCGTGGCTGTGGCACACCCACATGAAGGACAGCCAGCGCGCCGAGGGCGGCTACCGTTACACGCTACCCGGCTTTGGCGACGTGCCGCTGGCGGAGTGCGTGCGCACGCTGGAAGCCGCGGGCTATCAGGGCTACTACTCGCTGGAGTGGGTCAAGCGCTGGGATACTACGCTGGAGGAGCCGGGCATCGTGTTTGCGCATTTTGCCAACTTCATGCGCACGCTGTAGGCGCGCGCTGTGCCTGCTGCCTGAACCACATCAAAAAAGAGTGCCCCGCAACGGATCGCGGCGCACTCTTTTCTTTTTGTTCTTCGGCTTACAAGCCGCGCAGCAGCGCGTCCACGGCGGCCACGATCTGCGGCAGCGCGGGCGAGAGCGTGCATACATGGTGCACGCCGTCCAGCATCAAAAGCTGCTTCTGCGGGCTGTTTGCGCGGCGCAGGATGGTCTCTGCGCTGCTCTGGCGCACGGTGGCATCGCCGGTGCTCTGCACCACCAGCAGTGGGCAGGTCACGTTGGGCAGCTCCCGGCGCGCCATGTGCGTAAGGCGCAGCAGGTCGCCCACCTTGCGCGTGGGGTAGCCGGCGTAGCCATAGTCGAACGCTGCGTCGATGCGCGCGTGTCGGTCGGCGGCGGGCGGCTTGCTCACGCGCGGCCAGACGGGCGCGGCGATGGTTGCCAGTGGCGCAAACGGGTTGCTGGGTGGCAGCGGCGCGGAGATGCTCACGCACGCGTCCGCCAGCCCCTCCGCCGCCGCGAGCAGTGCGAGCAGACCGCCCATCGACAGGCCCGCGATGGTCACGAACGCACAGTGCCGCCGGAGTTCCACCGCCGCGGTGCGCACCGCGGCCAGCCAATCCTGCCAGCCCGTCTGCGCCATCATGGCTTCGGTCTGCGCGTGGCCGGGCAGGTTGATGCCCATCGTGGTGTAGCCAAGATCGGCCAGCGCGTCGCCCAGCGGCCGCAGGTGCGCAACACTGCCGGTAAAGCCGTGCACCAGCAGCACGCCCTTCTCCCCACCCTCGTGGAAGAACGGCCTGCACCTGTCCAGATCGAAATGGGAGGCATCCAGAGGTTTCATGGGTCTTCCGCTCCTTTTGGGTCAAGGCCGCCAAATGGGAAGCGCCGCCACGCTGCGGCCGCCATCCGGCGGTGCGCTGCGGTGGCGGCGCGGGTGTTATTCGAGGCTGTCGATATCGTCCTTTTTGCCCAGCACCAGCAGAATGTCGCCGGCCTGGAAGGCAAAGTCCGGCGCGGGCGAGACGAAAAACTCGCCGCCGCGGTGGATGGCCAGGATACTCACGCCGTAGCGCCTGCGCACATCCATACCGATGATGGTGTTGCCCACCCATTTCGTGGGCAGGATGGTCTCCAGCAGCTGGTAATCGTCGCTCAGGTCGATCATTTCCAGCACGTTGGGGGTCAGCAGCGATTTGGCCACGCGCACACCCATGTCGCGCTCGGGGAAGATCACGCGGTCGACGCCCACCTTGCGCAGCACCTTGGCGTGCAGTTCGTCAATGGCCTTGGCGATCAGGTAGGGCACCCCCAACTCCTTGAGAAGCACGCACACCAGGATGCTGTCGCGCACGTTTTGGCCGATGCTCACGATGGCTGCGTCAAAATTGCGCACGCCCAGCGACTCCAGCGCGCCCTCGTCGGTCGCGTCGATCTGGATGGCCTGCGTCACGTGCGGGGCGATGCTGTCCACCAGCTCGGCGTCTGAGTCCACGGCCAGCACCTCGTGGCCCAGTTTATACAGGGACATGGCCAGGCTCTCGCCGAAGCGGCCAAGGCCCAGCACCAGATATTGCTTCGTTTTCTCCTTCATGGTTTCAAACCTCCGTCAGCCGATCATGACTTTGTCTTCAGGGTAATGGATGCGATTCCTGGGGTTGTTTTCCAGCTTGCTGGCCAGTGCCAGCGCAAGGGTGAGCGGCCCAACGCGACCAAAGAACATCACGGGGATCAGCAAGCTTTGGCTGAAGGTATTCAGCGTAGGCGTGTTGACCGCGGACAGCCCCACGGTGCCAAAGGCCGATGTGGCTTCAAACACCAGGTCAAGCATATTCTTGCCCTTGCCCTGTTCCGAAATGGACATCGCCATGGTGCAGGTGAGCACGATGCCAAGGCTGATGATCACCAGCGTGATCGCGCGGCGCACGATGCCGATGGGCAGCTGCTTGCCAAAGCAACCGACCGTGTCGCGCCCCCGTATCACGCTGAGCACCATCAGCAGCACAACGCCCATGGTGGTGGTTTTCACACCGCCGCCCGTCGAGGCGGGCGAAGCCCCGATGAACATCCATATCACACTGATCAGCTTGCCGCTGTCGGTCAGCGCTGCCTGATTGACGGACGCAAAGCCCGCCGTGCGCAGTGTGGCAGATTGGAAAAAGGCATTGAGCAGCCTGTCGCCAAAGCCAAGCGACGGATCGCCGAGCGTGGCAGGGTTGGTCCACTCCAGCGCGAGGATGAGCAGCGTGCCCCCCACCAGCAGCGCGGCGGTGATGCACACCACAAGTTTCGTATGCAAAGATAGCTTATGAAAATGAAAGCGGTTGTGCATCAGCTCGGTGAGCACCGCAAAACCCATGCCGCCGAAGATGATGAGCCACGCGATGGTCAGCAGCACCAGCGGGTCATGCTGGAAATCCACCAGGCTTTTGAAACCGCCGAACATATCGAACCCGGCGTTGCAAAAGGCGCTTACGGCGTGGAAGATGCTGTACCATATGCCCCGTTTCACACCCAGCATGGGAATGAAGCGTATACTGAGCAGACATGCGCCGATCAGCTCTATGATGACCGCCAGCATCGCGAACCATTTGCTCAGGCGCACCATACCGGCGAGGCTGTTGGCGCTCATGGACTCGCGGATGAGCACCCGGTTGCGAAGTGAGATGCGGCGGCCCAGCGCGATCATCAACAGGGTGGCAAACACCATGAAGCCAAGCCCGCCGATCTGGATCAGCAGCATGATGACGACGCGGCCAAAAACAGTGTAGGCATCGGCGGTATCCACCACGATGAGCCCCGTGACGCAAACAGCCGATGTGGCGGTGAACAGCGCGCTGTGAAAGCCGACCGATTGGTTGTCCTTGGCGGCGATGGGGAGCGTGAGCAGCAGGGCGCCGGTCAGGATCACAAGTAGAAAACCAAGTACCATCACGCGTTCAGGCCTGATCGTACGCAGGAAAAGCGGAAGGCGCTTTTCCGTACTGTGCGGGTGCAAGTTCATCCTCCTCCGATGTGAATTCAGGAGCTATTATAGCGCGTCGCAATGCTTTTGTACAGGCCCTCCCGCGTAGTGCGCGGCGCTTTACAGCCCGCCGTGGCACGTGGTATGCTAGGGGCATCACGCAAGGGAGGTACCAGCCTGTGACAGTCAAAGAACGGTTTTTACGCTATGTGGCGATCGACACCGGCGCCAGTGAGGTAAGCGGCACGCACCCCTCCACCGAGAAGCAGTGGGCCCTTGCCCGCCTGCTGGCCGACGAGCTGACCGCCATGGGCGCGCAGGAGGTGCGCGTATCGCCGCTGTGCTATGTATATGCGGTGATTCCCGCCAACGTGGAGGGGCAGCCCGCCATCGGCCTGATCGCGCACATGGACACCTCGCCTGCTGTGCCCACCGGCCCGGTGAACGCGCGCGCCGTGCGCTACGAGGGTGGTGACCTGGCCATCGGCAACGGGGTCGTGATGCGGGAGGAGGCGTTTGAGAGCCTCGCGCGGCACAAGGGGCACGAGCTGATCGTGACCGACGGCACCACGCTGCTGGGCGGCGACGACAAGGCCGGCGTGGCGGAGATCATGACCGCGGCGGAGCTGCTGCTTACGGATCCCTCGATCCGACACGGTAAGGTGTGCATCGGCTTCACGCCGGACGAGGAGATTGGCGAGGGGTCGGACGGGTTCGACGTCAAGGGCTTCGGCGCGGATTTCGCCTACACGGTCGACGGCGGCGCGCCCGGCGAGTACGAGTGCGAAAACTTTAACGCCTGCGGGGCCACGGTGGCCGTCAAGGGCTTCAACATCCACCCCGGCCAATCCAAAAACAAGATGCGCAACGCCTCGCTGATGGCCATGGCCTTTAACGCCATGCTGCCGCCGCAGGAGATACCCGCGCACACAGAGCTGCGCGAGGGCTTCTACCACCTGTGCGCCATCGAGGGCGACGAGAGCGCAGCCACGCTGCGCTACATCGTGCGCGACCACGACGCGGGCAGCTTCCAGCGCCGCAAGGAGCGCCTCACGGCCATTACCGCATACCTGAACGGCGTATACGGTGAAGGCAGCTTTACCCTGACGGTCAAAGACCAGTACCGTAACATGCGCGAGGTGATCGACCGCTACCCCGAGGTGACCGAGCGTGCGCTGGCCGCCATCCGCGCCGTGGGCGACGAGCCGACGTTCGTGGCCATCCGCGGCGGCACCGACGGGGCGCGCCTCTCCTTTGAAGGGCTGCCCTGCCCCAACCTGCCCACCGGCGCCTACAACATGCACGGCGTGATGGAGTACGCCAGCGTACCGGAGATGGAACGCATCACGCAAATGCTGGTGGAGCTTGTGCGGGCGCGGTAAGGCCGCGGGCTTGTGTGGGGCTCGTGCGCAGGGCGGCGGGGCTCCCACGCTATACCACCGCAAATACGAAAAAAGCCGGGCGGGAAGGTTCCCGTCCGGCTTTTTTGCATACGCCGCGTGCTAGAAGCTCAGCGTGGTGAAATCGGTAAACTGATACTCGCCGTACACATCGTTCAGGCAGAAGCCGTACACGTAGTCCGCGCCCGTCTCCACGGCTTCATATGCGAAGGGGATGGAACCGTCCTTGCCCACGGTGATGGGGTCGCCCTCGGTGGTTTCGGTCTGCTGCTCGTCATTCTCGTCCCAGTAGATCAGATCATACTGCGGCACCACCACGTCGCCTTCCTTGAGCTGGTCATAGCCGCGCACGGCCTGGCCCGCGTCGTTGAAGCCCTCGGTCGCGCCCACCACCACGCCGCCCGGGTTGTCCTTGTCGAACACCACCAGCAGGTAGGTCTCCTCGCCGTTCAAGGTCACGGGGATCAGCGAGCGCACGTAGGTGTCGTTGGCGATCTGGTCCTGGATGGATACCAGCTGACCGGCCAGCGTGGGCCACGTGCCGTCGAACAGGCCGTAGATCTTGTTCTGGTTCCAGTCGATGATGGTATCCCGCGTGTAGCCCAGGTCGAGGTAGCACTCAAAATCCGGGTCGCTCACGTCCATCATCAGGTTGGCCTCGGCGGTGGCGAGGTACTGCATATCCTCGTCGCTCAGGGTCACGGTGTAGGCGTAATCGCCGGTCGCGCCCGCGAAGGGGTTATCCACCGCGTAGGTTTGGCCGTTCGCGTTCACCTCCACCGTGGCGGGCTGGGTTTCGGGCTGGTCGCCCCAGAGGCTGGCAAAGCTGCCGCTGGATACCGAGCCGCTCGCCTGCTCGCCGCCCGTGCCCTGCTGCGCTTCCGTGGAGTAGGCGTCGGTGTTGAAGTTGCCGTCACTGGAACCGAACAGGGAGCTGAGGAACCCGTCCAGCGAGAAATCTCCGCTGCCATCCGACGAGCCGGAGGCGCCGCTGCTTCCGGTGGCGCCCGAACCGTCCCCGCTGCCGTTGGCGCCGGAGGAGCCGGAGGCGTTGCCGCCGCTCTGGCCACTGTCGCCCGTGGTGTTGCCCCACAGCTCGTCATAGGCGCTGTAGTAACTGCCCTGGTCGGTCGCAAACTGCGAAAACCAGTCCACGGTCGCGGCCTGCACGCTCTGCGTGCCCACTGTGGACGAGCCGAACGTGTGGCTGCCCGAGCCCATCTGCCCCAGGAAGCTGCGCACGAAGCCCGTGTAGGAAGGCATCAGGTTTTGCGTGTCGTAGGCGGGCAGGTAGGCGTCCGCATCGCTGCGGGTGCTGTAGGGCACCAGTACCGCAAGGCCGCTGATGTTGCTTAGGTTGCGGGTATAGCCGTTGTAGACTACCACGTTTCCCAGCGCCGTCGTGAGCGCTGCCGACGCATCCGTATCAAAGCGCCCGAAGATGTCGGCAAACACGGAAAGGTCGATCATGTCGCTGGCTGCGTCGCTGGTTTCGCCAAAGGAGCGTTCGCTTTGCCGGATGCGCGATATGGCGTTGAAGTTGCCGCCGTTCAGCTCGCCCGTGAGGCTGCCCGCCATCTTTTCCACGGCGGCGCGCAGCGCGTCCAGCTGCGTCAGGTCGATCACGCTCAGCGTGCCGAAATCGCCGTAGCCCGCGTTTTGCACGCTCTTGATAAAGCTGTCGACGATCTTTTTGCCCAGCGCGTGCATGTCGATGCCTGTATCCTTGGCCAGCGCAGGCAGCCAGCCCTTGTAGCTCCAGCCCTCGCCGGGCTCGGTCTCCTCGCTGGCGACCATGGTCTCGGCAAACGGGGCCAGGTGAACGGCCATCTCGTAATCGGCCATCAGGCACGCGTCAAAGCCCACCAGCGAGAACTTACGGTAATTCGGCTCCGCGGAGGCCTTGGTGAACGCATCGTAGATCTCGCGCATGTTCAGGCTGTTGCCGGTAAGCTCATCATAGCACACGCCGTCGCTCGCGCCCGCGCCATGATCCCACAGGATCACGCCGTAGCGGTCGGCGGGGTAGTTTTCAAGGCCGTACTGCAAAAATTCGGCAAAGGCATCGCCGTCGCCCATGTCCACGCGGCCGAGGCCCTCCGCGCGATCAAGCCCTGCCTTGGACAGCGTCCAGCGTTCGGCCTCGCGATCCTTGATCTTCGGGTTTGTCCACTTTTTGGTGCCGCCGGTCTGCACGTACACGGTCAGTGGGCCGCTGGTCGTTATGCCGCTGGACACCATTTCCTTCAAATCCGCCGTGGCAAGACCGCCGTCGCTCTCCAGGTCGGTGCCGCAAAGGTAAACCATCAGGGTGAAGGTGGGGCTGGCCGCCAACGAGGTGGCGGGCAGCAGGGCCGCGAGCAGCACCGCCGCCAGCAGCAGGCAGAGGGTCTTTTTCATGGTCAGGCTCCTTTACGGCACAGGGGGAAAGAGTGACGGGGCTCAGATGTCGATAAACTCGCGGAACTCGCGCATGATGCCGATGCCGTCCGGGTAGTGGGCGGCAAACTGGGGCACCGCATGGCTGGGGAAGCTGTTGCCCTCGATGAACACGGGGCCGTTTTCGGTGATGGCCACATCCCATGCCACAAAGCGCATCTGGGGCACCTTGGTGGCCGCGAAGTTGCACATGTCCATCGCCTCGTGGAAGAAGGGCACTGTAAAGCCCACGATGGGCGTGCCGGTGATGGGGTGGTGCGTAAAGGTGTTGCCCGCCTTGTCCGCGCCCACGGTCAGCAGTTTGCCTGTGGCCAGATCCACCCGCGCGGCCATGCCGCCGCAATCCACGTTGTCCATCACCTTGCCGTTGCCGATGCGCAGGAACGCATACACAACGCCCTGCTTTTTGTCGCCCAGCAGCGTGGCGATGCGGATGGTGTTGACCGACGTGGGGCACATGCGCATCATCTCCGGGTGCTGGATCACGCGCTCCTCGATGATGCCGATGCCCTTTTCATTCAGCTCGCGCAGGAAATCCGCCTCGCGGCCCGCCCAGTGCTCGCGGGTGAAGCGTTCGATGCCCACCCCGCTGCTGCCCTCCAGCGGCTTGGCGATCAGGTCGCCGTTTTCCGCAAGGAAGGCGGTAAAGGCAGCCAGGTCGGTATCGGGGCCGATCTTCAGCCAGTGGCGGCGCACTTGCTCCTTGAACAGGCCGTTGAAGGTGGCTTTATCGTCAAAGTAGTGCCAGTACGCCTTGTCGTTCATGCGGCGCACGATGGTATTGCTCAGCCCGCGGGTGATGACCGTTTTCTTTTGCGCGTCGGTCAGGCGGTACATCTCCGCGATCTTGTAGTCCATGTACCCGGCGTTGAACTTGACGGCGCAGCGCAGCATATCGCCAAGCAACCAAAGGCGGCTTTTGCCGCTGCGCTCCTTAAGGAACGCCGTGGTTTTCCACATCTTATGAAAATCCATGCGCACGAGGCGCTTGAAAAAGAACGCAAGCTTGCCCATGGCCGCCACCTCACACGTTGAAGCGGAACAGCGTCACATCGCCGTCGCGCATCACATATTCCTTGCCCTCGCTGCGCACAAGACCCTTTTCCTTGCAGGCGGCCATGCCCCCCTGCGCCACAAGGTCGTCGAAGGCGACGATCTCCGCGCGGATGAAGCCGCGCTCAAAATCGCTGTGGATTTTACCGGCGGCCTGCGGGGCGCGCGTGCCCTCGGTGATGGTCCACGCGCGGCACTCGTCCGCGCCAGCGGTCAGGAAGGAGATCAGGCCCAGCAGCTTGTAGCTGGCCTGGATCAGCCTGTCAAGGCCGCTCTGGCCGATGCCCAGCTCCGTGAGAAACGCCTGTTTCTCCTCCCCCTCCATCGCGCCGATCTCCTCTTCGATGCGCGCGCTGATGGTGAACACCTCTGCGCCTTCGGCCTTGGCGATGGCCATGACCTTCGCGACCAGCGGCAGCGTGTCGGCGGGGGAGGAAACCTCCTCCTCGGCGATGTTGGCGGCATAAATCACGGGTTTGTCCGTGAGCAGGAACCAGCTGTCGATGATCTCCTTCTCCTCGGCGGTCATGGGGAAGGTGCGGGCGGGCTTGCCTGCCTCCAAATGCTCCTTGAGCTTAAGGCCCAGCTCGCCCTCGGCGGCGCCGCGTTTGTCGCCGCTCTTGACCAGCTTTTGCGCCTTGTCCGCGCGGCGTGCGACGGTGTCCAGATCGGCAAAGATCAGCTCCAGGTTGATCTCCTCGATATCGCGGGCGGGGTCTACGCTGCCGTCCACATGGATGATGTTCTCATCCTCAAAGCAGCGCACCACATGGATGATGGCATCCACCTCGCGGATGTGGGAGAGAAACTTGTTGCCCAGCCCCTCGCCCTTGCTGGCGCCCTTCACCAGCCCCGCGATATCCACAAACTCCACGCTGGCGGGGGTCACCTTTTTGGGCTTGAACATATCGGCCAGCACATCCAGCCGATGGTCGGGCACGGGCACCACGCCCGTGTTGGGCTCGATGGTGCAAAAGGGGTAGTTGGCAGCCTGCGCGCCCGCGCGCGTGATGGCGTTGAACAGCGTGCTTTTACCGACGTTGGGCAATCCGACGATACCCAGTTTCATGCGTCCACTTCCTTACCTGCGTTGCTTGTCACAATATTTCATTATACGCGATGGAGGGGGAAAAAGCAACGCGCGGAAGGGCTTGACAGGCCCCGCCAAAGCGGGTAGAATCACGGTGGCGGCAAACGAATTGCATATATGGGAGGGATACCGTCCGACGGGCGCGCGTATGCGCCCATCGGAAACGAAGAAACGCCGGACACCGCAAAATATCGCCATGGTGGCCTGTTTTGCTGTGCCCGCGCGGCTCTTCGAGACGGTGTTCCCCCTTTTGACAGTAGGGGGTGCGCAGACACGCAACCCTTTTTCGTTTGCCGCCGAAAACGAAAGGAGAGCAACCAAATGAACATAACCCCATCGCTGATCCATGCCCTGCGCCGCCCCGCGCCTTACGAAACGGGCGAACCCCTGTGGACACACCCGCACATCGCGGCGGAAATGCTCAAGGCACACCTTGACCCCACGACCGACGCGGCTAGCTATCGGCCGGATACCATCGACCGTATCTGCACCCATCTGGAAGGCGCCATGCGCCTTACGACGGGCAGCCGTGCGGCAGACCTGGGCTGCGGGCCGGGGCTTTATTGCCACCGCCTTGCGACCCGTAGCGTTGATGTGACGGGCGTCGACCAGAGCGAAAACTCGTTGCGGTATGCCCGTGACCTGTGCAAGGGGCAAAACGCAAGTTTTGTGCAGAGCAGCTACCTTGACCCCTTCGGGGAGGATGCCTTCGATGCGGCGCTGCTCATCTCGCAGGACTACGGCGTGCTGCCGCCCGTTGGGCGCGTGAAACTGCTGGCAAACATACGCCGCGCACTGCGGGCAAGCGGCCTATTTGCGCTGGACGTGCCCACGGCGGCGGCCTACGCAGCGCGCGCGCAGGGGCCAGCCGCCACTTGGGAAGCCGAAGAGGCAGGCTTCTGGCGGCCTCACCCGTACCTTACGCTGCATGCCGTGCACCTGTACCCCCAGCTGCCCGCCCTGTGCGACCTGTATGCCGTGCTGGATGGCGAGGCTGCCGTGTACCGGGTATGGCAGACGTACTTTACGGAGGACATGCTTCGGAGGGAGCTGATGGCGGCGGGCTTCACTGTCGAGGCGGTGTGGGGCGACCTGACCGGTGCTGACCTTCGCGATGGCTCGCTCACGATGGCGATGCTCGCCAGGAAGGCCTGAAGGCGCGCGACACAAGAAAGCTGATCGGTAAACCGATCTCACGCGGAGCGGCAGGGCACGTTCCCGCATGCCCTGTCGCTCCGCTGTCACGCCTATTTCGCTTCTGTTGCGTGGCGCGCGCTATTTGCGTGACGAAGGAGCAATTTCGCAGTATAATATGCCGTATGGAGACGAGACCCATCCACCGAACTGATGCCGGAAGTGAGGAAAAGCAAGTGAAAACGCTGGCGGAGATGTCGCTGAATGAGCTGATCGATCAGGATATACGGGATTGCCCCTGTGGGCGGGCCCATCATGCGGGGGTCGCCTACCTGCGCATCGGGCGCGACGCGGTGCAGAGCCTGCCCGACGCGCTGGCCGCCATCGGGTGCAGGCGGCCTTTTGTGGTATGCGACCGAAACACGCGGCAGGCGGCGCTGGGCAAGGCGCTGGCCGCACTGGGCGCGGCGGGCGTCACCTATACGGTGTACGAGCTGCCCTCCGCCCATATCGAGCCGGACGAGCGCGCCGTGGGTAGCCTTTGCATGGCGTTTGACACCTCGTGTGACGGGGTGCTGGCCGTGGGCTCGGGCGTGATCAATGATTGCTGCAAGGTGCTGGCGCACGCGCTGCGGCTGCCGCAGGCCGTGCTGTGCACCGCCCCCTCGATGGACGGCTACGCCAGCAACTCTGCCTCGATGGTGCGCGACCGCGTCAAGGTGACGCTCTACAACGCCTGCCCGGGCGCGATCATCGCGGATACGCTCATCATGAAGGATGCGCCCGCGCGCATGCTGTGGGCCGGGCTGGGGGATATGCTGGCCAAGTATATCGCGCTGTGCGAGTGGCGCATTTCAGCCATCGTGACCGGCGAGTACTACTGCGAGAATGTGGCGTCGCTGATGCGGCGATCGCTTGCCGCCATCGTGGCTGCCGCGCCGCGGCTTATGGAGCGCGACCCCGAAGTGGTAGGAGCCGTGGCGGAAGGGCTGATCCTCAGTGGCATTGCGATGGCGATGGCACAGGTGTCGCGGCCGGCATCAGGGCTGGAGCACTATTTTTCCCACCTGTGGGAGATGTTCGCGCTGGAGCGCGGCGAGCCGCTGGAGTTGCACGGCATACAGGTGGGCGTGGGCACGCTGCTCACCCTACGCCTGTACGACCGTCTGCGCACCGATGTGCTCACCCGCGAGAGGGCGGAGCAGGCCATGCGCGCCTTCAGCCCCGCCGCGTGGGAGGCGAATGTGCGGCGTGTGTTCGGCGGTGCGGCGCAAACGCTGCTGACGAGCGAAAACATCCTTTGGCACAAGAACGACCCCGCCCGCCACGCCGAGCGACTGACCCGCATCATGGACAATTGGGGCGCGATCATGGCCATCATGGCGCAGGAGCTGCCGGATACGGAGGCGATCGAGGCGCTCATGCGCCATGTGGGCATGCCTGTGCGCCCTGCCGATATCGGCGAGAGCGCGCAGGACGTGCGCGATGCGCTGCTGTGCTCGCGCGACATTCGCGACAAGTATCTGACCAGCTCGCTGCTGTGGGACTTAGGGCTGCTGGAAGCCTACGCGGACGCGCTGTAACCGCGGTGGCGCGGGGCGCTAGGCGCAAGCCGTGCCGGGGCATCTGGACATAGACCTTCCACTAACGCCTTCGCTGACGGGTTACGCATCGTACCGAAGCCAGCCACCCCTTGACCAAGACAACGTCCGTCAAAACGTAACACAATATACTGGAACATACGAAGGCCGCGACCCGCCAAAGCGGGCCGCGGCCTTTGCCAAAGGGATATTCGGTCAAACGCTTGCCCCGCGTTATTCCTCCACGTCCGAAAGCAGGGGTTCGTACTCGGCATAGTCGCCGCCGACCTCCATAAGCGTAACACTCAAATCCTTATCCACATGGAAGGTATAGGTGACGGTCGCATCCGGCGTGACGCCCGCTTCCCAAGACTGGGCATAGTCGAACGTCAGGGTCACATCGCCCTCGGCCACGCCGCTGAACACCCAGATGTGGAAGCCGCCCTCGCCCATCAGTGCCTCGCCATCCTTGGCGGCGTCCGGCGCGACAAACTCGTCCCGGTCCAGCTTGAGGATGCCTTCCGCGCTGGCCTTGTAGGCCCAAGTGTAGCCGGTGGTGGGGTTCTCCAGCAGCAGCACGGCGCCCTTCATGGGGTCGTACAGGTCGGGGAAGCCAGTTACATCCGTCACGGTCACACCCAGGTCGGCGCCCACATGCACGGTGTATACGATGGTATCGGCGGTCTCGCCGCCATCCCACGCCTGCCCGAGCACAAAGGTAGCGGTCGCATCGCCCTCGGCCTTGCCGGTGAGCGTCCAGCCGTGGGTGCCGCCCTTGCCGTCGAGGTTCTCAGGGTTGGGCGCGGCGGCGTAACCGTTGTCGACGATGGTCAACACGGCTTCATCGCTGCTCTTGACTGTCCAGGTATAGCCGGTGGTGGGGTTTTCCACGAAGGTGAGGGGCACGGTGGCGGGCGCGGTTTCCGCGATCGCGAAGCTGAACGTGAGCAGCGTGAACACCATCAGAAGAGCGACCAGTTTTTTCATGGGTAGGCCTCCTTTTATGTTATGGCGTTAATTGCAGGTTACGCGCATATTGTAGCGCAGGTGGAGTAACAAAACCGTAACTTCAAAATGTTACAAATATATGACGTTTGCACATTGACTTGCCCTTGTTTACGCGGTATGATTACGCCGTACAAGCGACCTGAAAACCGCATGATCGAGGATCCGCGCTGCACTGAAAACGCGCATCGGCGCAACGAAACGGAAGGAGCGACCGAACATGAAACGGAAGATCATCGCGCTCACGCTGGCCCTGATGTTGCTGGTGCCCGTGCTGGCTGTGGCGGAGGGCGCCGCGCTGCCCTTTGGCCTCGCCTTGGGCATGGATGGCGAGCAGACGCGCGCAGCCTTCGCCGCCGACCCCACCCTGGCCAAGTTTACGCCGGATAAGTCGGACTACGGCAGCGACGCGGTCGAGTATGTGTTTGAAGATGTGGCCATCCCCGGCACGAGCCTGACAGCCAACAGCCTGTCCGTGCAGATCGACCAGAACAATAGCAAGAAGGCGGAGCGGCTGACCAGCGTGGGCTTTACCATCGACCCTGCGGAGGACAGCATCGCTTCCTTCCGCGCGATCTTGGCCGCGATCAGCAGCACGCTGGGCGCGCCGGAGGGGGATCCCTTCGACGCTGCCGCGGTGGATACCTATGTGGAATGGGGCACCCTGAGCGCCTCGTGGACGCTGGCGGACACACGCGTGGCCCTGACCCTCAACCGCATGTATGAGGAGAGCATCACCCTGCAATACACCTCGCGCCTGAACTACGACAAGGCCGATCTGGGGCTGTAAAGCAAACGCCTGAATATAGAAATGCGACCCACCGCCCGTTGAAAGGCGCATGGGTCGCTTTTAGTATGTCGAGGTATTTTCACCTGAACACGCTGGGCTGTCGCTGTTTATACGCGCCGCTTGCGCGGGCCGCCTCGCGGGGCTGCGGGGCCGTTTCCGCGCCCCGACCCTCCGGACGCGCCCGCGTTGCGTTGCCCCTGCGGCCCGCGGGCGCTTTGCGCGCGCGCGGCGGAAGGCTGGCCCCCGCCATAGCCGGTACCCTGCGCGCCGGAGCGCGCAGGCCTGCTTTCGCCAGCGTAACGGCCTTCGTTTCGCGTGCCGCCCGCTGCTTTCACACGGCCAGCGGCACGCCCGTTTTCGGCGTGAGCGGCGGAGCCGCCTGAGTGCGCACCGCGTGCCGCACCCATCGCGCCATCCCGATGCGCGGCCAGCTCCCGCGGGGGCACCAGGCAACCGCGCCCGAAGCCGATCAGGTCCTCGCGGCCTGCAAGGCGAAGCGCCTCGCGCACCAGCGCGTGGTTCTGGGGGGCGCGCCACTGCATCAGCGCGCGCTGCATAGCCTTCTCATGTGCGGTGGTGGGCACGTACACGGGCTGCATGGTGCGTGGGTCAAGGCCCGTATGATACATGGTGGTGCTCAGCGTGCCGGGCGTGGGGTAAAAATCCTGCACCTGCTCGGGCTGGTGGCCCGTGTCGCGCAGGTATTCCGCCAGCGCGACGGCGTCGGCCAGCGCGCAGCCGGGGTGGCTGCTCATCAGGTAAGGCACCAGATATTGCTTGAGGCCCAGCCGCTCGTTCAGCTCCTCATAGCGCCTGACGAATGCGTCGTACACCTCGCGGCGCGGCTTGCCCATCCTGTCCAGCACCGCGGGGCTGATGTGCTCGGGCGCTACCTTGAGCTGACCGCTTACATGGTGCTCCACCAGCTCGCGCAGGAAGGTGGGGTCGGGGTCGGCCATGACGTAATCGAAGCGCACGCCCGAGCGGATGAACACCTTCTTGACCTTGGGCAGCGCGCGCACGCGGCGCAGGATGCGCACCAACGCCTCGTGACTGACGCGCAGGTTTTTGCAGGGCTTGGGGGTCAGGCACTGCTTATCCTTGCAGCAGCCCTTGGTGAGTTGCTTGCCGCATGCGGGCTCGCGGAAATTGGCCGTAGGCCCGCCGATATCATGAATGTAGCCCTTGAAATCCGGCAGGGTGGTGAGCAGGCGCGCCTCGTCCACGATGGAATCCTCGCTGCGAGATGTGACCACGCGGCCCTGATGGTAGGTGATGGCGCAGAAGTTGCACGCGCCGTAGCACCCGCGCACCGCCGAGATGGAAAATTTGACCTCGGTGAGCGCGGGCACGCCGCCCAGCCGGTCGTACACGGGGTGTGCGGCGCGCTCGTAGGGCAGGGCGTAAATGTCATCCAACTCGTTTGGCATGAGGGGCAGGGCGGGCTCGTTCTGCACCACGTAGCGCAGGGTATCCTGCCGCTGGCACAGGCGTTTGCCGCGCACGGCGTCCTGCTCGTCATAAGCCGTCATGAAGGCGCGCGCGTAGGCGGCCTTATCGGCGGCCACCTCGGCGTGGGCGGGCAGCAACAGCGCGTCCGCGGGCGCTTCCTTGGCCATGTAACAGCACCCGCGCAGGGTGGGCAGGCGCTCCGGCGGCATGCCTGCGCGCACAAAATCGGCCGTGTCCAAAATGGCGCGCTCGCCCATGCCATAGATGAGCAGCGTGGCGGCGGTGTCGGTCAGGATGCTGCGGCGCACCTTATCGTCCCAGTAGTCGTAATGTGAAAAGCGGCGCAGGCTCGCTTCCACCCCGCCGATGATGACCGGGATGCCCGGATAGGCTTGATGGATGCGGTTGCAGTAGACCGTGGTGGCCCGGTCGGGCCGGAGGCCCGCCTGCCCGCCGGGGGCATAGGCATCGGTGCCGCGGCGCTTCTTGGCGACGGTGTAGTGGTTCACCATGCTGTCGATCACGCCCGCGGTCACCAGAAAGCCGAGCCTGGGCCGCCCGAAGCGCTTGAAATCCGTATCGTCATGAAAATCGGGCAAGGGGAGCATCGCCACGCGGTAACCCACCCGCTCCAGCACGCGGCTGACGATCGCCTGCCCAAAGGAGGGGTGATCCACATAGGCCTCGCCCACGGCGAACACAAAATCCGGCGCATCCCAGCCGAGGTGCTCGCACTCCGCGCGCGTGATGGGTAAAAAAGCCATAAGCACCTTCCTTGGCGGTTGATAAGGTCAGTATACACGCAAGCGGCACAAACCACAAGCGAGGGGGAAAAGCGGCGGCGCGCCCCGCGTTGCCACGGTGCGCGCCGCCAGCATGGTTCAGAAGATTGGGGCTGCGCCCTAGAGAGTGCTCATTTGCAGCAGTTCAAAGCAGGGGTAGGATTCCGCCGGTGTGGCGGCGGCGCTGTCGGCCGCCTCGTCGCTGGGCACCGACATGCCCACGCTGCGGCCATACATCATCACCCGCGTGCCCACGGCTACGGTGGGCGCCTCGCCCGTGGTGACCAGGATGATGCCGCTGTAGCCATCGCCCTTCTTGGTCAGCGCCATTTTGAGGATCCAGTCGTCTCCGGACTGCGTGGCCTCGACCAGGTAGCACTTGTAGCCCATGATGCGGCCGTCGTAGCCCGCGATCTTGTCAAGCAGTGTGCCGTAGCCGGGCGAGATGGCCTCGCTTTCCAGCTGCTTGACCATATCCGCCTGCGACCAGGTGCGCGAGAAGGTGTAGCTCACGCGGCGGTCGGATAACCCGGCCTTGCTGAAGGCTAGCACCACGGCGTATTCGCCCTCCACCGACGTATCCAGATCCACCTTGAAGCGGCCCGCTGCCGTCACCTTTTTGGTATCCACGATCTCGTCGTTCACAAACACCTGCACGCTGGCCCCGGGGGTCGATGTGCCAAGAATGGTGAAATCGTCAGCGGTCACCTGTGCGGGCACGTTGGTGGTCACGTTCACGGTCAGCAACGTGCGTTGATAGGTGACGGGGTAGGCCAGTTCCATGACGTCCTCGCCACTGAGCTCTGCGGTGACGGTCACCATGAACACGCCTTCCTTGGGCAGCTTGATCGGCAGATTGAACTTGCCGCTGCTGCCCACCTCCATCTCGGTGAGCATGGGGTCGGGGTAGCTCAGGCCCATCACCACGGCGGTGAACTTGACGCCTTCCGCAGCAGTGCCCGCGAGGCTGAACTCCGCCTCGTTGGTCTCGGCCGGGGGCGCTTCGGTAATGTTCACCTTGGCGCTGGCCGCGGCGGGCAGGGGCTGCACCTCCACGAAGTGGAAAGACTCCCACACCTTGTTGAGGGCGCTGTTGTCCTTGTTGGTGAGGGCGCGGCCAAACACCTGCATGTCGAACGTGATCTCATACCCATTGCGGATGGTGCGGCGCATCATGCCGCGGTGGTCGATCTCGCCGTTCACGCGCTGGATGTAGCGCAGGATCAGAAAGCGCCCTTCCTTCGTGTTTTTCCAGTCGGCGCTCAAAAACTCATAGCCCTGCTCAAAAAAGTCGTTGTTGGGGTAATGGCCCAGGCGGTACTGCGCGCGCACGGAGTTTGTCTGTTCGTTTACGTCGAAGATGTTCTTCGTCTGCTCGTTCTGCACCGCGGTCAGCTCCAGCCGCGCGTCGCCCTCGGCAGTCCAGCACTGCAGCAGCACGCCGCGCGCCAGCATATCGTTGGCGGCCTCCTCGGAGGAGATGCCGCGCGCCTGCAGCCACTCGGCGTTGCTGGCCACATTGTCCGGCGTAATCACCACATACGCCTCCGGGATATCCACGGATGCGAACAATTGGTCGAACACATAGGTTTCGGCGCTCGCGGGCACGGCCAGCAGCATAAGCCCCAGCATCAACAACACGCCCAGAATCCACTTGCGCAAGGTAACACCTTCCTTTGAAGTGAGCCGTTATGCCGTTTCAAACCCTTGTGTCAAGAGCTCGAAAGCATATCACGGGATGTAGGCGGCCAGCATGAGGGTGGGGTAGCCGCCCTCGCCCGCCGTTTTGCCGGTGAGGGTGCCCAGCAGCGAGACGTGCGCGCCCTCGGCTACGGCCAGCAGGTCGCCGCACAGCACGGTATACAGCTCGCCGCTGTTGGTCGTCAGCACGTAGCTTGCCTGCCCGTCCGCATAGCGCAGGCCCGATGCCACGCCGCTCAGCTCCACCACGCGGCCCTCGTACTGGGCGGGCTTGGCGGCAAGCTTGTTATAGTCGGTCTGGCGCACGGTCTTGCGCAGGGCGGCCAGCACCTCGGCGGCGCTTTGAACGCGCGTCGCGGTAAAGCTGTAGTCGGTGCGGTGGTATCCGCTGGCCTGCGCCTGCAAAGTGAAAGCGTTCTCGCCCACGCGGCTCAGCGTGAGCGTGACGGAGAAAGTCCCGTCGTCCCCCACGACGATGCTGCCGGTGCCGCGTCCGTCGGTCAGCTCCACGGTCGCGTCAGGCAGGGTGAGGCCGCGCAGCGTGACCGTCTTGCCCTCGGTGACGGGCGCGCTTTGCAGTGCAAAGGGCACGCGCTGCCAATCCACCGTGACGGTAAAACGCACGATGGTTTTCAGGTCGCCCTTGAAAGCGGTCAGTTCGATTCGGTTGGCTGCGTCGCCGGTCAGGCCGGGCACCGTGAAGCGGAACGCACCGTTTGCATCCGCCTTGACGCGGGAGGAGGTCGTATCCCCCAGCGCATAGCGTAGGTAGCCGTAGGGTACGGTCGTGCCCGAGAGCGTTACCTGCGTGAGCCCGACGGTGTCGGGTACGGGGTCGAGCGTGAGTGCCAGCTCGTCAGTCACACGGGTGATTTCTGCGGGCTGGCTGGGCACCGATACCTCCTGCAAGGCCAGCTGCGGCTCGTTGGCGGTGGCGGCCGCGGCAGGGGTCTGGGCGCGCGCGCCCAGCAGCAGCGTGCGGCCTGCGGCGACCATCAGCAGGTCGATATCCGCCTGCGCGGGCTCGCGGCCGATGATATCCATGCGCAGCGCGTATACCTGGCCAAGGTACAGCGTGGCCAGCGTCATATCCGTGTAGGTGAGCGGGGCGTCCGCATCGGCCTGCGCGGTGGAGGTGAACAGGGCGTAGCCGCCGGTCTGCCAGGCAGCGGCCCCGTAGCCGCCCTTGCGGGCCAGCGCGGTCAAAAACTGATCTTTCTCCGCGGCAGTCATGCTCCACACACTGTCGGCGGCGATGCCCTGGGGCCGTGGTTCTACGGCAAGCGTGAACTGGCGGCCGTCGGGCTGCAAGCTCAGCAGATACAGCCCGTCGTTTTGCATGGCGGCGGCCAGCGTGGCCGCGTCCGCGCCCAGCGCGGCGAGCGTATCCGCGGGCATCGACTGGCGGGTCAGGCACAGCTCGCCCGCGGCGGGCGCATAGCGTAGGCCGATCTCGTCCAGCGCGACGGTTTCACCCGCGCTGGCGGTGGCGAGCCCAAGTACGCAAAGGAGCGCCAGCGCGCAGGCGAACCATCGGCGTAAACTCACGGCGGGGCTCCTTTCGGGGCGGGCACGCGAAAGCGGCCCGCACGGCGTTTTGAGAACTATCCTATATTGTAGCACAGTTGCCAAAGCCTGCGCAAGCCGCGCCTGTAACAAAAGCGCGATGCGCGGGCGCGGCCCGTCCATCGCGCCGGATTGGGCAAATGGCTTGCATACCGTCGCGTTTTTTGCTATGCTTAACCATCGTGACACATCAAAAGGAGGCGCGGCGGATGCAGAGGCCTATGCGAGACCTGCTCAGGCGGGTTTCCGGGCGCACGTCGCTCCACATGCCCGCGACCGGCGGGCGCGCGCCGTTTCACAGCTTTTCGCCCTATCGGTGGGATACGACCGAGCTGCCCGTGACCGACGACCTGTACGACCCCACGGGGGCCATCGCGCAGGCGGAGACGCTGGCTGCGCGCAGCGCGGGCGCGCAGTCGTCCATGCTGCTGGCGGGCGGCAGCACGGCGGGCGTGCACGCCATGCTGCTGTATGCCTGCGGGCGGGGCGGCGCGGTGGTGCTGCCACGCAACGCGCACCTGAGCGCGCTCAACCTATGCATCACGGCGAGCATCGAGCCGGTGTTCGCCGAGCCCGGTTTTACCGCCGAGGGGCGGCTGTACACCACGGCGCAGAGCTATGCCCGCGCGCTGGATGCGCGGCCCGACGCGGCTGCGGTGTTCGCCCTGCACAGCGATTATTACGGCCTGCAGGGCGACCTGCCCGCCATTGCCCGCGCGGCGCACGCGCGCGGCAAGCTGCTGCTGTGCGACGATGCGCACGGTGCGTACCTCAACTGGCGCGCCGCATGGCAAAACGCGGGTGCGCGCGGGGCGGACATCTTTGTGCAGAGCGCGCACAAAACGCTGCCCGCCCTCACGGCGGGGGCGTGGCTGCACGCGATGCCGGGTGTGGACGCGACCCGCCTGCGCGCTATGCTTCGGCTGGTGCAGACCAGCAGCCCCTCGTTTTTGACCATGCTGGCGCTGGACGAGGCCCGCGCCTGGATGGACATGCGCGGCGCGGCGGCCTGCGATGCGCTGGCGCGGCGGCTCATCCGCGTGCGGGCATTTGCCGCGTCGCTAGGCTATGCGGACGGGCAGCAGGACGCGCCCGAGGGCTGCCGGTACGACCCGCTTCGGCTGGTGCTGCGCGCCCCCGAGGGGGGCGAGCGCCTTGCCGCGCGGCTGGCCGAATTGGCGCTCGACGTGGAGATGACCGACGCGCGGCATATCGTGTGCATCCTGCCGCTGAAGGGCAACAGGCGCGTATTGCGCAGGCTGTGCAGCGGCCTGCAAAACGCCGCCCACCAGCGGGATGCCGCCGGTGAGCGGGGCAGCGGTGTGGCGGCAGACATGACCGCCGCGCCTACCTGCTGGCCGCCGCGCCGCATGCCGCTGAGTGCGGCTGCGTTCGCCCCGCGGGAGCTGCTGCCGCCCGCGATGGCGGCGGGGCGGATATCCGCCGCCTGTGTGGGCCGCTATCCGCCGGGCGTGGCGTGGCTGACCCCCGGCGACGAGGTGACGCAGGACATTCTCGACCTGATATCGCAAACCCCGCAGGAGCGGCTGTTCGGGCTGGACGGAGGGCTGCTGCCCTGCGTGGCGCCCGCCGCACAGACCCCGCCTCCCCGCGACGGATAAAGGAGTATGCAACGTGAATAGCTTCCCTTATGACGCGGTGCTGTTCGACCTGGACGGCACGCTCACCTGCTCGGATCAGGGCATCATCCAATCCATGCGCTACGCGCTGAACGCGGTGGGCGCGAAGGTGCCCGCGGGCGTGGACATGCGCGCGGTCATCGGCCCGCCGCTGATGGTGTCGCTGGTGGAGATCCTGGGGCTGGACGAGGCCACGGCCCGCGCGGCCATCTGCCACTATGTGGAGTATTTCAACCGCGAGGGCATGTACCTGTATACGGTGTACCCGCATATCCGCAGCATTTTACGCATGCTGCGCGCGGGCGGCGTGTACGTGGCGCTGGCCACCAGCAAGCCTGTGCGCCCCGCCATGGCCATTTTGAACCACTTTGGCCTCACACACTACTTTGACCGCATCATCACCGAAGAGGACAACGAGAAGCTCGTCAACAAGCCCGAGCTGATCCGCCGCGCCCTGCCAGAGAACTACCGCCATGCCGCTATGGTGGGCGACCGCTTCTACGATGTGGAGGGCGCGCTGGCCAACGGCATCGATGCCATCGGCGCGGGCTACGGCTTCGGCTCCGAGGAGGAGCTGCTGAACGCTGGCGCGACCCATGTGGTGCCGGATACCGAGTCGCTGCGGGCGTTTCTGTGCCCGGGCGCGAGCGTGCCGCGCGGCTTCTTCCTGACCGTGGAGGGGCTGGACGGCAGTGGCAAGACCACGCAGGTGGACAGGCTGGAGCAGAGCCTGCGCGATTACGGCTTCAGCGTGCTGCGCACGCGCGAGCCAGGTGGCTGTGAGATCAGCGAGGAGATACGGCACACCATCCTGACCACCGACCATATGGAGATGTGCCCCGCCTGCGAGGCGCTGCTGTATGCGGCGGCGCGCGCGCAGCATGTGCATGAGGTGATCCGCCCCGCGGTGGAGCGCGGCCTTTTGGTGCTGTGCGACCGCTTTGTGGACAGCTCCGTCGCCTACCAGGGCGGCGGGCGGCAGCTTGGCGCGGATGTGGTGTGCGGCATCAACGCGCCCGCCGTGGGCGCCACCATGCCGGATGCGACCGTATACCTCGCCATCGACCACCAGTTGGCGCTGGAGCGACGGCACAGCGCAAGCTCGCTGGACCGCATCGAGGTGGAGAGCGCGGCCTTCCATGGGCGGGTGCAGGCGGCGTATGAAAAGCTGATCGGCGACGACCGGCGGCGCTTTTTGGTGATCGACGGCGAGCAGCCCATCGACCGCGTGGCCGCCGATGTGCTGGACGCGGTGCTTGCAAGGCTGGAGCCGGAGATCGAGGCGTGAGCATGGAGCGTATCGTGGTGGGCATGAGCGGCGGGGTGGATTCGTCGGTCACGGCGCTGCTGCTCAAGCGGCAGGGCTACGACGTGGTGGGCGTTTTCATGAAAAACTGGGACGAGCAGGACGAGAACGGCACCTGTACCGCCACGCAGGACTGGCAGGACGTGCAGGACGTGTGCGCACAAATCGACATCCCCTGCTACAGCGTTAATTTTGAAAAAGAATATCAGGAGCGGGTGTTCGCCTACTTTTTGGATGAGTACCACCGCGGGCGCACCCCCAACCCGGACGTGCTGTGCAACCGAGAGATCAAATTTCGCGCCTTCCTTGACTTTGCGATGAAGCTGGGCGCTGGCCGCATGGCGACCGGCCACTTTGTGCGCAGCGACGTGCGCGACGGGCATACCGTGCTGCTGCGCGGGCTGGACGCGAACAAGGATCAGAGCTACTTCTTATACATGCTCAGGGAGGCGCAGCTTTCGCGGGCGCTGTTCCCCGTGGGCTGCATGACCAAGGCCGAGGTGCGGCGCATCGCCGACGAGGCGGGCCTGCCCGTGAGCCGCAAGAAGGACTCGACGGGGGTATGCTTCATCGGGGAGCGCAACTTCCGCGCGTTTTTGCAAAACTACCTGCCCATGCAGGCGGGCGACATGCGCACTGAGGACGGCCGCAAGGTGGGCGAGCATATCGGCCTTGCCTACTACACGCTGGGCCAGCGCAAGGGGTTGGGTATCGGCGGCGGGGGCGACGGGCGCAGCTGGTTCGTGGTGGAGAAGGATTTGGCACACAATGTGCTGGTGGTGGCGCAGGGCGGCGACAGCCCGCGCCTGTACACACATCATGCGCTGGCCACCCAAGCCACGTGGATCGCGGGGCAGCCGCCCGCCGCGAAGGGGGAGCCCTTCCGCTGCACAGCCAAGTACCGTTACCGCCAGCCGGATCAGCCCGTGACGGCGACAGTCTGCGGCGACACGCTGCTGCTGACTGCGGACGAGCCCCAGCGGGCCGTGACCCCCGGCCAGAGCGTGGTGCTCTATCAGGGGGAGACATGCCTGGGCGGCGCGACCATTGACCGTACGGGCAACGCGCCGTTTCATGCGTGAAGAGGCGGCAAAGCCCCAGGGAAGAAGTCAAGCTGAATACGCAGGCGGCGGCCCCGGACGGGCCGCCGCCTTTCGCTTCGTGCGCCAAAGTGCGGTTTTGGAACAATCAATTCGCACCGATGGAGCAGCATCGGTTTACTTTTGCGGAAAGCAGGGTATGATACACTCAACCAAAAGGCACCGTGAAACAGTCGAACGGGCCGGATGAGAAGCCCACAGGATGGGCGCAAGGGTTTACGGACGGGCTGCCTGCATATGGCACCGCAGGAAGGATTCGCCGCACGCCATGTCGAACGTAAAAAGTGCGGAGGAACCGAGGCTCGCACCGGAAGGAGCGTGATTCCCTTGGCGTATGCAATGCAGGGAACGCAAGGCATCCCAGGCTCAAACCCGATTTTTTTCGCAAAGGAGCCATGTGTATGAAGACGATCATCACCGGCAAGAATATGAACGTCTCCGCGGGCATCACCGAGCGCGTGATGCGGAAGACCAGCAAGATGGAACGCTACCTGCACACCGACGCCGAGATGCAGGTTCGCCTGACCCGGGATAAGAACGACCGCCGCACCTGCGAGATCACCGTTCCCTTCGAGGGCGTGGTGCTCCGCGCCGAGGCCAGCAATGACGAGAACCTTTACGTGAGCATCGACCAGGCGCTGGCGAAGCTCGAAAAGCAGATCCACAAGCACCGCACCAAACTGGGCAAGCGCCTGCGCGAGGATGCGTTCCAGAGCGAAGAGTTCGAGTTTGTGGAGGAGATAGACGCCTCCGACGAGGGCAAGCGCAAGATCGTCCGCAACAAGACGTTCCCCGTGCGCCCCATGTCGGTGGACGACGCGGTGCTCCAGATGGAACTTCTGGGCCACAGCTTCTTCGTTTTCGTGAATGCCGAAACAGGGCGGGTGAGCGTCCTGTACCTGCGCAAGGATGGCAACCTTGGCCTTTTGGAGCCCGAAGACTGACGCGCGCACCCCACGCCTTGCGTGATACACCATACAGCGAGGGGGCGGCGAGTGCCGCCCCCTCGCGCATACTTGATCGGGAGGAATCATTCGATGAGCGAGCAAAACAACGGTTCTCCGCTTGGGCCGGAAGGCAGCTACTACGAGGCGAAGGCGCGCGAGGAAGCGCAGACCAGCCAACGGAAATGGGACGCGTTCTACCCCATCTTCATCACCATGCTGTATCTGGTGCTGGGCGCGGTGTTTCGCCTGTGGCATCCGGGCTGGCTGCTGTTCCTGACCATTCCGCTGTACTACATGCGCCCCAAGACCACGGCAGAGCGATGGCTCAACCCGGTGATGATCGTGCTGATCTACCTTGTGCTGGGCTTCTTCTTCAACCTGTGGCATCCGGCCTGGATCATCTTCTTCGCCATCCCCGCGCTGTACATCTTCAACAAGCCGGAAGCGAAATAAGGCTGGCGGGTCAGCCGCCCCTCAATGCGAAAAGCGAAGGAAAAATGCAAAGCACCCGGCCACGCGGCCGGGTGCTTTGTTATGTCGGGGGCATGCCGTGGCGCTTCGCCAGCGGGAGGCAGCGGCCCGGTGCATGCCGCGGGACAAGCCCTCCTTCCGGCATGCAATACGCCCCGCTGCCGCAAACGCGGTAACGGGGCGTGTTTGTGTGTTCAGTGTGTATGACCGTGGGAAGGAAGCTCGCGGTTACGCCTGCTTGTGGATGCCGTTATTGCGGTGCTTCCTGCGGCTGCGCGCCCGCTGGAAAAGCTTCACCAGTTCCACCAGCGGCACGATCAGCAGCGCCAACCCCATCGCCACGCCATACTCAAACAGGCTGATGCTCTCAAAGCCGAACGCGTTTTTGAGAAAAGGCACGTAAATGACCGCCGCGGTGAGCAGCAGTGCCATGATGCCCGCGCCCCACAGGAACTTGTTCTGCTTCTTGAGGCGGAACAACGACCCGCGGCGGCTGCGCATGTTGAAGGCCTGAAACACCTCCGCCATCGACATGGTCAAAAAGGCCATGGTAACACCGTCAGGGCTGTTGACAAATTCCCACAGCCCACTCTCGATGCGGTGGCCGATCAGGTAGGCCGCCAGCGTGAGCAGCGCGACCAGCGCGCCCTGATAGGCGATATCCGCACCCACGCCGCCCGCAAAGATACCCTCGGCGCTGTTGCGCGGGGGCTTTTTCATGGCGTCGCCCTCGCCGCCCTCCATGCCCAGCGCCAGCGCGGGCAGGCTGTCGGTGATCAGGTTGATCCACAGGATGTGCGCGGGCGCAAGCAGCGTGAAGCCCATCATGGTGGCCGCGAAGATGCCCACCACCTCGCTCAGGTTGGACGAGAGCAGGAACTGGATGGCCTTTCTGATGTTGGCGTAGATTTTGCGGCCCTCTTCTACGGCGCCTACGATGGTGGCGAAGTTGTCGTCCGCCAGAATCATATCGGCGACGTTCTTGGTCACGTCCGTGCCGGTGATGCCCATCCCCACGCCGATGTCCGCGGCCTTGATGCTGGGCGCGTCATTCACGCCGTCGCCCGTCATAGCGACGACCTTGCCGAGGCGCTTCCACGCCTCCACGATGCGCACCTTATGCTCCGGCTGCACGCGCGCGTATACACTGTAGGTTTCGATCGCTTTGTCAAGCTGCGCGTCGGTCATACCGTTCAGCGCCTGCCCGAGCACCGCCTGCGAGGGGTCCTGCAGGATGCCCAGCTCGCGCGCGATGGCGACGGCGGTGTCGATATGGTCGCCGGTGATCATGACCACGCGGATGCCCGCGCTGCGGCATTCGTCCACGGCGGCCTGCACCTCGGGGCGCACGGGGTCGATCATGCCGGTCAGGCCGATCAGCGTCAGTTCCGTTTCGAGCGCCTCCGGCTCAAAGGCGTCCGGGAGCCTGTCATACGTGCGCTGCGCGGCGGCCAGCACACGCAGGGCGCGGTCGGCCATGCGCTTGTTTTGCAGCAGCACCCGCGCGCGCAGTTCGTCGGTCAGGGGCACTTCGCCGTCCGCGGTCAGGATGCGCGTGCAGCGGGCGAGTACCTCGTCCGGCGCGCCTTTGGTGTATTGTGTGAAGCCCTCGCCACCCCGGTGCACAGTGCTCATCATCTTGCGCATGCTGTCAAACGGGGCTTCGCCCACGCGGGGGTACTGCGCCTTGAGCGCGGGCTTGGCAAACCCGCGCTTGGCCGCGTAGGCGACCAGCGCGCACTCGGTGGGCTCGCCCACCGCCGCGCCTGTATCGTCCAGCTCCGCGTCGGAGCACAGGGCCATGGCGCGGGCCAGCAGGCCGTCGTCCTCGCTGGAGGCTTCCACCACCGTCATACGGTTCTGCGTCAGCGTGCCGGTCTTATCCGAGCAGATGACCTGCGCGCAGCCGAGCGTCTCCACCGCGGTCAGGCGGCGGATGACTGCGTTGCGCTTGCTCATTTTCGTGACCCCGATGGAGAGCACGATGGTCACCACTGCTGCCAGCCCTTCGGGGATCGCCGCCACCGCGAGGCTCACGGCCAGCATGAATGTGTCGATCAGCACTTCCTTGCTCAGCTGCCCTGCGCGAAGCACGCCTGCCGCAAAGATGACCGCGCTGATGCCCAGCACCATCCAGGTGAGGATGCGACTCAGGCCCGAGAGCTTGCGTTGCAGCGGCGTCTGTTCGTCTTCAGCTTTGGAGAGGGCCTCGGCAATCTTGCCCATCTCGGTCTGCATCCCTGTGGCGCACACCACGGCCAGCCCACGGCCGTAGACCACGGTGCTTCCCATGTAGAGCATGTTCTTGCGGTCGCCCAGCGCCACGTCGCCCTCTGTGTCCAGCGCGTCGCTCGTTTTCAGCACGGGTACGCTCTCGCCGGTCAGCGCGGCTTCTTCCACCTTCATGCTGGCGCACTCCAATATGCGCGCGTCCGCAGGCACCGCGTCGCCCGCCTCCAGTGCGATCACGTCGCCAAGCACCAGATCCTCGCTCTTGATATGGGTCAGCTGGCCGTCGCGCCACACCTTGGAGGTGGAGGCCGTCATCTCGCGCAGGGCGGCGATGGCTTCCTCGGCTTTGCTCTCCTGTACAACGCCCAGCACGGCGTTTAAAACCACCACGAACAGGATGATGAACACATCCGCGAACGACTCGCCCTCGTAGGCGCTGGTGATGGCGCTGAGCGCCGCGGCCACCAGCAGCACGATGGTCATCGGGTCTGCCAGCTGGCCCAGGAAGCGGGCCAGCAGCGATTTTTTCTTGCCCTCGACCAGCTTGTTTTTGCCGTTTTGCGCAAGGCGCGCCTGCGCCTCCGCCTCGGTCAGGCCATGCCTGCCGCTTTTGAGCTCAATGAGCGCGTCCGCGCTGCCTGTGTTGTAGAATTTCAAGGGGGATGCTCCTTTCCATGTGCGCCGGTATAAGAAAGACTCATATACAGGCTTGGCTGTACATGAGTCTCACTCATTAAGGCTGGCCAAGCCGGTGGTGCCGGCGGTTATGTTTGACCAGACCGCGCTTTTGCAAACGCGAATTACTCCCTCATGGATATTCAATTCGCCTGATTGTAACACGCGGTGCAAAGGGCTGTCAACGGCAAGGGCGGGGCATATGGACGCTGAAACGATGGTTTCAGGCGGGTTTACTCCGCCAGCGCACCCACGTGCCATTCAAGGGCGGTGATCACCTTATTTACGTCAAGGATCACGGCAAAACCGGCGTGCGACTCGTAGAGGAACGCCTCTGGGCTGGCCAGCAACTCCGCGCTGTACGGGGCCACGGGCGAGAGGTACTGGATAACGGTGGTGCCGTCGTCATAGGTCATGGCCTTGGCGCAGGGCGGCAACGGCAGGCCGAGCGCATCCACCCAGCCGGCGGCGTAGAGCACGCCATCCTTTGCGGCGCTCTGGTCATAGGGGAAGGCCGCGTTCAGCGCCGCCTCGTCCATGCCCAGTTTGATACCGCGCGGGCCTGCAAGTGCGGCGCTGGTAAGCTGCGCATCGGTCAGCAGCCCCTGCGTGTACGTGAGCGTCAGGCCGTCGTAGGTGAGGGTCTGCTGCATGTCGCCTGTGGCGGCCTCCGTGGTCACCTCGCCCCGCTGCGCCGGTTCGCCGAGGATGGCGACTGTCTGGTCGATGGTCGCGCCCGCAGGTACGCCGCCCGCGGTCAGGTCGGCATAGGCGAAGGGCGCTTGCGGCAGGGTGGCCGCAGTCGCGGGCCAGGCGGCGAGCATAAGCAGGCATACGAGCACCAAGGTTAGGGTCGTGCGACTGTGTTTCATGGCAGGTACCCCTTTCCGTTGCGGTCGTGCGGGATGGTCGTTACCCAAGGAACGAGTGTGGGCACATGAAAATTGCATGTACGGCAGAGAAAGATCACAGCCGCGTGATGCGATCCGCTTCCACGATGGCGTGTATCAGCTTGAGCGTCGGCACCTTGCGCTTGAGGATGGGGATGGCGTTCTGGATGGAGATCTCGGCAAGGTCAGCGTCCTCGTCATTTTTACAGTACACGGTGGCGATGGGCTCGCCCGCCTCCACATAGTCGCCGATGCGGTGCTTGAGCACGAAGCCTACGCTGTAGTCGATCACGTCGGTCTTTTCGCGCCGGCCCGCGCCGATGTGCTGCGCCAGGTTGCCAAGGTGCATGGTCTGCATCGACTGGATGAAGCCCTCCGTGGGGGCGGGAATGTCACGGATCACCTTGGCCTGCGGCAGCAGCGCCACATCATCGCAGACGCGCGCGTCGCCGCCTTGCGCCGTGATCATCTCGCGCAGCTTTTGAAGCCCTGCGCCGGTGTTCAGCGCATAGAGCAGCTTTCCCTCGGCCTCGTCCACGGTGGCGGCGGCGTAGGCGGCGATCAGCATCTGCGCGCCTAGCGCCAGCGATACTTCAAGCAGCGGCCCTGTGACCCGCCCGCTGAGTACGTCGATGGCCTCCTTGACCTCCAGCGCGTTGCCCACATGGCTGCCAAGCGGCTCGCCCATATCGGTCACCAGCGCCACCACGCGGCGGCCTGCGTCGGTGCCGATGCGCACCATCGCCTGCGCCAGCTCGATGCTATCCTCCAGCGTGTGCATGATGGCGCCGGAGCCGGTCTTGACATCCAGCACGATGGCCTGCGCACCGCTGGCCAGCTTCTTGCTCATGATGCTGGAGGCGATCAGCGGCAGGCTGTCCACGGTGCTGGTGACGTCGCGCAGGGCGTACAGCTCTTTATCCGCTGGGGCTAAGTTCTCACTCTGGCCGATGACCGCCAGGCCGATGCGCTGCACCTGCGTGATGAACTCGTCCATCGACAGGCCTACGCGAAAGCCCCGGATGCTCTCCAGCTTGTCCAGCGTGCCGCCCGTGTGGCCCAGGCCACGGCCGCTCATCTTGGCGACGGGCACGCCGCAGGCCGCCACCAACGGGGCGAGAATCAGCGTGGTGGTATCGCCCACGCCGCCGGTGGAGTGCTTGTCGGTGGGCACGCCGGGGATCATCGACAGGTCGACCATATCGCCGCTCTGCGCCATGGCAAGGGTAAGCCGCACGGTTTCCTCGCGCGACATGCCGTTGAGGCGGATGGCCATCAGCAGGGCGGAAAGCTGGTAATCTTTGATGGTTTTGTGCGCCGCGCCGTTTGCGAAAAACCGGATTTCTTCCTCGGTCAGCGCCTTACCAAGTTTCTTCTTCTCAATGATGGATACGATATCCATGGCCTGTGTGCCTCCTGAAAATGCGCGCGCGGGCGCTTGTGCGCCCGCGCTGCCATGCTGTTGGGTTAAAGCGATACGATCATGCGCCCGCAGGATTCGCACTCGATCACTTTCGCGCCCGCCTTGAAATTGCGCAGGGTGACCTGCGGCAGGCCCATAAAGCAGCCACCGCACTGGCCGTTGACCAGCTTGGCAACGGGCGGCAGGCAGTGCTTCTTAATAACCTGATACCGCTCCATCAGCTCGGGCTCGATATCCTTGCCCTTTTCCTGCGCGGCGCGGCGTTTCTCCTCCAGCGTTTTCATCTGCTCCTTGTACTCTTCTTCGTACTCGACGCGCTGCTTCTCGTACTCGGCCTTTACCTTGGAGAACTTGACGCTGATTTCCTTCTGCACGCGGTCATGATCCGCCGCATCCAGCTGAATACGCTTCATTTCCTGTTCGTAGTTCTGGATATCGCCCATCAGCTTTTGCGCCTCGTGCGAGAAAGCCCGGGCCTGTTCGAGGTTTTCGGGCGGCGTTTCCGTCAGCCGGGTGGTGAGGGTGCGCAGCTGCTCCTGCTGAAGGCCGATGGCGTCGGTGATGATGTCCACGCGGTCGAGCATCTCGGCGACCTGTTCCTCCATCTGTTTGATCAGGTTCTGCTGCTCAAGCAGAAACTCGCGGTTCTTCTTCAGCGCCAGCCGGTTGGGTGAACGCTTGATCTCGTTCTCCAGCGCGTCCGCCTCCATGTCGGCCTGTTGGAATTCCCACAGCATCTCGATCTGTTCCATGGTGACCTCCTTACGTGTGCGTGCTCCCCGCGGAGCGGTCGTGCCCCGCGTGCGCTCAGGTGGCGCAGGTCAGGGGCGGTATGGTGTTCAGCCGCGCGGCGATGGGCCAGCGGCCCGCCGATGCGTCTGAGAGAAAACGTTGGTACAGGGCAGCGATGCCGGGCTGCTCGGTAGGGTGATGGCCCGCGTCGATCACGCTGAGGCCCGCGGCTTGTGCGGCCAGCAGCTCGTGGTGCTTGACCTCGCCCGTCACATAGACCTGCGCGCCCAGCGCGGCTGCCGCCTGCCAGCCCTCGCCGTATGCCCCCGCGCCCACCGCCACATGGCGGATGTCGGCTGTCTCGTCGCCGTACAGGCGGGCGCACGCATGAAGGCGCTGGTTCACATGGTGCAGGAATGCCCTGGCGGCCATGGGGTCGTTCAGCCTGCCGTGGCGCAGGTACGGGTCGCCGTCTACGCTGCGAACCTTGCTCAGGCCCAGCGCGGCGGCCAGTGCGTCGCCCGTGCCGCCTTCCGCGCGGTCAAGGTTCGTATGCGCGGCGATCAGGTTCAGCCGTGCGCCGATGGCGGTGGCCAGCACGTCGCCCTCCGGCGTATCGTAGCGGATGGCCTTCGCGCCGCCAAACAGCAGCGGGTGGTGGGTCACGATCAGGTCCGCGTCCCACTCGTCCGCTTCTTGCAAAGCGGGCAGCGTCGCGTCCAGCGTAAAGTAGACGCGCGTTACCTCGGCATTCGGGTCGCCCAGCACCAGCCCCGCGTTGTCGAAGGGTTCCTGCGTGGCGAAGGGGGCGAAGCTGTCCAGCCAGCGGAGCACATCGCTCACGGTCATAAGGCGGCCTCCCCTCGGGGCTTGGCCCCGGCAGCACTGCGCTCGACGGCGGCCAGCGCCTCGGCGGTCATGGAAAGCTCAAGCTCCAGCGCCGCAAGCCTGTCCGCGGGCGCCTCCGCGCGCGCGCTGCGCATCGCGCCTACCGCCTTTTGCAGCAGCGCCTGCCGGTGCCGTAGCCAACCCGCCCATGCGGGCGGCAGGTCACGGAGCAGGCAAGGGCCCAGCAGCAGCTCGCGCTCGGTGGGCTGTGGCGCGCCTTCCGGCGCGGGCACAGCCAGCATCAGGATGTACAGGCGACCATCCGCCTGTGCTACGTGCTCGGCGGCCAGCCGGTAGCCGATGTCGTACAGGGCTTTGCGGAGCAGCGGCAGCTCGGTCTGCGCGCCCAGCACCAGCGTGGCGCCTTGCAGGCGGCTCTGCCCGCGCGCGAGGATGCCCGCCAGCGTTTCACCGCCCATGCCCAGGATGCACACCGTGTCCGCTCTGCCGTCCGGCAGCGCGTCCAGCGCGGCAAGCCCGTCTGCGGCGGCGAACACCGTGCGGCTCGCAAGCCCCAGTCCATTCAGCCTTGCCTTGGCCTTACCCAGCGCCTTTTCACTCACATCGGCAGCCAGCAGCGTTTGGCAGCGGTTTTCGGTAAGCAGCGCCGCACCCAGGCGGCCATGGTCGCACCCGATATCCGCGCACACGCCGCAGGGGTCCACCCAATCCGCCGCCGCACGCAGGCGCGCATCCAAAAGCGGCGGTCGCGGCGCGCGCTTGCCCGGCGCATCGGGCACGGTTATGCGTGCCTCGTCGGCAACGCCAAGCGGCGCATGGGGCAGGGGCCTGCTGTGCGGTTTTGCTGTGTGCGCGCCGCCCGCCCGTCGCTTGCCCGCGGGGCCGGTGCGCGGCTCAAAGTCGATATCGGCGGCCATCTAATCCAGATAATCCTTGAGTTTTTTGCTGCGGCTGGGGTGGCGCAGCTTGCGCAGGGCTTTCGCCTCGATCTGGCGGATGCGCTCGCGCGTTACCTTGAACACGCGGCCCACTTCCTCCAGCGTGCGCTGGTGGCCGTCGTCCAGCCCGAAGCGCAGGCGAAGCACCTTTTCCTCGCGGGGGGTGAGCGTATCCAGCACGTCGAGCAGCTGCTCCTTCATGAGCGTGAAGCTGGCGGCTTCCGCGGGCGCAGGCGCGTCTTCGTCCGGGATGAAGTCGCCCAGGTGGCTGTCCTCCTCCTCGCCGATGGGGGTCTCCAGCGAGACGGGCTCCTGCGCGATTTTGATGATCTCGCGCACCTTGCCCTCGCTGATGTTCATCACCTTGGCGATCTCATCCGGGGTGGGCTCGCGGCCGTACTCCTGCAAAAGCTGGCGGGACACGCGGATGAGCTTGTTGATGGTTTCCACCATGTGGACGGGAATGCGGATGGTGCGCGCCTGGTCGGCGATGGCGCGGGTGATCGCCTGCCGGATCCACCATGTGGCGTAGGTGGAAAACTTGTATCCCTTGCGGTAGTCAAACTTGTCCACCGCTTTGATCAGGCCCAGATTGCCCTCCTGAATGAGGTCGAGGAAGAGCATGCCGCGCCCTACGTAGCGTTTGGCGATGGACACCACGAGCCGAAGGTTCGCCTCGGTCAGCTTGCGCTTGGCCTCCTCGTCGCCTTCCTCCATGCGTTTGGCGATGTCGATCTCCTCGTCCGCCGTCAGGAGGGGCACCTTGCCGATCTCCTTCAAATACATGCGCACGGGGTCGTCTACGCTTACGCCGTCGGGGACACTCAAATCGATCTTGTCCGGCTCGATCAACTCGTCGGCGGGCACGGGGTCGAATTCGCTGACCACGTCCACGCCCATGTTCTCAAGCGTTTCGTAGATCTTGTTCATCTGCTCGGCGTCGATCTCCAGCTCCATGGCCTGGTTGGCGACCTCGTCGCGGGTGATCGTGCCTTTGGTTTTTGCGTCCTCGTATAGCTCGTTGAGTTTCAACTTGATCGCCTCGGGCGAATGGTTGCTCAACATCATCACTCCTTCATGTGAAAGGGCCGTGTCGGTGCGGTCAAAAGGGGAGGGGGCGCATCGAACGGCCGGTGCGGGCCCTGTAAACGCTATTGTCCCACCGGGACGGGGGCGAAACCGTGGGCTTTTGCGCCACGCCGCTCACCCAAGCTCGCGCAGCTGTCCTAAAATGCGGTAGGCTCGCTCGCTCAGGGCGGCGGTTTCGCCTTCTGGTACATTCGGCAGGGCGCGCTGGATTTCCTCCAATTCCGCTTCAAGCCGTTCGCGACGCATCCGGCGGAGGCAATCCTGCGCCATGCGCATCAGGGCTGCGTCGTCATCCTCGGTCTGGATGCCCAGCAGTGCGCCCACCAGCGCGCGGCCCTGCGCGTCGGGCTGATCCTCCATGATGGCAGCGGCGCTCCGGCCGCCTAATAACCCCTCGCAGATGGCCCTGAGCTGGGGATCGGCAAACTCGTCCGCGGATACCACGCCACCGGGCAACTTGCCGGTGGCCAGCACCGCCAGCAGCGTGAGCGCGTTCATGTCCGCCTGGCCCGCCTCCCTCGCCTGTTGGCGGAAGCCCTCGCGCTTGGGTACGGCGGCGGGCTGTGGCGCGGGCGTGGCGCCGATCTGCGAGAGCAGCACCTCGCGGGTGAAACCCGTCTCAAAGCTGAGCTGCTTCACGTAGTTTTCCAGCTCGACAGGCTCGCGCACGGGTTTGAGGATCAGCGCGCCCGCCTTGGCGTAGGCGGTGCGCCCGTCCTCGGTGGACAGGTCGTGGGTTTCCTTCTCGCGGCGCAGGCGGTACGTGATGCCGCTGATGGGGCGAAGGGCCTGAAATGCCTCGGCCCCCTCCTGCCGGATGAACTCGTCCGGGTCCAGCCCGCCGGGGAAATCCAGCACGCGGCAGGGCACATGCTCTTCCGCGAGCACACTGAGGCCGCGCAGGATGGCGCGCTGGCCGGCGCCGTCGCCGTCGTAGGCAAGCCACACTTCGGGTGCGAAACGGATGAGCAGGCGCGCCTGCTCGGGCGTGAGCGCGGTGCCAAGCGTCGCGGCCACGCCCTCCACGCCGAACTGGGCCAGCGCCACCACGTCCATGTACCCTTCCACCAGAATCACACGGGTAAGGCCCTTGGCCTTGCGCAGCAGGTTGGCTGCGTACACGTTCTGGCGCTTGTTGAAGGCCACGGTGTCGCCGGTGTTCAGATACTTTGGCTGTACGTCGCCCATGGCGCGGCCGCCGAAGCCCAGCACGTTGCCGTATGCGTCGATGATGGGGAACATCACGCGACCCCGGAACATGTCGCCCGTGCGGCCTTCCTTCTGGTACAAAAGGCCCGCGGCCAGCAGTTCCTCCCGGGTAAAGCCCTGCGCGATCAGCGGCTCCACGATGCTCTGCCCCGTGGCTGCGCCGATGCCGAAACGGCGGATGACCGCGTCGCTGAGGCCGCGCTTTTGCACATAGGCGAGGATGGCCGCGCCCTGCGGCTCCCACAGGGCCTGATGGTACAGGCGCGCCGCGGCTTGATTGGCCAGGAAGATGCGCTCCTTGAGCGAGCGCCGCCGCTCGTACTCCGGGTCGTTTTGCAGCTCCGGCAGCGGCATGTGCAGCCGCTCCGCCAGATGGGCCACCGCCTCGGCAAACTCCATCCGTTCGATGTCCATCACAAACTGCACGACGCTGCCGCCCGCCTTGCA
>CAZOZO010000004.1:0-127694 GCA_964584315.1 uncultured Oscillospiraceae bacterium
GATACCGCCGCCGCCGATGAGGCGGTAGGATACGGCGGCTGTCACCTAATGGCGGGCGACCTGCCCTATGGCGTGCAGCACGCGCCGCACGGCGAACGAGGGCTCGATTCGCTCGAAGGCTTATTGCAAAGGTCATTGCCGTCTTATTACCGCGCTTTGGGTAACGGCGGCGCGTTGGCTCTGTCGTTTAACACGTTTACACTCCCGCGCGTCCAAGTGATGCAAGCATTTCGAAGCGCTGGCTTCACACTGATGGAGAATGCTCCGTTCGACGATTTTTCGCATTGGGTGGAACAGGCTGTCAACCGCGATATGGTGATTGGCGTCAAAGGTTGAGGGTTCTTTTTCCCTGCCGGATCGCTAAGCTCACGATTGTGATTATTCAATGACATCCGTTCGGTTATCTGTAAAGAACATTGTTGATGAGAAACCCTCTATCTTACCTTCTATTTCGTATTTCATACAGGCTGACGATCGACTTACCTGACAGGGAGGAATTCAATTGCTTACTAGTGAATTGCATGCCATGACAGTGATCGATTTACGAAAACTGGCACGCGAATCCGGTGTTAAACTCAGCGCCGGAATTGATAAAGACGGCATCGTACAGCGGCTGGCCAGCGCGCTGGGCACGGATGACGCCGCTTCGGTTGTGCAGAAAGGGGCACAGCCGGACGAGGCGGAACCGAGGACAGACGCGGAAGACATGGCATTTGCAACCAGAGGGAAACAGGGCGACCTGCAAGCCGCGCCGCTTTCAGCGGATGTGACCAACGTGCAGCCGGGCATGTCACGCTCCTGGGGCGAGCAAAGCGCGGAGAGCGCGTCGCGCGATGAATATCAGCCCGGCTACAGGAGCACCCTGCAGGCAAGGCCCGTGCCCAGCTTCCGGCAGCCGCTTCGCCAACCCGTGTGGCAGCAGCCCCATCCCGCAGGCGGTAGTTCGCGCTTTGGGCCGCAGGCTGCATTTCCGCCCGTCACCGCGCCCGTGCGGCAGGATGAAGAGCCGCGCTTCACAGAGGCACCGTCTCAGCCGCAGGTTTCACAGCGACCGCTATTTCCGCAGCAAACCATGGACGGATACCGCTTAGGCTACCGCGCCGCGCCGACGCGCGACTATGGGCGGCAGGATTACCGCAACAACTATCATCCGCAACCGCGCGGCGATTACCAGCGCCCTTCCTACGGCGCGGGATACCAGCAGGGCGGCGGCGGATATCCGCAGCCGCAGCAGGGCTTTAACGCTTCGCGCTTTGGCGACGTCTATTACAATGATTCACTCTATAAACCGGTGCGCGATCAGGCATTCAGCGAACCCTACGAACGCGGTCAGCCCGTGCCGGAACCGCTGATGGCGGTCGAGGGAAAACCCGCCTCCGGCATCCTTGAAATCCTTCCGGATGGGTACGGCTTTCTGCGCTCCGAAACGCTGCTGCCCGGTAAAAAGGACATCTATGTTTCCGTAGCCGCAATCCGGCGGTACGACCTGCGCACGGGCGATTTTGTGGAGGGCAAGGCAAGGCCGCAGCGCGATATGGACAAGTTTGCCGCGCTGATGGTCGTGGACAAGCTCAACGGCAAGGAGCCGCAGGAAAACGAAGAGCGGCTGTCATTTGACGGGCTGGTGCCCATCTACCCCAACCGTCGCATCATTTTGGAGAGCGAGCGCAACAGCCAGAACTGGCCGATGCGCATCGTTGATTTGATCGCGCCGATCGGGTTTGGCCAGCGCGCGATGATCGTGGCCCCGCCAGGCAGCGGAAAAACCGTCATGCTACGGGAGCTGAGCCGTGCCATCAAGCAAAACGATGATGGCGCGCATGTGATGATGTTGCTGATCGACGAGCGTCCCGAGGCTGTCACGGAAATTCGCGACGCGGTGGGCGAGGATGCGGAAGTATTCGCCACCACCTTCGACGAAGCGCCCGAAAGCCAGACGCGCGTGAGCGAAACCATGCTGGAACGCGCGCAACGGCTGACCGAGCAAGGGGAAAACGTCGTGATCCTGCTGGACAGCCTTACCAAGCTGACGCGCGCCTATCAGGCGACGCTTACGCAAGGCGGCCGGGCCATGACCAATACCGTAACCCCGGCGGCGCTGGTGCGGCCGAAGCGGTTCTTCGGCGCCGCGCGCAACACACGCGAGGGCGGCAGCCTGACGGTGATCGCAACCATTTTGGTGGAGACCGGCTCCCGCGTGGACGATATCATTTTTGAAGAGTTCAAGGGCACCGCCAACATGGAACTGTGGCTGACCACCCCCGAGGTGAACGAGCCCATGTTCCCTGTGATCGACATGCAGCGCAGCGGCACCAAGAAGGAAGATATCCTGTTGAGCGAGCAGGAGGTCGAGGGCCTGCGTGCCATCCGCACCGTGCTTGGCAGCACGACCAACCGCGAAGCACTGTCGCAGCTTATCAGCATGATGGGCAAGACGAAGTGCAACGCGGACCTGTTCAGCCGGCTGAAAGACTGGGTCACAATGTGGGAGAAGAGCGGGTATCTGATTCGGAAGTGACGCAGCATGCATCGCGGCGCTCGAGCGTGGCGCAGCAGTATGCCTTTGCAAGGCCAAGGCAGGAATGAACGAAAACAGGCGGGCCGCTTTCGCGGCCCGCCTGTTTTATAACTGTCTTGCTTGTATCAGGTCTCCACAATCGCGAGCGTGTCCAGCAGCGTGGTGGCGGCGGTGATATCGTCCTCGGTCAGTGCGTCGTAGTTGGCGTTCCACACCGACATCTGAATCACGTACCCTTCCTTGAGCAGGATCATGATGGCCGAGTCGGTTTCGGAGTTGTCCTGCACAAACAGGTAGGGATAACCCGCGTCGGTCTTCTCCAGCGAATAGCTGGGGTCGTCCATATCGGCGCTCACGGTGGCGAATAGGGTGTCCATGTCCTCCTTGGACAGGTCGCCGACAGTCACATCCTCATACTCCTCCGTGGCGGCAACGCTGATGTAGAGAAGCGGCAGCGCCGGATCGGCAAAGGCGATAAACGTGTAGGGCACATCGTCGTAATTCTTTACGCTGACGGTAGCACCGGCGGGCAAGTCGATGGTCAGGTCAAAACCGCTGGCATTTTCGGTCAGCTTGACGGGCTCCGCCAGCGCAAAGGGTGCGGCGGCCATCAACATCAACGCGAGCAACAGGGCAATCGCTTTCTTCATGGTTGCTTACCTCCATCCTTCATTTGGCGTGTTTAATTGGTGGCACGCAGGAAAGACGCCATCATGAATCCGCTGCGGTTGTTGGCTGCATCGTACACCTGGCACCATGTGCCGTTTTGGGCAATCACCAGCAGCGTGTCGCCGTTATAGTAGTCCTGATGAACTCTCTGGTTTTTGGAGGGAGCCCAGCGCATATGCACAAAGCCGCCCGGCGAGGAGGGCTGCACATCCGCGCTGTAGTTGCACTCCGTAAACCCGCTGTACAGGTCGGTGCTCTGGGTGGGCGACGCCGTATTGGTGGGCTTGGGTTTGGGGCCCGGCTGGTAATTGACCAGGTAGCGGTACATGCAGTAGCCTTCGACGCCCGACAGATAGATATGCGCCCAAGAGCTGCCGACGAAGCCTTCGTCCACGTCCACGGCGGTTCCGTAGGGCAGAGAGGAGATGACATTGCCATCCTTGGAGGGGTAATCGCGCACGTTGAGGTTCTTGCCATTGCTGGTGTAGACGTACATCGTTACGGCCAGCGCGGATGTGGTCAACATGATGCTGCCCAGCAGCACCATTGCGAAGAAGATGCCTAGCGCCCTCTTTTTCATGGTTTTACCTCCTGTTGCTGTCAGTGTGAGAAAATATACCCTTAATATGAATATTATATCATATTTTTATGGATTTTCAACCGGGAAAACCACGAGGGGCGTGTAAAAGTGTCGCGAACGAAACAGGACAGCTGTTGCGAGTCATTACGCGCGGGGTCAGGGTCGATCCCCGAACAGGCTTTGCAGTAGCGAAAGGCCGGTCTGCGTACGAAAGATGCGCTCGCGCACGGCCATCACCGCGTCGCCGGACATCCCATCCTCGTCGATATTCACCAGAAAATCCGCTTCCACAAGGATTTGGTAATCAAGGCCGGTGATACCTTCGTAGGTGTGGTGCCGGGCGATCAGCCAGCAGACGCGCTCCATGGTCTGCACATCGACCGACAGGGCATTCAGTAGGGCATGCGCCTCGGCAGGGCCTTCCAACTGCTGATAATGACCGGCGGCGCTTTGGTACTTCTGCTCGCTCACCTTAATGCCGATGTCATGCGTGAGCGCCGCAATCTCTAAAATGGTTTGTGTCTCCTCATCAAGGCCTTCCAACAAGCCGATTATGCGCGCATACCCGTGCACTTTGATCAGGTGGTTGATGCGCCGGATGTCACTTCCAAAGTAGTCAATCATCGCGTACATAACCTGCGCCGTACTTTGCATGGGGTGTCTCCTTCTTCCTCCGCTATCGCCATTCTTCCAATGCTATTCGCGGAGGAGGGGCAGCATTCCTGTCTTAATGACGGATGGCCCAGTGCTTCGATGTGGCTTCGGGGGGATTGGCAGTGGAAGCCGCTACGCGGGAAATTTCTGTGCCGCGCGGGATACGCACCCGCGAGAGCAGGCGGCGGAGTATCACGTTCGCTCGCTTCGGGCCGTGCCGCTACCGCATGCTTTGTAGGTTTTCGGGTAGTTCGCTTGATCTGGAATGCGCTTGGGCCGTGTGCGACTTCATAACAAATTCGCCGAGCGGCTGAAGTGCTCGCACCATTTCCACCACGGTGGCGTTCGGCCGGTCGTTGAACGCGCCCTCCCGCACTGGCGGGAAGGCGCGTGAGCGATAGCAAATGTTGGGTTGAGAGCCGTTGTTGTCCGACTAATCCACGGTGATCACCGAGACAGGACAGTTCTCCGCGGCTTCCTGCGCGGCGGCTTCGTCGGCCGTAGGCACATCCGTTTGATAGGCTTCCGCGATACCGTCGTCCGCCATGCGGAAAACGTTGGGGCAGGTTTCCGCGCACAGTCCGCAGCCAATGCAACCCGTACGATCAAGCGATGCTTTCATGCCCGTACCTCCTATATTCTTTAAGCCTGCATAAATAGTTCCACATCGTCCTCGGGATTCCCTATCCCAGCAATTCCGAATTTCTCCACCAGCACCTTTGCGACATTCGGCGACAGGAAAGCCGGAAGCGTGGGCCCCAGGTGGATGTTCCGCACACCCAGAGAGAGCAGCGCCAGCAAAACGATCACGGCCTTTTGCTCATACCACGCGATGTTAAAGGCGATGGGCAGGTCATTGATATCCGCAAGCCCGAAAACCTCCTTGAGCTTGAGCGCGATGACGGCCAGCGAATAGCTGTCGTTGCACTGGCCCGCGTCCAGCACGCGGGGAATGCCGCCGATATCGCCCAGCCCAAGTTTGTTATAGCGGTATTTCGCGCAGCCCGCGGTCAGGATGACCGTATCCTTGGGCAACTTTTGCGCAAACTCGGTATAGTAGGAGCGGCTTTTCATGCGACCGTCGCAGCCCGCCATGACGAAGAACTTTTTGATCGCGCCCTGCTTGACGGCGTCGACCACCTTGTCCGCCAGTGCCAGCACCTGATCGTGCGCAAAACCGCCCACGATGCTTCCCGTTTCGATCTCCGTTGGCGCGGGCAGGGTTTTGGCGAGCGCGATGATCTCGCTGAAATCCTTCACGCCATTCTGATCCGCCGTGATATGCCTGCACCCTGGATAACCTGTCGCGCCTGTGGTGAAGATGCGCGCGCGGACGGCCTCGTTCTTGGGTGGCACGATGCAGTTGGTGGTAAACAGGATCGGCCCGCCGAAGCTCTCAAACTCGGTGAGCTGCTGCCACCACGCGTTGCCGTAGTTGCCCGCGAAGTGTGCGTAGCGCTTGAAGGCGGGGTAGTAGTGTGCGGGCAGCATTTCGCTGTGGGTGTACACATCCACGCCGGTGCCGTCGGTCTGCTTCAGCAGCTGCTCCAGATCAGTCAGGTCATGACCGCTGATGAGGATGGCGGGGTTCTTGCGCACGCCGAGTTCCACCGATGTGATTTCGGGCTTGCCAAAACGCGCAGTGTTTGCGCCGTCCAGCAGGGCCATGGCCTTGACGCCGAACTCGCCGGTTTTCAGCGTGAGGGCGACCAGCTGGTCGGCGTTCAGGCTGTCGTCCAGCGTAGCGGCCAGCGCCTCGTACAGGAAAGCGTAGACGGAGGCATCCTCCTTGCCGAGGTTGGCGGCATGCTCGGTATAGGCTGCCATACCCTTCAAACCGTACACGATCATTTCGCGAAGGGAGCGCACATCCTCGTTCGGGGTGGCAAGCACGCCGATGGACACTGCTTTCTCCAGCATGGCTTCCAGCGATGCGGTGTGGAAGGTTGCAGCATCATGTTGCACCGCCGCGGCAGGCAGCGGCAAGGCGTCGCGCAGCGTCAGCATGCGGCTAATCTGGCGCGCGATGGAATCAGGGTCGAAGTTTGCGTTGGTGATGGTGGTAAACAGGCTCTCCACCATCCCCCGGTTCGTCTCGCCCAACGCGGCCGCATCCAGTCTGGCGGCTGTCACGCGCAGTGCGATGCCTTTGAGCGTATAAACGAGCAGATCCTGAAGATTGGCTACGTCGGAGGTTTTGCCGCACACGCCTTTCAGGGTGCAGGCCTTGCCTCCGGCGGTTTCCTGGCATTGGTAGCAGTACATGCTCATGGTTGTTTGCCTCCTCATAGGTCGATGTATTTGTGTGGGCCGTTAGCGGGTGGTCGGGTCGCTGGGGTCAGGCAGTGGGGGCGGGCGCTTTGACCACGATTAATTCCAGCATGTCGGGCGCTGTGTTGCGCACGTCCATCTGCGTTCCGACCGGGATCATCAGCACGGTGCCGCGCTCGTAGGCATGCGCGGCAAGCCCGTCCAGCGCGATAGTTAACATGCCGCGAAGCACCGTCATGTACAGGTTACTGTTCGCTCGGTGCACGGGCAGGCCGTCGCCCTGCGCGAATTGCATATGGATATAATGAATGTTTTGATCCTGTACCACTTTCTCGATTCGCGTGTCGTCATGCAGACGGTACACCGTTTCCACCAAACTGCCTCACTCCTTTGCTTTCGGGCGGCGTTCCGTCTGGCTTGCGGTCGCTGCCCGGCTACAAGTGCAGTATATCATCGGGCAACAAAAAAGTCCGTTGGATTTCCAACGGACTTGAGATGGCTTCCTAGGATTTATACGCCGAGGTAAGCCTTGCGGACGCGGTCGTCCTCCATCAGGGCGGCGGCATCGCCGGACATGGCGATGGAGCCGGTTTCCAGCACGTAGGCGCGGCTGGAGATCGAGAGCGCCACCTTGGCGTTCTGCTCCACCAGCAGGATGGTGATGCCCTTCTCGTGCAAGGTAGCGATGATATGGAAGATTTCCTTCACCAGTATGGGGGACAGGCCCATCGAAGGCTCGTCCATCAGGATGATCTTCGGGTTGGCCATGAGCGCTCGGCCTGTCGCCAGCATCTGTTGCTCGCCGCCGGAAAGGGTGCCCGCGACCTGCTTGGCGCGCTCCTTCAGGCGGGGGAAGGACTTAAACACCATCTCCAGATTTTGCTTGATCTGCTCCGCGTCGGTGATGGTGAAAGCGCCCATGCGCAGGTTTTCCAGCACGGTCATGCGGCTGAACACGTGGCGGCCTTCCGGCACGTGCGCCATGCCCAGCTGGATGATTTTATTGGGCGCGGTGGTGCGCAGGTTGACGGTGTCCAGCGTGATCTCGCCGCTGGTGGCCTTCACCAGCCCGGAGATGGTATGCAGAATGGTGGTTTTGCCCGCGCCGTTCGCGCCGATCAGGGACACGATCTCGCCGTCGTTTACCTCCAGCGAAACCCCTTTGATGGCGTGGATTGCGCCGTAGTGTACGTTCAAATCCTTGATGCTCAGCATTGCAACCCCTCCTATTCGCCCAAGTAGGCCGCAATGACCTTCGGGTTGTGGCTAATCTCTTCCGGCAGCCCCTGCGCGATGATCTCGCCGTAGTCGATCACGACGATGCGCTCGCAGATGTTCATCACCAGGCTCATGTCATGCTCGATCAGCAAAATGGTGATGCCGAACTTCTTGCGGATGATGTTGATGCACTCCAGCAGCTCGGCGGTTTCGGTGGGGTTCATGCCTGCGGCGGGCTCGTCCAGCAGCAGCATCTTCGCGTTGGTCGCCAGCGCGCGGGCGATTTCAAGCTTGCGCTGCTGCCCATAGGGCAGGTTGCCTGCATTCCAGTCCGCCTTGCCCTGCAGGTTGAATACGGACAGCAGTTCCATGGCGCGCAGGCGAATATCCGCCTCCTCCTGCCAAAAACCGCCGCTGCGTACGATGGAGCCCAGCAGGTTGGTGCGAAGGTCTTTCGTGAAGGCGATCAGCACGTTCTCGATCACGGTCATCTTTTTGAAAAGACGGATGTTTTGGAAGGTGCGCGCGATGCCCGCGGCGACGATCTCGTGCGTTTTCTTGCCGTTCATCAGTTTGTTGCCCAGATAGAACGCGCCCTCGGTGGGCTTGTACACCCCCGTGAAAAGGTTGAACACCGTCGTTTTTCCGGCGCCGTTGGGGCCAATGAGGCCGACCAGCTCGCCCTCTTTGATATCGATCTCAAAGTTATGCACAGCCCTGAGGCCGCCAAAGGCGATGCCTAAATGGTTTGCGCGCAAGATGGATTCAGGCATGGTCAGGTGTCTCCTTTCGCTGCAGTCTGCTCGGGCGCTGCCTGTTTTTTGCGGCGTTTCGTCAGCAGCTGGTAGAGGGAAAACTCATACGTGCCAAAAAGCCCAATCGGTCGGAAGATCATCATCAGCACCAAGAGGACGGAGTAGATGAGCATCCGGTACTGGGAGAACGCGCGTAGCGCTTCGGGGATGACCGACAGGATAATGGCGGCAACGACCGAGCCGGTCATGGAGCCCATGCCGCCCAGCACCACCATGATCACGTACTCGGTGGATTTCAGGAAGGTGAAGTCGGTATGCTGCAGGGTGCCAAGCCCGCGGTGTGCGTAGATCGCGCCCGCCACGCCTGCAAAGAAGGCGGAGAAGGTGAAGGTGAGCACCTTGTAGTAGGTGGTGTTCAGGCCCGTGCTGCTGGACGCGATGTCATCATCGCGGATTGCCATGATCGCGCGCCCAAACTTGGAGCGCACAAAGGCGATCATGATCGCCACGCACACGACCGTGAGCAACAGGATCACGTAGATATCGTTCATGCGCATGATGCCGATCAGCGCCTGCCCCGCCTGCCCGTTCGCAAGACCCTTGCCCCCGGCAAAGGGGAGGTTCTGGATCACCACGCGGATGATCTCGCCAAAGCCCAGCGTGATGATGGCCAGATAGTCGCCGCGCAGGCGCAGCGCCGGAATGCCCACGATCAGGCCGAAGATTGCGGCGGCGATTGCGCCGACCAGAAGGCCGATGAAGAAGATCAGCATCGGCGGCAGGGGCGCGACGGTGCCCTCTTTGATGCCCAGATTGATGGCCTTGGTGACCAACGCGGACGTATAGGCGCCGATAGCCATAAAACCCGTGTGGCCAAGCGCGATCTGGCCCAGATAACCCATCACGAGGTTGAGCGAGGTTACCATGATCACGGCGTAGCAGCACTGGATAAAGATGCCGCGGATATAGTTATCCATCAGGCCGAACGTGTCTGCCGCATAGGTTGCCAGTGCGAGCAGGGCTACGCCCGCCAGCGATACAAGGAAACTGTTTGCCCGTTGCTTTGTATTCATCATAACAGGCACCTACACTTTCTCGCCGGTATTTTTGCCGAGGATACCGGCAGGCTTGACAAGCAGCACGATGATCAGAATGCCGAACACAATGGCGTCGGAAAAGGCCGATGTGATGATCCCGCCTGTGAGCGGCGCAATATACGCCTTGGACAGGCTTTCGATGATACCGATCACCAGACCGCCGAGCATCGCGCCTGGGATGATGCCGATGCCGCCGAGCACCGCGGCTACGAAAGCCTTCAGGCCCAGCATGGAACCCATCACGTTGGTCACCTGATTGTACTGCGCCACATACATCAGCGACGCGACCGCCGCCAGGCCCGAGCCGATCGCGAACGTGATGGTGATGGTGCGGTTGACGTTGATGCCCATCAGCATGGAGGCGTTCTTGTCCTCGGAAACGGCGCGCATCGCCTGCCCGGTGCGCGTATACTTGACGAACATCGATAGGCCGACCATCACGACTACGCCGATCACGATGGTCAGGAGCGTATTGCCACTCACGCCAAACAGCATGGGCAGGTCAAAGATGGTTTTCACCGGCTTGGGGTTCGCACCGAAAAACGTCTGCGCAAGGTTTTCCAAAAACAAGCTCATGGCGATGGCGGTAATGAGCGCACTCATGTTGTTGCCCTTGGCGCGCACGGGGCTGTAGGCCAGCTTTTCAACCAGTACGCCGGTCAGCGCGCATACCAGCACGGCGGCGATCACGGCAAGCCAGGCGGGCATTCCGGCTGCGATCATCAGCGGCACCGTAAAAAACAGCGCGTAGCCGCCAACCATAATAAAGTCGCCGTGGGCAAAGTTGATCAGGCGAATGATACCGTATACCATAGTGTACCCAAGTGCGATCAGGGCGTATACGCTACCGACGCGCAGCCCGTTGATGACCTGCTGGATAAACAGCGTTAGCCCATCCATGCCAGACATCTCCCTTCAGAAATTGCGATTGCGACCTGCGGTATCCCTGTTCGCGAGGGTTCCCGCACGGGAACTTATGTAAACTGCGCCGGATGCGGCGCAGTAAAACGCACGCTTACATGAAAAAGCAGCGGAGCGCTGCAAGGCTACCCCGGCCTTCAGAAAAGACAAGGCGGGGCGGACTTGCGTCCGCCCCTTGCCCCGGCGGATAGAGACGAGGCTTACCCCTATCAGCCGATTACACGATACGGATTACACGTAGGCGAAGAACTTGGCAACGCCGTCCACGTACTCGATCACGGGAGCGGCCTTCTGCGGGGTGCCGGTCGCGTCCAGCGTGAAGGTGCCGGTCACGCCGGAGAAGTTGATCTTGTAGAGCGCGTCGATGACGGCGGCGGTATCGTCGGTGCCGGCGGCTTCGATGGCATCCTTGAGCATGTAGGCGGCGTCATAGCCCAGCGCGGCCAGCGCGGTCAGGCTCGCGGCACCGTAGGTCTCGGTGTACTTCTTCACGAAGCCCTGCACCAGCTCGGAGGGATCGTCGGGCGCGTAGTGGTTGGTGAAATAGCAGCCGTTGTACAGGCTCTTGTCTTCCACCATGGTGTTCTGGGTGCCGTCCCAGCCGTCCGCGCCGGCAAAGTAGCCGGTGAAGCCGGCGGCACGCGCCTGCGGCACGATGTAGGGGCCGATGGAGTCATAGTAGTAGGGGGCGAAGATCAGCTCGGCGCCGGAGGCGACGATGTTGGTCAGCTGCGCGGTATAGTCGGTATCCGAGGTGCTGGACGAGCTCTCGGTGGCGACGATCTCAAGGCCCAGCGTGCCGGCGGCGGCCTTGAAGGCTTCGTACAGACCGGCGGAATAGGTGTCGCCGGAAGCGTAAAGGATGGCAACCTTCTTCACGCCCAGTTTCACGGCCAGCTTGGCGGCGACTTCACCCTGGAAGGAGTCGCGGAAGCAGGCACGGAACACGCCCTTGACGCCGTCGGTCACGGTGTCGGCGGTGGCGGTGGGGGTCAGAAGCAGCATGCCTTCGGCATCCGCAAGGGTGGCAAGACCGGCGGTCACACCGGAGGTGACGGAGCCGATAATGGCCTTGGCGCCATCGGCAACCAGTTTGTTGAAGGCATTGGCGCCTTCGGTGGAGTCGCCCTTGTCATCCTGGTAGGCGATCACTTCGAGGGGACGGCCGCCGAGCACGCCGCCAGCGGCGTTGATCTCTTCGATGGCCAGCTTGATGCCGTTGGTGGTGGATTCGCCGTAGGTGGCAAGGCTGCCGGTCAGGGGGGCGATAGCGCCAATTTTAACGGGCTCGGCGGCATTAGCCATGACCGGCACGAGCAGCGTCGTCAGCACCAGGACGATCGCGGTGAGAAGAGAAACCTTCCGTTTCATGCGATGGAACCTCCTTTAATGTGGTTTGCCGGGTGTGAGAACCCACGGATTGTAAAAAAGCATGGACCGAGTGGTACGCACAGTATCAGTCTCAGCGCCATTGCTTCAACGTCTATTGTAGTGACGAAGCGGAACGATGTCAATTCCAATCACGGCGGTTTGGGGCGTTAATACATTAAAAATGCAAGATGGAGCCGCCGGGCTTTCAAATTTGTGCAACCTGCACCAAAACCATCCGGCCCGCCGCAGTTGCAGAAACGCGCGTGCGGGCGGCTCCTGCGGCGGCGCATAATGGCGGCGGCGAGGCTGCAAAACGACGGCGGCTGGCGGGAAAGCGGGCGAGCGTATGCCTGCATATCCATACGCCAGGACAGGCGCTCGGCACATGTGCCCATCGTATGCGAAGGCAAGGTAACACCTTTGCCCAAACCTTCTGCCTGACGTTTCGTCAGTGCATAGGGTATGCATCTTCTGGTGGCGTCGGGTGCTTTTCCGATGCAGGCTCTGTATACAATCATCGTTGTGATGATTTGATAAGTTCACTTGTCATTTATGCAGAGGACGAGTGACCCAACGGACAGAAAAAGCCGGGCCTGCCCATGTGTGCGGGCAGGCCCGGCTTTCCGGTCAGAACAGACGGATAACGAGGAAACTGAGCAGCGCCGTCGCACCGCTGACAAAAGCGCCCCACAGCAGATCGATCACGGTGATGAGCAGCGGCCAATCCTTTACCGTGGCAAGGTTGGTCAGGTCGTAGGTGCCGTAGGTGACCAGCCCGAACAGGAGCCCGCCCAGCAGCGCCTGCGACCAGTTGCCTGCGGCCAGCGCGGGGCTTACCACGAAAACCATCAGCCCCACCACGAACAGCAGGTAGAACAGGAAGGCCGCCACAAAATTCGTCTTGGGGGCCATCAGGTAACCCAGTTTATCGGCATAGAGCTGTTTGGCGACCACCAGCAGCCATACCATGTCGATGGCGAGAAAAATGACCAGCGCGATCGCGTAGTTACGCACATCCGCCCAAGTTAGAGAAAGGTTCATTGCTTATGCCTCCTTCGTATTATGTTTGCTTTTGCGAAACCAGGGAAAGAAGATGCTCGTGCGGGCGGCGTATGCCGCGTAGCCGGGCCGATTTTTCATGCTGTTCTCCAAAACGGGCACGCCGGTCACAAACAGCAGGAGCAGCGTGATGGCGATGGGGCTGATGATGGCCAGCGGCGTGATGCCGCCGCTCAACGCGATCAGGAAGATGCCCCACCACATGGTGGCCTCGCCAAAGTAATTCGGGTGGCGGGTCACGCTCCACAGGCCATGGGTCATGATATGGCCGCGGTTTGCGGGATCGCGCAGGAAGCGCCGCAGCTGTGCGTCTCCAACGGCCTCAAATATGAAGCCCACTGCGAACACGAAAAGCCCAAGGGCAAACCAGAACGGGAGCACGGTGGGGGAACTGTGGATGCCAAGAATGACCGGCAGCGCGATCACATACATGAAGAAGCCCTGCAGCATGTAGACCTGCAAAAAAGCACGCGGCACGACCCATTTGCCCCAGCCGCGGCGCAGCTCCGCGTAACGAAAGTCCTCCGGCTTGCCCACGTTGCGGCGGAGGATGTGCCAAAACAGCCGCAGGCCCCACAGGGTGATCAGCAGCGTCATGGTGAGCCGGGCAAGCGTGACGGGCGGGTAGAGGAGCAACAATAGCCAGGCCGTGACCACGAAACCAAGGCCCCAGCCTATGTCCACCATGCCGTTGTTGCGCAGCAGCGTGCCCAGCAGAAAAAACAGGAAAAAGTAGCTGAAGATGATAATAGCGGCTACCGTCATACGGGGTTTGCACCTCCTTCGGTCAAGCACACGGCCACCGTGCCCGGCCCGGCGTGCAGCGCCACCGCGGCGCTGATCTCGCTGATGAAGGCGGGCGGTTTGCCGGTGATACGGGTCAACTGTTCCTGATACTCGAGCGCAAGCGGCATGTTGTCGCCATGCACGATGCTGTATGCCTCCACACCGCCGTGCGCCATCTGGCGTCGCACTAGCTTCATGATGCGGCGGGTGAGCCCCGCCTGGCTGAATGCCACGCCAAAGGCAGCGCCATGGCCGTTCCTGTCCAGCGTCATGATGGGGCGCATGCCCAGCTTCATGCCCAGCTTGCCCACGGTATTGGGCACGCGCCCGCCGCGCACGGCGTAGAGCAGTGTGTTGAGGCATACGTAGATGTGCGTGCGCGGGATGCGTTCTGTAACAGCGGCAACGATCTCGTCATGCGTGCGGCCATCGGCCGCCATGTCCGCAGCCAGTTTGACCAGCAGGCCCTGCGCGCCGCTGTTGAGGCGCGTGTCGATCACGGTGATGCGCTTTTGCGGCGTTTCCAGCACGCGGGCAGCCTGCACGAGGGCCTGATAGGTGCCGCTGAGCTTATCCGCAACGCTGAGCACGATGAGCGAATCAAACTGCTCCATCCGGTCGCTCAGCAGCGAACGGATGCGGGCCGGTTCGGGCTGTGAGCTGGTGGGGTAGCCGTCCGCAGCGTCCATCGCCCGAAAGAGCTGTGGCAGGCGGATGGTGGTCTTGTCCAGATAGGCCGCGCCATGCACCAGCACGCCCATCGGCAGCACGGACACACGGTTTTCCAGCAGGTACGCATCCGGTACATCCGCGATGCTGTCGGTAACGAGGCCCACACCGCCGATCGCCCACTGGCGCAGGCGGTTTTGCAGGGCCATGTCGTCCGCTTTTTGGGTCAGCAGCTCGCCAAAACCCGCGAGCCGCTCCATGACCAGCTCAGGGGTATTGGTATGGATGTGTGCCTTGAGCCGCCCGCTCCGGTTGTTCACGATCAGCGAATCACCCAAATTCGCAAGCGTTTGCTTTACGGCGGCTGTTAACACATCCTCATTGCTTGGGTGGGCCTGCACATCCACTAGCGCTTCGGTGCAATAGCGGTAGGCTACCTCCTCCTCCGCGACAGTCAGGGGCGGTGCGTCTTCAACCATGGCGGGCGCTTCGCGCCCCTCCGCAAACACGCGATTCACGCCCTCCAAAAAGCGCACGAAACCAGCCGCGCCCGAATCGACCACGTTGTTCTTACGCAGCACGGCCAGCTGACTTTTGGTTTTTTCCAGCGATACGAGCGCCGCACGGTAAGCGGCGGCAAACATCTCCGCAAAGCCTGCGAACCTCTCTACGTTTTGGTGCAAAAAGGCGGCCCAGTCGCGGATGATGCTCATCAGCGTGCCTTCCTGAGGGTTCTCGACAGCCCCGTACAGGTGCCTGACAGCCCCGAACGCCACACGGGCGAACTCGCGCACGCCCACACGCTCATACGGTCTGCCCTCCTGCGCCAGCCCGCTCACATAGGAGGCGAAGATGATGCCCGAATTGCCTCGCGCACTCTCCAGCCCGGACTGGCTGATATCTTGCAGCATCTGCCCGAACGACTGGCTGCGCGCGGGCCGCTCTACCATGGCGCGCAGCGTGGTGGCCATGTTGGTGCCCGTGTCGCCATCCGCCACGGGGAATACGTTGATCAGGTTCAGGTACCTGATGTGAGAGGCGACCTCGCTCGCGCCGGACGCAAACCAGTTGAGCACGTCCGTGCCGTTGGCGTGCTGGAGATCCATCCGGTGTTCCATGGGCATTCCTCCGTCATCCGCAGGACTCAATCTTTTTTACAAAGGTTTCGCAAATAGCATACCAGCGTTTTGGATGGGTGAATCAGGTTGAGAATTTATTTTCGTCGCAATTGCAATGATTGAAGTATTTATTCGACGCACCATTTTGCAGAGCATTGTTATCCAGTGACTCTATTATAAAGGGCAGCGTACTCCGCGTCAATGCGCACTCTTGACTGCCATAATGGTACATTTTGCTGCATGTACTTGTAAAAAAATGCAGCGTTGTTTTCAATTCCGGGAAAATAGGATATAAACAAATTGCATAAAATGAATTGGAGGAATGTGCATGAGCCTTTATGATATCACCGTGAACGACCGAGAGGGCAACCCCGTATCCCTGAAGGAATATGAGGGGAAGGTGCTGCTGATCGTGAACACTGCGACCGGCTGCGGCTTTACGCCGCAATACACGGGCCTGCAGGCGCTCTACGACAAGTTTCGCGGCCGTGGTTTCGCGGTGCTCGATTTTCCCTGCAACCAGTTTGCGGGGCAAGCCCCGGGCACCAACGAGGAGATACACCAGTTTTGCACGCTCAACTATGGCACCACCTTCCCGCGCTTTGGCAAACTGGAGGTGAACGGCGAGCATGAGAGCCCGCTCTACACTTTCCTCAAACAGGAGAAGGGCGGGCTGCTGGGCCCCGCCATCAAATGGAACTTCACCAAGTTTTTGATCGACCGCGCAGGAAACGTGGTCAAGCGCTACGCACCCATGGACGCACCCGAGAAGCTGCAGGACGATGTGGAAGCCCTGCTGTAACGGGGCAAAGCGCGATAGGAGGCGATTCCCTTGGGCCATGAACATTTGCTGCTTAAAAACCAGCTTTGCTTTCCGCTGTATGCGGCTGCCAAGGAGGTGGTGCGGCAGTACAAGCCTTACCTGGACGAGCTGGGCCTGACTTACACGCAGTACATCGCCATGATGGCGCTATGGGAGCACCGGGCAGCCAACGTGAAAACGCTGGGAGAGTACCTTTACCTCGATTCTGGCACGCTGACCCCCCTGCTTAAAAAGCTGGAGCAGCATGGCTATATCCGCCGTGAGCGCAGCGGTGAGGACGAGCGCAATGTGGTTGTGCGGCTGACGGACGCGGGCGATGCCTTGCAGGCGAAGGCAGCGGATATTCCGGCGAAGATGCGCGCATGCCTGCCACTGGACGATGCGGATGCGGCGGCGCTGTACCGGCTTCTGTACCAAGTGCTGGGAAAATGACCCCGGTTGGTGCCGCGCGCGGGGGAGCGTAGCTCGCCTTGGAACGCGGATCATGAAGCCACCGCCATGACGCAAACAGAAAGCCCCTCGGCTGCGCACAACGCTCCGCGGGGCTTTTCGATCGATCAAAATGGATGCTCCGGCAATCGTGGGCGGCTGGCGGGTCGAACGGACAGGCGATGCCGCCTTACGCCTTCCCATCCGCGGCTTCGCCCGCCAGATCCAAAAATGCGCCGTAGCCTTCCTTCGCCATATCCTCCTTGGGAATAAAGCGCAGCGCGGCGCTGTTGATGCAATAGCGGAGCCCGCCCAACGCCTTAGGCCCATCCGTGAACACATGGCCCAGATGCGCGTCGCCCACACGGCTGCGCACCTCGGTGCGCACACGGCCCAGCGTGGCATCCATCCGTTCCTGTACCACGGCGGGGTCGATGGGCTTGCTGAAGCTTGGCCAGCCGCAGCCGCTCTCAAACTTGTCGCTGGAGGCAAAAAGCGGCTCTCCGCTGGTGATATCCACATAGATGCCCGCGCGGTACTGGTCGTGGAAGGCGTTGCGGAAGGGCGCCTCGGTCGCGCTGTGCTGTGTGACGGCATACTGCTCCGCACTCAGCGTTTGGCGGAGGGTGGCATCATCCGCGGCGGCATAGTCCGCGGGGTTCACGATGGCCTTGGCGGCGCGCTCGAAGTGCGCCTTGCCGATGTGGCAGTAGCCGGTGGGGTTCTTGTCCAGGTACTTCTGGTGGTATTCCTCGGCGGGCCAGAAGTTAGCCAGCGGAGCCAGTTCAGTGGCGACAGGGTCGCTCAGCCTGGCTTGCAGGGCCTTGAGCGAGGCCTCGGCCACGGGCCTGTCCGCCACGTCGGTGTAGTAGATGCCGGTGCGGTACTGCGTGCCTTTGTCGCCACCCTGCCGGTTGATCGAAACGGGGTCGATGGCTTCAAAGTAAAGCGACAGGAGAAAGCTGAGCGGCACCACGGTGGGGTCGTAGGCGACGCGAACGGTCTCGGCATGGCCGGTATCGTTGTGGCATACCTCCTGATAGGTGGGGTTCTCGGTTTTGCCGTTGGCATAGCCAACCTGTGTTTCCAAAACGCCGTGGACGGAGGCGAGGTATTTTTCCATACCCCAGAAGCAGCCGCCCGCGAGATAGATTTCCGCCATGATGCACCTCCGCAGGAAATGTAGGGGGAAAAGCCCGGTCAGGCGCGCCAATGGGCGCGGCCCGTGCTCGCAATGGAAGTTTACCCGTCCCGGGCGCGCCTGAATCCAGTGCGGACAGATACGAAAAGGGAGGGCGGCGTGCGCCCTCCCTGCCAGCCGTTACTCCGGCTGTTTGACTTCCTTGTAGGCCACCAGCTTGCAGCCCTGATCCTTGATGCGGTGCTTGGTGGCCTTTTCGCTGCGCTTGGCAGCGCCCGGGCCGCCGCCCGAAACCAGCACCACCTGCACGTTTTTACCCTTGGGCAAAAGCTTGAGCGCCGCGTTGAAAGCGGGCGTGGGGTTGGAGGCCCACACTGGCGACGCGAGGGTGATCATGTCATAGCCGGACAGATCCTGTGCGATGGGCTCGATCGCGGTGGTCTTGTGCATCAGCGCGAGCGCACAGTCGTACACGAACAGGAGCGGCATGGGCCTGCGCACCTTCGTCTTGATCTCCACCAGTTCTGCGCCCTGCGTGCGCGCCAGCTTCTCCGCCACCTTCTTGGTATGACCGCCGTAGGAATAATAAAGGACAACCGTATTCATGGGGTACGCACCTCCCGGCTATATCCTCTTCCCAACGGGTACGGATATGCCACTGTTGGTTTTCATTATAGAAGCCTTGAAATCGGCTGTCAAGCTGGTTTTTACAGGCAACTGTCACAGGTAGAGGAACAGCCGCTCAAACTCTGCGGCGGGTACGGGCCTGCCCAGCAGGAAGCCCTGAACTTGGTCGCAACCCATGGTCTCCAACTGTTGCAATTGCTCGTCCAGCTCCACTCCCTCGGCGATGGTCTGGATGCCAAGCGATTGCGCCATGCCGATGATGGACTTGACAATGGTATAGCCGCTTCCATCGCGCACCAGCAGCCCGTCGATCAGGGATTTATCAACCTTCATGCGGTCAAGCGGGTACTTGCCCAGGTAGCCCATGGATGCGTAGCCACTGCCAAAATCGTCGATGGACAGGCTGTAGCCAAACCCCTTGAGCTGGTAGAGCAGCCCGCGCGCAGAGTCCTCATTTTGAAGCATCAGGCTCTCGGTGATTTCCAGATCGATCAGCTCGGGGGTGGCGCCTGCATCCTGCACGGCAGCTTCCAGTTTGCCGATGAACGCCTGGTCGCTGAGCTGCGCTGGTGAGATGTTCACGCCGATGCGTATGGGCTCACGCCGCAGCTGTTTCCATGCAACAGCCTGACGCGCCGCCTCGCGCAGCACCCAGCCCCCCAGCTTACCAATAAAGCCGATCTTCTCCGCCACAGGAATGAATATGCTGGGTGCTATGTAGCCCAGTCGGTTGCTGTGCCAGCGGCAAAGCGCCTCCGCGCCCACCAACCGCCTCTCCGGCAAGGAATACTGTGGCTGGTAATAAAGCTCGAAGTCACGCTCGATATCCGCCTGGCGAAGCAACAGCTCCACGCGTCCCTCGTTCATATTCAGGTGCGATAAAAGCGGGTCGAACAGTTGCCGGTTATTATAGCCTTGCGATTTGGCCTGATGCAGGGCGATCTCGGCATTTTGCAGAAGCTGACGGCCATCGGGCAGGCCTGCGGAGCGCAGTGCCGCACCGATACTCACCGTAACTTCCAGCCGGTTGCCGGCGACGATCAATGGCTCGTTGAACAGCTGCACCAGCGAGTCGCAGCATTCCGCCAACACCTGCTCGGTGATGCCATCCTCCAGAAGCAGCCCGTACTCGTCGCCGCCCAGCCGTGCGGGCATTCCGCGCCCCTCGCTCCACCGCTTGAGGCGCTGGGCAAGTTCCACCAGCATCATATCGGCGGCCTCAGAGCCAAAATGATCGTTGAATGTTTTAAAGCGATCCACATCCATCACGACCACGGCAAGTGTTTTGCTCAGTGGTGAAAGGCGGAAGCGATCCTCCAGCGTGTCCAGAAAATGCTTGCGATTGGTCAGCGTGGTCAACACATCCTGGTTGGCAAGGCGGGTGATCGCCTCCACCTGCTCGGCCACACGCTGCTCCAGCAGGGTGTTGGCCGCTTTTTCGATATGGAGCAACCGCTCGTTTTCCATAGCGAGCTGGATGTATCGCGAAAACCCCATATGCAGCAGAATGATAATCAGGAAGGTGACGATGTCGATAGCCCTTACCACCACGCCCTCAAGCCCCATGAAACCGAGGACGAGGGTGACCAGTGGGATAGTAAAAAGCGTGAACCGGCGGCGATTGGTACCGATGTTGCTGAGCTCCGGAGGCGGCTTGCCCTGATGTGCCGTCATAAGTGCGCCAAACCCAATGCCCACCAGCGACAGGCTATACGCGAAATCGGTTGCGAGCGAGGGAATGTCAATGTTCCACAGAAGGGAGTAGTAGTAGACCATGTCCACCAGCGCATACAGGTCTACGCAGAGCGCCAGCACGAGCATAAAGGGCGGAATCTTGCCGGAACGCGCTGTTGCGAACCACTGAAACACTCCTACGGCGAGGATGGTATCCAGCATCAGCGAGGCGATACTGGTAAAATCCTGCTGAAACAGACGGTCGAGCGCGGTCCAATCCCTACGCAGGTAAACGACCCATCCAAACACCGCGGACACCAGCAGGATGGCGACGACATCAATGAAAAGCTGCACAAAGTTCCATTTGCTGAAGGTGGCGATCCAGATGTACATGAACGCAACCGTGAGGCACAGGTTAACAATGAAGTAAAGCACCCATAGCGCTTGATTCACAGACGGGTCTACGCCGCGCAGATCCAAAAAGAGCCACCCGATATCCGCCGCGCCCCAGGCAATACACCCCGCGGCCATCAGCCAGAATGGGTGACTGTGGCGGTACCCGCCTCGCATCCACTTGCCCGCCAACAGCAGTGCAGCGGCGGCGGCCAGTGCGCACAAGGGCGAGATGATGTTCTGTGCGAGTGTGCTGCCAAATAATATGGAGAGGAGATACAGGCCAAGCGTGACTGGCAGGAGAATCAAAATGCCTGTGCTCAACCGCGAAGTGCCCATAAATATCCCTCGCTTCGGCAGGATGTGCGCACCTTCGCTGCCTTCTGTCCGGCAATGGCGGCGGAAGGTTTTTCGCAGGCGGAATCCATGCGCAGATGCGGCGTGCCCGGCGGGGATGCCCCCGCTCTCACACGTTGTTACATATGACCGCCTGCACGATGTATCTAGAGTATAACACATCCGTTAGCGAAGTCAACGCACCGTGTGAGGGATAACACAACAGGCACGGGGAGCAAAGCGCCGCGTGCCTGTTGTGGCATATGTCTGATAGTTGCATGCTACACGTGCAGCTCAAACAGCAGGTCGCCCTCGTCGTCCATACCGATCTGCATGAAACCCAGCTTCCGCAGCAGCCCAACTGAGGCTTCGTTGCCGGGCATCACGCCTGCGCGCACAGTATGGCAACGGTTTTGCGACAGCCAAAGGAGCAGCCCGCGCACAGCCTCGCTGGCGTAACCATGCCGCGCGTGTGCGGGAGAGATGGTGTAACCGATCATGTATGCGTCGGGTTCCGCTTTTAGGTACAGGTCGCCAATCAATGCGCCTGTGGCTTTGTCCGCCACGGCCAGCTGCATGCCGTCGGCCTCGGCCTGCGGGGTGAGCAGCGCCGCTTCGTATTCCACCTTCGACTTTCCTTTAAAACCCTGAAAGCGCATCCAGCCTTCATCGTTGCGGTAGGTCATCAGCGCGTCGATGTCCCGCGCTTCAAAAGCGCGGATGGTCAGGCGTTCGGTCTCAAAAAGCATAGGGCCTCCGTTGTTTGGTGTGATGGGATCCGCGCGGGCTCACGCCTGCGGAAGTTTGCGGCTCCAGTAGGCGGCAAACGCATCTAGGCTGCGGATGGCGGAACGGATGTCGCTGAATACGGGCAGGCCGTTTTCCTCCAGGTAGCGCACCAGCGCCTGGTAGTGCCGCCCCGCGTTTACCGACACGATCACCGGCTTTTGTGTCTTGCGGAAAGCCTGCACCAGCAGGGGGCCGATGGCGTCCGCGTCCAGGTAGTTTTCCTCCACGGTCTTGAGTGTGTCCACATGCGGCACGATGCCGACGAACAGGCAATCCACGTTCGGGTCCGCCAGCACGGCTTCGATGAAGCGGGCATAGAGTGGATCGTCGGTCATGGGGGTCAGGTCGAGGAAGGGCGTCTCCACATTGACCAGCCCATGGGTGTTGAGGGTCTTGAGCGTTTCAACCGTCTCGGGCGCAAAGGCGGCGGGCTGCAGCTCGCTTAAGATATCCGCGCCCATGGTGGCCTCCAGCCCTGCGTTCACCACGCCCGCCACGCGGCAGCCGTGCGCGGGATGTTTGGAGAGCACGCCAAACGCCTTGGTGTAGTTGTAGAAGTCATCCAGCTCCTCGGTCAGGATGCATCCGCCCTGCAGGCACGCCGCGCGGAACACCTCGTAGCTGCCGCTCATGGCCGCGGTGTGCGAGGCGGCGGCCTTTGCGCCTGCCTCCGTGCGGCCGGATTTGTAGACGATCACTGGCTTTTGCGACTGGCGCAGCAGGTTGAAGAACTGCCTGCCCTCGCCCGCGCCCACGCCCTCGGCGTAGATGGCGATCACATCGGTTTTGGGGTCGCGGTCAAAGTAGGCCACAAGGTCCGGGATGTTCACATCCACCTTGTTGCCAAAGCTCACGATGCTGCGGAAAATGGCCGTTTGCTGGTTGCGCTCCACACAGGTGATGCTCATGGCGCCGCTCTGCGTAAGCAACGCCACGTTGCTGCGCTCCGCCAGCGGGATGGACAGGCGGTTTTCTTCGATGAACAGGGTGTTTACGCCGCGCTGGCCCGCGCGCGGGGCGGCGAACACACCCATGCAGTTGGGGCCGATCACGCGCACGCCGGGTTTGCGCACGGCGGCGATCTCCTGCGCGAACTGGCGGTAGTTCATATCCGCCGGGATGCCGGAGATCAGGATAACGCTCTTGCCATCCGGCACCGAGGCCACGAACGGGATGGAGTATTGCCCAGGTGCAGCGTACACCAGCAGGTCATAGGGGTTGTCGATCTCGCTGATGTCGCGGTACAGGCGGAACGCACGGCCGCCGATGACCGTCTCGCCGCCCTTGGGGTTGACGCAATAAATATCATCGCGGCCCAGGTCGAGCAGCAGGCTCACGATGTTGCGGGCCATGCTGTACTTGCCCGGGTCGGTGGAAACACCGGTCACTACCACGCCCCGCGGCTCAAAGAAGCGCGACAGGCCCAGCTCGTTCGGCTCGCCGCCGATGGCTGCCGCCCCGTCCGCGGGCACGAACTCGGCATAGCCGTCCACCGCCACAAAGCGCCCGTCCTTGGAAAACACGAGGGGGTTCAGATCAAGGGCTTTCATATAAAAAGCGGGGCTGCGGCCCGAGGCCATCGAGTAGGCAAGGCCCAGCTCGGACAGGGCTGTCACGGCGCTGGCGATCTGGGTCAGGCGCTCGGGATGGCCCATATCGCGGTACTTGTGGCGGATATTCAGGCTCCCCAGCAGCGTTTGCGCATCGGCAAGCGAGATGGGGGCCACCAGCAGGTTGGCGGGGTCGTAGTACTTGGCGAAAAATTCGGCGTCATCGCCGCCCTTGGAGAGCGTGACCACCGTGCCAAAGGAGGGGTCCTCCTGAAAGCCGATCATGATCTCGTCTCCGATGGCCTGCGTGAAATGGATAAACTCGATCAGCAGGAAGCCGTCGATGCGGGGCTTCTCGCCCTCGGCAAAGTGGCTCAGCACCTCTTTGCGCATCTGGCTGAGCACATAACGGATGAACAGCGGGTCGGCAATGCTCACCTTTTTGACGCCGCCGTAGCGCTGGTTGTGCGCCAAATCGCGCGATACCACCTTGACGATGATATCCTTGCCGCCAAAGGGCGCGATCAGCGCGTCGCTGACCTGATCGACGGCGGTCACATAGCGGTAGAGCGGGGTTTCCAGCCCCACAAGCCTGAGCAGCTCATATACCTCATGCTCGTACAGGGTGTGGCGGCCGTCGCTGTGGGCCGCACTCAGCAGCGCGTCCACCTGACCCAAAATCTGCATATCCATGATTATGCTCCCTTACAGTAGCGTTGTGGGCGGCTTGCCAGATACAAATAACCCGCACTGGACTCCGGCGCGTGGTACTTGATGCATCACAGAACTGGGGTCATGCGGGACGCGGTTATCATACCATGAACATGTACAAAAGAAAAGAGGATGCGCGGCGGCGGTACGGATTGCCGCGCGATTGCGACCGACACAACGGGCGCAGGACCGGCGGATGGCATGCGCCTGAAAAGCTTTGATATGAAAGGACTTTGCGCGAGTAAAAATTCTTATGCAAAGCACTTGTTAAAGGGTTGACAAACGATGTGAACGTCGTTATAATACACAACGATGTTATGAAAACGAACGGCGTTATCAAACATCACGCAGGCGCATTGGAACGCGATGGAGGAATGCAAACGTGGCGAGGGAAGATCAAAAACTGCGCAGCGACGCGGTGCGGCAGGCCATCCTGGACGCGGCGCTGGATATCGGCCTCAGGGAAGGGTTTGAGGAGGTGTCCATCCGCAAGATCATCAGCCGCATGAACTACTCCACCGGCGTGGTGTACCATCACTTCAAGGACAAGCAGGAAGTGATCGACGCGGTCGAAGCATCCGAAACGGCATGGCTGGGCACGGAGATCCGCAAGGAAATCGACGAGACACAGGATATCGCGACCAACATGCTGGCGGTGTTCCGCCGCGTGATGCGCCTCGCCATGGAGGAGCCCGAACGCTACAACCTGATCGTGCTGCACAAGTACAGCCGCCAAAGGCCCAGTGCCGCGCCGTGGGTGGGCTACCTGAGCGGGGCCATCCGGCGGGATATCGGGCTTGGCAAGCTCAGGCCCATGGATCCGGAGCGCGCGGCCTTCAGTATCTGGAGTTCGTTTCTGGGCTTCAACCTGATGATCTCCCGGCAGCCGAACCTGACCGCCGAGGCGGCGGACGCGCTGTTTGCCACCCAAGCCGACATCATCCTGAAAGGAATCCAAAACCATGGATAAGCTACGCATCGTATACGCGACCAAGACCAAACATTCGCGGACGCTGGCAGAGGCCATCGGGCGCGCGCTGCATGTGCAGCCGGAAAACGCCGCGGACAGACCCGCCCCCCGCGATACGGATACGCTGTTTCTGGTGGGCGGGGTATACGGCGGCTACAGCCTGCCGGAGATGATGGCCTATGTAAATGGCTTGAGCGCCGATGGCGTGCGGCGGGTCGTGCTGGTCACTACCAGCGCGAGCGGCACCATGCGCCAACTGGCGGTTAGGCGGGCGCTCGTGGCGCGCGGCATTCCCGTAGTGCGGGAGATCATCCTGTACGGCAGCCTGTTCCTGCTTCGGCTGGGGCACCCCAACCGCACGGATGCGGGTTTCGCCGTAGATTTTGCCAGAGAGCTGGCCGTATGAGGAGCAACACGATGAAAAAAGGGTTGAAGGTATTCATAGGACTGGTATTAGTGGTGGGCGTGATCGCCCTGGCCGGGTTTATGCTGATGCGCAGGCAGGCCGACGCGGCACTGGCCAGCCTGCCTTTTGCGGCGGTCGACATGCAATCAGCGGCGGACGGCGTGTACGAGGGCGAAGCGGATGCCGGGCTGGTGAAGGTGCGGGTGCGCGTGACGGTGGCCGGGGGCCGCATCGAAGCCATCGACCTGCTGGAGCACCAGAACGGGCTGGGCACCAAGGCGGAGGCCATCCTGGGCGACATGGTGGCCGACAATACATGGGATGTAGACGGCGTAACGGGCGCGACCCTGTCCAGCCAGACCATTAAGAGCGCTGTGAGCGATGCGCTGCAAAAGGGCAGCGCGATATAAGGGAAAGGCAGAAGGAACGATATGATCACCATTCTGGCGGACGACAGCCTCGGCCCCATCGGCCAACGGCTCCATGATACCCTGCTGGGCAAAGGCGCGCAGGCGGAATACATATCCCTCGCGGATACCGTGGTCAGGCCCTGTGTGAACTGCGGCAGCTGCAACGGTAAAACCTACGGCAAGTGTGTGACCCGTGACGATGCGGACTGGCTGCTGCCCAGGATGATGGCGGCGGATGCGCTGGTTGTAGTCACGCCTGTACTGTTTGGCGGCTATTCGGTCAAGGCCAAGCGCGTACTGGACAAACTGGGCCTGATCATGGACAGGCACTACTATGTGCACCGTGGCGAGATGGCCAAGGGCGGCCTAGCGGGCCGTCAATTCCACTACTGCGTGCTGGGCGTGCAGGGCACGCCGGATGCGGACGAGGCGGAGGCCTTTCAAACGCTGGTGAAAGAAACAGTCACGATCACGCGCGGCAGGGGCGGCGCATACACCGGCGGCCCCTCGCCGGAGGGCTGGCCGTTTACGGCCATCGCGGAGGAGGTGCTGGGCGCGTGAGCAAATATCTGCTGATCAATGCCAGCCCCCGTGCGGAGGGCACCAGCGCCATGCTGCTCAGGCGCGTTATGGCACGGCTGACCGAAGCGGGCCACAGCGTGGAGCTGATGAACCTGTACCCAAATCTCAAGCGCATGAACGAGTTGATTGCGGCCTTTGCGGCGGCGGATGTGCTGGTGCTGTCTGGGCCGTGTTACATCGACACCTACCCTGCGGATACCTACGCGCTGCTGGAGGGCATCGCGAAAAACCCAGCCGCGTGCCACGGGCAGCGGGTGTACGGCATCATCCAAGGTGGCATGCCCTACGCGCACACCCACGAGAGCGGCTTGAACGCCCTTCGCCTGTTTGCCAGGGCTCGCGACCTGCACTACGGCGGCGGCTATGTGATGGGCATGGGCGCGATGCTCAACGGCCAGCCGCTGGAGAAGATCATGAATGCGAAAGTGGCTGTCAGACAGTTTGACGTGTTCTGCGCTCATGTGGTGCGCGGGGAGGATTCGCCCGCAGACGTATACCGGCGTGCACTGCTGCGCCTGCCCGCCTTCGTTTGGCGGCTGCTGGCACGGTGGATGAACGGGCGCATCGACCGCGAGGCGAAGGCCTGCGGCATAGGGCCGGATTGGGTCAGCCCATATGCCGCGGCGCAGGATGGAGCGCAAGCGTAGGGCAGCGTATCGTACAGAAGGATGGGCCGCCTCTCGCGGATGCGAGGGACGGCCTTTTTCACATGACGCTACCATGCGGGCGCGCTCGACGAGCGGGGGGGTGTCCTTTATGACCAGCGTGCCGACAGGGTCGAGACACAAAGGAGCTGGCGGGGCAACCTTTCACTGGAAAAATGACTCCAGCGGGGCGCGGCTGCTTTGGACAGACGTGGCATAAGCGCAGGCCGCACCTTCAACGCGCAGCCGAACCCGGCATTGCAGTGTTCGATGACCGAAAACACGGCTTGCCCTCCTAGCCGGTGGCATGGAACGCTCGCTGCTGTGCGCGGCCGCCAGTCCCGGGATATCGTGGGCAGGGGCTACTTTCACATACGGCCTGCGGGCTGGGAAGCGCCGTTTACGCTATCGCGTGCAGCTTTCATTCATCGATCGTCCGCCGCGCAAGACGCAGGCAGGCGGATGGCGATACGAAAACCCACGAGAAAAAACTTGCCAAAGTACTTGACTTGAAGTTGGGTTCAAGTTGTATGGTATCCTTGGAAGGTTGCGGAGGGAAGCCATGCCCCTGACGGCAGGGCGCATCCGCATGCGGACGGGCAGCGCGCCGCGCCCGCAAACCGGCGAACGCCCGCCGATGAACGGCGGGACGAAGAGGAGAGTGGAGCCTTTGAAAAACTTTGGCTTTGGCTGTATGCGCCTGCCCATGAAGGGCGAGCACATCGACCTTGAACAATTCGCGGCGATGGTGGACCGCTTTCTGGCGGCGGGGTTCACCTATTTCGACACGGCTCATGGCTATATGGACGGCAAGAGCGAGACAGTGCTGCGTGAATGCCTGGTGAAGCGCCACCCGCGCGAGAGCTACCAGTTGACCGACAAACTGACCGGCGATTATTTCAAGACGGCAGGCGACCTGCCCGCTCTGTTCGAGAAGCAGCTGGCGCAAACGGGTGTTTCGTATTTCGATTATTACCTGATGCACGCGCTCACGGCAAAAACATATGCTAAATTCGAGCGGTGCGGTGCATTTGCATTCGCCCAAAGGCTCAAGGCCGAGGGGAAGATCCGCCATCTGGGGCTATCTTTCCACGACAAGGCGGAACTGCTCGACCGTATCCTGACCGATCACCCCGAGGTGGAGGTCGTGCAGATCCAGTTCAACTACGCGGACTATGACGACCCCACTATTCAGGGCCGCGAGGTGTACGAGGTGTGCGTGAAGCACGGGAAGCCCGTCATTATCATGGAGCCCTGCAAAGGCGGCGGCCTGACAGAACTGCCCGAGGCGGCGCGCCGCGTGTTCGCGGCGCTGGGCGGCTCGCCTGCGAGCTACGCCATCCGCTACACGGCGTCGTTCCCCGGTGTGTTCATGGTGCTCAGCGGCATGAGCGACATGGCGCAGATGGAGGAGAATATCAGCTTCATGGCGGACTTCAAGCCGCTGGACGAGCGGGAGCGCGCGGCGGTCGATGCGGTGCGGGGCATCCTCAAGGGGCGCGACACCATTGCCTGCACGGCCTGCCGTTACTGTGTGGCGGGCTGCCCCCAGCGCATCGCCATTCCCGATCTGTTCGCCTGCTACAACGCCAAAAAACAGTACTTGGACTGGAACAGCAACTTCTATTACTCGGTGAGCACCAACGGCAAGGGCAAGGCCTCGGAGTGCATCCAGTGCGGGGCGTGCGAGGAAGCGTGCCCGCAGCACCTGCCTATCCGCGCACTGCTCAAGGACGTGGCGGCGGTGCTGGAGTGATATAAACAGCTGAATGGAAGCAAACCAAAGGGCCGCGGCACCATGCCGCGGCCCTTTGGTTTGAATCTGTGGCAATACAGCCAAGGTGGGAATGGGTCGCAAGGGCACTGATCTTCGCTGCACCTGCGAGCGAAGACTCACTCCAAAATCCGGCCGTCGGTGGAGATGGTCACCACCTGCCACGGGATCATTTTGCCGCTCTTTTGCAGGGCGGTCTTCACCGCATACTCGATGCCGCCGCAACAGGGTACCTCCATGCGCACGACCGTCACGCTCTGGATGTCGTTCAGCCGCAATATCTCGGTCAGCTTCTCGGCATAGTCCACGGCATCCAGCTTGGGGCAGCCCACCAGCGTCACGTGGTTTTTGATGAAGCGCTCGTGGAAATCCGCATAGGCGAAAGCGGTGCAGTCCGCGGCCACCAGCAGTTTCGCGCGGTTGAAGTAGGGCGCGTTCACCGGCACCAGCTTGATTTGTACCGGCCATTGCGACAGGCGGGACTGCGCGACGCGCGGGCGCTCGTCCGCAGCGGGCGCATCGCACGCCGTGCGCTCGATGGCGCGGGAATGCGAGCCAGGGCAGCCGCAGGGCAGGGGTTCCGCCGCGGCCTTCGCCTTCGCCTGATGGGCCTGTACCGCTGCCTCGTCATACGCGGCGGCCTCGCGCTCGGTAAAGGTGATCGCCCCCGTGGGGCACGCGGGCAGGCAGTTGCCAAGCCCGTCGCAGTAGTCGTCCCGCAGCAGTTTCGCCTTGCCGTTTACCATGCCGATGGCGCCTTCATGGCACGCCGCGGCACACGCACCGCAGCCGTTGCACTTCACTTCGTCAATTTCAATGATCTTCCTGAGCATCCAAATCGCCTCCTTGACTTTACGCCCTTATGATAGTAGAATCGAGCTGAAAAATCTGTTGTTTTTACAACGTGGAGGCATATCGATGAAAGAATTTTTGCCCGTATTGCGGCAAACGCCGCTGTTCCGCAGCCTTAGCGACGCGCAAATACTTACCATGCTGGGGTGCCTGTCCGCGGTGCGGCGCGAGTATCCCAAGGGGGCTTTCGTGCTGGACGAAGGCGATCTGGTGGAGGCATTCGGGCTGGTGCTCTCGGGCAACGTGCTGGTCGTGCAGGAAGATTTCTGGGGCAACCGCAACATCATCGCCAGCATCGGCGCAGGCGAGGTGTTCGCAGAGAGCTACGCCTGCACGGCGGGCGTGCCGCTGGCGGTGAGCGTGGTCGCACAGGATGCGGTGGTCGCGCTGTTCTTGGACGTGCGGCGGCTGCTTACCACCTGCGCCACGGCGTGTGAATACCACAATACGGTCGTGCATAACCTGGTGGCGATGCTCGCGGCTAAGAACCTGCGCATGAATGAGAAGCTGCAGCACATGATGCAGCGCAGCACGCGCGAAAAGCTGCTCTCGTTCCTGTCCGCAGAGTCGCGCCGCCTTGGCCGCGCCACGTTTGAGATCCCCTTCAACCGCCAGCAGCTGGCGGACTACCTCTCGGTGGATCGCAGCGCCATGAGCAGCGAGCTGTGCAGGCTGCGCGACGAGGGTGTGCTTGCCTTCAGCAAGAACCGTTTTGAGCTGAAAGCATCCTAGTGTACGCGGTACCTTGCGGTTGCGGTTGCGGCTGCGGGGTTTTTCCATGCACATACAAAGGCTCCCGTCCGTGGTGGACGGGAGCCTTTGCAATACCTGGAGTTACGGGGCGGGCGTATCGGTGGGCGTGGGCACTTTCAGCGTGACCGACGTCGTCGCGGTGGGGGACGGGTCGCCCTCGAAGTAAATGATCACCTGCAATATGCGCTCGTTCAGCAGATCGTCCTCGGTCACCTGATAGGTGGGCAGGTCATAGTTGCTGTCGAGCAGCGTGCCGTTCAGGTACCACTCGTAGTGCAGCACGCCTGTGCTGGGCGACGGGTAGGCGGTCACGATGGTACCCGCCGCCAGGTCGGCGGTGGAGTACTCGAAGGTGACGGTGTAAGTGACCGTCGGGGTCGCCGTGTCGGTAACGGTTGCGGTAGCTGTATCGGTCACGGTCGCGGTGGCCGTATCGGTGATGGTCGGGCTGGTAGAGACCGTGCCGGTATCGGTGGCCGTCGTGGTCGGCGTCCCGGTATCGACCGTACCGGTGGGGGTCGGGTCGGGGGCGGGCGTGTCGCTCGCATCGGTCAGGCTGGGGTCGGTGGAGGGGTCACTGTAGAGCATGGCGGAGAACACGATGGCCGTGCCCGGATCGTTGTTGATCAGCACACCCGGGATGGTGACGGTGCTGCCGGTGTAGTTGTTCTTGCCCGTCACTACCGCGGAAACCTCCTGCCCTGCGCTGCCGGTGGGCAGGGTCATGTTTTTCTCCGTACCGCTATGGTACAGGGCGGCATCCAGATACCAGTCGATGCTCAGGATGCTGTCGGTGGGCAGGTCGGTGTTCACGGAGATGACCTGACCCTCCGCAAACGTGCCATGGAACGTGGCAGAGAAGGTCTTAGGCGCAACGCTGGCGGTAGTCTGCACCAGCACGGAGGGGTCTCCGGTGTAGCCCTGCCCGGGCGTTACGGTCAGGGTAATGGTGTGGCCGATATCCAGCGCACTCACCGTGATGGTGCTGCCGCTGTACGTGGCAGCGTGGCCCACCCAGGAATAGGTGGCCAGCGCTGTGGCCGGGGTGATGGTCACGCTGTAGGTGTTGCCAGCAACCGGCGCCGAGACCGGCAGCGTGACGGCGGTGATGGCCTTCGCGTCCACCGTGGCGGTGGCCGTGAGCGGCGTATCCGTGTAGTAGTCGCCCTTGCCGGTCACGGTCAGGGTCAGGGTCTTACTCACAACGTCGCCCGCAGGCACGGTGTAGCTGAGGGTGGAGGTGTTCGCACCGTTCAGCGTCCAGGTGTAATTGGCGTTCACGGTGTTAGCCGTGGTGCCGCCGCCGTCCAGCGTGGGCGTGAGCACGTCCGTGACCACCACATGGCCCGCGCCGCCGCTGCTGCCAGAGATGGCAGTGGCTGTGAGGCGCTGCTTGACCGTCGCGGTCGTGCTGCGGCTCAGGGTGCCTGCGTAGCTGCTGGCACTGTTGGCAATGGCTTTCACGGTGATGATCTGGCCGCGGTCATCCGCCGAGAGGGTATAGGTGGATGTGGTCGCGCCGCCCACGATGGTCGCACCGCGGTACCACTCGAAGCGGCAGCTCGCGGTCACGTTGGTCGTACTGGAAAGCACAGTGGCTACCAGCGTGTTGGAACCGGTGGGGTCATACTTGGGCGCGCTGTCATTCAGCGTAAGGCTGGTAATGTTGGGCTTGTTAACCACGGTGCCCGACGTGGCGGTCTGCGTGCCGCTGTAGTTGCCGCTGCCGGTGACCGTCACCGTCAGCTGGCGGCCCACCATGGCCGTGGTCAGCGTCAGCTGGCTGGATGCGCTCAGCAGCGTGCTGGTATCATCGCTGTACGTCCAGCGGTAGGTGCCCGTAGCGGTCACGGGGGTGGGTACGGCGGCCAGCACGTCGCCCACGTTGGGGTAGGCGTTGCCGTCGGTGGTGTTGTTTGTGTTGTTGACGATCGCCACCGCGGAGATGGTGCCCGTGGGCTGCACGGTGCTGGAGGCCGTCACCTCGGCGGAGCCGGTATACAGGCCCGCGCCGTTCACCTTGAGGCGCACGGTCTGGTACGCGTCGGTGGGGAGCACGGTATACGTGGCGCCGGTGCCCTTGAGGTTGCCGCCAATATACCACTCGTAGGTAACGGTCGCGCCGGAGGGGGCCAGGCTGGCCGCGGCCAGCACGTCGCCCACGACGGGGCTTAGGTTGTTGAGCGATACGGAGGTGATGGGCGTGCCGACCGCCACGGGGCTGGTGAGCGCGCTGGTGGCCGTGCCGCTGTAGCTGCCGGTACCCGTTACGGTCAGCTTGATCTGCTTGTCCGCATCGCCGGATACCACGGTATAGGTAGCGGTGGTGGCGACCACCGTGGCGCCCACATACCATGCGTAGCTGACCGTCGCGCCGCTGGGCGTGATGCTGGCGGCGCTGAGCACGCTGCCAACGACGGGCGTGGTGTTGTTCAGCGTAACGGCCGTGACCACATTGGCGTCGTAATAGTGGAGGTACTCGTTCATCATGTAGCCGCGACGGCTGCCCACGGAGATATAGTCCCATGTGGTGCCGCGCGAGAGCACCGTGACCACCGTGCCCACGCTGTACACCCCGATGATGGAATAGCCCGTGCCCGCGCCCGAACGGAGGCGCACACCGTAGCCGTTGGCGCTCCATACGGTCGCCAGCTCACCCGATCCGCCGCCACCGCTGGTGGTCAAAAATCTGTTCATCATATAGCCGACGCGGCTGCCGATCTGGATCTTGCTCCACGTGGAGCCGGTCTGCAGCACGGTCACCGCCGTGCCCACGCTGTATACGCCAAGCACGGAGTAGCCGGTGCCGGGGCCGGAGCGCATGCGCACACCCAGCCCGTTGCTGCTGGTCACATACGCGCTGCCGGTGCCGCCGCCTGAAAAGGAGATGTAGGAGGCGTACATATAGCCGGTTTTGCCGTCCGGCGCTTCCACCTGATACCAGCTGCCGCTGGAACCGAGGATCCTGACCTGCGTGCCGGTATAGTATGAGCTGACGGTGCTGGAATCAAACGATGGGCCGGAGCGCAACCGCAGCCAGCCGCCCGTCACCGTGCCATACTGCGACAACGCCATGGACGATGCCAATGGGATTGCCGTAAGCAGGAGTGTGATGGCCAGACAGATCGATAACATCCGTTTCATTGCGGGTCCCTCCGTAACTGAATGGGGATTTCATGCATATGACGTTTGGCAAAGCGCGATTCATCCCCTCTGGTTGGAATTGTACAACTTTTTGGAGGCATTGGCAATGCCGCGGAAGCCGCATCTGCTTGATTTGTTCGCACTTTGCGGACGCGCGGCACGCGGAATGTGACCTACCGGACGCATCTCCGTCCAGCGGGCGGTTTCGTGGCGGATGCGGCCAGACAGCGTCAGGCGTACGGTTGGGACCTCGCGCCCGACAACAGAAGCAATTGCGCTTCCGGCGCGAGGCGTTTTGTGGTACCATGCAGGCAACCATACACAGGGGCACGGGCGGCCATTCGGCCGCCGGAAGGAGAGCAGGGTCGTGAAAACAGAGCTGAAAACCAAACGCCTGAAAATCATGCCCATGACGGACACGGAAATGCAGGCGCTGATCGACGGAGAGACTGACCCGCACATGCGGGCCGCCTACGGCGAGATGCTTGCGGGCGCGCAGGCGAAGCCGGCGCGGCGCCTGTGGCATGTCGCGTGGCGCATTGCCCTGCGGGACGGCACCCCTGTGGGCGACCTGTGCTTCAAGGGCGCGCCGCAAAACGGCGCGGTGGAGGTGGGCTATGGCGTGCTGCCACAGTGGCAGGGCCAAGGCTACGCAACCGAGGCGCTACAGGCGGCCCTGGGCTGGGCGTTCGTGCAGGCTGGCGTGTTTTTCGTGACCGCCGAGACCGAGCCGGGCAATGGTGCCTCGCAGCGCGTGCTGCAAAAGGCGGGCTTTGTACCGGACGGGGAAGGCGAGGAAGGGCCGCGCTTTTGCAGGGAGAAACCCGCCACAGGCTGGATGGGCATTTATCTGGCGCTGGGCGTAGGGGTGGGCGCGTCGCTGGGGGTAAGTAGCGGCAACATGGCGCTGGGTGCACCCATCGGCATGTGCATCGGCGTAGCGCTGGGCCTTTCGCTGGACACGGCGGAGAGGAAGGAACGCGCAAGGCAGCGCGAGGCCTACGAGGCGGCGAAAGCCGCGCGGCTTAAGAAAGCGTGATGGGAGACGCGGGCGAACAACCCGCGCATGACAGGCATGCAGGGCATATGCTGCCATCTTCATGACTGCCGATACGCGCACCTCGCATTTTTTGCACGCGCACGGAGAGGCGCGCCCGCCTGTTTTCCGATATGATACGCCGTGAAAGGAGCGATGCGCATGGAATGGCTGAACCGCCTGAACGACGCGCTGGACTATCTGGAGGCGAACCTGACGGGCGAGATCGACCCGGAACATGCCGCGCGGCTGGCGGCCTGCTCGCAGTTCCACTTCCAGCGGATGTTCACCTACATCGCGGGCGTGCCGCTGGGGGAGTACCTGCGCCGCAGGCGCATGACGCTGGCCGCGCTAATGCTGACCGCGGGCGACGCCAAGGTGATCGACCTGGCGCTGATGTTCGGGTATGACTCACCCACGGCGTTCAACCGCGCATTCCAGAGCGTGCACGGCGTGCCGCCTTCCCGCGCGCGGGAGGCGGGCGTGCGGCTCACGGCCTATCCGCGCATCTCCTTTACACTGTCGGTAAAGGGAGAAACGGCCATGAATTACCGGATCGAGACAATGGAGGCATTCCGCATCGTGGGGATGAAGACCACCCTGCCCATGGACGTGGAGCAGAGCTTCATGGAGGTGCCCAAGTTTTGGATGCAGAGCACGCCGCGCGTGCCGGAGCTGCTGCTACTGGCGGCGGGCACACCGCGCGGGCTGCTGGGCGTATCCACCTGCATGGGCGGGCCAACGTTTGACTACTACATCGCCGTGGCAAGCGGCGCGCCTGTGCCGGAGGGCATGGCAGAATGCACCGTGCCCGCGTGCACCTGGGCTATCTTCGAGTGCGTGGGGCCGATGCCCGAGGCCATGCAGAACCTGCAAAAGCGCATCGTGACCGAATGGCTGCCCACCTCGGGCTACGAGTACGCCAACGCGCCGGATATCGAAGCCTATTTCGAGGGCGACCAGCGCGCTGCGGATTACCGCTGCGAGGCGTGGCTGCCCATCGTGAAGAAAGCGTAGCATGGCGGAATGATTCCGCTGAGCCGCGCAAAAAGCGCAGCACGCAAACGGGGAGCCCGGCCTTGGCCGGGCTCCCCGCGGTTTACGTTGATATCGTTTACTCCACGTCCTGCAGCGCGTCGTAGCCTTCCTCGCCGGTACGCACCTTGATGACGTTCTCCACATCGTAGATGAAGATCTTGCCATCGCCGATATGGCCGGTGTAGAGCACCTTCTTGGCCGTCTCGATCACCGTGCGGACGGGCACCTTGCTGACCACGATCTCCACCTGCACCTTGGGCAGCAGGTTCGTTTCGGTTTCGACGCCGCGGTAGTGTTCGGGCTTGCCCTTTTGCAGGCCGTAGCCGAGCACCTGGGTCACCGTCATGCCCGTGATGCCGATCTCGTTCATCGCGGTCTTGAGGGCTTCAAAACGGCTCTGCTTGGTGATGATTTCAATCTTGGTAAACTTCGGCGCGCCGGGCTCGCGCTCGGGCTTGGGCGAAGTGGCAGGCGTCATCTCCACCACGGGCACGGCCGCCGCCATGGGGTAAACCTTCTCGATCAGGCCGGTCTTGCCAAAGCGCGCAAGCTGCTTGATGGGTGCGTTGTCCTCGGAGTCGAAGTCCAGCTCAGAGCGCACAAGCTGCTCGTCCGGGTAGGCCAGTACGCCCATCTCGGGGATGTCCAGGCCCTCCAGCTCGATTTCGGGCGCGACGCGCAGGCCCCACACCTTGTCCAGCACCTTGAAGAAGACATACGATACGCCGAAGCCCCACACCAGCAGCACGCCGATTGCGATTACCTGCGCCAGCAGCTGGCTCGCATCGCCGTAGAACAGGCCGGTTACACCGCCTGCGACGCCGTTGAAACCGTCGCCGTAGGAACCGTCCGCGAACAGGCCCAGCGCCAGCACACCCCAGAAACCGTTGACACCGTGCACGGAGATGGCGCCTACGGGGTCGTCCAGCTTGAGCTTGTTCTCAATAAACGGCACGGCGACGCACACCAGCAGGCCGGCCACCAGACCGATGATGAAAGCCGAGATGCCGTTGACAAACGCGCAGGGCGCGGTGATGGCTACCAGACCCGCCAGCGTGCCGTTAGCCGTCATGGACGGGTCGGGCTTGCCAAACTTGGCCCACATGTAGAACATCGCTACAAGGCCGCCGATCGCACCGGCGATCATGGTGTTGGTGGCGACCACTGACAGGCGGAAGTCGCTCGCGTTCAGCGTGGAACCGGCGTTAAACGCAAACCAGCAGAAGAACAGGATAATGGTACCGATGATGGCCATGGGGATGTTGTGGCCCGGGAAGGCGCGCGCGGTGCCGTCCTTCTTGAACTTGCCGATGCGGGGACCGAGCACGATTGCGCCGGCCAGTGCCAGCATGCCGCCCATGGAGTGCACCACCGCGGAACCGGCAAAGTCCACAACGCCATGGCCGATGCCAAACTTGGCGCCGAGCGTCGCCATCCAGCCGCCGCCCCATACCCAGTTGGCAAACAGCGGATACAGCACCATGGAGATGAAGAACGAGGTAATGACAACCGCGGAGTACTTGACGCGCTCCGCCATCGCGCCGGTGGGGATGGTCACGGTCGTGTCCATGAACACCATCTGGAAGAAGAACAGGGCGTATACGCCGGCATCATAGGTGCCGCCCAGCAAGAAGCCTTTGTAGCCCAAGATGCCGCCAAGGCCGGGGATGGAGAGCATGCCATCCAGCACGGAGCCGCCGGTGCCAAGACCCGCCGCGCCGCCGCTGCCGCCCATCTGTAACGCGAAACCCACCAGGAAGTAACCGACTGCGCCCACCAGGAACACCATGAAGTTCATGGTGATCACGTGAGCGGCGTTCTTGCCGCGGCAGAAGCCGGTCTCCACCATCGCGAAGCCGCACTGGAAGAAGAACACCAGGAACGCGCAAATCATTACCCAAGTATAGTTTGCGCCAAAGTACGCCTTGTTGGCAACGGTTGCCACATCGGTCAGGGTTTCGCTGCCGGTCAGCGCGACGTAGGACGCGCCGGTGGAATCCGGCTCGGCCATTGCGGAGACCGAGAACAGGGAGAGGAGTGCCAGCGTGAGTAGCAGGATCACGAGACCCTTGCGCATCGACTTCATGTTTTCCACCCCATCATTTCTTCGTTTCTTGTGTCACGATCGCTCAATGATTTGCCTGTTTCTTAAAATTGCTCCATGAGAACCGCGAACCGACACGGTATACGTTGGCGCGCAGTTTGCGCACCGCAAGGAAGTACCTGACCCCAAGGAAAGCGATGATCGCCCCAAAGGCCGCGCCGGGTATGGATGTGCTGAGCACCTGGAGCTGCACGTTGCCAAGCATGCTATACACGCAGAACGCGAGGCCCAGAAGTGCGATGAGCGCGGAGGTAACAAACAATAGCCCGATGACAACCTTCTTGTTCGTCTCTACGCCTGTTCTTGCTTCCGTTTTCAATCCTGTCACCCCCTCTCCGGCGCCAGTGTGGCGTCGAAAGCCCTGTGCTAGATTACCGATCAGAACGCAAAAAAGGAGCCTGTAAGCAGGCTCCTTTGCCTTGCCGACCCACTTGCCCCATGGTGCCAGAGGCACCAATGCAGACAGTGGATCGACCGTGAACGATCGGTAACGATGGACCTTCAGCATGGTGTTGCCACCGTCTGATTGATGGGATAATACACCATCCAAAACATTTCGTCAACAGTCAATTTTTTCGTTCGTATTTCGCGCGTAAAAGCTTGTTTTTCAAGTGCTACTCTAGAAGAATCGGTGCTAAAATAGCACGAAAAGCAGATCGAAAATGCCAATTTGTGACAAAAGGCGACCAAAAAAACAGGGCTAATACAATGCAATACCGGAACATAACGGAGGGAGAGGGAAATGATCACCCAGCAATCCTGACACGCACAGAGGGGATGGGCTGACTGGCTGCAACGCCCGCCCCCCCGGCTGGACAGGCGGGTATCCAAACAGCGCTATATGGCCTGTGGAGCGCGTTTTGCTCATATTGACAAACCTGCCCCCGAGTGCTATAGTACATCCTTGTTGGTCGCGCTCCACGCCACTGCGGCTGGTCACGCGGCCCGCGCTTTTTGACTGGATCATCCGAGGAGGTACCCCCTGTGACTGCCGAACAACAGATCGACCGCGCGCTTGCCTACTTTACCGATGAGGAGCACTGTTGCAGCTTTGAGTTGCTCAACGGCAAAGGCAGCGTGATGCTCAGCGCACCGCACGCCATGCTGCAGACGCGCAACGGTTCGATCAAATGTGCAGAGCGCTTTACCGGCATGCTCTGCCGCCTGATGCACGAGCGCATCGGCTGCCCCGTGATCTACAAGACCCGCCACCTGCGCGACGACGCCAACTTCGATGCGGTGAGCGACTACCGCGATGCGCTGTGCCGCTATGTCAAGGCGCAGGGCGTGCGCCTGGTGATTGATCTGCACCAGATGAAGCCCGAACGCCCGACCGATGTGTGCATCGGCACCGGCCATGGCCGCAACCTGCTGGGCGATACGGCATTGGTGCCGGAGCTCAAACAGTTGTTCCATCGGCTGGGCGTCAAGCGCGTATCGGTGGACGAACCCTTCGCCGCCAGCGAACCGAACAGCGTGTGCGCGACGGTCGCCAGCCGCTGCAATGTGCCCGCCGTGCAGCTGGAGCTGAACACCCGCCTTTTGATGAGCGGCTATGACGAATCCTGCTTCCTGCGCGTGCTGGACGCCCTGTGCGACATGGTGCTGGGGCTGATGGGCGAGCCGGAGGAGGAGATCGCGCTCTGACCGGCCGCCCGCGCGGCGGCTTCCACACGCAAAGGGGGAAACGCCCGATGCTGCATGGCCTGATGGTCGTAAATGCCTTTTTGCGCACAACCAAATTTGACGAGCTGTACCACATCCTGCTGGACGCAGCCCAGGTGTGCGGCATGCGGCTGAGTGTACATACCAACGCGGAGCTGTGCCCCATCGTGGACAGCCCCGCTTTTGACGCATCCGCGTATGATTTTGTGCTCTTCTGGGACAAGGACGTGCAGCTGGCGATGCAGCTGGCGCAGCGCGGCCTGCCCGTGTTCAACAGCCCGGACAGCATTTTGAAATGCGACGATAAATCCCTTACCTACCTGACGCTGAGGGCTGCGGGCCTCCCCATGCCCCGCACCATTCTCGCGCCTAAAACCTACCCGGCTTTCGGATACCCCGATACGGCCTTTTTGGACGCGGCGGGCGAGGCGCTGGGCTTTCCGCTGGTGCTCAAGGAATGTTTTGGCTCCTTCGGGCAGCAGGTGTACCTGCTGAATGATGTTGAGAGCCTGCGCGCAAAGGTGAAATCGCTTGCGGGCACACCGATGCTGTTTCAGCAGATGGTCACGGAAAGCCATGGCCGCGATGTGCGCGTGAACGTGGTGGGCGGGCGCGTGGTGGCCAGCATCCTCAGGCAGAGCACGGATGGGGACTTCCGCAGCAACCTGACGCTGGGCGGCGCCATGCAGGCCTATACGCCCACGCCGGATGAGGCCGCGCTGGCGCTGGCCGCCGTGGACGCGCTGGGCCTCACCTTCGCGGGGGTGGACGTGCTTTTTGGCAAGGAAGGGCCGCTGATCTGCGAGGTGAACAGCAACGCCCATTTCAAGACCACGCTCGCCTGCACGGGCGTGAACATGGCGGCAGAGCTGCTGGCTGAGATCGCCATGCGACTGGAGGCGAGGGCATGACGCTGGGCTGGATGGTCTATGAAGAGAGCGATCTTTCGCAGAATCGCGACTTTGCGGAGTATGTGACGCGGCTGGGCACTGCGCGCGGCATAAAGATCGAAACGGTGCGCATGGCGCAGCTCAGGCTGGGCGTCAAGGAGGGCGGGACGCTGGCTCTGGCGAAGGACGGGCGTGACATCCTGCCGGATTTTGTGATCGCCCGGCACCGCGACGCGCTGGTCAGCAGCCACTTTGAGCGCATGGGCGTGCCGGTGTTCAACGGCTCGCGCGTATGCGCCCTGTGCAATGATAAGCGCGCGACGCACCAGTTTTTAGCGGGGCTGCCGATGCTGGCGACTACTTTCGTGAACCACCGCTACGCCGTGGCTCCCGCCGAGGGGGCATATCCGCTGGTGGTCAAGCCCGCGACAGGGCACGGCGGCGAAAACGTGCAGCTGGTGCGCAATGAGTATGAGTGGCGCGAGGCGGTGGACGGCATCCTGCCGCTGGACGTGGTGCAGCAACAGGTGGCTGCGGACGCGGGGCAGGATCTGCGCGTGTACGTGCTGTTTGGCAAACCTGTGGCGGCCGTGATGCGCACGGCGCGGCGCGGCATCGTGAGCAACTTCAAGCGCGGCGGCGATGTGCGCCTGCACACGCCCACGGCGGCGGAGGCGGCGCTGGCGCAGAGCGTGATCGACCGCTTTGCGCAGGCGGGCGCGGAGCTTTGCTTCGCGGGCGTGGATATGCTCTACCACCGCGGCGCGCCGGTGCTTGGCGAGGTGGAGGATGTGGTGGGCAGCCGGATGCTCTACAAGGTGAGCGACATGGACGTGGCAGCAATGTATCTGGACGGCATCATGGCGCGGCTGTAGCCGGGCACGCCTTCCGTTCGTGAACGGAACCAGCCGGATGCGAACGGAAATAATGGCGCAAGGCTGGCGGGGTGCTGCGGGGATAGCGCGCGGCACGCATTGATGGAATCAGAACGACGGAGCGGCATCACCGCGCAACGTTGCGGTACCACGGATGAAGGGCCTTTGCACAGTTGTGGAAGCGAAAACGCAAGGGGCTACGCGCGAATAAAAAAGTGAATCGGTTTGGGGCATATAACGCCACCGATTCGCTAATGCCCCGAGCCTTTGACGCGCGAATAGAGCAGCAAGGTCTTTCCCGCCCCTGCCACGCGATGACAAACACATCGGTTTGTGGTATACTGGCACCCATCGGCGCGCAGGCAGCGCAAGCAAAAGGAGGAGACGAGATGATCCCGTTCAACGTGCCCCCCTACATCGGCAAGGAGGATCAATACGTCCTCGACGCGATCCACAGTCATAAAATCTGCGGCGACGGCGCTTTTACCAAACGGTGTCACGCTGTTTTGGAAGCCATGACCGGCGCGAAGAAGGCGCTTTTGACCACCTCCGGCACCAGCGCGCTGGAGCTGGCGGCCATCCTGAGCGATGTGGGCCCGGGCGACGAGGTCATCATGCCGTCGTTCACGTTCTCCAGCACAGCCAATGCGTTTGCGCTGCGCGGCGCCACGGTGGTATTCGTCGATATCGTGCCCGAGACCATGAATATGGACCTGGCTTGCGTCGCAGCCGCCATCACCGAGCGAACGAAGGTGATCGTGCCGGTGCACTACGCGGGCGTGTGCGTGGATATGGACGCCTTGGCCGAGATGGTTCGCGGCCGCGGCATCCTGCTGGTGGAGGATGCGGCGCAGGCCGTGGATGCGTACTGGCAGGGCAAGGCTGCGGGCACCCTGAGCGATATCGGCTGCTACAGCTTCCATGAGACCAAGAACTTCAGCATGGGGGAGGGCGGCGCGGCGCTGCTGAACGACCCCCGCCTGATCGAGCGCGCGGAGATCGTGCGTGAGAAGGGCACCGATCGCAGCCGCTTCTACCGCGGGCAGGTGGATAAATACACCTGGGTGGATATCGGCAGCTCGATCCTGCCCAGCGAGATCAATGCCGCGTACCTGCTGGCCCAGTTGGAAAGCCACGAGGCGGTAACGGAAAACCGTATGGCGCGCTGGAACCAGTATGACGCGGGGCTTGCGGATCTGAAAGCTGCGGGGCGCATCGAAACCCCGTTCATCCCAGCGGGCTGCACGCATAACGCGCACATGTACTATATCAAATGCCGCGACATCGCGGAGCGCACGGAGTTGACCGCATTTCTCAAGGAACGCGGCATCGGTGCGGTGTTTCACTACATCCCGCTGCACTCAGCGGCGGCTGGCCTCAAGTACAGCCGCTTCCACGGGGAAGACAGGCACACCACCCGCGAGAGCGAGCGTCTGCTGCGCCTGCCGCTCTACTACGGCCTGACCGAGGCGGACTGTGCGGCGGTGATCGACGCACTGCACGCATATTATCGCTGACCGATATACAAAGACCGCCTCGGCTCACGCCGAGGCGGTCTTTGTATATCGCGGGTGCCATGACGAAGGGGGCCTTTCATGAGCCGGAGCCCGTGCGGGCAACGCCGCGGCTGCACGCCTGCTCATGTGGTTCACCAATCGCAGCGGCGTCACAGCTTCCATCCGTCGGGCCGCAAAAAGCGATCCAGTCCGTTGGGGGGCGCCGGGGAGGCGGAGCGGGGCTCGTCGGCGGGCGGGGCCAGCAGGCGCTGGAGCAACGCGTCGGTGGGCCTGTCCGCTGCGGCCAGGCTCAAGCCTTTGCGGATCAGCCAATGGTAGGCGGTGGGCAGCGCATCTGATACCGTGACTCCATCGCCGCTGAGCGCGGCCTCGTACAGATAGGTTTGCGCGGGGTTCGCGGGGGTGGGCAGGCTGCCCATCCACAACCGGTGTGCGATGGCGGCGAACGCGAAGGTATCCACCTGCCGCGTGAGGGCCGCTGGCTCGCCCGTCATGCGCAGGTACGTTTCCGGCGCGAGATACACGGGGTCGCCCTCGATGTCACGCGGCTCGGTGGGCGGGTCGGCCTCCAGAAAGCCGCTGTCAAAATCGATCAGCCGCACGCGAAAGCCCTCGCCTTCGCGCATCAGCAGCACATGCTCGGGCTTGAGATCCGCATGCACGACACCCTGCGCGTGCAGGCTGCCAAGGCACAGCGCCAGCGAGAACAGTAACTCCCGCGCGGTGCGGGGCGGTACCGGCCCCACGGTGTCGAACGTCTCAAACGGGGTGGGGATGTACTCCGAGGCGGCGTAGTAACGCCCCTCGAACGCGAAAAAATCGAGCACCGGCACCACGCAATCGCCCAGCACGCAGCGCAGCGCGGCGTAGAGGGCGCGCTTGCGGTGCTCGAACGCCTCACACCGCTGAAGGCGCTTGTCATGCAGCGCGGCGGAGGCAACTTGGGCGGCCGGGGGTTGTACCGGGGTCAAAAACTGCTTGAGAAAATACCGCGCCCCGTCCCTGCGGGCCACGCACCAGCGCGCGCCGCCGCTGCCCGCGGTCATGAACGGCGTCTCGCACTCATAGCCGCCAATCCGCATGGCGTACCTCCTCGCTCAACTCGTAGCCCTTGCGGTATTCCGCCCACAGGCCGCGCGCGAAATCCACGCTTTGCCTGCGGCGGCGCACGGGGGTCACGAAGCGCGCCTGCAGGTAGGCACGGCGGGGTTGGTAAAACGCCCGCATCGCGGCAAAATCCGCGAAGCCGAAGGCGGCCATGGCCAGCGTGCAATCGTCGCTGGCCAGGCGGGAAAGCGCTCCGCCGAGGCGCTTTTGCCAGCCGTCCAGCGTGGTGGCGGCTTCGAGAGTGTTCAGCAGCAGCAGTTCAAACTCCATGGGCGTGGGCAAGTAGCCGAAAGCGCCGTCCGTCGCGGTGAGCACCACGCAGGGCTTGGGCAGTGTTAGGCCGTATGCCTCGATTGCAAAATCACCATCCGCGCGGATCAGGTTGCTCAGCCGCGCCTCGCGGTAGAGGTTCTCCATCGGGTCGGTATGACCGGCCACATGGTCGGCAGTGCACTGACACAGCCCACCGCCGGTGAGCACGTAACCGCGGCTGTCGCCCGCCCAGAAGAACACGCAGCTGAGCGTGTCCGCGGCGCGCGCATCGATCAGCGCGGCGCACAGGGTGGTGGGCAGCGTGTGCTGCAGCCCGCGCATCACGATGCGCGGCGCGGCCTCGTTCTGGTACTCGGCGTGGAAGGCGGCAATACGCTGCTGGATGCAGCCCTTGAGGGCTGCGGCGGCCTGCGCGGCCTCGGCGGCTGAGGGGGGAAGCCCTTGCCCGTCCATGCCGGACACCCACTGGTCCGCGCATTCCGTGGCCAGGCGGCTGGCCATGTAAGCCTCGCTGCGGCCACCCAGCTTGGCATAGCGCCGCGCGCCGCTGCCGCCGCAGCCGTCCGCCACGCATAAAAGACCGCCGTGCCGGTCGGTCGCGGCGGTGTGGCTGTCCTCGCCCTCGTCCTTCACGGCTTCGCTGGCGACCACCACGCTGCGGCCGTCGATGCCCATGTCGCCCGCCTGCATCCGTATCACCTGCCGATCCTCACGGCAAAGGCCGAATGCCAGCGGCGCTCGGCCTTTGCCGGATGTTTGCTGTTAAATGGTGTTGCACACCGCGTCGATCACCTGCTGATACTCCAGCTCCGAAAGGCCTTCGCTCACCGTCTGCACGTGCACCACCTGCGACCACTCCGCCGAGATGCGGTTCCACTCCGGCGCATCCGGCGCGAAGATGAGCAGGCGCTTGGCGTTTTCGTCCATCGCGCCGCCCAGCTGCTCGTCCTCCCACCACAGGCTCAGTTCGTCGAAGCTCTCCGCCATGCCGTCGGGGTACCATGGCGCAATGCGCCCGTGCCCCATCGGGTGCGTAGGCGCGTCGCTCCACACCACGATGATGTGGCGCTTTTTGACGCCCTCGCGCGTCCAGTCGCTGCGGATGGCATAGCCCAGCGCCTCCAGCCCGTCCTCCGGGATGTCGCCGCCGCCGCTGGCCGTAAGCCCGTTCACACAGTCCGAAAACTGCTGCGCCTGCTCGGGCAGCACGAAAAAATCGCTGGCCATCATGGCCTGGTCGCCGTCCGCCACATAGTCGCGGAAGGCGATCACGCGGATGCGCATCCGGCTGACCACCTTGCGCTTGCGCTCCATCGCGCCCGTTACGTCGCGGTACAGGTTGAGGGCGTTCTGCTTGACAAAATCGAGCACATGGCGCATGCTCCCCGTCGCGTCGATGCAGAAAACCATGTCTACATGGTAGGATAGCTGGTATTTTTCCATGCGCGCCTCCTTGATACCGCTGTGTTGCTTTTCAGTATGTATTCTTCGCAAACAGCGCTATTCCTTTGTTTTACGGGGCGCGCAGCCAAAAAGCGCGGATGGGCGCAGAAGGAGGCGCTCCAGCGCTTGTCGAAACATACGCACAAACGGCGCATTTTGTGGGGATTGGAAGTGTGTTGGCCGCTATGAGGGTTTGGAGAGCTTTGGGCGGTGTGCTGGTATTTCTGGGCTGCCTGGCCGCGTTGATGGGCATTTTGGCTACGGTAGCGCCCATGGTAGACAATGACCAGGTACGCCGCATCATCGAATCATTTTCCATTCGCAGCCATGACCCGTTGCTGAGCAGCGTGAATGGCGCGATCCTCTTCTGTTTGCGCAACAGCTACCTGCTGTTTGCGGCGGGCGCGGCGGCGATGCTCGCTGGCGGGCTCACACGCGCGGCGGCCTCTGGCGCGCTGCACAAGGGGGAGGATGCCGCTTCTCCGCGCGAGCCTGCTCGCGAACGAAGGCCGGTGACCGTGCCCGTGGCGGAGCCTGCGCGCGAGCGCCCCGTGCTGCCAAAGCGGGAGCCAGGCTTATCGCCCTATACAGCGGCGGCCTATGGCAAGGCGCTCAGCGGCGGCCAGTCCGACATCGCGGCCAAGTATATGCCGCGCTCCATCATTGACACGCCGGCGCCCGCCTATGAGCCTGCTCAGGCAGACGCGGCACGGCGCACAGAACAGCCGTCGCGTTTGGCTGCGACGGAAATCTATGCCAGACCGACCGCGAACGCGGAGGCGGATTGGAAGCTGGGCGAAACGGTATACTGCCGCGCCTGCGGTGCAGCCAACCCATGGCAGGCGGCCTTCTGCGACCAGTGCGGCCGCCGCCTGACGGACGGAGCAGCCGCGGGCCCCTCAACCGCCATGGGCACAGGCATGCCGGAGACGGGCACTGATGCGCGCGCGGCATATGCCCCGCCGGAACGCAGAACCATCCCTGCCGGGGAAACCCTGCAGCAAACCCTTACCTACGCAGGGCAGGCCGAGACGCCCGCCGCCCAGAGCCAAGCCAACGCGCTGACGGACGCGCCCGCTCGAGTCGAGGCACGCGACGTGTATCAGGGCATGGCTGAGAACCGCGCGGCGAACAGCGTATCGCCTTTGCCGCTTTCCCTAACAGCAGCACGCCCCGCTTCGGGGGCCAACCCTGAGCCGTATCTCAATGGCGCGACGGGACCGGGGCGCGACGGCACCGCCCCGTTTGCTTCGGCCATGGCCCCGCTGGAACGAGCCTCGCAGGACGCCCTGCCCAACCCCGTGCCCGTGGCGCACAGCGTACAGCGCGCATCGTCGCCCGCGATGGCGCGTGCTGCGGGCATCCACGCAAGGCCGCTGATCGTGAGCACGCTGCGCGTTACATCGCCCGCCGCGGAAGGCCCGGCGGATAGGCCCGAACGGCCGACAGCCCCGCAGAGCGGGCGAGCGGCAGGCGTGCCGGGCGTACGTCCGCGCATCGTCAGCACCATCGGCAAACGCAGCACGCGATAGGGATTCGGGGTGGCTCGCTTGCCCCTGCTTTGGGGTTTCCATTACGCCAGTCCCTGTAACCATTGATCCCGAAAGCGTGAATCGAGTTTCAGGAAGCACTGTTTTGCCCGGCCTTGCAACCTAAGGGACTGATAAGGGAACCACCATTGCCATGGAGTGACCTCTGCAGAGGCATCCGATACGATGATATAGAAACAAAGCGCGGCTGCCGTTATCCACGGTGCGCCGCGCTTTGCTGTACGTATGAAGCTGAAAATGCTTTTTGCGAAGGGCAGATGCGCGGGCAGACTGCCACGCTAGGGGTTCGCGCCCTCGGCAGGCAGGGCAGCCTTGCTCTTCGTGCGCACGTCCCACACGCACCACAGCGTGATGCTCACGATCACCACAAGGCCGCCGAAAAGCGCCGTACGGCCGGGAGCCTCTCCCACAAAAAGGAACACCCACAGGGGGTTCAGGATGGGCTCCAGCGCAGCCAGCAGCGTGAGCGCCAGCGGCGAGCATCCGCTGGCCGCCAGCCCGTACAGGATATAGGGGATACCCAGCTGAAACACGCCCAGCACCAGCACGGCGGTCACGGCTTGCGCGCTGAGCGGCGCGCCGTAGACGAAGATGAACGGCAGGCCGATGAGCGCGGTCATCAGGTGGCCCTGCAGAAGCCCGCTCAGACGCGCATCCTCATCCACGGTGGCGACGGTGAACATCGTGCCCGCGAAAAACGCGCCCGCGAGGATGGCCAGAATGTTGCCCAGAAGTGCCCCGCCCTTGAGCTGATCCAGAAAGAACAGCATCACGCCCACCATGGTGCACAGCACCGCGACGTAATCGCCGCCGCGGAAGCGCTTCTTGTGGAAAAGAGACTCGTATGCGATCAAGAACACGGGTGCGATGTATTGCAGCACGATGGCATTAGCCGCGGTGGTCAGCTTGTTGGCCATCATAAAGCATAGGCAGGTCGCAGGCACCGTGAGCGCCAGCCGCAGCGTTTTGGCCGTGATCACGAAGCGCCTGCGCGACAGCAGCATATAAGTCGCAAACACCGCCGCGCAGATCAAGCTGCGTACCCCGGCGATCACCATTCCGTTCCACGGCACCAGCTTGATCAGCACGCCTGCGATGCTCCACAGCACCGCGCAAAGCGCCATTTGAAAGATGCTCTTCCGCTCGGTCGTGATCATGTACATGTCCCCTTGCTGTTTGGTGGCGTGATACAGCATATGCCAAACACCTTTGAAAAGCAAGCGAAAAAAGCGGACGGCGGCATGGATACATTTTACGCGTGCAACCTTGCATTGCCACCCGAAAAGGGATATAATGACAACCATGTGTTGCATGTAACCCTTGAGACGCGCCCGCGTCGGACCTTTCGGCTGGAGTGACAAGTTTGTTTTTGCAGTTGCGCAAAATCTGTCGCGGTTACATTTCCGGCATGATGACGGGGTATCGGGCATGCTGGGAGCAGATCGCCCTCACCAATCTGCAGATGCTCAGGCGCGCGTCCTTCATCAGCGTAGGCATCCTGCTATTGTATCTGGTGCTCTCCGTGGCGACCGCGCGGCCGCTGAACGTGATCGTTGCCTATGCCCTGGGGTTGCTGGTGCAACTTGGCTTCATGGGCTTCCTCCACGCCAGCGGAGACCGGCTGCGCTGGCGCACACGGGTGATCCAGGGGATGTGCCTGTTTTTTGTGCTGTCACTGCTGGCAATAGTGGTCTACATCGGCGCCATCGGCATGCGGGACGAGCCAGGCATCTTTTTTTCGCCCATGACTATCGTGCTTTCGATGCTGTTCATTTTACCCTTCTGGCATAACGTGACTTTTATCACGGCGACCACGGTGGCTTTCGTCACGCTCAGCGCGCTGAATAAGGCGGCGGCGGAGTTTCAGTTGGATGTGTCCACGGCCATCCTGACCTGGGTGCTGAGTATCACCGCGGATTTTGTGGTGCTTGACCTGCGCGTGCGGGACCTGCGCCTGCGCGGCGAGCTGATGCGCCGCTCCTGCACGGACAGCCTGACCGGGCTGATGAACAAGAGCACCGCGGAAGCCGCCGCGAGGGACTACCTTGGCGGTGCGGGGGGCAAGAGCCGCTCCGCGCTGTTTGTGATCGATCTGGATCAGTTCAAGCAGATCAACGACCAGCTGGGCCATCAGGCGGGCGACGCGGCGCTGGAGGTGTTCGGCGAATCGTTGATGAAGCTGTTTCGCGCCAACGACATCGTGGGCCGCGTTGGTGGGGACGAATTCGTGGCCCTGATGAAGAATACGGGCGACCGCAGGCTTGTGGCGCGCCGTGCCGCGCTCATCTGCGAGACGGTGCGCCGCACGCGCTTCCGTGACACGGGCATATCGCTCACCTGCAGCATCGGCATCGCGATCTGCCTGGATGGCGACTGTGCGTATGATACGCTCTTCCGCTCGGCGGACGAGCAGCTCTACAAGGTCAAGCGGAGCGGCAAGAACGGCTTTCGCATCGCGTGACGGGCCTATATGGCCTGCCTTGGCGGTGATCGACGCGCGAGGCGGGCAACCATTTCGCCTGTTCTCAGCCGCCTGTGAATGGAGACGACCTGCGCCCAGAGGGCGCTTTTTTTGCGCGGATTTGATGCTTTCAGACACGCGGGGGTCGCTTTCGCGCAGGTTTGCCTTACGCGCAGGGCGCGCCGGTTTATACTGACCTTGTTGGCGGCGGCAGGGCCCGCCCCGGCCAACGACAAGCGAGACGCCTTTTCCGCATCCCTCCGCCTTTTGATACAAATTCCCAAATCCGTTGTAATTTCCTTGGGGATTGGGTATAATAGGGTCGATTGTGAAAGAACATGGAGGGTTGCTAGTGTACAGGCTTCTCATCGTTACACGGGACCAACGGGCAGAGGCGATGTTCGGCTCCATGCAGGGCTGGGAGACCATGGGCTTCAAGCAACCCCGCCTGCGCAAAACCGTGGCGGACGCGATCGAGTGCATGCACAAGCACCACATCGACGCCATCGCCATCGGCGACGAGCCTGATTTTGCCGAGCTTGCCCATTGGCTTGACCAAAACGCGCCCGATATGCCGATTTTTGAGATCGCGGGGGACGCGGAGCAGCAGATGGAGATCATCCGGGAGATCGAGCTGCTGCTGAACCAGCTGCACACGGATGACTCCAACGACGATTATGACGAGAGCTACTACTTCAAACTGGCGCGCGAGCGTTGGATGAAGCGCCTGATCAGCGGCCTCGCACCCAGCACGGCGTATATCCTGAGCCACCAGCGCCTCTACCGCTGTGCGGACGACCCCGCCAGCCCCTGCGTGTATGCACGCATGAGCGTGCCGGAAGGCGATGCGTTCATCACCGGCAGGTGGCACTACGGCAGCGAACGGCTGGGTACAGCGCTTGGCAACTTCTTTGGCGAGGAGCACGACCGGAGCCTGATCCATGTGGCCGTTGTGTCGCCGGAGGAGGTTCGTGTAGTGATGTGCCAGCGGTTGGGCGACGGGGAGCACCCTGTATCGCTCGCGCGGGCGCAGGCATACATCGAAGAGACCATCGAGCAGATCCATAACTACCTGGGCCTGCGCATGAGCATTGTGGAAATCGGGCTCAAGGACGGGCTGACCGCCTTTGTCGAAGGCGGCGGCGCGGACGCTTGACGCAACCTGAATAACGGAGAGGGGTACGCACATGGGCTTCATCAAAAACATCATTACCAGCCAACTGATCGACGTGATCGAGTGGAAGGACGATACCCAGAACACGATGGTGCACCGTTATGACATGAACGGCAAGGAGATCATGATGGGCGCGCAGCTCACCGTGCGTGAGAGCCAGGTGGCCGTGTTCGTCAACGAGGGCCAGCTGGCCGACGTATACCAGCCCGGCCGCTACGAGCTGACCACGCAGAACATGCCCATCATGACGGCGCTCAAGTCGTGGAAGTTCGGCTTCAACTCGCCGTTCAAAGCCGACCTGTATTTCGTGAACACCAAGCAGTTCCTCGACCGCAAGTGGGGCACCAGCAACCCCGTGATGATGCGCGACGCCGAGTTTGGCATGATCCGCATCCGCGCGTTTGGCATCTATGCCTTCCGTGTGGTAAACCCCGAGACCTTCCTCAAGGAAGTGTTCGGCACCAACAGCATGTTCACCGTCGAGGACGTGGAAGGGCAGGTCAAGCGTTCGCTGGTCTCGGGCCTTTCCGACGCGATCGCGGAGAGCAAGATCCCCGCACTGGATCTGGCCGCCAACTATGAGGAGCTGAGCCAGTACGCCCTGAAGGCGCTCGCCCCCAAGGTGGAGTCGCTGGGCCTGGGCCTGACCAGCTTTGTGATCGAGAACATCAGCCTGCCGGAGGAAGTGGAGAAGAGCATCGACAAGCGCACCTCCATGGGCGTGGTAGGCGACCTGAACAAGTACAGCCAGTATCAGGCGGCCGAGGCCATGCGCGAGGCGGCCAACAACCCCTCCGGCGGCGGCTTCGCCGGTATGGGCGTAGGCATGGGCGCTGGCGCGGCCATGGGCCAGATGTTCAACCAGAGCATGAGCGGCGCCGCTGCACAGCCTGCCGCCCCGCAGGCGGCCACCGCGCCCTGCGTGGCGTGCGGCAAGCCCGTGCCCGTTGGCAGCAAGTTCTGCCCCGAGTGCGGCGCGGCCCAGAACGTGGCGCAGAAGTGCACGGGCTGCGGCGCGGAGTTGCAGACCGGCGCGAAATTCTGCCCCGCATGCGGCCAGAAGGTAGGCTGAGCGTCTAGCAGCCGGTGCATAGCAAATACCCCCTGCGAGAGCAGGGGGTATTTGCTATGCTGCAAGCGTGGCCATGACACCATGAGGCACTGTTACAGCGCCAGTTCCATCCGCTTGATGATGTGATCCTGATACTCCTTGTCCAGCTCCACAAAATAGCCGCTCCAGCCCCATACGCGCACGATCAGGTTGCGGTGATCCTGCGGGTTGCGCTGCGCATCCAGCATGGTGTCTCGGATGACGGCGTACAGCTGCAACTGCTGCCCGCCCAGATCCATGAAGCTCTTGACCATCAGCGCCACTTTCTGGATGGCTTGCTCATTGCGGAACATCGTGTCGTGCAGCTCCAGCGTGAGGGGGCCGCCGTTGCACACGCGCGTCAGATGGGGCTTGGCGAACGACTGCAAAATGGATATGGGGCCCTTGACCCGCGCGAACAGGCTGGGGGAATAGTTGGCCGCCAACCCCTCGCCCGCACGGCGTCCATCCGCGGTGGCGGGCAGGGTGGCCGCGTGCCATACGTAGTACATGGCCGAGCCCGTGCCGGCGCGGAAGATGCCGCCCCGCTCGTTCACCTGTCCCTCCACGCTGTCGGCAAAGGCATCCATCAGCGCCACGGCGATGTCGTCCACCTCGGGATCATTGTTGCCCATCTTGGGCGCGTCGAAGCGCAGCTTGGCAAGCAGGCTGTCCTGCCCGGCGTAGTCGGTCTCCAGCGCGCGCAGCAACTCGGCTTTCGTGACGCTTCGGTCGCCGTATACGTATTTGCGGATGGCGGCCAGCGCGTCCGCGGCGGTGGCGATGCCCGTGCCGTGGAAGCCATAGTTGTTGTAGCGGCAGCCGAGCGACACGTCGCGTCCATTCTCGGCGCAGCCCTCCATCATCAGCGACAGATACGGCGCGGGGAACACGTACAGGTTCTTGACGGCCTTCACGCTCTCCAGCACCTGCGCGCGGATGTTGCCCTTCACAGCGGCCATCAGCGCATCGAAGTCCTGCGCGCCGTCCAGCTGCTCGGCCACTGCCTTCTGCATGGCGGCCGCGAAGCTCACCGCGCCGATGTTGGGGATGTCCATGCCGCGACCCGGCACGATAAACTCCCAGCAGGCGGCCACGGTGTAGTTATAGGCATCGCGCGGCTCGTAGCCGTAGGCAAGCAGCGCGGGGATCACCACCTCGTCGTTGGCGTACTGCGGAAAGCCAAGCCCCTGCTTGGTCAGCTCGCTGCCCAGCACATACACGTCCAGCGGGGTGTTGTGGTTTACGCGCAGGTTGATCTTGGGGTCGATCAGGCACAGCTCCAGGCTGGCCCTCAGGCACAGCTCGGACAGATCGTTGTAGCTGTCGGTGCCGTCCGGGTTCAGGCCGCCCAGCATGATGCTCTGGCCGTTGTCGCCCTGCTGCATGCCGGGGTACAGGTCGCTGTCGCGGTTAAAGGTGAGGAAGAACTCCGAAAGCCACTCCAGCGCGCTTTCCGTGGTCATGCGGCCGGCGTCGATATCCGCGCGGTAATAGGGGTAGAGGTACTGATCCAACCGCCCGACGGTATTGTGGTAGTTGCCGCCCAACCACATCGCATAGTGCAGGATGCGGAACATCTGGAGCGCCTCGGGAAAGGTGCGCGGCGCATGCATGGGTACCTGCGACAGCATGTCCGCGATCTCATGCCGCCCCTCGCGGATGGCCTGCTCGCGGTAGCGGTTGCTAAGGTCCTGCAGGGCATCCAGTATCTCCACCTGCATGTTCAGGTACTCCGCCTTCTCCATCTCGCCCGCTTTGGCAAAGGCTGCGGCGGAGGCGGCCAGCTCATTGCGACGGTCGCGCAGGCCGCGGCCGAGCAACAGCGTGTAATCCACGCTGATGTTGCACACCTCGCCGCGTTCGTGCAGCTTGCGCGTGGCTTTGAGCATGTCCAGCTCGGTCTTGGTGAACAGCGAGGGTACGGTAGGGTTGCGCCGCGTGAACACGATGCGCTCCAGCGGGAACAGCACGGGCGTTTCCGCAGCCATCATCATGGTCAGGCGCTGGGTGGCACGGTGCAGGTCGCTCAGGCCCTCCCGCTCAAAATGCTTGGCGAGGGCATATTCGTCCTGTGGCTGAAAGCGCGCGGCATGGTGCGCCTTGTCCGTCACAAAAAACTGCTTGAGTTGCCGGATCCGATCGGTCATAGCACACAGCTCCTTATTCCGTAGTGGGCGAAAATGTCCAGGTTGATGCGGATGGCGCGATCGGGGTCAAAACCCGGCGTGTACGCCTTGCGCAGCATGGCATACTTCGCGCCCGCCGTGAGGTGGTAGGGCAGCAACTCCACACGCAGGAGGGCGGGCGAACCGGCCACCAGCTCGGCCACGGCGCGGTAGTGCTCCACGGTGTCGTTCACGCCCGGGATCACGGGAATGCGGACGATGAAGGGCGTGCTGCCCGCGCACAGCTGCCGTGCGTTGGCGATAATCCTTTCGTTCGATACGCCGGTAAAATGCCGGTGGATATCGTTGTCCATGCTCTTCAAATCCATCATCACCAAATCGAATGCCGCTATGAACTGCGCGAAATCCGCTTCCGGCCCGTAGCCGCTGGTCTCCAGCGCCTTGTGCACGCCTGGGCCTAGCAGGCGAAGCGTTTCCAGCACGAAGGTGGCCTGCATGAGCGGCTCCCCGCCTGAGAATGTGACACCGCCGCCGGTGCTTTGGTAGTAGGGCGCATTGGGCAGGAGCCGCGCGGCCAACGCCTCGGCGCTGATCGCCTCGCCCGCCAGCCGGCGGATGCGCTGGGGGCATGCCTCCACGCACAGGCCGCAGGCGTCGCAGTCCGTGGGTTTGCCAAAGTTCAGCAGCCGCTCCCCCTTGGGGCAGGCCTTGACGCAGTTGCCGCAACGGGTGCACCCGTTGGGCGAGATCATCAGCTCCACGCGGGGGGAGAGACCCTCCGGGTTGTGACACCAGCTGCAGCGCAACGGGCAGCCCTTCATGAATACCGTTTGCCGCAAGCCGGGGCCGTCGTGGATCGCCCCTTCCTTGATATCGAAAATGATCCCGGTCATATTGCCTCCCCATCCATTATCGGTACCGTTAACGATAACGGAAGAAGTTAAAAATAGTTTAACCTGCTTTTGACTGAATGAAACCGTTTTGGATGCTCTATTCCGAAAAAAATCTACACGCGATCCAGCACCGTTTGCCCCTCGCTGAGCGTGGTGTCGATCACGATCTGCTCGTATGGCTCCGCATCCGGGGCCTGTATGGCGTTCAGCAGCACATCCACCGCCGTGGTGGACATATGCCGCTTGTGGCTGGAGATGCTGGTGACCTGAAAGGGCAACTCCAGCCGGGAGTGGATGTAGTCAAAGCCGATGATGGACACATCCTCCGGCACGCGCACGCCATGCTGCACGAGATACGTCCAGCTCTTCCAGGCGATGATGTCGCTGAAGGCGAAGATGGCGGTAAAAGCCACCTTCTTCTTGAGCAGCTTATCCAGCGCGGCCGCGCAGCCGCCAGCGGTCACAGGCACCTCCACCATCAGCTCGGGCTTGGGTGTAAGGCCCAGCTCTCGATGGGCGCGCAGGTAGCCCGCACGGCGCTCGATGGCGCTGGAGATGTAGCTGGGGCCGCCCATCAGCAAAATGTCGCGGTGCCCTGCCGCCAGCAGGCGCTGCGTGGCCTGATAGCCGCCCAACTCGTCATTGCAGATCACGTAGGGGGTGGGTAGCTGCGCAAAATGCCGCCCGATCAACACAAAGGGGATGTGGTGCTCCTTCAGATATTCGATGTTACGCGTGCTGCGCTGCGCCGGGCAGATGATCACCCCGTCCACGCTCTGGTTCAGCGCCGTCTGGATGGCCTCGAACTCGCGCTCCTCATCCTCGTCGGTGTTGATCAAGAAGGTGGTGTAGCCCTTGCTGCGCGCGTAGTGCTCGATCTCGCTCATCATGATGGCAAAGTGCGGGTTGGATACGTCGCCCAGGATGACTGCGATGGTGTTGGTCACACCCGACCGCAGGGACGAGGCCAGCATGTTGCGCACATGCCCCATCTCCTTGGCCGCAGCCAGGATGGTTTCGCGCGTTTCATCGGCGATCTCCGGCTTGTTGCGCAGCACGCGGGACACCGTGTTGACGCTGAACCCTGTTTTTTTGGCGATATCCTTCAGTGTGACATTCCGCTTCATCGGTTTCATAGCACATCACGCCTTTATCCGCTTATCTCGAATGCTTCCTATGATATCACAACAGGTTTCAAGCCACAAGATTTTCCATCTTACAGCGTGTGCGACAAAATCTGCTCCTGCGTGAAGGTTGCGGGGTCGGTCATTTCCGCGGAGATGGTGCCCCTTCGCATCACGTAGATGCGGTCGCTCATGTTGATGAGCTCCGGCAATTCCGAGGAGATCATCATGATGGCCACTCCGTCCGCCGCGAGGCAATCGATGATCTCGTAGATCTCCGCCTTGGCGCCCACATCCACGCCGCGGGTGGGCTCATCCAGGATGAGCAGCTTGGGCTCAGCAGAGAGCCACTTGCCCAGCACCACCTTCTGCTGGTTGCCGCCGCTGAGAGTGGCGGCGCGCTGCTTGGGCCCGCGGCATACGATGCGCAGCTTTTTGATCATCGCGGCGGATATCTCACGCTCCACTTTGGGCTTGAGCCGCGCCCTGGGGAACAGCCTGCGCAACGAGGCCAGCGTCAGGTTGCTCTCGATGCTCATAGGCAGCACGAGCCCCTCGATCTTGCGATCCTCGGTCAGGTACATGAGCCCCTGATCGATCCACCGCTGCGGGCTGCGCTTGTCCACCTGCCGGCCCATATAGACCACCGTGCCGCCGTAGCTGGCGCGCACGCCGTAGATGGACTTGGCAAGCTCCGTGCGCCCCGCGCCCACCAGCCCGCCGATGCCCACCACTTCACCCTTGCGCACGGTAAGCGATATGGGCTCGGTGTGCGGCGCGATTTTGAGGCCTTCCACGCGCAGCACCTCATAGGGGTCTGGCGTGTGGCTGCAGGTGAACGTGCGGTTCAGGGTGCGGCCCACCATCATGTTGACCACCTTGTCGTGGTCGAAATCCGCCATGTCGATGGTGCCCACATAGCCGCCGTCGCGCAGCACGGTCAGCCGGTCGCCGATCTCCTTGAGCTCTTCAAAGCGGTGGCTGATATAGACGACGCTCACGCCCTGTTTTTTCAGGTTGCGGATGATCTCGAACAGGTGGTCGATCTCCGCCTGGGTGAGGCTGGCGGTAGGCTCGTCCATGATGATGATCTTGCAATCGCACGACACGGCCTTGACGATCTCCACCATCTGCTGGTGCGCCGTGGACAGTCGCCGCACGGGGGTGGCGGGGTCGATGTCGAAGCCAAGACGGCTGAGCATCTCGCGGCTAGCCTGGTACATGCCCTTGCGATCCGCGAACAGCTTGCCCGTCTCCTTGCCCAAAAACAGGTTCTGCGCCACGTCCAAGTTGAGGCACAGGTCCAGCTCCTGATGGATGAAGCCGATGCCCATGGCCTGCGACTGGCGCGGGTTTGAGAAGCACACGTCCTGGCCGAAGAGGTGGATGCTGCCCTCGTCATGGGGGATGATGCCGCCCAAAATCTTCATCAGCGTGGATTTCCCCGCGCCGTTCTCCCCAATCAGGATATGCACTTCCTGCTCGCGTACATCGAAGTGCACGTCGTTCAAAATCTTGACATCCGTACCGTGGATGGGCTTGCCATAGGCATCGTAGATATATTTGCCGATGTGGTTCATTTCCAATATGGTCTTGCTCATGCGCCCCACCCTTACTGCTTTCTGCCTTTGGCATTCTGGAAGATGATCGCCAGCAGGATAATGATGCCCAGCACCGCGCTGCCCCAGAAATAGGGCACGTTGAGCAGGTTGATGCAGTTGTTGATGATCTTCAGCGAGATCACGCCAAACACCGCGCCGGGCACTGAGCCCACGCCGCCGTACAGGCTTACGCCACCCAGCACCGCCGCGGTGATCACCTGAAAGGTGTAATCCCCGCCGCCCATGGTAGGCTGCGCGCAGTTCACGTCCATGGACAGAAGGATGCCCGCGACGCTTGCCAGCACACTGCTGACCACGTATACCGTGATGTTGATTCGCGCCGTGGGGCATCCGCTCAGGCGGCTGGCCGGTTCCGACAGGCCGAACGCGGAGAGCGACCGCCCAAAGGTCGAAAGGTGTAGCACGTAATAGAAGATGAGGCAAAAGCCCAGTGAGATGAATACCGTGGTGTTGAGCAGGCCCAACTTGGTTTTGCCGATGGCCAGAAACTCCGTAGGCAAGTGGTTGATGGACGCGCCGTTGGAGATGATCTGCGCCACACCCAGCAGAATGAAGCCCGTGCCCAGCGTGGTGATGAACGCGGGCACCTTGACCTTTTGCACGCAAAAACCGTTGAACAGCCCCACCACTGCGCCCAGCGCCAGCGTGATGAGGATCGAAAGCGGAATGCTGACGCCGAACGTCTTGACCAGAAGGCCGACCGAGATGGACGACAGGCCGATCATATACCCCAGCGACAGGTCGATGCCGCCGGTCATCAGCACCATGGTCATGCCGATGCAGGCAATGGCGGGGATGGCGGACTGCTTCAGAATAAGCGCGAAGTTATTGAGCGCAAAGAAGTGGTTCACGAATATCGAAGCAAACACCACCAGCAGCAAGATGACCACCGCGCTGCCGTTTTTGCTGATAAACTCGGTTAATTTGCGGTTCTTGGGCATGAAAGTTCATCCTTTCCAGTCTGCTTAGAAGATCAGGCTCTTCTCCAGCGCCTTGTTGCGGCGGTACATGCTCATGCCCACGATCAAAATCAGCAGCACGCCCACGATCAGGTTCTGGTAATACGGATGCAGGCCGATCAGGTTGAGCGCATTGCGCAGGAACCCAAGCGTAAGCGCGCCGGCCAGCGCAAGGTACACCTTGCCCTCGCCGCCCGCCATGTTCACCCCGCCGATCACGCAGGCGGCCACGGCGTCCAGCTGGTAGGTGCCGCCCTGCTGGGGATGCACGGTGTTCATCTGCGCGCTAAGCAAAATGCCCGCCACAGCGGCGCATACGCCGGAGTAGGCGAACACGAAATAACGGATTTTCGCGGTGCTGATGCCCTGGTTGCGCACAACCTGCTCGTTGCCGCCCAGCGCATAGATGTGCGTGCCCAAACGGGTACGGTTCATGATCAGGTAGGAGAGGATCACGAAAAACACGGTGATGTAGATCGATACCGGGATGCCCAGAAGGCTGCCATTGCCGATGAATACATAGTCGTCCGAAAAGCCGCCCAGCGAGTTGCCCCCGCCCAAAACCAGCGAGAGGCCCGTGGCCACCTGCCCCATCACTAGCGTGGTGATGAACGCGGGCACCTCCAGCTTTTCCACCATGAAGCCGCTGAACAGCCCCATCAGCGCGCCGCATACGATGCCCGCCGTCATGGCGATGCCGATGGGCAGGCCGGATTTCATCATGATGCCGCTGATCATGGCGCAAAAAGCGATCAGCCCGCCCACGGAAAGGTCGATGCCGCGGATGATGATGACCATGGCGCTGCCGTAGGAGACCAGCGACACGATGGCTGTTTGGCGGATCACGTTCAGGATATTCTCCAGCGACAAAAACCGGGGGATCATCAGCCCTGAAGCGACCACCACGGCGGCCATCAGCCCCAAAAGCAGCAGATTTTTTGCGGTTGCGTATCTCCGTATCACTGGGCTCAACCTTTCTATCACGAGGAGTAGGTAAGAAAGGGACGCGGTCTTGCAAACGCGTCCCTCAACCGTGCGTCAGTCTCGCTCCCGTGCAAGGCGGGGGCTGCATGGCGACCCGCGCGCCCCGGCCTGCGATCAGTCGCCCCGGCGAGCGGCACCCCCGCGGCAGCGCGGTTGCGCGCGTGCGGCGGGCGGTGTGCTTCGAGCCGGGAGGCAGGCCGAACAGCGGCGTGCGGGCGGCCATACAACAAGGGGAGTGTATGCCTTATTGCGGCAGATTGTCGGCGGTGTAGCAGGCCGTGCCGGAGTCAAGGTACTTGGCAAAGCTGTCCGCAGCCGCGTCGCCGTTGAGCACGGAGATCAGGGTGTCGACCGCGATCTGGCCCATCTTGCCCGGGAACTGCGCCATCGTGCCCAACACGAGGCCTTCCTTGATGAGGGGGATGCTGTCGCCGTCGAAGCTCATGATCTTGATACCGGTCAGGCCCGCGTCATCGATAGCCTGCAGGATGCCGTCCACCATCACGTCGGAGCAGCTCATGATGCCGGTCACATCGGGGTTGGCCTGCAGCATGTTCTCGGTCACCTGCTTGGCGGTGTCGTTGTTCCAGTCGCCCGGCTGCTCGCCCACGAGGGTCACGCCAGCGGCCAGACCGGCCTTGAAGCCATCGGCACGCGCGTTGCCTACGCTGTTACCATTCGCGCCGCGCACCAGGAGCACCTTCCCGGAGCCGCCCAGCGCGGTGCTCAGGGTCTCGGCGCCCAGCTTGGCGGCCGCGAAGTTGTCGGTGCCCACGTAGGTGATGTAGAGGTCCTCATGACCGGCTTCGATGGTGCTGTCCACCAAGATCACGGGGATGCCCTTATCCTTGGCCTTCTGCAGGGCCGGGATCACGGCGTTGGCGTCCATGGGGTTCACGATCAGCGCATCCACGCCCTTGGTGATCAGGTCTTCCAGCTGGGTCACCTGCGTGGCGACGCCCGTCTCGGTGCCGGCGGTCACGAGGGTGAACTTCGCGCCCGCGGCAACGCACTCGCTCTCCACGGCGGCGGCAATGGCCTGCTGGAACGCGTCGTTGGTAACGGTCTTAAGGCTGAACGCGATTTCATACTCTTCCTTGGCTTTGGGGGATTCGGCGGTAGCGACGGACACCGCGGCTAGGATCAGGAGAACCGACAGTAGCAGACAAACGATTCGCTTCATGAAAAGACCCCTCCTACAAGATATCTATGCTTTCAGCACTCCGTGCTTGAAGCCCTTCTCAAACCCCGCCCGCAGGGGAAAAATTGTTGCGCGGCTCGTGCCATGGCGCCGATGTCGGCCCGTTTCGTGCGGCGCTATCCAAATCCTTCATTTGCAAGGCTTTGGCCATCCGTATATGCATTACGGACAGCAAACGTTGCGATGGATATCGTTAATAGTAACGTTCCCATTAACGATAATATCTAAAAATCATTATACTCAGGTTTGCTCCGATGTCAACACCCCGCCGCAAAAATAAAGCAAAGGGGCAGGGCGGCAAGCCGAATGCCCTTGCGGCTGGCGGGTTTGCGTGCCGCAGGACACACCCGTGCGTGTTTTGCAGTCTTGACGGCGCGGGCGGCGGGCTGTATGCTTGGTGCAGACTGAAGCACCAAATCGCCCGGCGGGGTTTCGCCCGTAAAGCGCGCAAGCGGTGCGCCATACGCCGCTGAAGGCAAGGGGAGACCCCTGCACGCAGATAGAGCAGCCGTAGGGAACGCCCTTTGTTCGCCTGTGCGCACATTGGAAACGGAATGTTTTACTAACCGTATGCTAAAGGAGAATGGAACATGGACATGCTGCAAACGTTGAAAGCCCAAAACCCCAAGGTGCCATTCCATGCTGTGACCGACCCAGCGTTTCGCCGCTTTGGCCGCGTGGTCGACTTTGACGCGACGGCGCTGATCGCACAGTGCGAAAAGACCGCCGTGATGCCCGCTTCCGGCAGCCGCTACGTGCCCGTGATGCCGGAGCTGGAAGCCCTGTCCGCCTTTGAAGACGTGCGCCGCGTGCTGCGCGGCGAGGGGGCGTTCCAGATCGGCTGTTGCTGGGGCTACAACACCATGCTCAACTGCCTGGAGTACCACCGCGCCAGCGAGCACCTGATTGCGGTGAGCGACCTGGTGCTGCTGCTGGCCCCGCAGCAGGACATGGAGGGTCTTGACTTGCCGGGAGGCAAGGTGGAGGGCTTCTTCGTGCCCAAGGGGACAGTCGTGGAAGTATACGCCACCACGCTGCACTATTGCCCGTGCCAGACCGCGGACGCGGGCTTTCGCAGCATCATCATCCTGCCGCGCGGCACCAACGAGCCGCTCAAAGCGACGCGGCCGCAGGGCGGCGACGGGCGCCTGCTCTGGGCGGTGGATAAGTGGCTGATCGCTCACGAAAGCCAGGCCGAGACCATCGCGGGCGGCGCTTACCCCGGCCTGCACGGCGAGAATTTCGAGATCGCGTACCGGTAAGCGCGCGCCATTGGGCAGACCGGATAACTTCGGGCGCGCCGCGCGGCGCTTTGCATCAGTGGTGACAACCGGCCGTGCGAGCCTGTCGAAAACTAAAAAAACCGTACCCATGGCCTGACAGTAAGTCTGGCCATGGGTACGGTTTGCGTTTGAAAAGGGCAGGCGGATGGGACAACCGGGGCTGTGGCTGCTGCGAGCAGCCCCGAATCCTTACCGGCAGCCCTCGTACCATGCCTTCATCTCGGCGTGGTAAGGCAGGTTCAGGATATCCTCAACGAGCCCTTCGGCCTGCGCGCGGCTGTGGCAGAACGGATCCATCATCACCAGATCGACCAGCAGGTTTTTGTCGCGGGTACGGATGGCCTCCAGCTCCATCTCCACGGGCGCGATGCGGTCGCGGTAGATGTAGGCAAGGATGGGCTTGGGCAGCGCCTCGGTCGCCACAGGCTGGATGCCGCGGGCACTGACCAGCGCGGGTACTTCCACTTCAAAATCGGCGGGCAGGCCGGGCACGGACAGCCGATCGTTCAAAACGTTCACGATCAGCACGCGCTCAATGTCGAAATACAGCGACTCGATCAGCGGGATCATCTGTTCATGCGAGGCCTGCGTGCCTACCAGGTCGGCGGCCTTCACGCTTTGGTCGTACGCGGCGCGCTTGACCAGCCCCACGTTCCGGTTGCTCTCTTCAAAGTAGTTCTTGAACCACGTATCCGGGTCCTCGTTCCACTGCTTTTCCACGTCCGCGTCGGTGTGGTAGAACCAGCCCCACGCGCCGCCGCCGGGGTTGCCCGTATCGCCGATGGGGAACACCCCGTACCGCCTGTACATGTCCACCATCTTGGGGCCCAGACCGTCGGAGAACTTGCAGGTCTTGCCGTATTCGTCCGCCTGCGTGCGCACCCACTCGTCCACCAGCGGGAAGGCGTCCTTGCCCTCGTAGTGGAAGCGGTTGAGCCACACGAAATGGTTCACGCCCGGTATCTGGAAGGTCATCTTGCTGTGGTCGAGGCCCAGCTTGTCCGCAAGGTTGTACACGCCCGCGTAGCCGTGGCACAGGCCAACCAGCTTGGCCTCCGGGTACTTGCGCTTCAGGTAGGTGATGCCCGCCAGCACGGGGTTGGATACCATCACCAGCCACGCCTTGGGGCAGATGCGCATGGCGTCCAGCAGCACCTCTTCCATCAGGCGGAACTGGTAGAAGTTGATCCAGAAGGCCTCGTCGTGCATGATGTGCAGGCTGCCGCCCCAGCGGAAGCCCCACTTCTTGCCCAGTTCCCAGCCCTCTTTCCAGCCCTTGTAGCCGCCCACCAGCGCGGTGCAGATCACAAAATCCGCGTCCCGCATGCACTCTTCGCGGTCAAGGGTCTTGACGATGTTCAGGCTGATGCCCACTTCCCTGGAGAAGCGCTGGCACAGCGTGTAGGACGCATCCAGCCGCTCCGCGTCGATATCCATAAAGCAGATGGTGGCGCTGTGCAGGTTGGGCGTGAGGCACAGGTCCTTGATCATGTTGAGGGAGAAGATACCGCTTCCGGCGCCGATAACCCCGATTTTCATGTGCATCCTCTTTTCTTACTTGATGGAGCCCACGGTGATGCCCTTGACGATGAATTTGCTGAACACGATGTAGACCAGCAGCGGCGGCAGCGCGCTGAACGTGAGGCCAGCCAGCTGGTAGGGCGGGTCGCCGCCGCGCGAGTTCATCAGCGAAGCCAGTGCGACCATCACAGTACGCTTTTCCATCTTCTGGATCAAGATCATGGGGGTGAACAGGTCGTTGCTCGCACCCAAAAAGTTGAAGATGATGTTGATGGCGATGGCCGCCATGCCCATGGGCACCACGATCTTGCGCACGATGCGGAAGTAGCCCGCGCCGTCGATGGTGGCGGCCTCGATCATCTCGTCGCTGATGCCGGAAAAACTGGTGGTCATCAGCAGGATGGTGCCGGGCAGCGACGTGGCCACGTACGCGATGATGACGGAGGTGAGCGTGTTGTTCAGGTGCAGGTCGCTCATCAGGTAGTAGAGCGGGATCATCGTGACCTGCGCGGGGATGAACATGGTGGAGATGATGAACAGGTACACCACCGTGCGCCCCGTAAACTTGAGCTTGGCAAACGCATAGCTGGCAAAGATGGCGATGAGCACCGATATCAGCACACTGGCGATGGCGATGGTGAACGTGTTGCCAAATGCGTCCAATATCTTGAAATTGCGGATGAGCAGGTTATAGTTGGTGAGGTCGAAGGCCTGTGGCAGGGCAAACGGCCCCTTGCGGTACTCGACCTTGGTTTTGAATGAGTTGCTGCCCATGAAAAAGATGGGGTAGAGGAACGATATGGCCAGCACCAAAAGCAGGAGGAACACCACCGCCTGCGTTAGCTTTTGCTTGACTGTTTTACTTCGCACGCTCAATCCCCCCAATCGTTGGCACGGCTTGAGACGCGCATCTGAATGATGGTGAAGGTGAGCACGATGACCAGCAGGATCATCGCCAGCGCGGAGGCGTAGCCGGGGTTGCTGACCGAGCCGAAGGATTGCAGGTAGATCATGTAGTCGATGGTGGTGGTATCATACCCCGGGCCGCCCTTGGTCATGGAGAAGATGTAGGGGAAGATGCCCGTGAACACCCAAATGACCGAGATGACGCACGAGTATTCGATGGTACGCCCCAGCATGGGCAGCGTCACCAGAAAAAACCGCTTCCAGAAGCCCGCGCCGTCGATCTGCGCGGCCTCGAACACGCTGGGCGATACCGACGCCAGCCCGCCCAGGCCCAGCATGGCCTGCCAGCCGATGTTGATCCACACCAGGCAGAAGATGATGATGGCCACGGCGCTGACCGTGTTGCCCAGCCACTCGGTCTTGAGCGCGCCCAGCCCGATCTCCACCAAGATACGGTTGATTGGGCCATTATACCCGAAAAAGATGGAGAATAGGTAGCCGATGACCAGCGCGGAGATGATCTGCGGGATGTAGAACACCACGCGGAAGAACTTCCAGCCCCACACCTCCTCGTACAGAAGCACGGCCACCAGGAGCCCCACGATCAGCTGGATGGGGATGAACAGCAGGAAGATGAGCGTGTTGCGCAGCAGCGTCCAAAACTCGCTGCCGGTCAGGATGTGGATATAGTTGGCAAGGCCGATATTGTTGCCGGAACCGATGCCGGTCCAGTCGGTAAAGCTCTTTAAAAACCCGAACACCAGCGGGTAGCCCCGCACGGCCAAAATGACCAGCAGCGCGGGCAGTACGGACAGCCAGCCCAGCCGGGCCGTGTGCCTTCGCAGGCGGGAGGAGTAACCTTTCACCATGGCGGTTTCACCTCGTATCGACTTTCCTGCGCAGCGGCGAGGCCGGGGCGCAGCGGGTAACCGATGGTTTGAGCGTGCGGAAGAAACGAGGGCGGCTGAGTGCGGGCAAAGCTGCCCGCTCCGCCGCAGGCGGTGGAAGCGCGTCGCACGGCCGCGCCGCCACCGCCCACACGGGGCTCGCCAGCGACGGGAAATGGCTGGCGAAGAGGTCAAATCAACCGAAGGAGGGGATTACTTGCCGGCAACTTCGGCAGCCTTCGCATCCAGCATGGCGGCGAAATCGGGCACGGTCATCTTGCCGGTCAGCACCAGCGGGCTCTGCTTTTGCAGCTCGGCGTTCACATCGGGCACGGTGGAGTTATCGGCCCAGAACACGTAGTTCTGCGCGGCCACAAACTCCTGGTAGAACGCCCCGGTTTCCTTGATGCCCAGATCGGCAGCGCCGATATCGGTGCGCAGGGCCATCTTGGACTGCGCCTTGTTGATGGCGGTCATGTTCTCCTTATTGGACAGGAAGGAGAGGAACGAGACGGCCAAATCCTGGTTGGGGCTTGCCTTGGAAACGACCAGCGCCTGACCGGGGCCGCCGATGCAGGTGTTGCTGATCTTGACCTTGCCGCCAATATCGGGCGGGTTCAGGAAGCCCACGTTCTCCTCGCCGAGGCCTTCGATGGCGGCGGAGGTGTTCCAGTTGCCGGTGGCGATCAGGGCGGTGTTGCCCTCCAGGAAATACTCAATGGGGCTCTGGATGGTGGCGTAGTCGGTATTCACATAGCCCTTGGCGTACAGGTCCGCGCCGGTCTGCATGGCGGTCAGGAAGCCCTGATCGTCCGCATACTTGGTCAGGCCCTGGCTGTTGGAGGCCACGCGGTCGCTGCCAGAGGCCTGCACCCACCACGTGGCATACGCCACGAAGAACGCTTCGCCCCAGCCGCCGTCGCCCGCCACGATGGGCAGGTAACCGGCAGTCTTGATGGTTTCCATATCCGCCATGAACTGATCGACGGTCTTGGGCGGGTTCGCGTCATAATCCAGCCCGCACGCGGCCAGCACCTGCTTGTTATACAGGAAGCCGCACACCTCGTTGCCGCTGGCCGGGTAGGCGATGATGGGGTTGCCAGCCTTGAAGTCCAGCGTCATGATGTCCCAGCCGAGGATCTTGTCTTTATCGTCCTGCGGGATCTTGTCGGTCAGGTCCGCCACGATGTCCTTCATCTCAAAGAGCTGCTGACCGGCCCACACGTTCACGATATCGGGGCTGTCTGCACCGGTGGACGCTGCCTTGAAGGTCTGCATCATGGCGATCTGATCCGGGAAGAACGCGATCTCCACCTTCACGCCGGGGTTTTGCTGTTCAAACTGTGCGGCGATCTTGCTGATGGTCCATTCTTCCTGCGGCAGCTTCTGATCCGCATCCGCGACCAGCGCGTTGGCAACCCACACCAGCAGCTTGGCATCCTCGGCGGATGCGCTTGCGCCAAAGGAGAACACACCCAGCACCAGTACCAGCACCAAACTTAGCGACAATACCTTCCTCATGATAGACCCTTCTTTCTTGGATTTTGCACCCGTCGTTCGCGACGGACGCCTTATGTTTTCCGCGCCGCGCGCGGTAAGAAACGGTGGGTCATTCGCCAACGATCTGTACCCGCACGGTGCGTTCGCGGGCGCGTACCTGATCGAAGTCCGCAAAATAGATGCGGCCAAACTCGCCCAGCGTGAGCTGCCCATCCACCACGGGGATGGACTCGGAGCGCCCCAGCATCACGCTGCGCAGGTGTGCGTCGGTATTGAGGCTCCACCACGGCTCCTCGGCGCGCTGCTCCTTGGCGATCTTGATGTGCAGGGGGCCGGGGTGGCCGTACTGGCCCTCGGTCTCGCAGGTGGGGAACAGCCTGCCAAGGCCGTTGACCAAATCCTGAAGCACCAGCTGCGTGCCGTAGAAATTGACGTCGTCGCTCTGCTCCTGAATGAGCACCGAGCACGTCGTGTGCTGGGAAAACACCACGCAGATGCCGCTCTGGATGCCGGACTCCCGCACGGCGGCGGTCACGCGGTCCGTCACGTCATGAAAGGTGGGGCGGGTATCGGACTGGACAGGGAACGTCTTATGAAATACCATGGGTGATCCCTCCAACGGTTTGATAGGCAATAAGGGCGGCGCAGCAGGCGGGAACGCACGCGGCGGGGATTAGCAAATCTCCACCAGTTCGATATCCAGCATGGCGCAGAGCATCTTCCAGCGCGGGCGCACATCGCCCAGATTGATCACCTCGTGGTGCGTGCCGCCCGCGGCCAGCCACGTTTCCACGCAGCGCTCGATGCCCGCGTCCGGCCGCCAGAAGAAGTAGGGCATCTCGCAGCCGGTCAGGTCGCTCTTGGGCAAAATGTCGCCCATGGCCAGCACGAGGCGAAACTTGCCGCCCCCCGCGTACATCAGCGAGGTGAGCGTGGCACGGCCCGGCTCTGGCGTAAAGATATGCGTGGGCGGGTTTGCAAGGCCGCCTTCGCCAAGGTAACGGTCGATCAGCCGCACCTTTTTGTCCTTGCGGTGCGTCGCCCAGTTGCCCTCGCCTGCATGGCAGAAGATGATGGCCTGCTTGGCAAAATCCATGGTGTACATCTCGGTGAAGTTGGCGTCGTTCTGCCCCAGCGCGTGGGCGGCGGCCACCATGCTGGCGCACATGTAGTCGCCCTCGGCGGCGTAGCCGTAGCCGTCCGCCAGCAGGTTGCTGGCGGCGTACAGGGGCAGCTGCCGGAAGCGTCCGTCATCCGCAAACTGATCAAAGTGCGCGGTGTAGGCGGCGTAGCCCTTTTCCTCCAGATAGTCCCTGAAGGCGAAGTACATGCGCACGGCTTCTGCGTGGGCCTCGTAGCCAAGGTTGGGGTCTACGTCGTGCTGCGCCTTGTCCAGCGCGATCTGCGCGTCGATGCGCGCCTGCGTGACCTTGGCCATGCGCGAGGCGATAGAGCCGATGGTGTCGTGGCATACCTCCGGCCCGATCTGGCGGGTGAAGGCGTATTCGTCAGTCAGGATATCGCCCATGCCGCACATGCGCGAGAATGCGGCGGTGCGCATCCCCTTGAGCACGGTGCGGGCATAACAGGCCTTGGCAAAGTCGCCGATAAAGGTAAGGAATCGCTGGCTGTGGCGGTTGCCCGCGAAAAACTGGCAGGGCGTGCCGCTCTTGGCAATGATGTTGGCATTGTCCTGCGCGCCGTGGATGCCCTGGTTGACCGTCAGGTCGAGCTCCACCCAATTGTCGAGCACTTCCTGATCCGGCTGCACTACGGCCAGCGCGATTGGCAGGCGGTTGTTTTCCAATGCGCGGGTCAGGTATGCGCCCTGCGAGTAGGCCAGCAGTACGACCACCATGCCGTCCACTTCCTGCGCGTTGTAGCCTTTCACAAGCGCTTCGATGGCCTCGCGGTTCAGGCCCACGCCGTCGAAAACCACATCTGCAACGGGGGACATGGTTTGGATCAGTTCATGGGCGTAGCGGGTCTGCCGTTCGATGATGCCGGGAAAAACGGACTCGTACCCCTCGGTCATCAACCCGAGCAGGGCAAGGCGGGGTTTGCGGAGTGCCATGGAATTCACGCTTCCTTTCCGTGCTGAAACAGCGGCGCAAATTGCCGGTACATGCGCAGGTACCGGGCATAGCCAACGTCGTAGGCGGCTTCGTCCGTCGCGTTGGGGGTATAGGCATCGCACGCGGTCAGCTTGCCCGCGGCGGCCTGAAGGCTCGGGAATACCCCTGTTGCCAAACCACCCAGCATGGCCGCGCCAAGCGACGTGGTCTCCTGATCTTGCAGGGTCTCGATCGCCGTGTGGCAAATGCTGGCCTTGATGCCGCACCACAGCGCGCTCTTGGCGCCGCCGCCCAGCGAGATGACCTTGGCGGGGGCAAGGCCCATCTGCGCAAGGCTCTCACGCAGCATGTAGCCAACACCCTCCATGATGGCGCGGATGAAGCACCCGCGCGTCGCGTCCAGCCCAACGCCAAAGAACACACCGCGCGCGCCCTCGTCCACCACTGGAAACTGCATGCCTGTCATGTGGGGGAACAGCGCGACACCACGGCTTAAAGCCGGTTCGCGCGCAGCCAGCTCGTTCATGCGGTCGAATACGTCGCCACCCTGCGCGACCAGATCGGGGCAAAACTCGTTGCGGAACCACTTGTATGCGATGCCCGCCGTCTGGTTGATAACGATCTTGAGCAGCTTGCCGGGTACGGCGTGGCTGTAATAGGTGACGGGCGACCATGCCGGAAACTCGCCCTTGTCCACCGTGGCGGCGATGGCCTGACAGGTGCCGGTGGTCTCGGTCACGATATCGCCGCCGATATTGCCCGAGCCGATGGCGGAGGCCACCTGATCCATTGCGCCGGTGGTGACCAGCGTGCCCGTGGTGAGGCCCAGCGCCGCCGCCGCATAAGCGGTCAGGGGGCCCACCGGCGTGCCGGAGGGGCGGATGGCCGGTATCTTAGCTACGTCCAGTCCGCACAGTTGCAGCATCTCCCGCCACAGCCCGTCGGTCTGGATATCGAGGTAGCCGGTGGTGCACAGCACGGCGGGGTTGCTTACAAACTGGCCGGACAGGCGGTGAACCAGATAGTCCTCCAGCAGCAAAAACCGATGCGCGCCCGCGTACACGTCCGGCAGGTTGTTTTTGAACCACAATAGCTTTGCCAGTGGGGTAAAGCCGTTCACCTCCGGCAGGCCGGTGCGGCGGTAGAGATCCAGCCTGTCCACCCGCCCGCCGATCCACGCGGCCTCCGCCTTGGCGCGCCCGTCGAGCCACACCACGGCGCGGTGCAGGGGCATGCCCTGCGCGTCGACGGGGATCAGCGTTTCGCCCTGCGTGGCGCAGGTCACGGTCAGCACATCGTAGGGGGATATGCCTGCCTGCTGCATTGCGGCGCGCACGGCGGCGCAGGCGTTTTGCCAGTAGGTTTCGGGCTCCAGCTCCACCTGATCGGGCGCGGGGGTGAGCAGCTCATACTCGCGGATGACGAGGGCGACCGCGTCCAGCGCCTGTGAGAACACGCCCGCCTTGACCGCCGTGGTGCCCACATCCAGCGTGACAAAATACTTCATGCGCAGCTCCTTTGGCTCCGTTTTGCCACCGCACTCAGCGGCGGCTGGCAACACTATTCGCCGATGATCTGCACCTGCACCTGTCGCGTGCGCGCGCAGGTCTGGTCAAAATCCACAAAGTAGATGTGGCCGAACTGGCCCAAGTCCAGCTGCCCGTCCGCCACGACGATGGTCTCGCTGCGGCCCAGCATGGCGGAGCGCAGGTGCGCGTCGGTGTTCAGGGTCTGGGGCTTATCCTCGCCGTGCTCGGCGGAGAAGCGCGTCAGTTCCGGGCCGGGGTGCATGTACTGCCCTTCTTTGCGGCAGGTGGGAACGATCTCCTCAAACACATCCACAAGGTCCTGCTGCAAATACTCAAGCCCAGTGTACGTCAGGTCGAAGGAGCACTCCTGAATCATGACCGAGCAGGTGGTGTGGTGGGAATAGACCACGCAGATGCCGTTTTGGATGCCGCTGCGCGCGACGATCTCATGTACCTTCTCCGTGACGGTATGGAAGGTGGGGCGCATGCCCGTGGAGGTGACGTGAAAGGATTCGCGTACCGTTTTCATATTATGCCTCCCGCCTTTTGGCGCTTGCTTACTTCGTCCCATGCCCTGCGCACGCTGGCCACCATGTCGCGCACCGCCCACTCCGGGCTTGGCGCGGTGCATACGCCCGAGGCCGCGCCCGTTGCCTCCGCGCCCGCGAGGATCAGCTCGTATACCTGCTGCCCGCTGGTGATGCCCGCTGCCTGTTCCACCAGAATGCGGCTGTCCACTGCCTTGATGGCTTGGATCATCTGCCGCACATAGGCCATGTCGCTCGGCTGGCCGCTGCCGATGAGCGCCGTAGGCTCGGGATTGATGATATCGGGGCTGAACTGTGCGATGGCACGGGCCTCGGCCACCGTGTCGGCACAGGCGAACGTGAGCAGGTCCAGCTCATTGGCACGCTCGATGGTCTTTTGGATGGCGGAAAGCGTCATGGGGCGCTCGCAGTGGTTGAGTACCACGCCCCGTGCGCCAGCCGCCGCGATCGCCTCGGGCAGCACATCCGCCATGCCGCGTCCGGGGCGCAGCGTATCCATGTACGGGGCCAGCACGATCAGGCGGCGGGTGTTCTCCGCCACACGGCGAATGTCGGTATACGGGGCAATGAACAGCACGTCGATATCATAGGCGATAGCGGCTTCGTCTGCCGCCTTGGCCAACCTGAGCACCGCGTCGCCGTACAGGTAATTCTTGACGCCTACCTCAAAGAACGGGGTTCTGATGCTGGCTTTCATGGCTCTGGCCGCCTTTGCGCCGCCCGGTTTGCAGTGTGCAAACGTGCGTCGGGTGATATGCTGATGAGGAAAGAACGCAGGCATCGAGCGTCGCGCACCCGGCACACAAAACAGCAAACGGGGTGTGGGCTCTTTGTAACTGCATTGTAGCACAAGTTGATCGAATGTCAATATTAACTTTCAAAATATGAGAGATAATTTGCGAATAACGATCAAAAATGCGTCAAATAGTGATTGAAAAACGCGCGTTAACGCGAGTGCAAGCAAGTAATCGATGCGATAGCCGGTGAATTGATCGAAATATTGTAATTTTGATCGATTTGTGTAATGCGCATATTGACATTATTCGCGCGGGAAGTTATCATGGAATTATCAATTGCGGAGCGGAAGGGAACCGATTATGAACAAAATCGATCAGCGCAGGAAAGAGATCATGGAGATGCTGCTTTTATCCGAGTCGGTTTCGGTGAGCGAAATCGCCGCCAAGCTTGGCATTTCGCTGCCCACGGCGCGCAGGCTCTGCGTGCAGATGGCCGACGAGGGCAAGGTGGCGCGCGTGCGAGGCGGCCTGAAGCAACTGCCGCAGAGCCGAAGCAACTACTCCTTCGACTCGCTGCGCAACGAGCATGTGGAGGAGAAGGCCCGCATCGCCAGATACGCCGCCACGCTGATCCAGAACAATCAGGTGGTGTTTCTGGAATCGGGCACCACTCTGCGGCATTTCGCCATTGCGCTGGCGGAGCGCATCCGCAGCGGAGAGCTGTCCAACGTGGTCGTTTTTACCAACTCGCTGGTCAATCTGGACATCCTCTACCCCGTCACCAACATACAGATGATCGGCGGGCTGTACCGCGACGAGCGCAAGGATTTTGTGGGGTACTTAAGCGAGCTGTCACTCAAGGGGCTGCGCTTCAACTATTGTTTCGTGGGGGCGGACGCCGTCTCCCTGACCGACGGGGTCATGGCCATCGACATGGACACCGTGCGCTTTGACGCGGAGCTGGTGACCCACGCAGAAAAGACCGTGATTCTTGCGCACTCCGAGAAGTTTAAAAAGCACTCGCTGATCTCGTATGTCGATGTTTCCAAGGTGGATTACCTGATTACCGACAGCGGGCTGGAGAAGGCGATCGCGGACGAATACCACCGCCGCGGCATCCCGCTGACGATGGTGTGACCGACGATGGGGCAGGCAAGGCTTTGCAGCCGCCCGCCCCACACCGCGGGCAAAGGCCGCGCTCCTTTTGGGGCGCGGCCTTTGTGCGCGCTTTGGCCATGCCTGCCGCCTCGCTTGTATGCAAGCGAGGATTCGTGATATGATGCCCGTAGCAAACAAACCTTGACGGCGAAGCGCGACCCGCGCTGCTTCGAATATCCGAATTCCGGAGCCGCCGCCATGGGAGGAGGATATCCGTGCCTGAAATGACCGCCCTCCGCCTGCGCAGCTCCATCCGGCCAAAGCTTTTTTGGGGGATGCTGCTGGTCATGCTTGTGCTTATCCTGCTGGTCACGTTCTTTTCCGTGCGCACGACCTATCAGGCGATGTACGACCAACTGATCGAAAACAAGCGCACGGGCATCGACTGGCTGTCCAAAAGGCTGAGCCTGCTGCTGACAGAGTATACCGAGACGTTTTACGGCTTTGAGGTGAACAAGGAGATCAAGGCAGACCTGCAAAATTGGTGCGCGCCGGGCGGGTCGCTTGGCTACGAGGCCAAGTGGCGCATCATCAGCGAGTTGAACGGCATGATGGGCATGAACGCAGCCATCAACACCATCGAGGTCTACAACCTTGTGGGGGGCGACGCGCTGGCCGCCCGCCGCTCCGGCGCGACCGTGGCCGAGACGGGCGACCGGCTGGCCTTCTGGACGGCGCGGGACGCGGCACTGCAAACCAACCTGGTCATCTACCGGCAAGGGCAGGAGCTGCTGCTGTGCCACCGGATCAACCGTTTTGAAACGGGCGCGCCGCTGGCGCTGGTCGTGTTCCATGTCAAGAGCTCCGCGCTGGAGGATATCCTGCGCGACATGCGCGCCTCGGAGGATGAGGGCATCTTCCTGTTCAATGACGAGAGCGCGCCCGTAAGCCAGAGCGTGGGCGCGGGCATGGCCATCGACGCGGCGCACGCGGGCGCGCGCCTGCGCGAAGCGGCGCAAAGCGGCGAGATGACCGCGGATGACAATTTCTGGTTTTACCGCAGCGCAGGGCGTGACAAGCTGGCCATTTTGCAGGTGCTGCCGCGCAGCGTGATCACCGCCGTGGTAGGCAAGAACCTGCTGGTGGGCCTGTTGGCTGCTGCGGCGGCGGTGCTGGCGGCGGTGGGCTTCTCGCTGCTGTTTTCACGGGTGGTCAGCAGGCCCATCGTGGCGCTGGCCGCGAAGATGCGCAGCGTGACCATCCGCGATTACGACGCGGGCGGAGGTACCCGACGCGGCGACGAGGTCGGCCTTCTCGAGAGCAGCTTCGACACCATGGTGCAGCGCAATCAGGAGCTGATCGCCCAGAAGTTTCAAACCCGTATCGAGAAGCGCAGTGCACAGCTGCGGGCGCTGCAGGCGCAGATCAACCCGCACTTTATGTACAACACCCTCCAGATCATCGGCGGCATGGCCATCAAGAAGGACGCGCCGGAGATTTACGACGTGACCGTGGAGCTGAGCGACATCATGCGCTACAGCCTCTCCTTCTGCAAGGAGATGGTGCCGCTTCGGGAGGAGTTGCGGTACCTGGACAGCTACCTGAGCATCCAGAACCGGCGCTTTGGCGAACGCATTCAAATCAAAAAGAGTATTGACGAAGCCCTGATGGATTGCCTGATTCCCAAGCTGATTCTCCAGCCATTGGTCGAAAACAGCCTGGAGCACGGCTTGAGCGGCAAAGGCGGCGCTTGGTGTGTGGAAATCACGGGCACGCTGGAAGGCGGCGATATGCTGCTGTCCGTTTCAGACAACGGCCTTGGCATGGATGCGGAGCGGCTCGCCTACATCCGCGCGGAGATCGCCAAGGGGGTGGACAACGCCATCGCCTCCAGCGCGCACATCGGGCTGGTGAATGTGAACAGCCGCATCCGTCTCAAATACGCTGGGCGGTTCGGCGTAACGGTGGATAGCGTGCAGGGCGAGGGCACGCGCGTGGGCATCCGCATGCCCGCGCAATGGGAGGAATGAGCATGGGCTATCAAGTGGTGATCATCGACGACGAGCCGTGGACGCGCGAAGTGCTTCGCAGCCTGGGCGAGTGGAACCGGCTTGGCCTCAAGGTGGTGGGGGAGGCGTCGGACGGGGAGAGCGGCCTTTTGCTCATCCGCCAGCTCCGGCCCGACATCGTGCTGACCGACATCAAAATGCCCGTGATGGGCGGTATCGAGCTGACCGAGGCCCTGCGCAAGACCGACGCGCGCACCCGCGTGATCATGGTGAGCGGCTATGACGATTTTGCTTATGTGCGCAGCGCCATGCGTATGGACGCGACGGATTACCTGCTCAAACCCGTGAAGGCGGGGGAGTTGAACGCACAGTTACAAAAGTGCATCGACCAGCTGGAACATACGCAGCCGGATACTGTGGCGCAGGATGTGAGCGGCTTTCTGGACGCGCCTTGGGTGAAAAATTACATGCCGCTTCGCACGGCTTTGCAGGCGCAGCTCGCCGCGGGGGACGCGGCGGCGATCGCGGCGACGCTAAACCATCTGCGGGCAATCGTGGCGCCGCAGCCGAGCCGTGCGCTCTTGATCGCCCTGTATTACGACCTTTTGGGTATGCTCGAGCGGCACGTGGTGGCGGCGGGTTACCGGATCGGCGAGGTGATCGGCGGCGGAGGCGTTGTTTTCAGCGGGGAGACAGGGCTTGCGGATGTGCTTGCGCATGTGCAGGCGCAATACCGCGAAGCGCTTGACAGGCTGCAAGCGCTCATCAGAGGGCAACGGGGCCTGAACATGGCGCAGGTGGAGCAGTACGCGCAGGCGCACGCGGAGCAGGGGCTCACGCTGGAGCAGACGGCGCGGCAATTTTTCATCACGCCGGAGTACCTGAGCAAGGCGTTCAAGGCACATGCAGGCATTGGCTTTTCGGAGTATGTGCTGGGCTTGCGGATGAAGCGGGCGTTGGCGCTACTGGAAGCCGGCGTCGCGCCTAAGGAACTGCATACGGCGCTGGGCTTTTCCGAGCAGGCGAACTTCTACCGCGCGTTTAAGCGGCATTTTGGGCTGACGCCGGGCGAGATGCAAAAAAAGATTAAAAATTGACAATAAAGTACATCGCCTTTTGCCAATGACGTGCCGCCTTGTGCGGTGTATGCTTGAGCCAAGGTCGAAATTGAACCAAAACACGAAGGAGGGTACTACCTTGAAAAAAACACTGTCAATCCTGCTGGCGCTGGCCATGATGCTAGGCATGACCGCCGTAGCTGTGGCCGAGGCGCCCCGCGAGGCCGAACTCAACATCATGATGAGCTTCCCGCAATACATGGAGCAGTGGGAAACCTACGCAAGCCAGTTTGAAGCCAAAATGCTGGCGGAGCAAAACATCAAGGTGTCCGTGAACATCGAAATGCCAAGCTCCGACCAATACGACAACGTTCTGCAGGCGCGGCTTGCGGGCGACGACGCGCCCGACCTTTACACGCTGCACTGCAACAACATCGGCCTGTACAATAAAGCGGGCTACCTGACCGACCTGACCGCCCAGCCGCTGAGCGCGAAGCTGTATGAGAACGTGCGCGCCACCGTCAGCGTGGATGGCAAGGTGATGGCGGTGCCGCTTGAGAGCATGGCCTGGGGCGTGCTCTACAACAAGGACATCTTCGAGGCCGCGGGCGTGGCTGTGCCCGGCACGCTTACCGAGCTCAAAGCCGTATGCGAAACCCTGAAGGCGAAGGGCTACACCCCCTTCATGCTGGCCTTTCAGGAGCAGTGGGTGCCGCAGCTGATGACCGCGCTGACCCTTGGCGGTCTTGTGAGCGGCGAAAAGACCGACTGGCTCACCCGTATGTACGCGGATCAGGGCAGCTACGAGGAAGTGCGCTCCATCTTCGACGTGATCGACGTGATCATGCAAAACGGCACCGAGCGTGCCATGGAGGAAGGTTCCCAGCAGGGCGCGGCGGATTTCGCCACCGGCAAGGCTGCGATGTTCGTGCAGGGCACGTGGGCTGCCAGCACCATCATGGAAACCAACCCCGATATGAAGCTGGGCGTGTATGCCCTGCCCGTGAACGACGATGTCAACTGCACGCGCGTCAACCTGTCCACCTCCACCACGCTGGCCGTGTACCCGGGCACCAAGGAGATGGATCTGGCGCTGGCGTTTGCCAACTACGTGCTGGACGATGCCGATTCCTCCGCGCTGTTTGAGGCCTGCGGCTTCAACCCGCTGGCGACATGCCACACCTTCAGCCCCTCCTACTGGGTGGCGGATGCCTCCAAGTACGTGGCGGACGGACGCGCCTATCAGGACCTTGTGCTGCCCAACTCCGTGACCGACGAGCAGGGCAAGCTGCTGCAGGAATACTACGTAGGCAATGTGACCGTGGATCAGATCGTGGAGCGGCTGGACGCGGCGTTCCAGAGCGCGAACAAGCTGAACTGAACGGCTGATTAACCGAAATGGGCGGACACAGGCCGCGGCCAAGAAGCGCCTGCTGTCCGCCCTTTCCATGCCAACGGGGCGCAGCGCGGGCCGGTATCGCAACAGCGCCAACCCGCGCGCCCCGTTGGCACGCCACACTCCATAAGGCGGTGACCCCCATGAAAAACAGGGCAAAGCAAAACATCTCGCTGCTGATCTGCGTGCTGCCTGCCTTGCTGGTCTACGCGGTCTTCAAACTATACCCGGCCCTCTCCGGCGTATATTACGCCATGACGGACTGGAACGGCATCAGCAAAACCTTCTCCTTTGTGGGCCTTGCTAACTTTGCCGAGGTGCTGGGTGACCTGTATTATTGGAATGCCATGGGCTTTACGCTCAAGTACGTGCTGGTGATGGTGGTGGTCGCCAACGTGCTGGCGCTTTCGCTGGCAGTGGCCATCGAGAGCCGCAGGCGCGCCAAGGGCCTGTACCGCACGGTGTTTTACATGCCCAACATGGTCAGTATGGTCATTGGCGGGTATATGTGGATGTTCATCTTCACGCGCGTGCTCTACTACATGGCGGACAACTGGGGCTTTGCATTCCTCGACCACAGCTGGATCGGCGACCCGACGTATGCATTTGTCGCCATCATCATCGTGGCGGCGTGGGGCGCGGTGGGCTACCTGATGATCATCTACATGGCAGCGTTGCAGGGCGTGAGCCCGCAGCTCAAGGAGGCCGCGTACCTCGACGGGGCGAACGCATGGCAGACCTTCTGGCGCGTCACCTTTCCCATGATCGGCCACGCGCTCACCATCTGCGTGTTTTGGACATTGAACAGCGCATTTCAGGTGTTCGACGTGGTGTATGTGTTGACCGGCGGCGGGCCCGGGCGCGCCACGCAGAGCGTTGCGCTCAATATCTATGAGGAAGCTTTTCAGGGCAATGTGCGCTTTGGTTACGCCACGGCCAAGTCCACGGTGCTGTTTTTGATCGTGCTGGCCATCACGGTGGTGCAGCTGCGGCTGATGAAGGGCAGGGAGCAGGAGCTATGAGGAAACGACGCTTGCTTGCCGACTGGCTGGTGTATGCCGCCCTGACCCTCGCGGCGCTGTTTACGCTGTTCCCGCTGCTGATGGCGCTGATGAACTCCGTAAAGACCAACGGCCAGCTGCTGACCGACGTGGTGGGGTTGCCGCAGGGCATCCATTTTGACAACTACGTGCGCACCTGGAACAAGATGCACTATCTGCGCAGCCTTGGCAATAACCTGTACCTCACGGTGGTCAGCGTATCGCTGATCGTTCTGCTTTCAGCGCTGGCGGGCTGGCGGCTGTGCCGCACCCGGACGCGGCTAAGCGGCTTGCTGTTCTCACTGTTCGTTTTTTCGATGCTCATCCCGTTCAGCTCCATCATGATACCGCTATACCGCGTGGTGCTGGCGCTCAAGCTCAAAAACTCGCTGCTGGGGCTCAGCTTCGTCTACACGGGGCTGGGCGTGAGCATGGCGATATTCCTGTATCACGGCTTTGTCAAGGGCATACCGCTGGAATTGGAGGAAGCTGCGGCCATCGACGGCTGCAACATGCGCCAGACGTTCTTCCAGATCGTGATGCCCATGCTCACGCCCATCACGGCCACGATCGTGATCACCAATGCGCTTTGGATATGGAATGACTTTCTGCTGCCGCTGGTGGTCATCAGCAAAAACGAGCAGTATACGCTGCTGCTGTCGACCAACACGCTCTTTGGGCAGTACTCAAGCGACTGGACGGCCATTTTGAGCGCGCTGATCCTCGCGGCGGTGCCGGTGATCCTCTTCTACGCGTTTTTCCAGCGTCGCATTTTGGAAGGCATCGCCGATGGCGCAGTGAAGGGGTGAGGGTATGGGGTATGTACACGCAAGCGGAACGTCGCTGATGCGCGATGGCAAGCCGGTGCTGCTGCGCGGCTTTGGGCTGGGGGGCTGGCTGCTGCCTGAAGGTTATATGTGGAAACTGTACCAGACCTGCGACCGCCCGCGGCGCATGGAGGCGCTGGTCGAGCGCCTGTGCGGCGAGGACTACGCAGCAGGCTTCTGGAAGCGCTACTTGGACAGCTACATCACCGAGGTGGACATCGAATGGATCGCAGCGGAGGGCTTCAACTGCGTTCGCCTGCCCATCAATGCCCGCCATTTGGACGATGGGCAGGCATGGCCGTATATCGACGCGTGCGTGCAGTGGGGCAAGCGGCACGGCGTGTACGTGATGCTGGACATGCACGGCGCGCCGGGCGGGCAGACCGGCCAGAACATCGACGATTGCGAACACGACCAGCCGGAGCTGTTCCAGAACACCGCTTATCAGGATGCGCTGGTCGCGCACTGGACGCAGCTCGCTTTACGCTACCGGGACGAGGAGATGGTCGTGGGCTACGACCTGCTCAACGAGTCGCTGCCCAATTTTTTCTCGCAGTACAACAACCTGCTGATGCCCCTGTACCGCAGGCTGGCCGCGGCCATCCGCGCGGTGGATACCCGCCACCTGCTGGTGGTGGAGGGGTTGCACTGGGCTACGGATTTCAGCTTGTTTGACGAGCTGCACGCACGGCCGCTGGATGGCAACATGATGTTGCAGTTTCACAAGTATTGGTCAGAGCCGGATGTGGAGAGCATCCGCCGCTTTATGGATTGCGCTGCGCGCTTGAACCTGCCGCTGTTTGAAGGGGAGAGCGGCGAAAATAACCTGGACTGGTACGCCGCGGCATTTCCCATGTACGAGCGTCACGGCATTTCGTGGTCGTTCTGGTCGTACAAGAAGATGGGCTGCGACAACTCGCCCGTGACCTTTGCGCAGCCGGAAGGCTGGGAGCGTATACAGGCCTGCGCAAGCGGCGGAAGCATCCTTGTAGTGGAGGCGAGGTGCATCTTTGACGCGCTGCTGACCAGCATTCAAAGTGCGACGCGTAACGACGCGGTCGTCCGCGCGCTCACGAAACGCGCGCCCATCCGCCTGCCCGCGGAGCACTTCGATGCATGCGTAGGGCATTCCCCGCGGCAAGGCACTGCGGCCTACCGCATGGAGGAACCGGTGCGCATCGTGTTTGCGGACGGACGGGGCGGCAAGGTGAACTTTGACCGTAACGCGGGGCAGCCCCAACCGCCGGAGGAAAACCTGTGCGTGTTGCTGGACGCGGGCGAGGAGGTTCGTTACCGCTTTGCAGCGGATGGGCCGTGCACGGTCAGCGTGCTGTGCAAGGGGATGGGCGACCTGTGGCTGCACGCAAATGGCGCGACCGGTCTACACATGCTCATGGAGAAATGGCAGACGTTGCAGTGCAAGGCGACCCCGGAGGGCGGGACGCTGGAGGTGACGCTGACCTGCACCAAGGGCGTCGTCACGCTGGAAGAAGTAAGCGCAGTGCCGTGCTGAGCGCGGCCACAATTTAGCACAATGCAGTTGGGGCATCTCGTGTGGTATGCAATACAATACATCCGGGGGAAAGTGACCCGCCAACAGGACGGACGTTGCAGGCGCCGCACCCGCCGGTAGACAGACATACAAAGAAACCGACCCCACGTCATGCGTGGAGTCGGTTTCTTTGTATGCTGCTTTTAAGCGCGCTCGACTGCTGATCGTTACATCCGCCGTAAAAGCACATCAGGGTTCATGGCGTACAGCAGCGCGTTCTCCCGCGTGATACGCTTCTCCTTGTACAGGCGCAGGATGTCGTTATCCATTGAGATCATGCCCTCGGACGAGCCTGCGTAGATCACATTGTCCATCTGCTGCACCTTGTTTTCGCGGATCATGTTAGCGATGGCGCTGTTCACCAGCATCACCTCAAACGCGGGCACGATGCCCCCGTCCACCGCGGGGATCAGCTGCTGGCTTACCACCGCTTGCAGCACCATCGACAGTTGGATGCGCACCTGCTGTTGCTGGCTGGCGGGGAACACATCCACGATGCGGTCGATGGTCTTGCTCGCGCCCAGCGTGTGCAGGGTGGAGAGCAGCAGGTGGCCGGTTTCCGCGGCGGTCAGCGCGGTCTGGATGGTCTCGAAATCGCGCATCTCACCCAATAAAATCACGTCCGGCGCCTGCCGCAGCGACGCGCGCAGGGCGTGGGCAAAGTTCAAAGTGTCATTTTCGACTTCGCGCTGGGTTACCAGACAGTTTTTATGCGGGTGGATGTACTCGATGGGGTCTTCCAGCGTGATGATGTGCCCGCTGCGCCCCTGGTTGATGCGGTCGATGATGCAGGCGAGCGTGGTGGTCTTGCCGCTGCCCGCGGGGCCGGTCACCAGCGCCATGCCGCGCTTTTTCTGCGCGAGGTTCAGCACCGCCTCGGGGATGTGGAAAGCCTTGGGGTCAGGCAGGTGGAAGGGCACGACGCGGAGCACGGCGGCCAGCGTGCCGCGCTGCTTGAACGCGCTGCATCGGAAGCGGCCCATGTTGGCCAGCCCGAAGGAAAAATCGTCATCGCCCTCGCGGTCGAGCCGCTCCATCTTGCGACCCTCCGCGCGCGCGTAGATCTGGCGAATCAGGTCCTCGCAGTCCGAGAGGCGCAGCTTGGCGTCGCTCATGGGTTCCAGCTGGTCGTTGACCTTCGCCATCACCTTCGCGCCGGGCACGATGTATACGTCCGAGCCTTTTTTATCAAGGATGGTGCGCAGAAAATCCTCCAGCTTGAGGGGCGTTTCGTCCATGGTATCATCCTATCTGCTGCGCTCGTGTGGCGCGGTTAGTCAGGTGTGGTATTCCATTTAGGGCTGGTATACGGGCAGGGGCGTTTCGGTCGGCGCGGGCGCGCTGACCAGTGCGTGCCGCGTGAGGGTCACGGTGCCGTCCGCAAGCACGGCGCCTTCAGTGGTCAAGGTGCGGCCCGCGCCCGCGCCGACGGAAAAGGCAAAGCTGCCGCCTTCCCGAACCGTTACGGGGATGACTTCGCCCGTCCACTGGCTCACGTAGCTGCTGAGCGCCTCCCGCCTGGCGATGGCCTCGGGGGTCAGGCTTTCGTCAACGGCGGCGAGGATGCGCTGCGTATCGTCCGCGGCGTGGTAGTATTGAACGGCCATCTCCAAATTGCGCTTGCACAGCGCGGCGTTGTTTTTGGCCGCATACAGCGACAAAAGCCCCAGCGCCGCCAGCGCGAGCGTGACCAGGATCATCAGGATGGAGCTGGCGCCCACCCCGATGCGGTACTCGGCTTTTTGCCTCATGGCGACAAGCCCCCTTTGTAGCGCGTTGCGGGGAACGAGAAGAGCACGGTTTGGCCGTGCTGGGCGGTTAGCGTCACGGTGGTGAGCACGCCGGTCGGCTGGGTCAGGCGGGCGATATTGGCGGTCAGACGGTAGCCGTCTCCGTCGATGGCCACGGCTGAACCTTCGGTGGGGGCGAAGCCCATGGCGGCGAGCGTCGCCTCCGCATCGTCGCTCACGGCCAGCGTCTCGGCCACGTCACGCGCCTGCGTGAGCGCGCGGTGAAGCGCCTCGGTATCGTTGTTCAGCTGCTGCGCCTTTGCAAACACCTGCAGCACAATGGCCTGCGACAGCGCAAAAAAGAGGATCACCACCGTCAGTTCCACGAGCAGGGTGTTTCCGCGGCTGCCTTTCATGCTCACACCCCCTCTGCTGCGGCGGTGCGCAGCGCAACGCGGAGCGTGCGGGCCTCGCCGTCCGCCAGTGCGACCCGCGCCTCGATCAAGCCTCGCGCAGGCATGGAAAAGTCCAGCGACGCGGCGGCGATCAGGCGCTCGCCGTTTTCGGGGTCAAACGGATCGCCCGCGGGGGCGAAGCGCTCCCACACCGCGTTTTGATAGGCGTAGATGGTCGTCTCGTACCGTGCCCCGTCCAGGGTCTCATACAGGCAAAGCGCGCTCAGGCCGCCGCGTGTCTCGATGGTCACGCCGCCCGTCGCGTCGTAGGCGTGCACCTTGTTGCCCACGTAGCTCAGCAGCATCTGCGCGTCGCCGCTCAGTTCGGCCTCGGCGGCCACGTCGCGGTATACGCGCGTGCCGATGAGCGTAAGGGTGAGCGATGTGGCGGCGAACAGGCCGATCAGCAGAAAGAGGAACAGCATCGGTATCTGGTGCGTCATGCGCGGATTCTTGCGCAGCATACTACACCTCCCCCACAGCCAGCACGGAGATATCCGGCAGAATGTTATCGGCAAACGAGTCCAGCGATACGATGAAGCTGTTGGCATCGAAGGTGAGACCGTAATTGGCACGCAGGTAGGCCGCGTCGGTCGGGTAGCGCCCCTCCACGGCGTAGCAGGTGACCACGGCGCGCAGCACCGCGTCGCGGAGTGCCGCGGCCTGCTCCGCCTGGCTGCGCGCGCCAACGGTCGAAAGCGCGAGGCCAAGCAGCAGCACCAGCGCAACAAACACCGCCAGCGTGACCGCAAAGCCACGCCAAAGCGAATGATCCCTCATGGCACGCCTCCTTTCCCCACGCGCGCAGGCATCAGGCCATGCCGCCCATCAGCGACAGGAGCGGCAGCATCACAGCCAGCAAAATGGCCCCGATCACGACCGACATCAGCGCCACCAGCGTGGGCTCGATCACGGACACGGCCTGGGTGATCGCATCATCCGCCGCATCCTCGTAGATTTCGGCAAGTTTGCGCATCACGCCGTCGGTCTGCCCCGCGGCAGCCCCCACGCGGATCATGCGCAGGTGCAGCGGCTCGAAGATGTGCAGCTGCTCCACCGCGTCCGGGAAGCTCACACCGGCGGCCATCTTCTCGCGGCAGGCGTGCACGCGGCGCGCCACATCCTCGTCGGCGATCACGCCGCCCACCAGCTTCAGGCTCTCGTCCAGCGGGTAGCCGCTCTTCATCATCATGGCCATCACGGATGCAAAGCGGCTGGCGCTCACCTTGTCGCCGGTGCGGCGCAGCGCGGGGATGCACTTGAGCACAGTGGCACGTGCCTTGCCGCTGCGATCCAGCCGCATGATGAGCAGCGTCAGCAGCACCACGGCGATCAGCACCGCGGCGCACAGGAGCACCACGCGACCCGTGCCCACGCCCGCGGCGAGCCACGGGTTGGTGGCCGCGTCGATGCCCATACTGCGGAACACCCCATCGAAAATGGGCAACACGCCGCCGATGAGCACGGCGATCAGCGTGCCCATCATGGCCAGCAGGATCAGCGGGTAGGCAATGGCGTTGACCACGGCGCGGCGTATCTTGGCCTCGCGCTGGTAGTACAGGGCCAGTCCGGCCATGACCGTTTCCAGCTCGCCAGCCTGCTCGCCGATGTTGGCCATCTCGCTCAGGTATGTGGGGAAGATGCCTGCCGTGACAAGCCCGCGATAGAGCGAGCCCGTGGAGAGCACTTCCTGACGCATGCGGTCAAACCGCTCAGCATAGCGGGTGTTCTTATAGTTGTCGCACAGGGCTTCCACGCCATCGTGCAGCGGCAGGCCGGAGCGGACGATCAGCGCGATCTGCTCGCACAGGATGGAAAGCTCGTCCGCGCTCAGCCGAGCCAAGCGGTTGGGTTGTGCCTGCCTTGAGGCCATGGCGTGTACCTCCTTCAGTAGGTGCGCTCGATGGTGTATTGATTGACTTTCATGTGGTTGGCGTCGGCGGTGGTATCCACGCGCACCCACTGACCGTCGATCAGCACACTGTTCCACGCGTGGTAGATCTTGTCCGCGTAGCCGATCTCCAGCTTGGTGGCGATGCCCTGCGTGCGCAGCATGCAGGCGGTCAGGGCCGCGTAGTCGAAGCAGATGCCCTTGCCCTGGGCCAGCACATCGTCCACTACGGGCAGGTAGCCGGTTTGCACGGTGGCGGCGCGCACATAGTCGTACAGGATGGCGGCCACCACGTACTTATGGATGGCATTGAGCTTATCCGCATCGGTCGAAAGGCCCGCGCACAACTCCGCACCCTTTTGTACGGCGGCGCTCTGCGCCGTATAGTACACATACTGGTTGGGGTAAAGGTAGGGGAGGGACTCGTCCGCGATCTCAGCGGTAAAGCTCAGGCTGGCCTCGTTGCTGTAGCGGTTGCCGGACACCTGCTTGAACACCTGCAGCTTGTACTTGCCGGAGCCGAAGGGGAGCGCGAAAGTCTCATACGTATCGTCATCGCGCAGGTCGTAGGTGTAGTTATCGCTCCCGCGGGAGAGGCGCATCTTCAGCTTTTTATCGGACGCGGTATGCCGTACCATCACATACCCCTGCGCGGTGTTGCTCGCATCCACGGTGGCGCCCTTGTTGGTCAGCACCAGCACGCCATCGGCCGAGGGGTACAACGCGCCAGCGGCGGCCAGCGCAAAGTAGATGAGCAGCGCAAGGCCAAGCGCCAGAACAAGGGGGATGCCCCGTTCACTGATTCGCCTCGCCATGCTCCACGCTCCATTTCGCGCCTGGGATGCGGAACCCGCCATTGCACCAGATCGGTACGGTTATGCCTGCATGGTTACATTCTAGCGTTTTTTACGGGGTGCGTCAAGTAAAGCTTTATGTGTCAAGCCCTTGCGCGGCTTGACAACCCCGCTTGGCGAATGCTATGATGCAGTCACGTCGACGGTACCACGAGGCTTGAACACCGCCGAATGAAACCGAGGAGGCGTTGGCATGAGCAGGGTTTGCACCCGCTGCGCGATGGACTCGAGCGACCTGGGCGTGACGTTTGACGCGCAGGGGCGCTGCAACGTATGCACCCGCTATCTGGAGCAGAAGGAATTGCGCGGCTACCGTGCGGGCGAGAGCGAAAAGCAGATCGCGCAGATCGTGGCCGCGATGAAGAAGGCTGGCGAGGGGCGCGAGTTTGACTGTGTGCTGGGCCTTTCCGGCGGAGTGGACAGCAGCTACATGGCCTATGTGGCGCACGAGTACGGGTTGCGCGTGCTGGCCGTGCATGTGGATACGGGCTGGAACAGCGAGATGGCCGTGCGCAACATCGAGCGTGTGTGCAACGGGCTGGGCTATGAGCTGCACACCATCGTGATGGACTGGCCCACCATGAAGGAACTGCAGCGGGCATACATGTTCAGCGGCCTTGCAAACCTGGACGTGCCGCAGGATCACCTCTTTTGCGCGGCGGTTTACCGCTTTGCGAAACAATACGGGGTCAAGTACCTGCTCAACGGCAGTAACCTGGCCACGGAGGGCGCTTCGCCGCCTTTCAGCGCCCAGCACAGCTACCGCGACTTTTGGGAGATCAGGAGCGTATATAAGAAGCACGGGCGTGGCAAGAGCCTGAAAAAGTACATCCACCTGAACCTGCGCGAGGCTTGGTTCGGCGTGCCGGGCGTGACGAAGGTGAACCTGCTTGACTACGCGCCCTATGAAAAGAAGGCGGCGATCGACTTCCTGACCAGCCGGTTCGGGTGGGAATACTACGGCGGCAAGCACTTCGAGAGTCGCTTTACCAAGTGGTTCCAGTCGGTATACCTGCCGCGCCGCTTTGGCTACGACAAGCGCCGCTACCACCTGAGCTGCCTGGTGCTCAACGGAGAGATGACCCGCGACGAGGCGCTGGAGGAGCTTGCAGGCCCTGCCTATCCGGAAGCCGACATGCGTGAAGACGAGGCATATATTTTAAAGAAGCTGGACATTACCCCCGCGCAGTGGGATGCAGAGATGCAAAAGCCCCCCGCAAGGGAGGGCGCGTATTTCTCGCAGGCGGGCCTGTACAGGCTGGCGCACAGGGTGCTGGGCATGGGCGGACTGGATCGCTTCAAGAGCCGCAACGTGCATCCTGTCGACCCCGCCGGAGCTGCAAACCAAGAATAGCGGATTGGTAAGAAAAACGAGCGTCCATCGCTGCGATGCAGCGGCGGGCGCTCGTTTTGTTCGGGCGGGCATCTTGCGCCTGCGCGGGGAACGGTATGAGCCGATGCCCTGCACAGCTGGGAGCATATGCCGCTTCCCTGCAAGGCGATAAGGATCGAGGCACGTTTCTGGTGAGGCAAGTACAGCCCGCCCGCCGTCGCTCGTGGTCGCGGTCGCTGTATTTCGTAACGCGTTGTGGAACAGGATATGCGCTGGCAAGCCGCCATGCCTAGACCAGTGATTTGCGAAAATACCCGCGCAACATCCCTGCGTAGGCGGGCTGCTCGCGCACGCACACGTATCCCGCTTTGGTAAAACTGGCCACCGAGGGAAGGTTCTCCGGCGCGATGGTGCAGTAGAGGGCCTTGCCGCCCGCCTCACTCGCCAGCCGGTCAAACAGGGCAAGCAGCGCCGCGTGGATGCCCCGCCTGCGGAAATCGGGGTGTACCATCACGTCCTGAAAATCGAAGGTGTTCTCGGGCGGGTCGCCCACTTTGCTGGCATAGTTGGTCTCGGGGCGGATGTGCCACGGCGTGAGCACGGCGAACCCCGCGAGACGTTCGCCGCCGAAGAAGCCGAAAGCCTCGCCGCGCTCGCAGCAGTCGGCGAACAGGGCGCGGGGCGAGGGGTAATACCATGTGGGGGAGGGCAGCGCGGCGAGCATGACGGTTTGCAGTGCCATGATGGCATCCGCGTCCGACTCGGTCAACTGCCTGCAAACAAGGTCGCTAAGGGTGGGCAGTGGGCCGGGGCTGGGAAACGTGATCATGCGGTGGGCTCCCCTTCCTGTGCGGGTTTGGGAGCCTTCTCATCGGTGGGTTTGGATTTGGCATCGGCTTTCGGCGCCGCCTTTGGCTCCGGCTTGGGGTCAGGCTTTGGCTCGGGTTGCCGTGCGAGCAGTGCGTTGCACAGGAACAGGTACGCCGCGCCCTGCACCGCGCATGCCATAGGCGATGGGAAGGGCAGCGCCTCGCACAGCGCCGCAAACACGGTCTTCTCCGTTTGGCAGAAGGCCTCGTAATGCGCCTGCATGGACACGCCTTCCGGCGGGGTAAGCAGCGCCTTCATGCCATCCGACGAGGCGGATTGCTTGAGCACGCAGATCATCATCAGCTGGGCAAGCTGCTCGCGGCCATACTTCTTGTCGACGGGGCGGCTCACAAGCCCGAACTTGACATAGTTGTTGACCATCGCGGGGGTGAACACGCGCTCCCCCTCCATGAAGAGGCTCTTGCACTGACGTTCCACAAAGGTGACCACCTGATCCATGTACAGGCCGAAATCGGGGATCAGCTCCCACGGGATGGGGGCGAACGACGAGAGTCTGGACGCGAACAATGCCTGACGGTCTTTCATAGGCGCCTCCGACGATGTATTTGCGAATGAAGTATAGCACACAGTAAAGAAAACAACAAGATTTTACACATACACGCTTGACAACATGTTTAATACGTGTATACTAGTAACTAATACTAGATGAAAGCGATGTGAACGCGCATGACGTATAGCGAGATCCACGTGTGGGGAGATTCGCTCGCCAGAGGCGTTGTATACCACGAGGAGAAGGGGCGCTATGCCATATCGCGTGAACGCTGTACCACGCGCCTGGCGGAGGCCCTGCCTTGCAAGGTAGAAAACCACTCTGGCATGGGAGCGACCGTGCTGGACGGGCTTGCGTGGTTCCAACCCTTCCACGGCACGACGGGCGCACTGTGCGCGGTGGAGTTTGGCGGCAATGACTGTGACCTGGACTGGCCGTATGTCGCCGCGCACCCGAACGAGCCCGTGACGCCCAAAGTGACGCTGGGGCAGTACGAAGCGACGCTGGAGCTTTTCGTGACCGAGATTCGCAGGCGCGGCATGGCGCCGCTGCTGGTGACGCCCCTGCCGTTGCACGCGGAGCGCTATTTCCGCTGGGTGACGCGGGAGCTGGACGCGGACGCGGTGCTCCATGCGCTTGGCGATGTGAACCACATCTACCGCTGGCAGGAACGCTACGCCATCGCCATGCAGGGTGTGGCCCGCCGCACGCGATGCAGGCTGCTTGACCTGCGCGACGTGATGCTCTCTCAGCCTGAATATGAGCGCCTGATGTGCGTGGACGGCATCCACCCCAACGACGCGGGCCACCGCCTGCTCAGCGACGCTGTGCTCGCCATGGCGCGTGCGGAGGGAGCCTCATTTCAAAACCCGGCCGACGCGGAGGCTGCCCAGGCGCAGGCTACGGCCATCCCCAGCGTCGCCGCATACCCAAACTGACACGGCGAAGCCCCGCCGTTCCCATACGCCAAGGAAGATAAAACCCGCCATGGCGCGGCATGGCAGGCGCGGCAACGGCCCGCCTGCGGGCACATGCCCCCGACGGGGCCAAGGCAGCCGTGCGATGCGCGGCAAAGAGGAACCCCCTGCGGTTTGGCCGCGGGGGGTTCGTATGCGCCTTCGAGAAAGGCGTCATGTCGGCGAACAGGCGATTCATACCCGGGGCGGTCAAACGGCGGGCTCTATCCCGCAAGGGTGTCTGAATACACGATATGGCAGCAGCGTGGGCGCATGGAAACGGCTATTTTTACACGATGCGTTCCAGCGCCAGCACGTTCTCCACACCGCTGGCGTAGCAGAACATATCCACGGGCTGGCAGCCCGCAAAGCGATAGCCGCCCGCCGTAAGCAGCGCCACGTCGCGCGCTTGCGTGGGCACATGGCAGCTCACATATACCACACGGCGCGGCGCGGCCTGCAAAATGGCCTCGACCACCTGCGGTTCCACACCCTTGCGCGGGGGATCCAGCACGACCACATCGGGCCGCAAACCCTCGGCGACCAGTTGGGGCAAGCGCGCCTCCACAGCCGCCGTTTCAAACGTTGCGTTATCGATGCCGTTGAGCACTGCGTTGCGAACGGCGCTCTCCACTGCCTGCGGCACGATCTCCAGCCCGATGACCCGCCGCGCTTGCCTCGCCATGCACAGCGCGATGGTACCCGCGCCAGCATAGGCATCCACAACGGTGTCGCCGGGTCTGAGCTGCGCAAAATCGATGGCGGCCTGATAGAGCCGTTCGGTCTGCGCGGGGTTCACCTGAAAAAACGACAGGGGCGATATCTCAAACGAGAGGCCCAGCAGGGTTTCAAAAACCGCGTCGTCGCCATAGAGCTTTTGACAGCTGTCACCCAGGATCACGTTGTTGCGCTGGCGGTTCACGCTCAGGTGCAGGGCGCGAAAACCTGCTACATCGCGTTTCAGGTGCTCCGTCAGGCGATCAACGGCAGGCAAGTCGGGATTGGTGGCCACCAGTACCACCATGGTGTCGCCCGCGCGGGTCGTGCGCACCACCACATGCCGGAGCAGCCCGCGGTGCGTCACCTCATTGTAGGGGGCCACGCGCGCGGCCCGCATCCAGCCGCGCACAGCGGCGATCACGGCGGGCAGCGCGCCCATGGCGACAGGGCAAGCGTCGATATTCACGATGTCATGGCTGCGCCGACGGTAAAAGCCCAGCAGCGGCGCTTCCGCCGTACCGCCGACGGGCAGGCTCGTCTTGTTGCGGCATTGGACGGGGTCGGCTGCGCCCAGCACGGGTGGCACGTCCGCTTCGGTCAGGTTCATACCGCCAATGCGGTTCAGGTTGTCGAGCACCTGCGCGCGCTTGGCGGCTAGCGAGGCCGCATAGCTCATGTGCTGGCCGCTGCATCCGCCGCACTGCACATAGACAGGGCAGAAAGGCTCACGGCGCTCCGGCGAGGGCGCAAGCAGGCGGGTGAGCCGCGCGAAGGCGTAGGTGGGGCGAACCTGCACAACCTGCGCCTCAAACGTTTCGCCGGGCAACGCACCGGGCACAAAAACAGCCTGACCCTCCCAGCGGCACACGCCTTCCAGCTCCGCGCCAAGGCGATCGCAGGTGAGGGTCAGGCTTTGGTTTTTAGCGATCATTGGGTGCCTCCATGGGTCGGTCTCCGTCGCGGCGGAGCCAAAGGTCGGCAAGGGCCAGCGCCAGCGCGCCCTCCACCACCGGCAGCGCGCGCACCACGATGCATGGGTCATGCCTGCCCGTCACGGTCAGCTCCGCGTCTGCCATGGCGGAGAGGCTCACCGTGCGCTGGGGCAGCCCGATGGAGGGTGTGGGCCGGAACGCGACACGCGCCACCAGGGGCATGCCCGTCGTAAGCCCGCCCAAAAGCCCGCCCGCGTCGTTCTTCGCAGTGGCAACGCGGCCATCGACCACGGCGTAGGGGTCGTTGTACATGCTGCCGCGCATGGCCGCCGCGGCGAAGCCCGCGCCAAATTCTACGCCCTTGACAGCGGGGATCGAGAAAAAATGCTCTGCGGCCAGTGCCTCCACGCCGTCATAAAACGGCGAACCAAGGCCAGCAGGCAGGCCCGTGGCTGCAACTTCCACCACGCCGCCCACCGAGTCGAGCGCTGCCTTGGCAGCCAAAATGCGCTCGCGCATGGCCTCGCCCGCGGCGTTGTTCAGCGTGGGTACAGCCTGTGCGCGGCAGGCGGCCAGCGCGTCCATATCCGGCGCGAGGAGGTCAAGGCGCGCATCCTGTATATCCGCAATGGCCTGCACATGCGCAGCTACGCGCACGCCGCGCGCGGCGAGGTATTGCAGCGCCAGCCCGCCCGCGAAAGCATAAGCCAGCGTGAGCCGCCCGCTGTGGTGTCCGCTGCCGCGCAGGTCGTCATGGCCGCCGCTTTTGACAATGGCGGGGTAATCCGCGTGGCCCGGACGTGGCCTGTCCGGTAGAAAGCCGTAATCCGAGGAGTGTGTATCGGCGTTTTCAAAGATGGCGGTAATCGGGTGGCCGGTGGTCACGCCGTCCATCACGCCGGAGAGGATGCGCGGGATATCGGCCTCCGTGCGACCAGTGGCCAGCTCGCCGCCACGCGCAGCGCGGCGCTGCAAAAACATTTCCAGCGCGCGGATGTCCAGCCGTAGCCCCGCGGGCAGGCCGTCTACAGTGGCACCCAGCGCCGCGCCGTGACTCTCGCCGAAAACTTGCACGCACAGCGCGCGCCCGATGCGGCCGCTCATGAAATTTCGCCTCCCAGCGCCTTGTACGTGGCCAGAAAGCCCGGCCACGACTTGTTGATGGATTCCACGCCCGTGACCGTGATGGGCTCCCTGCACAGCAGCGCGGCGGTAGCCAGCAACATCACCATGCGGTGGTCGCCGTGCGCGTCGGCGGCAAAGCCGCCGCCCAGCTGCGCGGGGCCTTCGATGCGCAGGCTGTCGCCGTCGTCGCCGATGGTCACCTTCGCGCCCAGCTGCGTCAGCAAGGCCTGCGTGGCGGCCAGCCGGTCGCACTCCTTGACGCGCAGGCGGCTGACCCCCGTGAGTACCGATACGCCCCGCGCCTGTGTGCAGGTGAGCGCCAAAATGGGCGCCAAATCGGGGATGTCGCCGCAATCGATGCGAAGCGGGAGCAGCCCGGCGCGCGATGGGCAGCAGGCCAGCAGGCCTTCCGGAAGCTCAAGCACCCGGAGGCCCATCTCGCGCATCAGCTGCACGATGCGGCTGTCGCCCTGCAGGGTGGCTTCGCCCTCGGCGGGCGCATCCATATGGGCCAGCACCACGCCGTGGCCCATGGCGTTTGCGCATAAAAACACCGCCGCCTGCGACCAGTCCGGCGAAACGTCAATGTCGGCCGGGTTACGCTTGGTGGCGGGTGACAGCGTGAACACGCCGCCGCCGTGCTCCTCCACGGAAAGGCCGAACTGCGCCATCTGCCGAAGCGTCATGTCCAGGTACGGGCGGCTGACGATGGGGGGCTTGACATGCAGTGTGGCGGGGGCAAGGCTGCCGTCCGCGCCGCGCGCGTGGCTCAGGGCGATCAGCATCCCCGAGGCGAACTGGCTGGAGAGCGAGCCGTCGATCTCATAGGTTCCGGCAGGCATCCGGCCCCGCACCGTGACGCTGGCGCGCAGACCATCGCCCGAGGGCGCGCGCACGAGCGTCGCGCCCAGCTTGGTTGCCAGCGGGTCAAAGGCCGTGAGCGGGCGGGCAAAAAGCGCGTCCTCCATTTCGAAGCGCACGGGCTGGCCGCGCAGCAAAAACGCGGGAATCAGCATCCGAAGCGCCGCGGCGCAGGCGTGCACCTCGCATAACACGGGTTCGGGCGCAGCCGGAGCGGGCGGCGCGGGGGTCACCAGCAGGTCGTCGCCTTCCTGCGCGACCGTCGCCCCTAGCGCGGTCACGCCGTTGATCATGGCCTGGGTATCGTCGCACAGCGGCGGCGGAAAGCCGTGCAGAAGGCAGGCACCCTCCCCGAGGGCGGCAAGCAGCAATGCGCGGTGCGCCTCGCTCTTGGCTGGCGGGATGGGGGCCACGCCGTGCAGGCGGGCAGGGCTGAATGTACAGGTTGCCATATATTAACCCCCCGAAAGGATGATGACGATCGATAACGCGCCGACCAAAATGAAGGAAAACACGCGTCTCCGTAACAGTATACCATATCCGAAGCACAAAAAAAACGGTCAAACAACTAGGCTTGACCGAAACATGTTAAAATATTTTTACAAAAATCGTACATTTTATTTGCGCAAATTTGCGAGCCCAAAACCGTTCTATGGGCGGGGTTTGGATTGGTAAATTACCCGTAGGTAGCTCAATCCTCCAGGATGGGGCGGGGCTTTCGCTCATCCTCCGGGGCGATGTAGCTTACCTCCAGCCGGTCAAAATCCACGCTCTCCAGAAAATGCTCCGGCAGGAAGCGCGTGAGGGCGAAGGCATCCCAATCCGCCTGATGGCGGCCAAGCCACATCGGCATACCGAGGTCAAGCGCGCGCAGGGCTTCGCGCAGGGCGGCCTGCGGCTCGCTGCGGCGGCAAGGCACGGTCAGGTCGCGCGTGGCGCGGTGCCCCTTCACGGCGCGCACCCACATGCGGCCCATGGCTTCCTTCCGCTGTGCGCTCACGCCTCGGGCACCTCGTAATCGGCGCTCTGGCTGCGCTCCATCACGGCGTGCATATGCGCCTGCACGGGCAGGTGCACGGGGTGGGTGCGGTAGGCCTCCAGCGAGGCCAGGGTGTCGAACGTCTCGCACAGGCAGATGTCGCAGCTGCGAGGGCTGTGCACCACATCCGCGCCCGCGTCGATGGTGAGCATCCCCGGTATCTTGCCCTTCATGCTGTTCAAGATATCCACCGTTTCGCGGATGTTTGTCTCGCTCTTGTCCTTGAGCCAGAAAAGTACGATGTGCCGTATCATGCCAAAACCGCCTTCCCGTGTTTGCTGGGCCTATTATACCCAAGCGGGCGGCGCTTGTCGAGCCTTCACGTTTGCAACATGCAGCCCCCATGGGTTGACGCGGCTGGAAAACGATATATAATATTGTAGAATTGCCAATGATATCGGCTGAGTGAGAAACCAGCCCGTGAGGATGGGGAAGGATGCCTACCTACGATTCGTTTTGCCGTGCGCCGCTGGTGGATCCCGCATATGTCGCGCTGCCCGACAGCGCCGTGCACACGGAGGGCGCGCTGGACAAGCTGATCCAGCGCGTGCTGGAGATGGTGGATTTGAGCGCGCTGTCGCCGCTGGACGCGGTGCTGGCCACCAAGCTTGGCGGCTACACCGATATGCCGCCCATGCCCGGGCTGGCCGCCGCCGCGCAGGCGCTGCCCGCCGACCCCCGCGCCTTCATGGACATGGTGCGTGCAGGGATGATGATCGCCGCCGCCTCCAAAAACAAAGACGCGATGCTGGGCGTGCTGGCGGCCATGCGCGCCTTTACTGACGCGATGCCCGCCATGGCGGAAACGGCGCTTTTGCCCGTGGGCGCGGACGCGCTGCGCGTGGCGGCGGAGCTGTACCGCCGCACGGGCCAGCGCTTTCTGCTCACGCTGATGGAGCGTTTGCGCGCGCAGCTGCCCGATGTGTCGGGCCTGTTCCACTCCTTCCCGTTCCAAAAGCCGTTCGTGCCGGAGACCGTGGCCGAGGGCGCGACGGACGAAGCCGCGCAGTACCACCGCCGCATGAAGCTGCTGGGCACGGGCGCGGTGGTGTGCGACGCGCTTTCCATTACCGCGCAGCTGGCGATGTTCAGCGGCTCCGCGCGCGACGCCAACGCTTCCAAGGCTGGCGTGGCCGCGCTGCAGCGCTTCCATGGCATGCCCAACGGCGCTTTCGCTGCCGACCCCTACCTCGCGGGGCGCGACCTGTCGCGCGCCAGTGACTTGCAATCCGTGTGCGCGCTGACCGAGGCGCTGCTCGACCTGCTGTGCGCCAGCGGCGACGCGGCCTATGCCGAGCGCATCGAGCGCATCGTGGAAAACGCGCTGGCGGGGCTTGTGCAGCCGGATGGTGTGTGCGATGCACAGTCGGTCAACCGTCTCGCGTCGGACGATACCTGCCTTGCGAAACGGGCGGAGCCCGCGCAGGTATCGGCGCTGCTGCGCGCCCTGTATGCCGTGCGCCGCGCGGTGTGGATGGCAAAGGGCGAAGCCGACCTGGCGTTGCTGATGCCCTATGAGGGCTGCTGCCTGGCCCGTATGGATGGCACGCCCGTGCGCGTGTGCGCCCGCAAAGAGGGGCAAAACACCCTGACCCTTACTGTCGAGGCCAAACAGCCCACCGAGTTTACGCTGCACCTGTACGTGCCCGGCTACGCCGCGGGCGCGACGGTTTCGATCAACGGCGGCAAGGCGCTGCCCGCCGCCTGCGGCAAGCTGCACGCGGTCAAGCGCCTCTACCGCACCGGCGATACCCTGACCCTTGCGCTGGATTGCCCGCCCTTCGTGGAAACAGGCTATCGGGCCAGTGCCAGCGTGTATCTGGGCCCGCTTTTGATGGCGCTGCCCCTGCCGGATGGCGACGCGGCGTGGCAATATGCCATCAGCGAGGATGCGACCCCCGCGGCGTTCATGGATGGCGACCGCCCCCGCGTGCGGGTGGATGCATGCCTGGCGCCCGCGTGGGTCGCGCGTGGCGGCGTGATCCAGCCTCCGCCGCAGGGCGTGCCGCTGGGGGAGATGTATGAGCTGACGCTCTTGCCCTACGCCGAAACGCTCGGGCGCATCGCGGCCTTCCCGCAGGCTGCCCGCCGCGCATGACGGCATTCACCGGCGGGCCGCTGGTCGGCCTCGCGCCGATGGCCGGCCTCAGCGATATGCCCATGCGCGTGCTGTGCTACCGCATGGGCGCGGACTACGCCTGCACCGAGATGGTCAGCGCGCTGGGCTGGATGTGCGCCAAGCGCGACAACCCCGCCTACCGCCTGCTGCTTGAAACCTCGCCCGAGGAGCCCAACACCTATATCCAGCTGTTTGGCAAAGACCCCGTAGCCATGGCCGAGGCCGCGCAGCGCGCGTGCGAGCTGGGGCGCTTCACGGGTATCGACATCAATATGGGTTGCCCTGCGCGCAAGGTGACAAGCTCCGGCGAGGGCAGCGCCCTGCTCAAAACGCCCGAGCTGGCCGCGCGCATCATGGAGGCGGTCAAGCGAAGCAGTTTCCTGCCCGTGACCGTCAAAACCCGCCTTGGCTTTGATGAGAGCAGCATGAACGCCCTGCTGCTGGCGCAGGCAGCGGAGGCATTTGGGCTGCACTGGATATGCATCCATGGCCGAACGCGGCAGCAGATGTACGCGGGGCAGGCGGATTGGGAAGCCGTCGCGGCCATCCGCGCGCAGGTGAGCATCCCCGTCATGCTCAACGGCGACGTAACCTCGCCGGAGGGTGCGCTGCGGGCGCTGGCGGAAACGGGCTGCGCGGGTGTGATGATCGGGCGGGGCGCCATGGGCGACCCATGGCTGTTTCGCGGTATCAAGCAGGCGCTGCGCGGCGAGGCCGTAGCCCCCGTGACCGACGCGGAGCGGCTGGAAACCGCGCTGTGGCACATCGACAGCATGGTCGCCTTCAAGGGCGAGCGGCTGGGCGTGACCGAGATGCGCACCCATATCGGGCATTACATCGGCGGGCACCGCGGCGCGTCGGCCATCCGGCGGACACTGAACACCGCAAAGACTGCCGAGGAGCAAAAATCACTGCTACGCTCGCTTTTTTCGGGCGGGTCACAGGAGGTTTGACCATGCTGAAACGCTTTGTTGCACTGCTGTTGGGTGTGCTCATGTTGTTTGGGGCCGCCGTGCCCGCCATGGCTGACGCGGGCACGCTGGACAGGGTGCTGGGGCGCTGGCTCGAGGGCTACCCGGATGTGCGCTTTACCGCCGGTTTGCAGCTTAACGCCATGCTGCCCTATGGCGAGGATACGCTCGCGATGCTCAATGCCGCACTCTCGCATGTAACGGTCAGCGCCGCGCTGCGCACCGAGGGGGATCAGACCGAGACGCGCGCGAGCATCGCCATGGGCGATCAGGCGCTGCTGAGCTTCAGCGAAACGCAGAAGAGTGACGCTTACCGTTTTACCACGTCGCTGCTGCCCAACCGCACGCTCACGTCGCAGACGCTTTCCCCGCTCGACCTGCTGACCGATATCCAGCCGGAGCAGGAAACAACCGCCGCGGCGGAGGGGGAAGCTGCGGCCAAGGAGGCCGGTAAGGCCGACGCCAAGAGCATGCCGAACCAGTCTGATATCGCAGTCGCCTTCAGCGCGCTCGACGCGGTGACCGAGCTCACCGCCTGCTACAAGGCGCTCACGGACGGCATCGCCCCCATCACCGAGGAAAAGCGCGCCAACTACAACATCAAGGGCATCGGCGCGGGGCGCTGGAGCCGCGTCGCGCGCCTGACCGAGGAGCAGAGCGTAGCTTTGCAGGACACCATCCGTACTGTGATCGCCTGCGGCATGGACGAAATCTACCGCGCGGAGATCGCGCAGATGACGTTCGACAAGGGCTTCGTTGTGGCACTGTACCAAAACCTCGACAAACAGGATATCTGCCTGTACATGAAGGGCACCGTGACCTACCCGGACGGGCACAAGCGTAGGCTTTTGTGGCAGTGGGCATTTACAACCAACGGCCTCAAGCGCAAGGATGCTTTCAAGATCGAGGCTGCTACCCTGAGCGGTGCGGCGGATTCGCGCACCGTGGCCGCCACTGTGACGCAGGAGGGCAAGAGCGATGCCTTTGCCATCAGCGGCAAGGTGGAGACCATCCTCAAGCGGGCGAAGGTGACCGACAAGAGCACCGTGCGCATCGAGCTGAGCGGCAAGCAGGACGCGGTGCTCGCCATGACCTGCAAGGGCGCGGTGAGCCAGGAGATCGCCACCACCACAGGCGAAGACACCGTCAAGGCCACCGAGAGCGCGGATATCGACCTGCTGCTGACCCCGGGCGCGGAGGGCGCGACGCTCTCCGGCACGGTCACTCGAAAGCAACTTCGCGACAAAACGGCGACCAGCGAGCTGGTCTTGACCTTCACGCCCGAGGCGCAGGCCGTCGCCAACGTGGACGCCACCGCGCCCGCGGCTGAAACAACCGAGACCCCGGCAGGCGGCGAGCCCGCCAGCTCGCTGGATATGCTGGCCGATGAGTTTGCGCCGACCGATGCGCCGCAGGCGGCGGACGCGCAGGGCGACTACCTCGTTGGCACGCCGCCTGCCGGGCTCAAGGCCTACGCCGCGCCGCAGGGCATGACAACCATCGCGCTGGATACGATCACCGCCGGGCAGCGACAGACGCTGTTCCTGGAAGCGGCGCAGAACCTTGCCGGCAGACTGGTGCTCGCCATGGCCGCCCTGCCCGAAGCCGATGCCGCGCTGCTCAGGAACGGCATGAGCGATCAGGATTTCGCGGCGTTCCTATCGCTGCTCGGGGCCCGTTAACCAGAATATCGACCAGTTGGAACCTTTCTCTTGACCGACCGTCCGCCGTTTGGCGAAGGAGGGCGACCCCATGAAGAAGATCGCGCTGCGCATCCTGACCCTGTGCCTCGTGTTCGCGCTATGCCTGCCCGCCGCGGCGGAATCGGTCGCCGATGTCAGCTACACGGTGGCCGAGAAGCTGCTCAAGCAGCTGGAAGCGGGCAGCGGCTTCGCCGGTACGGTCACGTTCACGTCTGCTGCCGTGGCGGGGCGCGAGGCCGAGGCCATCACGACCCTCAAGCCCATGGTGTTTGATGTGAGCTACATCTACGTGCGGGAGGATCTGGCCGCCAAAAAGCCCGCAGAGAACCGCATTACCCTCGCCCTGAAGGATGGGGAGAGCACGGTGGGCGGCGCGGAGCTGTCGTTGAAATCCGGCATGGCGTACCTTCAAAGCGCCCTGACGGGCGACGGCTGGTTCTCGCTGGCGGGGACCGCAGCGACGGGCACGGGCACCGCCACGGGCGCGCTGCCTAAGGCGGCGCAGGGCGCGCTGGCGGGCACGGCCATGCCGGGTCTGATGGGCTTTGCCGCAGGGTTGGCATCACAGGTGTTCACCTTGGATACGACGAAACTGAACGCCGCGCTGGAGCCCTATGCCACAAAGATCGACCTGTGGATCGAGGGTTACCGCCAGCATGCGCTGCTGGGTAAGGCAAGCGACGGTTCTTCCACCATGACGGTGGATTATGACATCCCGCCCGCGGCCATCAAGGCCCAGCTCAAGCAGATGGTGCTGGACATGCTCGCGGATCAGGGGCTGCTGCTCAGGCTCACGGCGCTGTTGCCCAGCGGTGCAGCGGAGCAGTACCTGAACCCGGCGCTGCAAAACTACTACTTCTATGCCATCGACCAGATGCCCCTGAATGGGGATATGACCATCAGCCGCACGGTAAGCCTGCGGGGCGAAACGCTCGCGCTGTCGCTTGCGCTGCCGCTGTACGACGCGAAGGGCGGGGCCGTGGCCCTGCGGTATGACCGCCACAAGGGCGGGGGAGACCTGCCGGACGAGAACACCATCGCCCTGACCAGCGACAAGCTTGTGTTGCGCGCGGATTACCAGACCTACAACACCCTGACGGGCACCACGGTGTATCAGGGCACGGTGCTGCGCCAGCCGCTCGGCGCGGAAGCGTTTGAGGTGGGCACCGAGGGCACGGCTACGGGCGAGGCGGGCAAGACACTCTCAGCCGCTTTTGTGCTGAGCGTGCAGCAGGCCACCGCGACCGACGCGGAGGGCAAGAATACGCAGACCGCGGCTGTGGAGCTGAACCTGACACCGGAATATACCCCCGACATCACGGACGACGCGCCCGCCGACCCCACCGACGCGCAAAAGGCGCAGTACTTCGTTTTCCCGCCGCTCGACCTGAAGATGAGCGCAACCTTTTCCAGCGGGCAGGCGAAGAACGCCGCCACCACGCTGGACGTGCAGGTGGAGCTGACCGGGGATACGCTGCCGCAGGTGTTCACCCTTGCCCTGAGCGGCAAGACCAAGGGGAAGTGGACGCCCGAGGCATTCGACACGCAGGCGGCCATCAGCCTGGACACGATGGATGCTGCTGCGCTGCAAGGGCTGCTGATGCAGGCGGGCGTGCGCGGCGGGCTGTTGCTGCTGCCCTACCTGAGCCTGCCCGTGGCGGTGCCCACCGCGGAGCCGCAACCCGCCGCCACGCCGAATGGCTGATGATACAGCCGAAAAACAGAAAAACGTGCGGATTCGTCCTTGACACGCTACAGGACGCGGTGTATACTACCCGCATACAGCAACGGCGCTGTGGATTTTCGCAATCCATCGCGCCGTTTCTCGTATATACGGCACTCGACAGCAGGGGGCCACTAAACACAGGAGGGGACAGCAACGTGAGGAATTCATGTGAATTGTTCGGCGAAAACGTATTTAACGACGCTGTCATGCAGAAGCGCCTGCCCAAGGAGACTTACAAAGCCCTGAAGCGTACGATCGAAGAGGGACGCTCGCTTGACCCGGCGGTCGCGGGCGTGGTCGCCAACGCGATGAAGGACTGGGCGCTGGAGCTTGGCGCAACGCATTTTACGCACTGGTTCCAGCCGATGACGGGCATCACCGCCGAGAAGCACGACGCGTTCATCAGCCCCAAGGCCGATGGCAGCGTGCTGCTTGAGTTCAGCGGCAAGGAGCTTGTCCGCGGCGAGCCAGATGCCAGCTCGTTCCCCAGCGGCGGTCTGCGCGCCACGTTCGAAGCCCGCGGCTACACCGCTTGGGATCCCACCAGCTACGCCTTCATCAAGGATGGCTCGCTGTGCATCCCCACCGCGTTTTGCAGCTACGGCGGCGAGGCGCTGGACAAAAAGACCCCGCTGCTGCGCTCGATGCAGGCCCTCAGCAAGCAGGCTGTGCGCGTGTTGAAGCTGTTTGGCAACCCGGACGTGACCCGCGTGTATCCCACCGTGGGCCCCGAGCAGGAGTATTTCCTGATCGACGTGGAGGACTATAAAAAGCGCCCCGACCTGATCAACACCGGTCGCACGCTGTTTGGCGCCAAGCCCCCCAAGGGTCAGGAGCTGGAGGATCATTACTTCGGCGCCATCCGCCCGCGCGTGAGCGCCTTCATGAAGGAGCTGAACGAAGAGCTCTGGAAGCTGGGCGTATACAGCAAGACCGAGCATAACGAGGTGGCCCCCGCACAGCACGAGATGGCACCCGTGTTCAGCACCGTGAACATCGCCGCCGATCACAACCAGCTTACCATGGAAGTGATGAAGCGCATCGCGACCAAGCACGGTCTGGTGTGCCTGCTGCACGAGAAGCCCTTTGACGGCGTGAACGGCAGCGGCAAGCACAACAACTACGCCATGAGCACCAACACGGGCGTGAACCTGCTGGAGCCGGGCGACACCCCCAACGAGAACGCGCAGTTCCTGCTATTCCTGGCCGCGGTCATCGAGGCTGTGGACAACTATCAGGATCTGCTCCGCGTGGCCATTGCCTATGCTGGTAATGACCATCGCCTGGGCGCGAACGAAGCGCCGCCCGCCATCATCAGCATTTTCCTGGGCGACGAGCTGACCGCCGTGATCGACTCCATCATCAACGAGAGCGTCTACCAGAGCCGTGAGCGCATGCAGATGCTGCTGGGCGTGGATGTGCTGCCCAAGTTCCCCAAGGACAACACTGACCGCAACCGTACCTCGCCCTTTGCCTTCACCGGCAACAAGTTCGAGTTCCGCAGCCTTGGCTCCAGCCAGTCCATCAGCGGCCCGAACGTGGTGCTCAACACCATCATCGCCGAGAGCCTGAGCAAGTTTGCGGACGAGCTGGAAGGCGCCGCCGACTTCACCGGCACGCTCAACGCCCTCATCCGCCGTGTGCTGCGCGAGCATAAGCGCATCATCTTCAACGGCAACGGCTATGACCCCGCGTGGGTGGAAGAAGCCGAGCGCCGCGGCCTGCTCAACCTCAAGACCACCGTGGACGCGCTGCCCAGCTACGTCGCCGAGAAGAACGTGCATGTGCTGGTCAAGCACGGCGTGTTCACCGAGAGCGAAGTGCACAGCCGCTATGAGATCAAGCTGGAGAACTATATCAAGGTGGTCGCCATCGAGGCGCTCACCACCTCGGATATCGCCCGCCGCCTGATCATGCCCGCCGCGCTGGCCTACAGCAAGGAAGTGGCCAAGGAAGCGGAGCTCAAGAAGAGCGTCGCCCCCGGCCTGCCGCTGGATGCCGAGATCAACCTGCTGACCAAGCTGAGCGTTGAGACCAATGCCCTGAGCGCCGCCATCGACACGCTGGACAAGGCCGTCGTCGGCATCGACAGCGGCGCGAGCGCGCTCACGCAGGCCACGTATACCCGCGACGCCATCCTCTCCGCCATGGTGGAGGTGCGCAAGCACGCCGACGCGCTGGAGGGCCTCGTCGCCAAGAAGTACTGGCCGTTCCCCACCTATCAGGACATCCTGCTGTACGTGTGATCTGATGCAGCGGTGCGGTGACGCGCCCTGCCTCCATTAAAAACAAGCCGCCATGCGCCGCCGAAAGGCGGGGCACACCATCGCTCAAGGACGAGCGCATGGCAGGCTTGTTTTTTGATTCCGTTTGCATGCTGCAGCGTGGTTTGACCACGATCCGAGATGCCTTATGACCCTTTTGTTCTGGCAGACCGCCGGATGTGGTACGCCAGAGCGGCAGCTTTTCAGGCGGCGCGGAATGCGCCATTGTTGCGGCGGCTGACGCGGCGCGGTGTTTGCGGTTAAAGCAAAGCGTGAGGCGTCAACGCCCCGGATATGCGTGCGAGCCCTTCCCTGTGGGGTTTGCACGGGGCCTTCCTGTGGGAGCCCCGGACGATTCCTCCCTTTCGGGATCGTCCGTGGGCTCCCTGTGGCGTTTTCCCGCTACCAAGAATCCACCTTGGAGCGTCGAAAAGACGGATCAGGCGAAAAAGGAAACAGGCTGGCGCATGTGTGCCAGCCTGTTTCCTTTTTTTGGACAAGGTATTTCCCGTCAGCAGGCATATCTGCGTTTGCGCGGCGGCGGTTCAAAGGTGCTCCCACCCGTACAGCCCGGCCCCGCGCACGCCGCGCAGGGAATCCGCGGGCAGGCGGATACAGCGCAGGGTCTCGGCGGGGTAAGGCTTGCGGGTGTGCGCCTGGATCAGTTGAAACAGGGTATCGTAGGGGAAGTTGGCGATGGACAGCACGCCCCCGCCGAGCAGCACACAGTCAGGATCCAGAATGTTGATCTCCGCCGCGATGGCGCAGGCCACGCAGTCCAAGTAGCGGTCAATGGCCGGGTGACGCTCCGGTGCGGCCAACATCGCCTCAAAATCCGGCGCGTCGGCGTAATGCTCCGCCTTGATGGCTTCCAGCCGCTTGCCGGAGGCCATCAGCTCAATGCAGCCCAGATTGCCGCAGGGGCAGGGGGCGGTATCGCCCGGCACGGGCAGGTGCCCCAGCTCGCCGGATATGCCGTTTTTCCCCTCCAGCAGGCGACCGTGGATGTACATGGCATTCCCGATGCCCGTGCCCAGGTAGACCGCCATAACGATGTCCAAATCCCGGAGCCGGTTGGCTTGCAGGTCGTTGGTCAACAGCAGCAGCACCTCGTGCACCACCAGTGCCGGCATGCCCACGCCCGACTCAAGCGCCGCGCGGATGTTCACGCCGTCCAGCACGGGCAGGTTGGGCACCGACAGCACGGTGGAGCGATCCTTACCGATGACGCCCGGGATGCCGATGCATACGCCGCGCGCTTCGCCCGAGGTCTCGTCGCGAAAGGCGGCGATGCTCCCGACCAGCGCGCCTATGGGGTCAGATAGGCTCAGGTACTGGCGGCTGGGTAAAATCTGGTGCCGAAGGACGGCACCGGTGGCATCCACAGCGCCGATGCGGATGTGGGTGCCCCCGACGTCGATTCCGATCACATAGGCGGAAGGAGGCATGATCGTTCTCCTTTCAATATCATCGCCCGTGGCACGCAAACCGCATCCGGCCTTTTGCCGGGCTGGGTTTTCCTTGCAAAGGAAACCTGCCACAGGAAATGGATGCGCCCTTGCGGATGCGGTGCCTGCCGTACCGCCCAGAGAGCCGGATCAGCTCGCGCAGCGCAGGCGCAACGCGGTTAGCCGAGGATGTCGCGCACCTTTTGCGCGATCGCCAGCCCCAGCGTGCGGTGGCCCTCCGGCTCCATGTGGATGCAATCCCGGTCGGACGGGGTGGCGTGCAGCGCCGCGTCCAGAAAGTGCGTCTTTTGGGCGCGAGCGACCTCGACGTAAGCCTCGGCAAAGCGCAGGGATTGCTCGTAGCCGTGGCGCAGCGTGGTGGGGCGGCTGATCACATCCGCGCCCAAGCGGATGGGGGAGACGAGCAGGATTTGCGCATCGGCCTTGAAGATGGGAGACGAATCCTCCTTATGGCTCAGCAGGCGGATCAGTTTGACCAGCGTCTCCGCGCCTTTGGCCGCACCGGCCGCATCGGTGAACTTGAGGTCGTTCGTGCCCAGCATGAGCACGACCAAATCCAGCGGCTTATGCGTGGTTAGGCATACATCCAGATATGTTTTGCCGTTCTTGCCGTCGCTCCACGGGTCGTCATACACAGTGGTGCGTGCGTTCAGGCCCTCGTTGAGCAATTCGTACTCCGGCCCCAGCGCAGCCTGCGCCACACCCGTCCATACGGTCTGGCGGGGGTAGCGCGCGGCGGTAACAGGCTCGTATCCCCAGGTGTTGGAGTCGCCGTAACATAGGATGGTCTTCACGGGCGTTTATCCCTCCTGTCGGTATCGGGCGGCTGCCACCTCGCTCAGCGGGTGCCCGCACCTTGCAGCTTTTGCTGCAAAAAGCGCGTGCTATGCGGCACCTGCGCCTCCGAGAGGCCGTGCATGATCAGTGGGCCATCGTAGCGGTAGCGGCGCAGCAGCTCGATATAGTGTTCGAAATCCAGCACGCCTTCCCCTGCGGCCACAAACGAAAGCGCCGAGGAACTGGCCAGATCCTTGGCGTGGGCCAGCACGATATCCCCGCCGATGAGCGCAAAGGCTTCGTCCAGCGTTTCCTGCATGCGGTCGAAGCGCTCGGGCGTGAAGAGGTTGGCCCCGTCCATCAATATCTTGAGGCGACTGCCGCCAAAGAAGTCCAGATACTGGCGTGCGCGCAGCGGGGTGTTTATGATGTTGCTGGCCTCGATCTCCACGCCCAGGTTCACGCGGTGCTTTTCCGCGCTTTTCAAAATCGTTTCGGTGGTGCGCAGCAAGTCTGCCCATGCCTCGGGGGTGTCGTTGGCGTCATGCCACTCCCACTTGCTCTTGGGGTTTTTGCTGCCCGTGCACAGCGCGACCATCGGTATATGCAGACTGGCCGCAATGCCGCAGAGCGTATCAAAGCGGCGGCAACCCTCGGCGCGGGCGGTCTCGTCCGGGTCGATCATGTTGAACGTGCCCGAGAGGCCGCACAGGTCGATGCCGTACCGCACGGCGAGCAGGCGTATCTCCTCGATGCGGGCCTCGTCGGCATGGGCCGGCATGGTCTCCATGCCATGGGAGAGCAGGTTCAGCTGCGCCGCGTACAGCCCGTCGCCCACCATGGCCTGAAAGACGGCTTCCAGCGTGGGACGCTCGTAGGTTTTGGTCATGGTGCCCAGCTGCATGGTCACATGCCCCCTTCCACGTCCTTCAGGTCGATGCGGCGGCCATTCTGGTGCACGGAGCGGTAGGTGGCGATCATCGCCCGCACAGAGGCCAGCCCATCGTCCACGGTGGCGGCATCGCTGGGGATGCCGTGCAGCACGGTATCGGCAAAGGCCTCCAGCTGGCGGCGGTAGAACTGCCCGTCCGCCACATAGGGGGTATGGATCACATGGGTGGCACGGTCGCAGCATTCCACCGTCGAGGTGCGAAACTCCCACGGGTCGTACATCTTTGCAAACACTGTGCCGTCGGTACCGTAGATCTGCGCGCCTTCCTGCCAGTCCTGTGCGATGGATACGGTCAGGTCGAGGCTGCCGATAATGCCGCCCTCAAACTCGCAGGCGACCAGCCAGGAGTGCAGCCCGCGTTTCTCCGCATACTTTGCCTCGATGCTGCGGATATCCCCCGCGAGGAAGCGGGCCGTATCGAACAGGTGGCTGCCGTGCGCCATCAGGTTGTAGCGTTCGCGCACAGCACGCGCGTCCACGTCGGGCATCTTCATGCTGCGGCTGGAATAGAGGATGGGCATCACGTTGGCCGTGACCACCTTGCGGCCGATGTTGTCACAGTACCAGCCCTTGTAGGTGGTGATCTCGCCGATGGCGTTGCGCAGGAAAGCCTTGGCGTACTGCAGGCCGCCGTCGAAGCGCTTCATGAAACCTACCTGCAGGGTAAGGCCACTGCTTTCCACGAGCTCCTTGAGCTCCAGGCACTCGTCTACAGACACGCCCAGCGGCTTTTCTACGAACACATGCTTGCCCGCCAGTATGGCCGCCTTGGCGCAGCTGACGTGAAACTCGTCGCTGATACCGATCACGACCGCCTGCAGTTCCGGGTCCTCCAGCATTTTGGCAAAGTCCTTGTAGGACTTGCGAGGGGCGTAGATGGCGGCCATCTTGTCGCGCAGGTCGTCCGCCACGTCGCAGATGGCGGTCAGCTCGATGTTGCGCGCCTTGGCGCAGGACTCCAGATGGGCGGCCTGCCCGATGCTGCCGCAGCCGAGCACACCGACTTTCAGTAGGGTAGCTTCCTTTGTAACGTTGCTGTGCATTTTACACGCTCCATTCTACCAGAATATCTGGTTTGATAACGGTTTTAGCCTTGCGGCATGGGCTGCAGGGCCAGCGTGGCGGCGCCCAGCAGCGCGGCCTCGTAGCCCAGCGCAGTTTTCATGATTTCAACACCTCTTAGGTTGTCGATAATGTCGAGATTTACCGTTTTCAGCAATTCTGGCAGCAACAGGTCGAATGCGCCGCTCACTCCGCCCCCCAGTACCACGGCCTGCGGGTTGAGCACATTTATGCTGGCGGCGATGCCGCGCCCCAGATATACGGCAGCCTGCCGGTATACCGCCAGCGCCGTGGCATCGCCCTGCCGCGCCAGCACAGCGCAGCCGAAGGCATCGTCGGGCAGGCCGCTTGTGCTCAGGCACGCTGCAAAGGCCGGCTCGGCCTGAGCGGCTGCACGCGTCATGCGCGTGATGGCCGAGCCGGATCCGTGCGCCTCCAGGCAGCCGTAGCCGCCGCAGGGGCAGCGCACGGGCTGTTCATATTCTACTTTGATATGGCCCAGTTCCCCGGCGCAGTGCCATGCGCCCCGCACCAGTTGGCCATCCACCACCACGGCGCCGCCAACGCCAGTGGATACCGTCATCCACACGAAATGTCGGTACCGCTTCCCGTGGCCAAGCCGCAGTTCCGCAAGGGCGCAAGCGTTCACATCGTTATCCACCTGTATGTGTGTAAGGCCCGTTTCGCGGCCCAGCTCGGCGCGAACATCCACGTTACGCCAGCCCGCAAAGGCCGCGTTCAGCAGCACACCGCGCGGGTTATCCACCATGCCGGGCATGGTGACGCCCAGCTGCGTAACGGCCCCTGCCTCCTGCGCGCAGGCGCGCAATGCATCGCCGCAACGGCGGAACTGGGCCGCCAGATTCCGTGTGTCCGTTGCAAAACGCCGCTGTGCCGCGATGTGGCCAGCCTCGTCCACCAGCCCGACGATCGTTTTGGTACCGCCGATATCCACCGCGCCGACCAGCATCACGACCCCTGCCTTCTTATAGGAAATAACGCTCGTTTTGCGTATTATCTGCTGATAACAACAGCATTGTAACATTATATCAACAGGAAAGCAACCTTGAATCTCTTAAAAACAACAATAAAATTTCACGAATTGTGAAAATAGCTATTGAAAACAGCAAAATTCGTGTTATAATGTGCCCATACGATGCAAAAAGAAAAGCCATAGCCTCGGTACGCCTCGCGGCAACGTAACCAAGAGCCAAAGGAGGCCGTTTATGGAAACATACAACGGACAGACCGACCCCCAGCAGCCGCCCGTGAGCGACTACATCCTCGAGTTTCGGCACATCTCCAAGGATTTTCCGGGCGTGCACGCCCTTAGCGACGTAAACTTCGGCATTCGTCCGGGTTGCGTGCATGTGCTGGCTGGGGAGAACGGCGCCGGAAAATCTACCCTGCTCAAGGTGATCAACGGCCTGTACAAGCCAACCGAGGGCCAGGTGCTCTATCACGGGCAGCCCCTGCAGCTCAACGGCACGGCGGACGCCCTGAGACACGGCATCTCCATGATCTACCAGGAGCTCAACGTGATCCCCGAGATGACGGTGCTGGAGAACATGTATCTGGGGCACGAGATCCCCGCCAAGTATCCGCCGTTTCTTAACAGCAAGGGCATGGCGCGCATCGCGCAGGAGTTTTTGAAACAGCAGGGGCTGGATTTCGACCTGCGCAAGAAGATGAAGGACCTGTCCATCGCGCAGGCGCAGATGCTGGAGATCGTCAAGGCCATCTCCGTGAATGCCAAGATCATTTTGATGGACGAGCCCACCTCGTCGCTGACGGAGAATGAGGTCGACTTCCTCTTTAAAAGGATATTCGAACTGCGGGCCAGCGGCATCACCGTGATCTACATCAGCCATAAGATGGACGAGATCTTCACCGTGGCGGATTACATCACCGTGCTGCGCGACGGCCAGCACATCAATACACTGCCCGCCTCGCAGACCAGCATCCCCCACGTGATCGAGATGATGGTGGGCCGAAAGATGACCGAGGTATACCCGCCCAAGCAATGCGAGGTGGGCGACGTGGTTTTCAAGGTGGACAACTTCTGCCGCAAGGGCGTGTTCCAAGGCATCAGCTTCGACCTGCGCAAGGGCGAGGTACTGGGCGTTTCTGGGCTGATCGGCGCGGGCCGCACGGAGATCGCGCGGGCCATCATGGCCATGGACCCCAAGGATTGCGGCGAGGTGTACCTGGACGGTAAAAAGCTGCGCATCCGCGATGTGAACGATGCTGTGTCGCAGGGCATCGCGCTGATCCCCGAGGATCGGCGGCGGCAGGGGCTCACGCTGATCCTCTCCATCAGCCAGAACATCGGGCTTGTCTCTTACAAGCACATTTTTCACAGCCGCTGGATCAAGCACAAGGAAGTGAAGCAGCTGGTAGACCGCATGTGCCGCAGCCTGGCCATCAAGGCGCCCTCCGCCGAAACGCCGGTGGAAACGTTAAGCGGTGGAAACCAGCAAAAGACCGTGTTGGGTAAGTGGCTGTCCATCCAGCCGCGCATCCTGATTTTGGATGAGCCCACCCGTGGCATCGACGTGGGCACCAAATATGAGATCTACAAGCTCATCCACGAGATGTGCGGCAGGGGGGTATCCATCCTGCTGATCGACTCCGACCTGGAGGAACTGATGGGCATGAGCGACCGCGTGCTGGTGATCAGCAAGGGAACCGTCGCGGGCGTGCTCACAAAGCCGGAGATCAACGCCAACCGTATTATGCATCTGGCGGTAGGAGGGACTGGGGCATGAACACACATGGACTGGCGCGCGGCAACAGGGAGCGGTTCTCCTTTGTCAAGTTTTACAACAAGGTGGGCATCTTCTTCATCCTCATCATTCTGGTGGGCATCTGCTCCGTGCTGTCGCCGGTGTTCCTCAGCAAGGCCAACCTGCTGAACCTGCTGACGCAGACGGCGGTGGTATCGATCATCGCCTGCGGCATCACGCTGCTGGTGATCACCGGCAACACGGACCTGTCCGCCGGCTCGGTGGTGGCGTTTGTGGGCTGCGTGGTGCTGGGCACCTACAAGAGCCTGACCGAAGGCACGGGCATCGCCCCATTCCCCGCCGGGCTGATGGCGGTGGGCGCAGGCATTCTGCTGAGTATCGCGCTGTACGGCGTGGCTTCGTTCATCATCACCCGATACCGCGCGCCGGCTTTCATCGTCACGCTGGCCATCTCCACCTCCGCGCGCGGCCTTGCGCTGATGTACACCAACGCCAAAGTGATCAAGTCCGTTGGCAAGATCGTGAACCTGGGGCAGGGCAAGCTGTTTGGCGAAATTCCCTTCCCCGTGGTGTTCATGGTGGTGATCGCGGTGCTCACCTGGGTGCTACTGACGCAGACACGCATGGGCCGCTACCTCTACGCCATCGGCGGCAACCCGGAATCGGCCAAGGCGGCGGGTATCAACACCAACCGCACGATCGTGATGGCTTACCTTTTCCACGCGGTGTGCGTGGCCATCGCGGGCGCGCTGTTCATGAGCCGCCTCAACTCCGGGCAGCCCGCCGAGGCGGTGGGTCTCGAGTTTGATGCCATCACGGCGGCCATCATCGGCGGCGCGTCGCTGGCGGGCGGTATCGGCACCATTACGGGCACCATCGTGGGCTCGCTCATCATCGGTATGATCTCCAACATCTTAACGCTGACGCACGTGCAGAGCTACTACCAGCAGATCATCACCGGGCTGGTGATCGTGTTCGCCGTGGTGGTGGATATCAAGACCAAGGGCGGCAGCAAGCGGTTCTGATACAAACCCGCCGGGAGCATACAGCGGGTTGTAAATAAAAGGGAGGCACATCGTCATGAAGAAGGTTCTGGCAATTCTCCTGGTCACCATCCTCGCGTTCTCCATGATCACCGTTTCCGCGAGTGCGGAAACAGCCAAGCCCCGCGTCGCCTTCATCTGCAAGGGTTACTCCGACACGTACTGCTACCTGGTCATGCAGATCTTCCTCGAGTATTACGAGAAGACCTACAAGGACCTCTACACCGTGGACACCTTCGACGGGGAGTTTGACTCCGACAAGATCAACACCCTGATCGAGACCTGCACCGCCGATAAGTATGACGTTATCATCATGCAGCAGAACGACCCGGACACGCCCGTTCCGTACGTGAAGGCGGCCGTGGCAGCCGGCACGCAGGTCATCATCACCGTGGGCAGCATCAACGACGACGGTGAGAGCTATTACCTGGACGCAGACCCCGTGCAGCAGGGCTCGCTGCTGGTGGAATACGCCATCAAGGAAGGCTTCGTGAAAGCCGGCACCAAGTGCGCCGTGCTGCGCGGCCTGGACGGCACCTTCCACTCTGAAGGCCGCACCGAGGGCTTCGTCTCGCTGCTGACCGAAGTGGGCGCGGACATCGTGGACAACCAGACCGCCGAGTGGAGCACCAGCAAGGCCATGCCCATCGTGGAGAGCTGGCTGATCTCCAACCCCGAGATCGAGTGCATCTTCGCCTGCAACGACGATATGGCGCTGGGCGCCCTGCAGGCCATGTCGCTTGGCAACCGGATGGACATCAAAGTGTTCAGCGTTGATGCCAACGAGCTGGGCTGCATCGCTCTGAAGAACGGGCACCTGACCGCTACCGTCGCCCAGGACACCTTCGGCTATGCCAATGGCGCCGCCGATTTCGCCGCCGCGCTCATCAAGGGCGAGAAGGTGGAGAGCAAGCGTCTGGACAGCAAGCTGATCCTCGCGGACCAGGTTGATGATATCCTCCGCACTGTGCACGGCTACACCGACGAAGAGATCGCCGCAGTGATCGAGAAGTAACCGTACCTGAACCCATGCGCATGGCGGGTAGAAATACACTCCTTCTGCCCGCCATGCGCGGTTCAAGTCCCATCCCAAGACTGCCCCGCGCAGGGGTCGCGCATCAAAGAACAGCCGGGGTGCAGCCCCGTGCACAGCAGGGTCCGCGATGTCGCGCTGCGGGCCGTCAAATAGGAGCGTATACGACCATGAAACTGGAATGCTCAGGGCTCCCCATCATGCTGGATGAGGCTACAAGCCTCCTTACCTTTGAAGATGGCCTGGTATGCGAGGAATCGGCCGCCAAGTCCACGGCTAAGCTGGCCTCTGTGCTTGCCTACCCGCAGGCTGGAACCGACGAGACCGCGTTTGATTTTTATAAGAACGTGCATTTTCCCAAGGATGAAGCCCTGTTTGAGAAGCATCACCTGCGCTTTGATATCACGGTGGTGCACCCGGGCACGGTGGGTGGCGAGCGCAAAAAGACCACCGGCCACATCCACGCTCGCATGCCCGAAAAAACCACGCCTCACGCGGAGCTCTACGAGGTGCTGGCCGGTACGGCCCTCTACCTGCTGCAACCGGATAACGGGACGGGCAGCCCCACTGAGCTGATCGCCGTAACGCTGCAGGCGGGCGAAAAGATCATCGTGCCGGCCAACTGCGCGCACTGCACCGTGAACGCGGGTGAAGGCACGCTGGTGTTCGATAACCTGGTGCTGGAAAGCGGCGCCAACGACTACGGCGTGGTGCAGGAGCACAAGGGCATGGCTGCTTTTGTGGTCGAGCGCGGCGGTGCGCTACGGCTGATCGCCAACCCGCATTACGATGCCAAGACCACGGTGTACCAAAGAGGCGCAGTCGTCCCCAGCGAACAGTTTGGCACCGCGGATCCCCTGCCTACCTACCGCAGCTTCTTGCGGTCGCCCGATACTTACCGCTACCTGCAAGACCCCACTGCTTATAACGCGAAAATTGCCGATCTGCTGAAGGTGGAACCCATGACCCTGGATGCAGAAGGTTGAGCGGCGCAAGCCGCTGAGAGGAGTACCAACATGGCCGACCGTAAGATGCAGTTTTCCCCCTCGCTGATGTGTATGGATGCCCTGCACGTGCAGGATCAGCTGGAAGTGCTCGACCCCCGTTGCGATATCTACCATGTGGACATCATGGACGGCAACTATGTCAAAAACTTTGCCTGCTCCATCGATTTTGTGAAGGCGATCAAGCCGCACACCACCAAGCCCATCGACATGCACCTGATGGTGCTGCACCCCGCGGACTATCTGGAGCCCTGCGCCAAGGCCGGTGCGGACTATATCTCCCCCCACATGGACACCATTACGCGGGACGCTTTCCGCACGCTGGACACCATCCGCAGCTTTGGCTGCAAAACGGGGATCGTGCTCAACCCTGCGGACTCGCTGGAGAGCATCAGCCGCTACATCGGCAGGCTGGATAAGATCACCCTGCTGACGGTAGACCCCGGTTATGCGGGCCAGAAATTTGTGCCCGAGGTGCTGGACAAGGTGCGCGAGCTGGTCGCCCTGCGCGAAAAGCTGGGGCTGCATTTCCTGATCGAGATCGACGGCGGCTGCAATGAGAAGAGCTACCGCTGGCTGTACGAGGCGGGCGCAGATGTACTGATCGTGGGTTCCTCGGGCCTTTTCAATCTTGACCCGTCGCTGCCCGTCGCCTGGGACAAAATGATGGCGCTCTACGAGGGCGCGATCCGCTAAACGGCCTGTTGGTCCGCGCCGTCGCGGTGGGCGGCGGCAGTCTCTGAAAGGTTGACCGATCCATCCCGTTGCAGGGTTTTCCCCCCGAAGCGTCGAAAGATGCTAGGACTCTTCGCGATCCTGCGGGCCTGCGCCCACGGCGGAGAGCTTTCAAGCGATCAGGCCGCGCTTGCGGCACGATGATGGATAGGGATGAGTTCTTCATGACCAGCAAACCGATCAGAAGACAGGAAAAGATACGCGCCATGCTGCTGGCGCGCAATGTGGTGACGCTCGCGGAATTCTGCGCGGAGCTCAAGTGCAGCGAATCTACCATCCGCAACGATTTGAAAGATTTGGACAGCCGCGGCCTGATCACGCGCACGTTTGGCGGCGCGGTGGCCAACGACAACACGCAGCACAACATCTCCATGGAGGCGCGCAAGGGTCTGCATACCGAGGAGAAGCGCCGCATCGCCGCCTATATCGTGAATCACGTATTGTTCCCCGGCTGCACGGTCACGCTGGATACCGGCACCACCACCGCGGAGATCGCCAAAATGATCGTGAACGCGAAGATACCTCTCAACGTGATTACCGACTCGCAGGCCGCCGCCAATGTGCTGGGCAAGGCGCCGAACATATCGCTGTACCTGACCGGCGGGCGTTACCAGCCGCAGAAAGACGCCTACATTGACCAGACGGCCGAGCAGTTGGTGCTCTCCATGCGGTCGGACATCTACTTTTTGACCTGCAACGGCGTCAATGCGGAGGATGGCTTTACCATCTCGGACGTGGCGGAGATCAGCATCAAGCGCAGCATGGCGCAGTGCTCCAAGCGCACCATCTGCGTGGTGGACAGCTCCAAGATCGGCAGAGCCGCGCTGAAGGTGATTTTTGCGCCGGGGCAGATCAAGACGATCATCACCGACTGGAACGTGATCCCCGGCGAGGCGGAGGCTTTGCGCGCCGCCGGCATCGAGGTGATCGTGGTGCCTCACGACATGAAGGACGAGACCGGCGAGGATGATGAGACCGGCACCGAGGAATCATGACGCATGCCTGAACGGTAAGGCAGGAAAGAATACCGGCGAAGGGCCTCCACAGGCCGCCTTGAAGGGTGGTTTGCGGAGGCCTTTTCGTGCGGTTTCAAGCTCCTGAGCCGAGTCTGCCCGCATCTCCCGGGAGGTTCACCCTTTCGGTCGGGCACAACCCGGTTGCGAGTGGTGTGGCTAAGCGGCTAAGCGACGCGCTCATACGTTTCAGGCGACTGACTTCATGCAAGCCGTCGCTCGGCCATATTGCTGCCGACGAGCTGCGCGTATGTCCAAAACAACGATGGGAGCGGCTCCCTGCATCCGTTGAAATGGATACCGACATGTTGATCCAAAAGCGTATATTATGAACAATACGGAGCCGGCAGGATGGAGACGATCCCCTTGTCGAAGTGACATAATAACCTCCACAGTGCCCTGCCGCTATGCGCTGAAGTGTGGGCGCAGGGGTTAGTAGGTGCGAAAAGCGCCAGATATAAGCGGTTCAACAGATTGACGCACGCGTATCTGGTCGAATAGTTGCCAGAATGTCAAAATACAGTAGAAATGGACAAATGATGGCGCAATAGATGAAAGCGATATATGTAGAAACGGACAAACATTCATCGCCTGAGATAAAGACAGGGGCGTGGGGCGGTGACTATAATAGCATCATCAGACAGAGCGAACCGCAAACGCGAGTCCGGCCCTGCACGGGGGTCGGGAAACGCGCGGAAGTTCGAAATCGTGAAGGAGGATCCTCTATGAAGGGTACTATGAAGTGGTTGTCCCTGGTCATGGCAATCGTTCTGCTGGGCTCGCTGTTTAGCGTTGCCGCCGCGGAAGACAAAACGGCGCTCTCGTTCATGCACTTCCACAGCGTGTCGGACACCGCCGGCACCGCCAAGGCGTTCGACCAGGCCAGCACCGAGTTCCTGGCGGCGAACCCCGGCATCGAAGTGACCAGCACCTATGTGGCCCATGACGATTACGAGACCAACCTCAAGGTGCTCGTGACCGGCGACGAGCTGCCCGACCTGTTCCTGTGCAAGGGCGATATGCTCGCCAGCCTTGCTAAGGCCGGCAAGATCGTGCCCGTGGCCGACCTGATGGACGATGCCTGGAAAGCCGAATACCTCGACACCGCCTTTGGCGACGCGCTGGTGGATGGCGTTGCCTACGGCTTCCCCTTCCAGATGCAGCCCAACGCCGTTGTGTACTATAACAAGGACATCCTCGCCGAGTGCGGCGTGACCAGCTTCCCCACCACCTACACTGAACTGCTGGCCGCCGTGGATATGATCAAGGCCAAGGGCTACACCCCCATCGCACTGGGCAACAAGGATCAGTGGGTGGCGGAGAGCTGCCTGTTCAACACCTTTGCCTACCGCTATGTGGATGGCACCTGGTTTGAGAGCCTGAAGAACAAGACCGGCGCGAAGTTCACCGACCCGGCCTTCGTGCAGGCCCTGACCGACTTCCAGGCGCTGGCCACCGCGGGTGCCTTCAACGCCGATATGAACTCCATCAACAATAATGAGCAGGAAGCCATGTACATGAACAAGAAGGCTGCCATGTTCATCGAAGGCGCGTGGGCGCTGGGCAACATCATCAAGGATGCGCCCGAAGACGTGAAGGCCGCTACCGAGTTTGCCGCCATCCCCGCTGTGGATGGCCAGGCGGGCGGCGTGCCCACGGGCGTTGCCGGTGGCGCGGGCTGGAGCTACGTGATAAAAGCCGGTTTGACCGAAGCGCAGCAGAGCGCCGCGCTGGCCTACTACAAGGCCATCACCTCCGGCAACTACGGCACCTACGCGTTGGAGGCCGGCTTCGTGCCCGCCTGCAAGACCGCAAACGTCGATGCCACCAAGCTTGACCCGCTGTTTGCCAAGTACAGCGCGCTGGCCTCCACCTGGACCTTCCTGCCCATCTTCGATGTGCAGCTGAGCTCCCCCGTGGCGACCGAGCTGTATGCCCGCACGCAGGAACTGCTGATCGGCGCCACGACGCCGCAGGAAATGGCCGAGTCCTGCCAGGCCGTGCTGGACGCGGAGTAATGCACCAGACCGGCAGAGCCAGCGATGGCGCTTTGGCTCCGCCGGTTTTCCCAAGACTCACGGGCGGAAGGCTGCTTCACAAGGCTTGAATGCACCTGTGCTGCGGCCCTCCGTCCTTCCGGTTTGTCTGGACGGTTTTCCCCTTCGTAACTTGCGGCAAAGGGTGAGGCGGATGCTGGAACGGAATGCCAAGAGGAATTTGCCACTGATCTACGCGCTCATCGGCGTACCCTTTCTTTTATATGTGTTTATCGTGATCGTCCCGCTGTGCGTATCCATCTTTTACAGCCTGCTCAAATGGGATGGCATCGGGGCGCAGTCATTCGCGGGGCTCAAAAACTACGCCACCATGCTCAAGGACAGGAACTTCTGGCTCTCCACCACCAACACGCTGATCATTTCACTGTACTGCGTGCTGGGGCAGGTGGGCGTGGCTTTGATCATATCATTCCTCATGACCAACCGTAGGCTCAAGCTCAAGGAGTTCCATCGCACGGTCATCTTCTTCCCCGTGGTGCTGGCCCCCGTGGTTATCGGTTTTGTATGGAAGTTCGTCTACGACCAGAACTTCGGCCTGCTCAACACCCTGCTGCGCGCGCTGGGGCTGGATGGCTGGATACGCTTGTGGCTGGACGATACCAGCATCATCCTGACGACAGTCTCCATCCCCGTGATGTGGCAGTACATCGGCCTGTATCTGGTCATATTGATGAGCGCCATCTCCGCCGTGCCCACCGAGATCTACGAGTGCGCGGAGATCGACGGCGCAAACTGGTACCAACGCTCGGTCAAGATCACGCTGCCCATGATATGGGATACGCTCAAGATCGCCATCATCCTGTGCGCGTCCGGTACCATGAAAATATACGACCATATCTACATCATGACCAACGGTGGCCCGGGGCGGTCTTCCAGCGTATTGGCGCTGTACTGCTTCAAAACTACATTTGACAACAGCAACTTCGGCTATGGCGCGACCATCTCCGTGATGCTGCTGATCTTCAGCCTGCTGATCAGCTGGGGCATCCAGCTGCTGATGGGGTCGTTTGGGAGGAAGCACGCATGAAGAAACTGAAGGACGCACTCAGCTGGTTCCTCATCAACGTGCCGATCATGCTGCTGTCCATCACGTGCATCTTTCCGGTGGTGTGGCTGGGCTATTCCTCGCTCAAGACCGCGACCGAGTTTAACCTCAACTCCTTTTCCCTGCCTGCGGCGCTCAACTTCGACAATTACCAGAAAGCTTTCCAGACCGCGAAGTTCGACGTGTACCTGTTCAACAGTGCGTTCAACAGCTTTATTTCGCTGGCGCTGGTGCTGCTGTTTACCTTCGTGGTGGGCTACCTGCTGTCGCGCTACCGCTTCCGCGGCCGCGGCATGGTGTACGGGGTGTTTCTGGCGGGCATTCTGGTGCCGGTGTACGCGCTCATCGTGCCCATGTTTATCATGTTCAAGGGCGTAGGGCTGCTCAACACCCGCATCACGCTGCTGTTCCCGTACATCGCGTTTGAGCTGCCCATCGCCATCTTTCTGGTAGACAGCTACGTCAAGGGAATCTCCAAGGAGATGGAGGACGCGGCGGCCATCGACGGTGCGGGCATGCTGCGCACGATGTTCACGATCATCCTGCCCATTTGCAGGCCGGTGCTGTCTACGGTGGTCATCCTCGCGTTCATGCACACGTGGAACGAGTTCCCCTTTGCGCAGATGCTGGTGATGAAGGCCGCCTACAAGACCGTGCCCGTGGGCTTGACCAGCTTTACCAGCCAGTTCTCGGTCGACTATACGCTGCTGATGGCCGCGCTCGCCATGGCGACGCTGCCGGTGGTGGTCATCTACACGCTGTTTTACAAGAAGATCATGCAGGGCATGATGGCCGGCGCGGTCAAAGGCTGAGCGGACAGGGGGTGCGCCATGGATATTTCCTTTCTGGACGGCATCCGCCCCAAGGTGGTCACCATGCGCATCAAGCGCGCGGTGGATATGTACGGCAAATGGCAGGATGATGAGTATGTCTTTACCTATATCGCGGGGGGCAGCGCGGAGTTTTTTGTGAGCGGTAACCGCTTCTTTCTGAAGGCGGGGGATATGATCGTGCTGCCGCCCAAGGCTGCGCACATCATCGCCAGCAAAGGCGATGAGCCGCTGGTGCAGTACATCTTCCACTTCGACTATTACGACACGCCGGAGCGCGACATCCCGTGGGGCAACAACGTGTTTGTAGCCACCGCGACCGACGCGGAAAAGTACGATGTGTGCAACAACTACCTGCGCATGTTCAAGGAATATGGCGACCAGCGCCCCGGCTGCCAAACCATGCTGACGGGCATCGCCATGCAGCTGCTGGTGCCGTACTTCCGCTCCGCAGGCAACCTGGCCGAGCCGGAGAAGAACGAGGCAAAAACCAAGTCGTGGGTGCATATCGAAAATGCAGTCTCCTACATCTACAAAAACCTGTGCGAGACCGAGCTGGATAACAAACAGATCGCTGAGGCGGTGGGCGTGTCCGCCAACTACCTGACCAAGCTGTTTCAGGATCACCTGGGCATCTCGCTGCACACGTACATGCTCAACATCCGCATCGAGCGCGCCAAGCAGCTGATGTACAAGGAGAACAAGAGCCTTACGGAAGTGGCGTACCTGTGCGGGTTTTCCGGCATCCATGTTTTCAGCAAGATATTCAAGAAGATCGTGGGCATGTCGCCCAGCAAATTCCTTGAAAACTCGGTGCTGAAAGCCCCCATCACCCAGTACGAGGCGGTTTCGCAGTCGCGAGAGGATTAAAACACGAAAGGGACGACCCGACGATGTGGATCAACGGCAACTACCGCAGGAACCTGCTGGACATGCATATTGACGACTGGAATGATACATTTTTAAGCAAGATCGACGCCAAGGAATATGTGGACGCGCTGGTGGAGGCGGGTTTCCAGAGCGCGATGGTCAAGGCGAAGCCGCACACGGGCCTTTGCTATTACAAGCCCTCCATGGGACGGATGCACAGGGGCCTCAAAGGCTACGACTACTTTGGCGATATGGTGCGCTTGTGCCATGAGAAGGGCATCACGGTCGTGGCCTATTATACCCAGATCTTTGATAACTGGGCGTATGACAACCACCCGGACTGGCGCTGCGTGACCGAGGAAGGCAAGCAGTTCCGCGAATATCGCGCGCTGCCCAACTTCAAATCGGGCCGCTACGGCATCGTGTGCCCCAACAACCCGGATTACCGCGCCTACGTGAAGGAGAACCTGACCCACCTGAACCGGAACTACGCATTTGAGGGCATGTTTCTGGACATGACGTTCTGGCCGGATGTGTGCTACTGCCAGCACTGCCGCAAGCGCTATTTTGAAGCGACCGGCTGCGAGCTGCCCCGCCGGATCGACTTCACGGATGAGGCGTTTTTAGCGTTTCAGCTGCTGCGCGAGCAGTGGATGGGGGAATACGCCAAGTTTGCCACGGGCTGCATCAAGGCGGTACGACCTGAGGTAACGGTGGAGCACCAGTTCAGCATGATCACCTCCCCGTGGATACACTCCTCCAGCGAATATCTGATGGACGCGGTGGACTACGCGGGCGGCGATTACTACGGCGGCTTTCTGCAGCAGACGTTCATCAACAAGTACTATAAAAACGTCAGCCCCGCGCTGCCCTTTACGTACCATACTTCCCGCTGCGACCCGGAGCTGAACCAGCACACCACCACCAAGACAGAGGAGGAGCTGCTGCTGCACACTGTGACAGCGCTGGTGCACGGCGGGGCGTTCCAGCTGGTGGACGCCATCAACCCGGATGGCAGCATCGTGCCGGAGGTTTATACCGGCCTGATGAAATCGATCTTCCAAAAGACCATGCCCTACGAAAAGTATGTGAGCGGCGCGCTGGTGCATGACGCGGCCATCTGGTTTGCGAGCCACGCAAAGTTCGACCCCAACGAGACGGGGGATATGGTCGGCAAGTCCTTCGCACCCAAGTACTATGTGGAGGGGCCCACGCACATGGCGGGCATCCTGCGCGAGAACAATATTCCCTTCGAGGTGCTGGGCAGCCGCAACCTCAAGAACTATCAGGGCAAGGTGCTGATCCTCTCCCACGTGGCGCGCATATTGCCCGAGGAGATGGACGACATCGAGGCCTATGTGCAGCGCGGCGGCTCGCTGTATGTGAGCGGCCCCGTGGCGGACAGCCGCCTTGCCAAGCTGCTGGGCATCGAGATCACCGGTAAAACAGCGCACACCGTTACCTATATCAGCCCCACGAAGGAGGGCGAGGCCTACCTCAAGGGTTTTAGCAGGTTGGTGCCGCTGAACATCGACATGCACCAGTATACCGCGAAGGTGACCGCGCCGGACGCGACGGTGCTGGGCACGCTCACGCTGCCCTACACCCTGCAGGGCACGCCGGATTTTTCCGCCATCCACAGCAACCCGCCGGGCGTGTATACCGACTCGCCCGCGATTGTGTTGCGCAGGCTGGGCGAAAGCACTTTGCTCTGGACGGCCGCACCCATTGAGCTGATGCGCCCCTACCAGAGCCACACGGCCGTTTACAACCTTGTGAAATCGCTGATCCGGACCCCCTCCTTTACCTCCGACGCGCCCAAGTATGTGGAGCTGCTCGCGTGGAAGAAGGACGGGCACACCTACATGGCCGCCATCAACCAGCAGGAAATGCCTCCCGTGGTGCCGGTGCACGATAGCACCGTTATGTGGCCGGAGCCCGGAAAAACCGCTCGGATGCTGGGTACGGGAGAAGCGCTGCAAACCGAGACCGTCGGCGGCCAAACGCGCATCCATCTGCCCAAGCTGAACGTCTTTATGATGTTTGAGATTCTGTAGCCCATCGCATAAAACAGGGAGGGCTGCCCATGCCCACACAGTACCGGATTGGCATCGACATCGGCGGCACGAAAGTGAACGCCGGCATCGTCGCGGAGGATGGCTCCATCCTGCGCAAGATCACGTTCCCCTCGCAGGGGGCCGACCAGCCCAGGGTGTTTGCCGCGCAAATTGCCCGTCAGGCGGAGGCAATGCTCGCGCAGGAAGGGCTCAATCTCGGCGACATCCGGCACATCGGCGCGGGCATCCCCGGCACGGCGGATACCGCGCGCGGCATCGTGGAATACAGCTGCAACCTGTTCGGGGACGATCAGGTGCCGCTGGCCCGCTATTTTGAGGACCTCTGGCACCGCGAGGTGACCATCGTGCAGGATAGCTGGGCGGCGGCCTATGCGGAGTACCGCTTTGGCAGCCACCGCGCGCACGAGCATATGCTGTGCGTCACCGTGGGCACGGGCATCGGCTGCGGGGTGATCTCCGGGGGCAAGGTGTTCTCCGGCGCGATGCACACGGCGGGCGAAATCGGCCATACCCCCATCGTTTGGCAGGGCCGCCCGTGCGCCTGCGGCAGGCGCGGGTGCCTGGAGCGCTACGCCAGCGGCACGGCCATTCTGGAGCAGGCGATGGAGCGCTTCCCCGAAAAGCTGCAAAGCCTGCCGCCCAAGACCGAAAGCGTGTTTCTGCTGGCCTACGCAGGCGACCCCGACGCGCTGCGGCTGATTGCCGACTGCGTGGACAAGCTCGCCTACGGCCTCGCGCTGATGATCGATATCCTCTCCACCGATACGGTGGTCATCTCCGGCGGGGTGTGCGAGCATAAGGCGCTGTTTATCGACCCTTTACAGGAGAAGATCATCGGCTACGGCTACCCGCCCTGGGCGCGCAAGCGACAGGTGACCGTGCACAGAGCCCGGCTGGGCAGCGACGCCCCGATGGTAGGGGCGGCATTCCTGACGCCGGACGAGATCGTATAAGGGGTGAGTCCATGGCGGTTTTGAAAACCGTGCCCATCGAGCGCCCTGCCCTGTGGGGCGGCACGCTGCTCCGGGAATACTTCCGCTATCCCTGGTTTGGCGATGGCGTAGGCCAGTCCTGGTCGTTCAGCGGGCAGGAAGGGCAGAGCAATGTGGTGGAGAACGGCCCATACAAGGGCAAAACGCTGCGCGAGCTGTGGCGGGAGGCGCCGCAGCTGTTCAGGAGCCGGTGCAGCGATTTTCCGGTGATCATCTCGCTGGTCGCGCCGATGGACGACCTGAGCATCCAGATACACCCCAATACGACGGTGGCGCACGCGGCGGGCTATGCGACCGGCAAGAACGAGGCGTGGTATTTCCTTGAGCAGCCGGAGGCGGGCGACATCGTGTATGGCCAGCGCGCCAAAGACGAGCGTGAGCTGCGCGCCATGGTGGCGGCGGACCGTTGGGATGCGCTCGTGGAACATCTGCCCGTGGCGAAGGGCGATTTCGTGTACCTGCCCGCGGGCATCCTGCACGCGATGCGCAAGGGCGGTATCGTGTATGAGATACAGCAGGCGACGGATGTGACTTACCGCTTCTACGACTACCACCGCAAGGACGCGCAGGGTAACGAGCGCCCCCTGCACCTCAAGCAGGCCATCGAATGTGTGGATTATGCCCTGAATGCCAGCGATGCGCACCCGCCGGCGATAACGCAAACCTTGGACGCGGCAGAAATGACCACGTTCATCCGCAACGAAAGCTTCTGCGTGAGCCGCTTTGTTGTACGAGGCAAGCAATCGCTTCGCTTCAGCGGCTACCAGCTGTTTACGGTGGTGGGGGGCGAGGGACTGGCGGACGAGCTTCCGCTGTCGATGGGCGTAAACTTTCTGTTGCCCGCGGGCGACAGCGTGACCATCAGCGGAGAGGTTACGCTGATGGCCACCTGCGAATATGAAACGGTTCTCCTGCCCTGACCGAAGCAACCCCATCAATCACTCGAAGGAGGACACGATGCGCTCGCAAATCTCTGCGTCCATCATGTGCGCAAACCCGCTCGCCATGGAGGGTGAGCTGATACAGCTACAGGAGAGCGGCGTGGATTACTATCACTGCGATGTGATGGACGGGCATTTCGTGCCCAACCTGATGCTCTCCACCGAGACCATGAAGGCAGTCAAACGCCTGAACCGGTTGCCACTGGACATCCACCTGATGGTGGATAACCCCGCCGCTTGCCTCCCTTGGCTTGCATTTGGCGAAGGGGATATCGTAGCCGTGCACGCCGAGGCGGACAGGCACCTGCAACGCACCCTCAAGCTGATCAAGGACCGCGGCGCTACGGCGGCTGTCGCCCTGAACCCTGCCACGCCGCTGTGCATGGTGGAGCACGTGCTGCCGGATATCGGCATGCTGCTGGTGATGACCGTGAACCCGGGCTTCGCCGGGCAAAAGCTGGTGCCGCAGACGCTTGATAAGATCACCAAAGCGCGTGCCCTGCTGGACGCGCAGGGCTTTGCCCATGTGCCCATCGAGGTGGATGGCAATTGCAGCTTTGAGAACATCCCGCGCATGGCAGCGGCGGGCGCAAACATCTTTGTAGTGGGCACCTCCAGCGTTTTTGACCCTGCGCTGGGCATCCCCCGAGGGGTTCAAAAGGTGCGTGCGCTGCTGAATGACCGTTGACAGGCATCGCCGCAGACTGATACACTGAACAGACCGCATCCGGCAGCCGCATGCGTGCGAGCCCGCGCCGGATGCGGTCTGTTATTTGTGACGGCTATGCGGACAAACCATGGCCGTCAGGCGCGGAGGGAGAGCATGGATCGATACTTCTATACGGGCAGCTATGCGCAGCAAGGGCAGGCGGGCATCGTGCGCTACCGGCTGGATACCGCAACGGGCGAGGTGGCCGCGCTGGACGCTTATTGCGGCGTGCAGAACCCATCCTACGTGGCGCTCAATGCCGATGCATCGATGCTCTACGCCGTGGAAGAAACGGTGCCCGAAGGCAAGCTGCACGCGCTGCGACCCACGCCGCAGGGGCTTGTGCCGGTCGAAAGCCTGCCCACCGAGGGAGGCGACCCCTGCCACATCGGCCTGACCGACGAGTGGATGCTGCTTGTGTCCAACTACGCAAGCGGTTCGCTGGCGATGTACGCACTGGACAGGAAGGGCGTGCCGCTTGCCCTGCAGTCGCTTTGTCGGCACAAGGGGCACAGCGCGCACCCTACGCGGCAGGCAAGTGCTCACGTGCACTTTGCACAGGCATCGGGCGAATATGTCTTTGTGGCCGATCTGGGGCTGGATCGCGTGCTGTGCTATGATGTGCCCAAGCAGGGAGAGCCTTTGCCGGGCAGCGGCGTGTGGCTGCAACTGCCACCCGGCTCCGGCCCGCGGCATCTGGCCTTTGGGCCGCAGGGGAGCGGTACGGCATATGTCGTGTGTGAACTGAGCAACCGGGTCGCGGTGTTCCGCAAGCCGTTCGCACAGGGCAGCGCGCCGGTGCAGATGATCTCCACCTTGCCGGAAGGCTACCGAGGAGAAAGCATTGCGGCGGCCATCCACCGGCAGGGCGAGTGGCTGTTTGCGAGCAATCGCGGGCATGACAGCATCGCCGTGTTCCGTATCCAGCACGATGGTACGTTGGCCCTTCTGCATATCGAGCCCACCGGCGGGCAAACCCCGCGCGATTTTGCTGTTATGGGGGAGTGGCTGGTCGTCGCCAATCAGGATTCACAAACCCTTACGGTGCTGCACTGGGACGCGGCGGGCGAGCGCCTGCGCTTCACAGGGCAGAGCATGGAGGCCGTTAAACCCACCTGTGTGTGCCCCGTCCCGTTATGACAGGCGGTGGTTTCCCTTTCCATGTGCAAAGCCGCTCCATGCTCAAACGGGCACGGGGCGGCTTTTACGACAGAATACCAAAGGCTTTGGTGGGCGCGATTTTACAGCGCCGCCAGCATGGCGCGGTAACCCTCCACGATGGCCACGCCGCGGCTGGTGCCGATGCGGTTGGCGCCCGCGTCGATCATGGCCAGCGCATCCTCCACGGTGCGGATGCCGCCCGCCGCCTTGATGCGCAGGCTATCGCCCACGCAGGCCTTCATCAGCCTGACATCCGCGACGGTCGCACCCACGGGCACCCCGGCGGGCGGCGTGCCAAAGCCGGTGGAAGTTTTGATAAAATCGGGCCGTTCGGCGAGGGCCACGTCGCACAGGCGCTTCTTCTCATCTTCGGTCAGGTAGCAGTTTTCAAAGATCACCTTGCTGGTCACGCTGCGCTCGCGGCACGCGGCCACGATGCGTCGCATTTCGTCCGCGATATAGGCCCAGTTGCCGTTTTTCACCTCGCCGAGGTTAACGACGTAATCCACTTCGTCCGCGCCTTTCGCGATCACGTCGATGGTTTCGAACACCTTGGTCTCAACCGTGCACTGCCCCAGCGGAAAGGATACCGCCGCGTCGCACAGCACGCCGCTGCCGCGGAGAACCTCCTTGCAGAAGGGAACGGGCGCGTTGTTGATGGCTACGGTCTTAAAGCCGTAGCGGGCTGCCTCCAGACAGTGCCTGCGCAGATCTTCGTGGTTGGCGTAGGGGGTGAGCAGCGTTTGGTCGATCATCTGCGAAAGTTGGGCGATCGTGAGTTGCGTCATGCGGGTTTCCTCCTTTATATCGGGCCGCGGAGGTTACAGCGCGGCCAGCTTGGGGTACAGGGGCAACAGCGCCTCGTAGGCCTGCTCGAACACGGCCTTGACCGCTGCGTAGCGGGCGTTCGTTTCCGCCGCAAACGGGATGGTCTGCTCCGGCTGGATGAAGCGGTGCACGTCGGAAAAATCCGCAAGCGCGCCTACGCCCACGCCGCCGCAGACCGCCGCGCCCATGGAGGTGGCTTCCTCCAGATGGTTCATGCGTACCACGTCGATGCCGAACACATCCGCAAGCACGCGGCAGATGCTGTCACTCTGCGCCAGCCCGCCGATCAGGTGAAGCGGGCCTATGGACTGCTCCCTGCGGAAGATATCCAGAATGATACACAGGTTGAAGGCGATGCCCTCCACCGCGGCGTGCAGCAGATCCGCGCGGGTGTGTTCCATCGTGAGGCCCAGATACGCGCCGCGCGCCAGCGGGTTCCAGCGCGGGCTGCGCTCGCCCAGCAGATAGGGCAGGAAGACAAGGCCGCGGCTGCCGACAGGGGAGCCTTTCAGCAGCTCGTTGATCTCGGCATACACGTTGCCGCCCGCGGCCTGCGCGCGCAATGCCAGACCGTCGCAAAGCATTTGCTTGACGAATGTGAACGAGTTGCCCGCTGCCTGCATGGTACCGGTGGGGCAGTAGGCCCCGGGCACCATGTGCGCCCAGGTGAAGGTGCGCATCTGCGGGTCGAAGACCGGCGCGGGCGCGGTGTAGGCGATCCACGAGGAAGAGCCGAGGTAGTTGTACGCCACGCCGGGTGATACCGAAGCGGCGCCGGTGGAAGCGCACACCCCGTCGCCTGCCCCCAGCACGATGGGCGTGCTGGGCGCAAGGCCCGTCTCCGCAGCCACGCGCGCTGTGACCTCGCCGATCACATCGGTGGAAGGGTGCAGTTCCGGCAGCAGCGCGCGCTCGATGCCCGCCGCATCCAAGATGGGCGCCGACCAATCCATGCCGGTCAGGTCAAAGGCGTTGGTGCCGGATGCGTCCGAGTAGTCGGTCACAAAACGACCGGTAAGCCGGTACACCAGATAATCCTTGGCGTTGAGCATCCGGTGCGCGCGCCGGAACACATCCGGCTCATGGTCGCGCACCCAAAGGAGTTTAGCCAAACTGTAGGACGCGCTGGCACGGTGGCCGGTGATGCGGTAGAACGCATCGGCGCCGATGCCACTTTCAAACCGCGCGGCCTGACTGGTGGCGCGCAGATCCGCCCAGATGATGGCGGGACGCACCGGCATGCCCTGCGCATCCACCAGCACACAGCCCATCATCTGCCCGCTGAACGATACGGCAGCCACCTGTTCGGCGTCGCGGCCTTCCAGCAACTGTCGGGTGGTCATGCAAAAGGCTTCCCACCAGTCCAGCGGATTTTGCTCGGCCCAGTTGCCGTTGAAGAAGCGCGTATGGTAGGCATATGTCACGCTGTGCAGGAGCGTTCCGTCGATATCAAAGAGCGTCGCCTTGTCGCCGGAGGTGCCCAGGTCGTGCGC
>CAZOZO010000005.1:0-112525 GCA_964584315.1 uncultured Oscillospiraceae bacterium
TGGGCGGCGTCAAGATGGACGAAGCCATCATCAACTTTATCAAGCGCGAGTTCAACATCCTGATCGGCGACCGCACGGCGGAGGAAGTCAAGCTGGACTTGGGCGCGGCGCTGCCCATCCGCGAGGAGCGGCGCGCGCGCATCCGCGGACGCGACATGGTCACCAACCTGCCGCAGACCACCGAGATCACCTCCACGCAGATCTACCACGCCATCCACGAGCCCTGCATGGCCATTTTGAGCGCCATCAAATGGGTGCTGGAGCGAACGCCGCCCGAGCTCTCCGCCGACGTGATGCACAACGGCATCTACATCACGGGGGGCGGGTCGCTCCTGTACGGCATGGATCAGATGATCGCCAGCGAGCTGGGCATCCCGGTGCTGCTCGCCAAGGAGCCCATGGACTGCGCGGCGCTGGGGCTTGGCAACATCATCGAGAACTTTGACCTACTGCAACACCTGGGCCGCACCAGCTTCCTCAAGCAGGGCTGACCCGCGGGGCTTTGGCCCCGGCAGACAGAGTACCGGAGGGGAATGAATGAGGCTCACGGAACCCAGACCCGAGCGCAGGCGCAGCCGCGACAGCGGATCGCGCGTGGTATGGCGGCGCATCCTAGTCACGCTGGCCGTGGTGGGCATCCTTGGCCTGTCGGGGGTGCACCTTTTCGGGCTGATCACCGGCAACCAGACGCTCGCCATCCCCGAGGACGCGGTCGCGGGCATCCTGACGCCGGTGCAGACGGGCTTTTCAAGCATCGTGGAATCGGTGGTCAACTACCTGTACAAGTTAAAACTCCGCGCCAACCTCGAGCTGGCCTACAACGACTTAAAGCAGGAAAACGAGCAGCTCGTCTATCAGGCCATGCTCGCGGACGAGCTGCAGCACAAGCTCTCCGTCTATGAGGATCTGTTTGACGAGATCTCCGTGAACGAGAGCCTGAACCCGCTGGTCTCGACCGTGATCGACCGCGACGCGGGCAACTATTTCTCCGTCTTCACCATCAACAAAGGCACAAACGACGGCGTGCAGGACTTCATGGCGGTCACCATGGAGGGCGCGCTGGTTGGTTATACCTACAACGTGAGCGCCACTAAGGCAAGCGTGCGCACGATCATCGACAGCGAAGCCTCCATCGCCGCGCTCATTTCCAGTACGCGCGATCAGGGCACCGTGCGCGGCACCCTGAGTATCGACGGCACGGCGATGTGCCGCATGTACTACCTGCCGGACGATCACCTGCCCCGCCCGGGCGACACGGTGGTCACCTCCGGCGTGGGCATGGGCTTTCCCAAGGGAATCCCCATCGGCGTGGTACGCGAATCCACCCGTGGCATGGAGAGCAATAAAAGCTACATCGTTGTGGAGCCGAAGGTGGATTTTGAACACATCGAGTATGTGATCGTGCTGCGCTACCAGCCAGAGGCCGAGGCTGTGGAGGCCCGCACCAGCAGCAGTGATTTGCTCAGCTTTACCCCGCTGGAAACCGCGCAGCCCATCCCCACCATCCAGATCGGTTCCGATTTCTACCAGCTGGCGCCCACACCCTCCCCTTCGGCAACACCCGCGCCAGGCACCACCGTGAGCGGCGCGCCCTCCGCGACACCCGGCCAGACCACGCCGCGCCCCAGCGGTGCAAACAGCGTCGAATATCAGGTGCCAAACGGCATGGCGACCGGCTCCAGTTACGGCTTCACGCTGGCGCCCACCGCCACGCCCACCCCCTCGCCGCCCCCGCTGGATATCTCGGTGGAGGAGGACTGAGCCGTGGTCAAAAAAGGCATCAAGTTCGTGCTGCTCACGCTGCTGGCATACCTGCTGCAAGCGACCGCCGCCCAATATATGGCCGTATGGAGCATTGCCCCCAACATCGCGCTGGCGATGGTTGCGGTGGTCACGGTGGCGCTGGGCCGCAAGTATACGTTTATCATGGCGCTGACCATCGGCTATCTGTTGGAGATCATGCTGCCGGTGCTGGATTACATCAACCTGATCCTCTACCCCGTGTGCGCGATGCTGGGTGCGCTGGCCTTCTCGGACAAGAGCGAGCGCAAACTGGAGGAGGAGCGCAGCATTGACAAGCGGCGCAGGGGCAATCTGCCCGCGCATTTGCGCACGGTGCTGTGCGCGCTGGTGAGCATCATCCTGTTCGAGGGCGTCAACCTCATCTACATCTACCTCAGTGGCATCCTGATCGACGGCGACCAGCTGCAGCGGGCGCTTGTCTCCGTACTCTATACAACGGCGATGGCGGGCGTTTTGCAGTTCCCCATCCGCTGGTGGTTGGGCACATATAAGCTGAAGCGGGCCCGCTGATGCGACCCGCCCAAAGCCGCGTCGCGGGCGCGGCGCGCCCCAGCGGCGCGAAAACCCGCGGAAAGGAGCACGCATGAACGGTACACAGAGGCGCAGGCTGGACCGCGCCGAGTATAACCTCGGCGCTCGCTATCTCGCGTTTTTAGGCGTCGTTTTGGCGATGTTCATCTACCTGGTCATCGGTCTAGTCAACCTGCAACTGAAGAGTGGCGACGATTATCAGCAGACCGCCGAGACCCGCCGCACCACCAAGATCACATTGCGCGGCAGCCGCGGCATGATCACCGACGCGGACGCCGTGATCCTCGCCAAGGACGAGATGGTCTACAACGTCACCTTTTACCGTGACGCCGGCCAGAACTCCAAGGCCAAATACGCGGCCTTCACCAAGGCCATCTCCGAAACCATCGATATTCTGGAGGCGGGCGGCAGCGAGCTCTCCGTCAAGTTCATCATTGACCGCGACCCGGATACCGGCGAGTGGCGCTTCAACTTCGGCTCGGGCGTGAGCGAGGCGGTGCTGCAAACGCGCGAAACCCAGTGGCGCAACAACAACTACTACTCCGTCGCCAGCGTGCCCACGCCGGCCATGGTCATTGAAAAACTCAAGGCGCGCTACCAGATCCCCGAGGACATGGACGAGACCAAGATGCTCAAGGTCATGGCCGTGTTTTCGGAAATGCAGATGAACCTTTTTAACTCCCAGCCCATCGTGATCGCCAAGGACGTGCCCTATGAGACGGTAATCGAGATTGAAACGCGCTCCATGACCCTGCCGGGCATGGCCGTGGCCGTGGGCACCAAGCGTGTGTATCCGCGCAGCACGCTGGCCGCGCAGGTGATCGGCTACATCGGCGCCATCCCGTCGCAGACCAAGTGGGAAGAGCTCAAGCCCAAGGGCTACCGCTACAGCGACGTAATCGGGCTGGACGGTATCGAATCCTCCATGGAGGACTGGCTCACCCAGAACAGCGACGCACGGCAGGGGTACAAGATTGTCGAGCGCGACAGCATGGGCAAGATCACGCGCGAGTTAAGCTACGTGGAGCCCAAGGACGGCAACAACGTCAAGCTGACCATCTTCGCCAGCTACCAGCAGCAGGCGGAGCGCGCGCTGGCCGAGAACGTAGCCACCACCCGCGCCACGCAGGAAACCAAGCTGATGCTCAACAGCTGGCTGGAAACCAACAAGGCGGACATCGAAAACCGCAACTGGGAGAAATACCCTCTCTCGCTGGCCGATCGCGCCGCCATGATGGTTATCGATATGCAGGGCCGCGTGCTCGCCATGGCCAACTACCCCACCTTCGACTTAAACGCGCTGGTGGCGGCAGGCCCCGAGAGCGCGCAAATCCTGACGGACGACCGCAACGTGCTGATGAACTACAACATCCACGCGCGCGCCACGCCGGGTTCCATTTTCAAGATGGTATCGGCGCTCGGCTCCATGCTGGAGCGCGAGCTGTTGCCCAACGAGACCATCAGCGACGCGGGCTATTTCACCCTGTACACGACCGACCTGTCCACCGCGCCAAAGTGCTGGATCAGCGCGGCGCAGCGCTATAAGCACCAGTACCAGACCATCGTGCAGGGGCTTTCCAACAGCTGCAACTACTTTTTCTACACGCTGGGCGCACGGCTGGGCGAAACACGGCTGTACCAATACGCCAGCGAGTTTGGCCTGACCAGCAAGACCGGCATCGACCTGCCCGGCGAGGAGCGCAGCGTGGTGGGCTGCCAAACCAGTCTTTACGACCCGGACAAGGCCATGGACGAAGCCTCGCAGGACACGGCCGTGCCCATCATCGTGTTCAACTCCATCAAAAAGCACCTGCGCAACCAGGGCGCCATCCGCAACATCACCTACGACGACGAGCGTCTGAACCGCTGCATCAAACGCCTGATGGACATGGCCGTGAATACCAACCAGAGCGACTGGGTTGTGAGCATGCGCCCCATCCTGATGGAAGAGCTGAACATGACGCGTGAAATGGTCTACCTGCAAAGCGTGATCGGCGATACCTACAACTACCTCAACGATATCAAGTGGGGCGGTGGCCAGACCATTCAGGTCGCCATCGGCCAGTCGATCACGGTGGTCACGCCCGCGGCGGTCAGCCGTTATGCGGCGGCGCTGGGCAACGGCGGCACCGTGTACAACCTGATGATCGTCGATTCCATCACCTCGCCCGAGGGCGATATCCTGAGCCAGCGCGCCCCCTCGGAAATGAACCACTTCGACGGCGCTGAGGAGTACCTGCCCCTCATCCTGGAAGGGATGAAAGGCGTGGTAGACGAGTCCGGTACCGCGGCCAAGTACTTCAAGAAGTGGGCCTACCGCGAGGACGTTTGCGCGAAAACGGGAACCGCCGAGGTGACCACCATCGACCTGGAAAACAACGCGTGGTTCATCATGATGGCCCCGTATGTCAAGCCGGAGATCGTCGTGGTCGTGTTCATCCCCAGCGGGTTCAGCGGCGGTGAGGCGAGCCTTGCGGCGCGCGAGTTCGTGGGCTGGTACATGGATCAGAAAACCTTGCGCACCACCAATGCCGTGTTCCCGGGCGGCAATATGCTGGCCCCGTGAAGCGCACGCCGCGCGGCATGCAAACCAAGGGGGAGGGCTGAACCGATGAGTCAGGCATGGATGATTGTATCCGGCAAGGGCGGGGTGGGCAAATCGACCATCACGGCCGCGCTGGGCGTTGCGTTGGCCCGGCGGCAGCTGCAAACCGTGGCTGTGGATACGGACATCGGCCTGCGCAGCCTGGATATGCTGCTGGGCCTGCAAAACAAGATCGTTTACGACATGGTGGATGTGGCCAACAAGGAGTGCAAGCTGCGCTATGCGCTGGTTCAATACCCGCCCGCGCCCGCGCTTTCGCTGCTGCCCGCCTCCCAGCTGGGCACCTCCGCGGACATGGACGCCGAGCTGATGGGCAAGATCGTGCGCAAGCTAAAAAAGCGTTTCAGCTATGTGCTGATGGATGCGCCCGCCGGGCTGGAGCGCGGTGTGGTCAGCACCCTGATGAGCGCGGATCATACCCTGCTGGTCGTGACCCCCGACGATATCGCCATCCGTGATGCGGAGCGCGTGCTGGCCCTGCTGGATGCGCACAGGAAGCCCAAGCCGCTGCTGATCGTCAACCGCGTGGTGCCAGAGATGGTGCGCACGGGCGCGATGTACGCACCCCAGACGGTTGCCAACACACTGGATGTGCCGCTTTTGGGCTTTGTGCCGGAGGACAGGGCAGTGCTTGGCGCGTTGGTGCGCCACGGCACTGTGATGGATGAGGATTCCCCCGCGCGGCAGGCGCTGCTGCGCATCAGCCAGCGTTTTTTGGGCGAGTTTGTGCCCATGCCGGATCTGGCCCGCAGGCGCGGGCTATTCGGCCGCCGTTGAGGGCGCCGTTTACGGCCGCCATGGCGGCGCTGTATGCGCCGCATGTGGCGGCAAGGAGGTTATGCCGATGATGCTTGGTACCCGGCGTTCGCGGGCGCATTTTGACATCCCGTTGACGCTGCTCATTTTCGCGCTGGCGGCGTTCGGTGTGCTCAGTGTGTCCGTCGCCACGTTCTCTACCAATTCCACCGTCGAGGATACGCTGCTCAACTACATCGTGGCCTCGTATTACGGGCTGAGGCAATCCATCTTTCTGATCATTTCGCCCATCGTGATCGGCGTGATCACGTTCTTCCCCTATGAGTTCATCCGCCGCCGCTCGCAGCTGTTCTATTACCTGGCATGCGGCTTGCTGCTGGTGGCGCTGGGCGGTCAGGCGGCGGGCGTGAAGGCGTGGATCGATGTCCTGTGGGGCTACACGCTGCAGCCTTCGGAGTTCATGAAGCTGGCCTGCATCATCGTTACCGCCAAATACCTTGAGAAGAACGACGACCCCATGGGTTCGTGGAGCAGCGCGCTGCGCCTGGGCCTTCTGATGGGCGTGCCGTGGCTGATGACGCTCGTGCAGGGCGAGATGGGCTCGGTGCTGGTGGCCATTTTCCTGTTCGCGGTCATGATGTTTTTCGGTGGCATCCGCCTCAAGGTCATGGGCGGCATCATCGCCGTGGCTGTGATCGGCATCGCCGTGCTCTACGGCGTGGTCATGGCCTCGGGCACGGACAACTACCGCGTCACGCGCATCCTGTCGTTTGTGAACCCCGCCCTGGTGGACGAGGCGGCCACCTATCAGGTGAACAACTCCAAGATCGCCATCGGTTCCGGCGGCCTGAGCGGTGTGGGCATGTTTGTGCCCGGCAGCTTCAGCCAGCTGGACTATGTGCCTGAGGACTGGACGGACTTCATCTTTTCCACCATCGGCGAGGCGTTCGGCTTTGCGGGCTGCATGCTGGTGGTGGGGTTGTACCTGCTGGTCATTTTGCGGCTGCTGTATCTGGCGCGCTTTACCGACGACCGTTTCGGGCAGATGATCATCATCGGCGTGATGGCGATGCTTCTGTTCCACGTGTTTGAAAATGTGGGCATGACCACGGGGCTCATGCCCGTGACGGGCATACCACTGCCGTTCCTGAGCTATGGCGGCAGCAACCTGGTTACCAACATGGCGGGCATCGGGCTGGTGCTGAACGTGGTGCGCAACCGAAGCGTCATGAATGTGCGGCAGCTGACGCCGCAGACGCGCGGTTCAGGCAAGTATCTGCAGTAGACATGAAGCGGGGCCGGTGGGTAAAAACCCTCCGGCCCCGCTTTTCGGTTAGTACGGCATGGGGCTATGTTCCATGCCGGCGTTTTGTGTGAATCGCTCGGTTGGCGTCTCAGTATGCGCTCGCCATCGCCTGTGTGAGTTGCGCCATGGCACCCGCCACGTCCGCGCTGCTGGGCGAGGCACTGTCGATGATCGTTTGCAGGTTGCCGATGGCCCAGCTGATGTTCTGGTAGGCGGCGCTGTTCGCATCGATGCTGCCCAACAGGCTTTGCGCGCTCTGGATCAGGGTTTGCGCGTCGGGGATCAGGGTATTGGACACAACAGGGTCGTTTTGCGCGGGCGTGTCTACATAGCCGCCCTGGTGCAGCGGGCAAAGCGACGTGGAAGCTGCGCCCAGATATTCCGCGATCACGGGGCCGTAGGTGGGGTCGTTCACGTATTTGTAAAGGGGGTGGCCCTGCGGGATCACCACCACGCCGCGGTTTACAACGGTGGGGCAGTAGGGCGTGGCGATCATGTTGCTGTCTGCGCATACGGCGAGGCTCTGGTGCATTTGGCACTGCACGGTGGGCACGGTGGGCGTGTACCAGTAGTCGGTCACGGTGCCATAGCCCATTACGTCGTTGCGGCATGCGTCGGTGGCCAGCTGGCCGCTCACAGCGCAGGTGGTCACGCGGGTGAGGCCGTAGCTCTCGGGCTCGCCGTCGAGGATGTTCTGGTTGGGCAGGTTCTTGGCCTTGTGGATGGCGGCCATGTAGCTCTGCCACAGCAGCGTCGCGCTGTTGCCGCCCGAAGCCTTGGAGGAGAGAGGCTTGTAGTTGTCGTGCCCGATCCACAGCGAGGAACTGTACCACCCCGTGAGGCCCACGAAGCAGATGCCGCGCTGGTCACTGTTGGTGCCGGTCTTGCCCGCCACGGTCTGCCCGCTGATCTTGGCGTTGGTAGCCGTGCCGCCGCTCACCACGCCCTTGAGCATATCCACCATGAGCCACGCGGTGGAGGGACGGAACACCTGCCGACGCTCCTGCTGTTGATGGCTGTCCCACACGACGTTGCCTTCGCTGTCTGAAATGCCCAGAAAGGAGATGGGCTTTTGGTACACGCCGCCGTTGCCCAAAACGCCAAAGCCAACAGCCATCTGCACCGGCGTGATGCCGCTGGAGCCCAGCGACAGGCCGAAAGGCGTCGCGTCGATATGATCGCGGTCAATACCCAGTTTCAGCAGAAAATCCACCGACCGATCCACGCCCACCATGCCCAGCAGGGTCTGCGCGGCGCTCACGTTCTGGCTGCGCTTCACGGCCTCGCGCAGCGTGGCGGGGCCTGTGTATCCGCCACCGCCGAAGTTCTTGGGCCAGCCGTCTTTGCCGTCGTTGTTCCTCCAGCCGCTGATGGGCACGGGGATGTTGTACACGATGCTGGCGGGCGATGCGCCCAGCTCGATGGCCGGCGCGTATACGGACAAAGGCTTGATGGCCGAGCCCACGGGCATCTTCATGTCCGTGGCGCGGTTGAGTGTCTTGCGCTGGGTGGGGGGCGTGCGCCCGCCCACGATGGCCTTCAACTCGCCCGTGCGGTAGTCCAGCACCACGGCGGCGGCCTGCGGCTGCACTACCTCGGTGTAGCTGCCATCGCTGTTTTTGGCACGGTACACCTTGTCGCTGGGGTCGCGCAGGGCAGGATATTTGGTCCAGTTCTCCAGCGTGTCCTCGACGATTTTCTGTATCTGCGTGTCAATGGCGAGCGTTACGCGGTAGCCGCCGGTACGCAGCTCATTTTCCATCTTGTAGCGGTTCTCGCTGGTGTCCTCCAGCCCGTTCAGGGTCAGGAAGCAATCCACTACTTCCTTGACGGCGTACTCCACATAATGCGCGTAGGGATACATGCCCTCGCCCTCTGTGGTGGAAGTCTCCAGCACCGCGGCGGTGGCGGGGTTCAGCGCCTGCTGAAAATCCTCATAGGTAATGAACTCGCTCTCGTACATGCAGCGCAGCACGTAATCGGTGCGGTCGTTTGTCAGCTTGGCATAGTCCGTCTGGTCGGAGCGGCGCGTGAAGAAATTGCGGCGAGGGTTGTAATAGTAGGGGTTGTTGGTGAGGCCTGCGAGCATCGCGCACTCCCGTAGGCTCAGCTCAGAGAGGCCCTTGCCGAAGTAGCCCTCCGCGGCTACCTCCACGCCGTAATAGTTTTCGCCCATGTAGATGGTGTTCAGGTAGCACTCGAGGATCTGATCCTTGGTATACATGGTCTCCAGCTGCATGGCAAGGTAGGCTTCCTGAATCTTGCGCTTGTAGCTCAGTTCGCTGCTGAGCAGCGTATTTTTGATCAACTGCTGGGTGATGGTAGAGCCGCCCTGGTTGGTGTTGGAAACCAGGTTTTGCACGAAAGAACCCACGATGCGCTTGAGATCCACGCCGTTGTGGGTGTAAAAGCGCGAGTCCTCCACGGCCACAAAAGCATGCTGGAGGTTCACGGGCATCTGTGCAATGCTGACCATCACGCGGTTCTCGGTGCCCTTATAATCGGTGATCACGTTGCCGTCCGCATCATAGATGAAGCTGGTGCGATCCTGCTCGCTCAGCTGGGCCAAATCGAGCGTGGGGGCCGTTTCCACATACGCCTTGGCGATGCCCAGCACCGCTCCTGCCAGCGCAAGGCCCACCAGCAGCGTCAGCAGCAGCGCGAAGCGGAAGGCGTTCACCAGTACGGACAGGATAAAGTTGGGCTTGCCCAGACGCGGCTTGAATATGGTGAAACGCCGGGCGCGGCGGAAAGCCGGGCCGTCCTGCGGGGGCGTCTGGTAGGCGGGGTCGTCCTCATAGAGGGGCTGGGGTACGCCGTCCACCGTATAGACGGGTTCGCCCGTATCGTATTCCGCGTTGGGGTCGAACGGCGGCTGGTACAACGTCGAAAACCTCCCTCGGCGCGCCGGATGCGTGCGCATACCAAAGGGATTATACCACAGGCGGCGGGGTTTTCAAAGCACCGGGGCGGGCGGCCAACGGGGCGTCGAGGCGCGCCCTGCCGCATGGCGGACGGTTTTCCGCGCGCGGGCGGCAGGGTTTCATACGTGTAAAACGTTGCATATCATGGGTGAAGGGCCCCGCGCAAGGCGTTTTCGCTTGACACGCCATGGCGGATGAACTACAATAGCTAAAGAACCTTGGCCGTTCTACACAGGCGCACACCCGCCCGACGGGCGGAGGGCTTTCCGGCATTTGCAGTTTCACACGCGGGGGCAAGCCGCCGCCCGCGGATCATCATCGGCTTGAAGATGCCGAAGGGAGGTAGGGCGTGCCTCGCAACGCCCGAGCGAATATGAAACGAAAACTGCTCGTCGCGGCGCTTCTGCTCGCCGCAGCGATCCTGATGGGCGGTGTGGCGCTGGCAGCGGACGACCCCATCGTTTGCAGCATGGAGGTATCGCCCAGCAGCCTTGCCGCGCCCGGCGATGTCACGGTCACCATCACCGTGTCCAACTCCGGCGATACGGACATGAAGGACCCGCTCACGCTGTATAGCCCCACCAGCGAGATCGTTTCCGACTTTGGCGACAAGGGCTCAGTCACGCTCAAGGCGGGCGAGGTAAAAACCTGGACGGGTACGTGGGCCGTGAACCAGCGCACGCTGGATAACGGGCAGATCGTGTTTTTCGTCAAGTATTTCCTCTATAAAGACAACGGCGAGAAGGAAGCGCAGAGCCAGCCCATCCGCGGCAAGCTGAACGTGACCGAGGCCAAGACCGACATCGAGATCAAGCGCACCATCAGCCCTGGCACCGCGCGCGAGGGCCAGGCGGTGACCATCCTTTACGATATCGTGAACACCGGCACCGTGCCGCTCAAGAGCATCACCATCACCGAGAACAAGGACGTGGCCAAGAAGGCCGTTTCCGTCGCGGACGAGCTGAAGCCCGGCGAGGCCGCGCAGGTCAAGTTCCCCGTTACCATGGGCAAGAAGAACCTGGTCAGCAACGCGACCATCACTTACCTGAGCGGCGACAGCAAGGACAAGCAGACCCAAACGGTGGACGAGCAAACCATCACCTACGGCGAGGCGGCGCTGACTGCCAAGCTGACTGCCAGCAGCAAGGGCGTGGCCATCAACGGCAAGGTGACCCTCACGCTGGAGCTGAAAAACGGCGGCAACGTCAACTATACCGATGTTCGCGTGAGCGATAATACGCTGGGTGAGGTGTTTACCAACCAGGAGCTGGCCGCAGGCGGCACGCTCAAGCTGGAAAAAGAGATCACCCTGACGCAAACGACCGACTACCAGTTTCATATCGTCGCCATCGACAACACGGGCACCGAGGTATCGCTGGATTCCGACTCCATCACCATTTCGGCGGTGGACCCCAGCAAGATGGTGCACCTGAACGTGACCGCTGCCGCGGACCGCACCGAGGTCTACACGCAGCCGGGCATCGTGCGCTTTACCGTGACGGTGGAGAACGACAGCCAGATCGACGCCACCGATGTGACCGTCTACCACGGCGGCGTGCGTATCTATACCTTCCCGTCCATACCGGCGGGGCAGAGCCGCAAGCTAACGCGCGACGCGGCCCTCAGCATGGCGGGCAAGTACCAGTTTACCGCTGTGACCGTGGACGCGCTGCAAAACTCCAACAGCTTTGTGAGCAACGAGATACAGATTGCCTTCGAGGTGCCCACGCCCGCGCCCGCGACCCCCACGCCGCCCGCGGTGCCCACAGCCGAGCCCACCTACCAGATGGTGACCGTGCCCAAGATGAATGACCCGAGCGTCGCGCCGCTGGCCAAGACCTTCGCGCGCGTGTTCCTGCCGATGATGTACATCGCCATCGCGCTGCTGGCGGGCGCGGGCGTGCTGCTGGCGCTGGCCACCAAGAAGCGCATGGATCAGAAGCGCGCCTCCGAGGCGGCGCTGGATCACCTTGACCGTGCCAAGCGCAGGGATTATGCCACCCCCGGCGAGGAGGACGAGCCGACCCCGCCCCCGCAGCCCGCAAAACCTGCCGCACCCCCGCCCGGCGTCGCGCCCCGCAAGCCGGACGCTGCCCCGAAGGCCGAGTCCGCGGAGGATATCGAACTGCCGCACATGAAGTATGTGCGCAACGCCTACCAGCGCAGCGCCACCGAGCGCACCGGTGGCTATGGCAAGAGCAGCATCTATGACGAGGATCCGCTGGTCAGCAACGATGGGAACAGCGCGAAGGCGGATGATGAGGATCTGTACCACACCTACGGCAGTGACCGTGACCTGCCGCCCGTGCGCACCGTGAACCCCGCGAAGGCGGCTCCCAAGCCCAAGGGCTGGCAGGCCTACCAGAAGCGCCCGGAAGCGGAAGCCTCCGCGCCCGGTTATGACGCGCACGCAGCGTACCGCCCCGCGAAGGGCCAGACCGCCGTGGATGATGCCGCCTATCAGAGTGGCGCTGATTATGCCGCGGACGACCCCTACGCCCCCTACGACGGTCAAGCCTATCCAGAGGAGCAGGGTTACGATGCCTACACCGCTTACGCGGAAGATGGCGAAGGCGGCTATGAAGGCCAGCAGGCCGATTACCACCAGGACGACGGCTACGTGAGCGACCCGCTGGGCTATGGCGCGCAGGATGGATACGCAGACCCACAAGCCGCCTACGACGACCCCGCCTACGACGCGGGCGCAAATGGCTATGAAGGCGGCTATGGCGCGCAGCCGGACGCCGACCCCTACCGGAGCGCCCCTGACAGCCGTGCTTCTACAGGCCGCACACACCGCCGCAGCGACCGCAAGTAATGTTCATCCGAAGGCCGCCCGGGGGCATCCGCCCCCGGGCGGCCGTTTGTATGCACGGGGCCGGACCGCTTTTCAGGCTTGTTTTTCGCGCAAAGCCCTTGTATAATAAGGGTAACGCGAAAGGGTGAGCTTGCGTATGTTTAAAGGGTTTCCCGAGGAAACGATCCGCTTCTTTCTGGAACTCTCGTTCCATAACGACGCGACGTTTTTTGAAGCGCACCGACAGGAGTACGAAAAGTATGTGCGCGAGCCGTTCTATGCCTTCATCGAGGCGATGGCGCCCGCCGTGCGGCAGGTCGCGGACGATATGGACGTGCGTCCCGCCAAGTGCCTCGCGCGCATCCGGCGTGACACCCGCTTCACCAAGGACAAGACCCCATACCGAGACCACATGTGGCTCTTGTTCCGGCGCAGCGGCGAGGACAGGGCCACTTCCGCCATGTACTGGTTTGAGCTTTCGCCGCGCGAGGTGGAGTGGGGGCTGGGCTTTTGGGACAATAACCGCCCCGCCATGGACGCACTGCGCAAGCGCATCCGCGAAAAGCCGGATGAGGTGCTAAAGGCGCTGGCCGACGCGCGCGTGCCCGACGAAGGGCTTGACCTGTTCGGCGAGCGCTATGGCCGTATGGCGACCCCGCCGGAGCTGCCGCAGGCGCTCAAGGAGATATACCCCCTTCGGGAGCTGTACATAAAGCGCACGAATATCCCGCTCAAGGCTGCCTATACGCCGGAGATCGTGGAACTCTGCGCGGCGGATATCACCCGCCTTGCCCCCGTGTACCACCTGCTGCGCAAAGCGGCGGACGAGGGCATGGCCGCCGAACCCTAGCGGGAGCGGCTGAATGATGAGGCTTGCACCGGCTGCCGCGCACCTGCGCGGGGCTTGACCGAAAGGAGCTTTTATGGATCTGAAGGCACTCAAGAGCGGCTCGGACGTGCGCGGCGTCGCCGTCGGGGACGACGCTACCCTGACGACCGCGGTGGCCCGCTCGCTTGGCGCTGCGTTTGCGCATTTTATCGCGGAAAAGGAAAAACTGCCCCTGGAACAGGTGACCATCGCCATCGGGCGTGACAGTCGCGTATCCGGTCCCGATCTTTTGGCGGCGACGGCAGCGGGCATCACATCTACGGGCGCGACCGCCCACGACTATGGCATGTGCACCACGCCCGCCATGTACATGGCGATTTTGACCGAGGGATTTGCACCCACGGGCTCGGTCATGGTCACGGCCAGCCACCACCCCTGGAAGCTGAACGGCCTCAAGTTTTTCACCAAGGAAGGCGGCCTGGGCTTCCACGAGCTGGATGACCTGCTGGCGCTGGCGGAGCGCCTGCCCGCCGAGGAACTCGCCAAGAATGGCAAGGTCATGCAGGTGCCTTTCCTACCCCGCTACGCAGAGTCGCTCAAACAGCTGATCGTCGACGGGGTCAATCCCGAGGTGGCCAAGCCGCTTTTGGGCCTGCACGTGGTGGTGGACGCGGGCAACGGCGCGGGCGGTTTTTATGCGCAAATGCTTGAAAGCCTGGGCGCGTGGGTGGAGGGCAGCCAGTTTTTGGAGCCGGACGGCCACTTCCCCAACCATGTGCCCAACCCAGAGAACGAGGAGGCCATGGCCTCGCTGACTGCCGCCGTGCTGCGCGTAGGCGCGGATGTGGGCGTGATCTTCGATACGGATTGCGACCGCGCCGCCATCGTGGACCGCACGGGCAAGGAGATCAACCGCAACCGCCTGATAGCGATGATCAGCGCCATTTTGCTTGAAAATGCGCCGGGTGCGACCATCGTGACCGACTCGGTCACCTCCAGCGGGTTGGCGGAGTTCATACAGGAGTGGGGCGGCGTGCACTACCGCTACAAGCGCGGCTACCGTAATGTGATCGACGAGGCCGTGCGCCTGAACGCAGCGGGCATCGACTGCCCGCTGGCCATCGAGACCAGTGGGCACGCGGCCCTGCGCGACAATCATTTTCTAGACGATGGCATGTATCTGGTCACGCTGCTGCTCATCAAGGCCATGCAGCTTAAGCAGCAGGATCGTGAGCTGGGCTCGCTGCTTGCTGGGCTCAAAGAGCCGGTGGAGAGCACGGAGATACGCCTGCCCATCCTGACGGAGAAGTTTGCGGCAACCGGTAAACTGGTGATCGAGCATGTGATGGACTACGCGACCCGCAAGGCGGGCTGGCATATCGCGCCGGACAACCGCGAGGGTGTGCGCGTGGGCTTCGACCTGCTGGGCGGCCTGAACAACGGCTGGTTTTTGCTGCGCCTATCCGTGCACGACCCCGTGATGCCGCTCAACGTGGAGAGCGACGTGGCGGGCGGCGTCAAGCTGATTTTGTCCGAGCTGTATAAGGCGCTGGCCGGGTTGGAGGGCGTTGACCTGAAGCCGCTGGAGAAGGCGCTGTAAGGCAGGGAAACAGATACGGCTTGGAGCACAGGGTGACGGTGCATCGAACGCAGCGGGAAGAAACTCCACTGTGGGGTTCCTTTCGCAAAAAAAAGGCGACGCATGGATGGTCGCCCTCTCATGAACAGACACGCGAAGCACGGGAGCCGCGCCGAATGGCGCGGCTCCCGTGCTTCGCGTTGCAGACGCAACGGATATGACCGGATTCGCGGCCTCTTGCTCAGGCTTTTTTGAAAAGCCCTGCCTCCGCGCACCACTTCAGCGTATCGGCCAGCGTGTCGCGGAAGGGGCGGGGCGCATAGCCAAGCACACTTGCTGCTTTGTCATGGCAGAACGCCGCGTTGCTCCCCAGCGTGTGTATGCTGTAGCTGGTATAAAGCGGTTTCTGGCGCAGCAGGCGGTAGTACAGCTCCGCCAGCGGCGCGGTCAGGCGGATGAACCACAGCGGCAGAAATGTGCGGATGCGCCTGCGGCCGGTCAGCTCGGTCAGCGTGTCGAAGATTTCCGGCACGGTCGCGTAGCGGTTGGTCAAAAAATAGCAATCGCCTTTTTTCCCATGCTCGCAGCAACGCAGGATGCCATCTGCCACGTCGCGCACATCCACAAAATCATATCCGCCCCGGATGCCCGCGGTCAGCCGCCCGTCATGCCAGTCACGGATCAGCTGGGTCAGGTGATTGTTGCCGTAGTCGCCCGGGCCACTGATGCCTGAGGGGTGCACGATGCTTGCGTCAAGCCCCCGCTCGCGTACAGCGGCCAGAACATAGGCCGTGGCTTCGGCCTTGGTCTGTGCATAAAGCCCAACCACATTGGCAGGGTCGAATTCGCACACTTCGCAGATGGTCGTGCCCTTGGGTAGCTCCGGCACGGCATGCACGGAGCTGACGTAGACCAACTTATGCACGCCGGTCTCGATGCACAGGTCGACGATGGTCTTGGTACCGTTCACGTTTACGTCGTGCACGGCGGGCTCGTAGCGTGAGGCGATGCTCACGATGCCCGCACAGTGGATCACGATGCGCTGGGTGTCCGGCTCGGGGGCAAAAAAGGCGTCGAGAGACGCCCGGTCGCGCACATCGCCGGTAAAAACCTGTGCCTCGGGAGGCAGGTGTACCGCGGTGGGGTCGTTCGGCAGCACCAGCGCACGCACAGCATCGCCGCGCGCTACCAGCGCACGGGTCACGGTCATCCCGAGGTGCCCGGCGGCGCCTGTCACCAGATAGAGGTTTCGCATACGCATCCTCCTCTCCAAGAGGGCTTCCCTCTGTGTTGATGATACCATATGCGGCCTTGCTTTCGCTGCTTATGGGGCCGATTTTACAGTGGGTTCACAGTGCGGTCAAACATTGGTACATGTGACAGAAAGGTGGCGTTTGACCGACTTGCGGCTGGAGCGGCACGGAGGGGAATGTCATTTCTCGCAGCTGATGCGTGAATCATAAAAAAGACCCCGGAAAGGCCGCTTTCGACCTCTCCGGGGCAAACCGCCCCGCGCTTTCGGGTGCTACTCCCGTGTTGCCCTGGGCTTCAGGCTGGCAGTTATGCCTTTGTCAAGCCTGATATGCCCTGTTCCGCCAGCGAGCCGCAGGCCAGCCGCAACACCTGCCCGCGGTAGTTGACGCTGCACGCCGCGCCTCGCCAATGCGAGGGCAGGCGTGGCGTAAGCGTGGGCATGCTACTCTCCAGCCCAAGACCCATGAAGCCCCACAGCAGCGCCATGTATGCGCCGCCGGCGGCTGCAGGGTGCGTGCCGCCGATGTACACCAGACCGGCCCACTCCTTGCCGCCCTCGACCAAATCCGCCTTTGCGCTCTTGAGAAACAGGGGATACGCATCGTCCGGTTTGCCCACGCCGCAGGCCGCGAGCGCATACATGCATGCGCTAAGCGAGCTGCCATGCTCGGTGCGGGGCAGGTAGTAGTCATAGTTTGCGCGCAGGGTCTCGAGCGGGTAGGCATCCCTGAGCATGTACAGCAGGGTGATGACATCTGCCTGCTTGATCACCTGGGTCTGCGAGGCCACGCCATACGCGCCGCCCCAGTATTCGCGGGGGTCCTTGAGTCGTGCGCGCACCGCAGCCACGCTGGTGTCCTCCAGCGCAAAGTAGCCGTCAAATTGCTCGATCACGCCGTCCGCGCGCGGTTGCTGGCGCTTGAGGGTCCTTGCAGCGGCCTGAAAGGCGGATAGTTCATGGGCAAAGTGAAGCTTTGCCTCCAGCATTGCATAGGCTTCGGGCTGCTCCGCCGCCATCCATGCGGCCACGTCCGCCGCCTGTCGCCATACGAAGCGCGCCATCTCATTGGTGTAGGCGTTGTTGTTCACGCGCTCGTGGTACTCGTCGGGGCCGATCACGTCCCATAGCTCGCACTCGTCGGCTTCCATGCGCTTTAGCAGCAGGCTGTGGTAGAATCGCGCGGCCTCCACGAGCACCTCCGCGCCACCCTCAAGCCACAGGCGCTTATCGCCTGTCCAACGCACCACCTTCCACAGGCCGTACACCACGTCCGCGGTGATGTGTATTTGCTTGTCGCGGAAGAACGTACGCATAGGCCTACCGGTGAACACGTCAGTCACGTTGTAATCGCTGCATGCGTCAAAACCGCCCTCCTGACTCTCCCATGCGTAGAAAGCCCCGCGCAGGCCATAGGACCGCGCCTTTTCGCGCGCGCCCTCCAGCGTGTCGATGCGGTAGCGCATCAGCGTTTTGGCGACCTCCGGCAAGGTGGCAAGGTAGAAGTCGAGCATGAACATCTCGGTATCCCAGAAGATCGCGCCCTTGTAGGTTTGACCGGATAGCCCTCGCGCGGGCACGGATAGGCTTTGCGCATGACGCGGCGCGATGCACAGCAAGTGGTAGGCGGAGTAGTTGAGCGCCGCCTCGGCCTCGTCGTCGCCGTCGATGCGCATATCCGCGACCTGCCAAAGCGCACGCCAGCAATCAATGTGCGCGGCACGGAGCGCGTCGTAACCACCTGCTTCCATCACGGCGTGCGTTGCAGCCGCCAACGGCTCCGCCGTGTCGCGGCTTGTGTATATGGCGGCGATGGCCGTCAGTATCGCGGTATCGCCCGTGCGTAGGGCGAAGGTAAAGCGGGCGAAGCGTCTGCGGCCGTCGGTGCCTTCCTGCCGCGATGCAGGTACACTGATGCTTGCCGCGGCGCATACGGCAACGGCATCGCCCTCATTGGTGGTCGCTAACACGGATAGAAGCCCGTGCTGCGTATCAAGTGCCATGTTTTGGTAGTGCGGGCCGTGGATGTCCCACACATCGCCATCGATTCCGTAGTCTAGCACATATTCACCGTCTGCGCCTGCGCACACCTCGGCGCGCAGGGCCAGAAGGTGCACCTGAGCCATGTGGGCGAAGCGTTCTACGGTCAGCATCGTGCCGCCCGCGAAGGTCGTTCTGCGCCTGTGCAGGCCTTGCCGCACGTCCAGCGACTGGCTGTGAGCCTCGGCGGGCGTGCGGGGCAACGCGAGCGGAGCGCCGTTTTCCTGCAGCCGCAGGCTGAAAGGGTGCGGGGCGTTAAGCGGCTCTCGCCAGCCGTCGCCAAAGCGGTCATAGATGCCCGAGAGGTTCACGGCGGCCAACTCGGCTTTGCCGTGCTCCTCCAGCGTGCCGCGCACGCCCAGGTAGCCGTTGCCTGTGAGCATCCGGTTGCCAAGGGCAGGCAAGTGCTCCGCGCTGCATTCGTCCGTGCGGATGATGAGTTCCTTCATGGCCGTCTATCCTTTCAAAACGGAAGATTGAACGTTAAACGTTAGTGGGAAAAGGAAGGGAGCATCGCTCCCTTCGCTTGTACAAGCGGGACTCTTTGGCATGGCTGGGAAAACGGGCAGGCCTTGTGGGAGACGAATCAGGTTCTCCCGCGCCTTGAGCGCAACCGCGCGGGCGTACCTTCGTCGTGAAAGCTGCAGGGCCGTCCTTGTCCTCGCTGGCAGCCCCCTGCATTCGATGCACAGCCCTGTTGATCACTCGAATGACTAGCCACCCTACAGATCAGCGGATATCCTGCACGCTCTGACGCTGCACCAGCCGCACGGGCATGGTGATGACCGTTTCGGCGCCCGGCGTCTTTTCGATCTGCGCCACCAGCATCTCCGCAGCGCGGCTGCCGCGCAGGGTCACGTCCTGATGGATGGTGGTCAGCTGCGGGCTGGTGAGGCGGGCGATGTTCAGGTCGTCAAAGCCTATGATGCTCACATCTTCCGGCACGCGGCGGCCCGCCTCATTGAGGCCCGATATGATGCCCGCGGCAAGGATATCCGCCGTGGCAAAAATGGCTGTATAATCGCTGCGCGCGGCCAACCTGCGGCCCAGCGCCGTACTCTGCTCGATGCCGATCTCCAGCCCGTACACATCGCCCTCGCGCGGGGTCAGGCCATACTCGGCCAATGCCTCGCAAAAGCCGCCGTAGCGCTCGCGCAGCACGCCATGCTCGTGGATGGGCGGGCCGCAGAACAGGATGCGCCGGTGCCCCATCTCCAGCAGGTGTTTGGCAGCGAGGTAGCCGCCACGCCTGTCCTCCAGCCTGACCTGCGGGGCCGCGCCCAGCACATAGCTGTCGACCAGCAAAAAAGGCGTGGGCTGGGTGATCAGGTCGGTATAGAAGTCAGAGGGGAAAATGCCCGTCAGGATCAGGCCGTCCAGGTTCCAGTTGCTCAAGAGGCTCAAAAGCTCCGGCGTGTTGTCAATGGTGCGCATCATCATGTAATAGCCGCGCTCACGCAGGGCCTGCTCGATGCCCGCGAGCAAAGCGCCGTGGAACGGATCCTGAAAGAACCCGCCCGAATCCAGCGGTACCAGATGGTTGATGACGCCTACGATGTGCGAGGTGCTCGACACCAGTGCCCGCGCCGAGAGGTTAGGCGTGTAGTGCATGTCGCGGATGGCGGCGTTGATGCGATCGATCATCTCCGGCGATACGCGGCCCGCGTTGCCACGGATGACATTGGATACGGTCGTGGCGCTCACGCCCACGGCGTTGGCAATGTCCTTGATGGTCACCATCGGGGCAAGCCTCCCTTGCATGTTTACTGCTAAGTATACCATATCATGGGTTCTGGTGAAAAGTGCTAAATTGGAGAATGAAACCATAAAAATTTTACGTTAAACCCTTGACAGCATCCAAAACCGTGTGCTACAATGCGGTTACGTTGAACGTAAAACTTCACGAGGCTTTCATCGCTTCGCATTCGCACGGGGCGCAAGGAAGGCGCCGAAACACCCTGCGCGATAACGGAGAGCCTGTAGGAAGTTGAACGTAAAACTTACGGTCGGAGAGAGGATACGCAAAGGCGTATCTAGAAGCATCTCACTAACATGTAAGGAGGTACACCCATGAAAAAGCTGGTTGCTTTGCTGCTGTCGCTCTGCCTGTGCCTTACCGCCTTCTCCGCGCTGGGCGAAACGGTGCTCAAGCTGGGCATCTACCCCGAGGACGTCGATACCGCCGCCATCGAGGCGCATGATTTCTTCATGGCTGAGTTTGCCAAGCTGATGCCCGACGTGACGGTGGAAAAAGCGCACTACAAGTACGCTGTGGACACCTTCGTGGCTATGGCGGAAGCTGGCACTGTGCCCACCATCTTCGAGACGTGGTTCACCGAGCCCCAGAAGCTCATCAAGGGCGGCTTCGTGGCGGACATCACCCCCGAGCTGACCGAGCTTGGCTGGGCGGATAAGATGAACCCCTCCATCCTCGCGCTGCTGAGTGATGCGAATGGCCACATCTACGGCGTGCCGCGCGACGGCTATGCGCTGGGCCTGATGATCAACGCCGAAGTGTTCGCGGACGCGGGCCTCGTCGATGCGGACGGGCTGCCCATCTATCCCAAGACCTGGGACGAGCTGGCCCAGACCGCCGTCAAGATCAAGGAAGCCACCGGCTCCGCCGGTTTGTGCCTGCTGGCCAAGGACAACGCCGGCGGCTGGCACTTCTCCAACATCGCGTGGGCTTTCGGCGCCAAGCTGGAGAGCCAGGACGCGGATGGCAAGTGGGTTGCGGCCCTCAATAGCCCCGAAGCCGTTGCCGCCATGCAGTATGTGAAAGACCTCAAGTGGAAGTACGACGTGCTGACCGCCGACCCCACCAGTGAGGACTGGGGCACGGGCTTCACCCAGCTGGGCACCGGCGCTGCCGCCATGTACATCGCCGCGAACGACGCGGTATCCCAGCCCACCACCAACAACGGCCTGGCCGTGGACAAGCTTATGATGGTCGGCATGCCTGCGGGCCCCGGCGGCCAGTACAGCCTGTTCGGCGGCACGCCCTACATGTTTGCTGCCAACGCCACCCCGGAAGCCATCAAGGCCGCCCTCACGTACCTGGAGATCATGGGCAAGGCCCCCGTGCTGACCGAGACCGCCAAGGCCGGCCTGATCGAAGATGCCAAGGCCCGCAAGGCGAACGGCACCCCCGTGATCAACGAGTTCCCCAGCTGGATCGACCCCGAGGTCGTGGCTGCCCGCCAGGCCGTGGTCGCCGAGTACAGCAATGTGGACCCGCGCATGTTCCAGAACTACTTTGACACCGTCGCCAAGGAAGGCAACCTGCGTATGGAAGAGCCCGTGAACGCGCAGGATCTGTACGCCGAGCTGACCAAGGTTCTGCAGGCTGTGGTGACCGACCAGAACGCCGATGTGCAGGCGCTGATGGACACCGCCAACGCCAACCTCCAGCAAATCCTCAACGACACCGTGAACAAGTAACACGCGCAAAACGGCCGTCGCGGGACGGGGCGACCCGCCTTTCCCGCGGCGGCCTTTTCAGCGGAATAACCGATCAAGGGGCGATGGACAATGACGATAAGGCCGGTTGCAGGCGCGCGCATCGGGCGCGGCTCACGATGGAAGCGGGAGATGGGCTCGTGGCTGGTGATGCTGCCGGGGCTCATCCTGTTTGCGTTTTTCATCTGGGAGCCGCTGGTGGAGGCGCTACGGCTTTCGCTGTACGAGGCCAACGGCATCCGCATCGTGCGCTTCGTGGGGCTTGAAAACTACCGCTCCGTACTTGCGCAGCCGGATTTCTGGCCCGCGGTGGGGAACACGTTTCTCTACCTTTTATGGTCGCTTATCATCGGCTTTCTGCTGCCCATCGTGCTGGCGATCTTCATTCAGGAGTCGGTGCGGGGCAAGAGCATCTACCGCACCGCCGTCTACCTGCCCAATATCGTGCCCAGTCTGGCCACGGTGTTCCTCTGGCGCTACATCTTCAAAAGCGACGATTACGGCGCCATCAACATGCTGCTGGGCTCGTTTGGGATACCGCCGCAAAACTGGCTGAACGACGCGGGCCGCGTGATACCGCTGATCGTGGTCACCATGACGTGGAAGGGCGCAGGCGCGACGGCGCTGCTGTACCTTGCGGGCCTGCAGGGCATCAGCCCGGAGCTGTACGAGGCGGCCATCATCGACGGGGCGAACGTGCGCCAGCGCGTGTTTCATGTGGCACTGCCCCAGCTGTACAACCTTGGCCGCACTCTGCTGATCGTGCAGGTGATCGCGGTGTTCCAGATCCTCTACGAGCCGCTGGTCATGACCAACGGCGGGCCTAACAACGCGTCGGTATCGCTGATGCAGCTGGTATTCCGCTACGCGTTTGAGAAATTCGACTACAGCCGCGCCAGCGCCGTGTCGGTGCTGATCTCGCTGGCGCTGATTGCCCTGACCCTGCTTTACAACCGCGTGAACAGGGAACGGGACTATTAAGGAGGGGTCGCGCATGAAAAAGAGCCTGTACGTGGGCGCGGTGCGTCCCTATGATCTGCGCAGCCCGCGCGTCAAGGCGGGCTATACGCTGATGACGGTGTTTTGTGTTTTCGCGGTGCTCATGTCGGTGATGCCGGTGCTGTGGGTGCTGCTATCCGGTTTTAAGGAACTCAAGGAGTTCAACCGCGGCGTCAAGGGGGCGGACAACCGCTACCATTTGCAGCTTTTGCCCGATCAATTTACGCTGGAGGGCTATCTGGACACGTGGAACCAGATGAAGTACGTACGCTACTACCTGAACTCGCTGGCCGTGGTGGTGGGCAGCGTGGCGTGCGCGGTGCTGTTCAACGGCCTGTTTGCCTATGGCCTGAGCCGCCTGAAACCCCGTGGCTGGAAGGTGGTCTACGGGCTGGTGATGGGCACGCTGATGGTGCCCGCGACCACCGCTATCGTTCCGCTGTTCATCAACATCACACGGCTGGGGCTGGGCGGGTCGTACATACCGCTGTGGCTGTCTATGGGCGCGAGCGCGTTTTATGTGGTGCTGTTCAAAAACTTCTACGACACCATGCCGGACAGCCTGCTGGAGGCCGCGCGGCTGGACGGGTGCGATAACTGGCGGCTGTTTTTCAAGATCATCCTGCCGCTGTCGATGCCCATCAACATCGTGATCATGATCTACGCGGTCAACGCCGCGTGGAGCGATTTCCTGCTGCCCTACCTGGTGCTGGGCGGCACCAAGCTGGAAACGGTCATGGTGCGTCTGTTTACTTACCGCACCAGCGATCGCGTCAACAACATGGATATCATCCGTGCCATCGTGTTTTCCATCATACCGCCGATCGTGCTGTTTATCGCCTTTCAGCGGCAAATCACGCAGAACGTCATATCGGCAGGCATCAAGGGCTGACCTGCTGTGCGCCTAAGCGGCGATATAACCGGCAAAGGGGAGAAAAAGCGTGGCGAAGTCTGCCGACCGCTACTTTGGACTGGATACGCGCAAGATCATCGAAAAGGGGTTCGACCCCGCGCACGCGCTGGAGAGTGAAAGCATCTTTTCGCTGGCCAACGAGCATATGGGCGTGCGTGGGTATTTTGAGGAGGGCGGCACGCTGCCCAGCCTCCGCGGCAGCTACCTTGGCGGTGTGTATGAGACGCAGCGCCACAAGCCGGACAGTGACTATAAGGGCTTCGTCCACAGCACCCACTATATGGTGACCGCCGCGGACGCGCTGGCCACCAAGCTGGTTGTGGGGGGCGAGATGCTCGATTTGGGCGTATGCGAGCACAGCGATTTTGTGCGCGTGCTGGACATGCGCACAGGCTTACTAACGCGCAGCTTCATCTGGAAAACCAAGGCGTCGGGTGCGGTGGAGGTGCGCTTTGAGCGCCTTCTGTCCATGCCGCGGCCCGAGGTGCTCAGCCAGCGTATCACCCTTTGCGCGCTGGAGCGCGATGCGAGCGTCCAGTTGACCCTCGCCATGGACGGCAACATGCTGCACCAGACTACAGGCAAATGCCTGTGGGAGGATGTGCCCGACGGTGGTGAGGACTGCGTACGCCTCACGCTCAAGACTGCCTCCACGGGCATCGTGGCGCGCTACACCCAGCGGGTCGTATGCGCGGGGGAGCGTAAGCTCACGCACGGCTACCGCCTGCGCGGGGAGAGCTATCAATTTACCCTGCAACGGGGCGTGGAAACCGCCATCGAGCGCACGGTGTGCGTGCAGGTGGCGCACGGCGGCGAGGCGCTGCCCACGTCGCTGGCGGCGCCTGCCTTTGCCACACTGCTGAGTGAGAACGCCGCGCACTGGGAAACCTTCTGGGACATGAGCGATGTGGAGATCGGCGGCGATACGCTCAACCAGCAGGGCGTGCGGTATTGCCTGTTCCAGCTGCATTCCACCTACCGTGGCCTGAGCCCGCGCGACAACATCGGCGCGAAGGGATTGACCGGTGAAGCCTACAACGGGCACGCCTTCTGGGATACAGAGACGTATGGCCTGCCGTTTTACCTGCTTAGCGACCCTGCCGCCGCCAGGCACCTGCTCTTATACCGCTATCATACCCTGCCGCAGGCCATGGAGCGCGCAAGGCAGCTCGATTTGGTGGGGGCCTGTTACCCCATCGCGACCATGGACGGTACCGAGGCCTGCACGCTGTGGCAGCACTCCTCGCTTCAGATGCAACCCTCCACCTCCGTGGCCTACGCCATTCAAACCTATGCGGATATGACCGGCGACACCGCCTTTTTACACCGCGAGGGTGCGGAGATGCTGGTGCAGATCGCGCGGTACGTGCTCGCCCGTGGCGGATGGAACGAGCAGGGCTTCGGCTTTTACGGCGTGATGGGGCCGGACGAGTTCCACATGATGGTGAGCAACGATTTCTATACCAACTACCTTGGCAAAAAGACACTCGCCTACGCCGCTGAGGTGATCGGCAGCATGCATGGCGAGGCGCTCGACGCGCTGCGGCAAAAGACGGGCCTTGCGGACGGCGAGGCCGCCGCGTGGCGCGAGGCGGCAGAGAAGATGATTCTCCTGCGCCGTGCTGACGGGGTTTTCGAGCAGCACGAGGGGTATTTCAGCCTGCCGCACATCGATGTGCAGACCATCCCGGTCACGGATTTTCCGCTGTACGACCACTGGAGCTATGACCGCATTTACCGCACGGATATGCTCAAGCAGCCGGATGTGCTGATGGCGATGTTCCTCTACCCCGATGATTTTACGCGCGCCGAGAAGGATGCCAACTATGCCTGGTACGAGCCGCGCTGCATCCATGAGAGCAGCCTGTCGCCGTCGGTGCATGCCATCATCGCCTGCGAGCTGGGCAGGCGGGAGGAGGCGCTTCGCTTCTTCGGCTTTGCGACGCGGCTGGACTTGGACAATTACAACCGCAACACCCGCGACGGGCTGCACCTTTCCAGCGTAGCGGCCGCGTGGATGACCATCGTGGAGGGTTTTGGCGGCGTGCGCTTTGAGAACGGCGCGCTTTCGCTGGCCCCATGGTTGCCGGAGCACTGGACGCGCCTGCGATTCGGCCTGCGCGTGCGGGATTCGCTGCTGCGCGTGACACTAGCGCCGGAGGGGCTCACGCTGGTCAGCGAGGGCGAGCCAATATCGCTGAGCCTCTACGGCCAACAGGTCACGGTAGGGCATACGCCGCTTGTGACCGGCAAAGCTGGCGCATAAGCGGGGGAGGAAGCCGCATGAACAGGAGAGAGGGTTTCATTTTGTCGCTGATGCTCGGCCTTGCCATGGCTGCCACTGCGTGTGCGGCGGCGGTGCCCTATCCCATGCCGGGCGCGCTGCCCCGCAGCGCTGCCTGCGCCGTGCAGGTGGATGGCGTGGACGTGCCCGTGATCGACACCGCGGTGAACCTGAGCCGCACATGGACCAGCCGCCCCATGACCACGACCGCACCTGTCGCCTTTGTGACGGTGGATGGCGCGTGCGAAGTGGCCGTTACCTTTCCCGGGCAGGCGGTGCAAAGCGCGGTGGTGCGCCCCCTGTCGCTGGGTATCACGCCGAGCATCGCGGATGGCACCATCCGCTTTACGCTGGACAGGCCCGCGCAGATGACCGTAGAGATCAACGGCGGGCAGGAGGGGGCGCTGCACCTGTTTGCCCAACCGCCGGAGGGGGATGCGCCCACCGGCGACAACGTGACCGTCTACGCGGCGGGCGTGCATGACGTGGGCACCGTGACCCTGCAAAGCGGTCAGACAGCCTACCTCGCCGCGGGCGCAGTCGTGCGCGGCCAGTTCGTCGCCGACGGGGCGGAGAACGTATCCATCCTGGGCCGCGGCATCATCGACGGCAGTGTGTTCGATCGCTGGGAACAGACCACCGTGCCCATCGACCTGCTCAACTGCCGAAATGTGACCGTCAGCGGCATCACCATCCTCGACCCCGCGGCGTGGACGCTCAACCTTTACAAGTGCAAGGATGTGGCGGTGGAGGGCGTGAACATCATCGGCGCGCGCAGCAACAGCGACGGCATCACCGTGCAGAGCTGCGAGCGCGTGGCCGTGCGCGGGTGCTTTGTGCGCGGGTGGGACGATAATCTTGTGGTCAAAGGCTACGACGGCGACGCGCGCGACATCTCCTTTACCGATTGCGTGCTGTGGACCGACCTGGCCCAGAGCTGCGAGGTGGGCTACGAGACGCGCGCGGATGTGATCCAGAACATCACGTTTGAGAACATCACCGTGCTGCACGCCAACCACAAGCCCGTGTGCTCCATCCACAACAGCGACAACGCGCTGGTGCGTAACGTGACCTTCCGCGACATCACCGTGGAGGATTGCCAGCTGGGGCAGGGCGACGGCGCGGAGTTCCTGCTGGACTTGACCACCACCAAATCGCAATGGAGCAAGAGCGCGGAGCGCGGCAACATCCGCGGCGTGCTGTTTGAAAACATCAATGTCTTGAGCGGCAAGGTGCCCGCAGTGCGGTTTTTCGCCATCAACAAGGATCACACCATCGACGGCGTGACCATCCAAAACCTGACGCTCATGGGGGAGAAGATCACTAGTTTCGACCAGCTGCGCTACACCTTCAGCCCGCGCAAGCTGGGGCCGGATATAGCGATTGAACCCTAAGGAGCAAACAAAGAATTACAACCGTAAGCGGCAGGCGCAGTGCCCGCCGCTTTTGCAGTCTATGCTTGATTACACAGAATGGAAAAACGTGTTACACCCGCCGGATATGCGGGTACACCATGCGCGGAACCGAAATGAAACCCCAATGAGGTGAGCATAGATGGTAATCGAAAACAAAAACCCGCGCGTGGATGCTTTCGTGGGCGGCGTAAAGCATTGGCAGGCGGAGCTTACGGCCCTGCGTGCGTTGCTGCAACACAGCGGCCTGACCGAGGATATCAAATGGGGCAAGCCTTGCTACACGCTAAACGGCGCGAATGTCGCCATTCTTTATGAGTTCAAGGACTGCGCCGCCGTGGGTTTCCTCAAGGGCACGCTGCTCAAGGATGAAAAGCACCTGCTGGTCGCCCCCGGTGAAAACTCGCAAGCCATGCGGATGTTTAAGTTCACCAGTGTGGATGCGATCAGGGATGCGGAGGCGGATATCCGCGCGTTCATTGCGGATGCCATCCGCGTGGAGCAGGCGGGGCTGGAGGTGCAGTTTGCAAAACACGCGGAAGTGGCCCTGCCGGACGAACTGCTGGCCCGCTTTGAGGAGCTGCCCGCGCTCAAGGCCGCGTTCGAGGCCCTGACCCCGGGCCGCCAGCGCGGGTATGTGATCTACTTTACGGGAGCCAAGCAGAGCAAGACGCGCGCGGAGCGCGTGGAGCGCAGCATTCCGCTGATCCTGGAAGGCAAGGGCATGAACGACTGACGCCTTACAGTGAACAAAGCCCGCCGTCGCACGCGACCTGCGTGCGGCGGCGGGCTTTTTGTCCGTCTTGCGCTGTGAAGGTAGGGGCTACAGGTTTTGTTTGGGAAAGGTGAGCACCGCGCCGTCGTGCGGGGCGATCTCGGCCTGCCGAACCTCCTGCCCGTGCAGGCGGATGCGCAATGTTTGGGGCGTATCGCCACGGTTCATGCACACGGCGTGGTATTCACTGTCGGTATGGTGCAGGCGCACGGTCAGGCCCTTCGCATCTAGCTCCGCCACACAGGCGTAGCCGCAGGGATCAAACAGCGAGGTGATGAACGTGCGGCTCTGCACGTCGGGCGCGAGGTGGTAGGCCAGCCCCGCAAACCCGCTCAACCACACCACCTCGCCCTTGCCGTACGGGGCGTGCAGCGCGGCTTCGCGGCCATCGGCGAAACGTGCAAGCGTCTCCGCGCCGGCCGCGCGGTTTGCGAACAATTGGCGATAGGCGTCAAACACCAGCCCACCCGCGCCGGTGATGGCGCACGCCTGCACGACAGGCTCGATGCTCACGCCCTGCATGCCAAGCAGTGTATGCAGCAGCGTCGCCTGTGTGTCCAGCTCCGCATTCACGCGGTACAGGCCGGTACCGCCTTCCAACACCAGACGCCCGCCTGCGGCAGCAAAAGCGGTCAGCGCTTCGCGCTCACCCGTGTCCAGGCACAGGCCCATGGGCACGTACAGCGTGCGCACACCCTGCGCGAAGAGCTCGCTTGCGGTGTCCGCATGGGCAAACCGCACTGGGATGCCCGTCTCATAGAGCATTTGGTAGATGCCGTGGAAACTGCGATTGTATTTCTCCTCGTCGCCCATGCTGTAGCAAAACAGGGCGCTGTTGCGGGAGAGGTAGATGGCGTTGCTGCCGCTCACGCGGCGTGCCGTTGCCAGCGGCGAACCAGCCATGCCCCTTGCGAACGCGCCCGCCGCCAGCGAGCGGGGCGTGTCGTGCCCGTCGAAGCCAACCAACCCAAACCCGGGGGATTCCGTGCCCGCGGGTTCGGCGGCGTACTGCCAGTAGAGCACGCCCTTGCCGCCCGTGGCCACGACGCTCCAGTTCCAGTCGCGGATGTCCTCGGCGGTGGGCACCTTGCCGCCCAGCAGCCCCGCCTTGCCCGCGCCGCCCTGCAGCTCCACCTGATAAAAGGGTGTTTCGCCCGAGGCTTCGGCCACGATCTCCGCGTTGATGAAGTGCCCTTCTACATGGCTTTCGCCCATCAGCCACAGCGGGAAGGAAGAGAGGCCGAACTGATCTACCTCACGCGCGAGCAGAAACTCGTCGCCCAACTCGTTGCCGAGGCCGCCGAGGTTGTTTGCGCCCATATACGCTGAAAATGCCGTGTGGGTCTGGATGGTCATGTTCGGCGCGCCGCGCCGCGCGGCGGCCACTCGCTGGCGCAGCCAATTCGCAAGGTTGTACAGCCAGAAGCGCCGCCAGTCGATCATGTCCGCGGCGGTGCCAAAGCGGCGGGGCGGCTCCACCTGCCCCCAGTCCGTGTATGCACGGAACCACGCGGCGTTCAACGCGGCCAGCGTTCCATAGCGGTTTTGCAGCCATGCGCGAAACTTGGTCTGCGAGTGCCCGCAGTAGCACAGCAGCTGACCGGAGTAATCGAACATCGGCTCCAGATGCGGCTCGTTCCATACGTCGATGGCTACCACGGCGGGGTTGGCGCTGAAATGCGCCGCGGTGGCCTCGATGAACGCGGCGATGCGCGCCATGCCAAGGGGGCTGTCCGGGCAGTAGCCGGGCCAGCCCGCGGAAGGGATGTTCGCGGGGCCGCTGTAGCGCAAGGGCTCCCCCGTGGCGGTCCGGTAGAAGTGGCCTTCGTCGCCTGCGGTAAAGTAAGGCGCGCCTTCGGGTATGGTGTTGATGATGACAGACAGCTCCTGCAAGGCGCACAGGGCGGTGAGCTCGTCCAACTCTGCAAAGTCGAAAACGCCCGGCGTGCGCTCGATCCAGTTCCACACCGCCCACAGCTTGACGGTGTTAAAACCCAGCGCCTTGATGTGCGCGATATCACGCGCCCAGCACTCCCGCCGTGGGAAGGGCGGGCGGTAGTATTGCGTGCCGTATATCATTGTGTTTTTTCCTTATCCTTTGACCGCGCCGGCCGTGAGGCCCGCGACCAGGTATTTTTGCATCAGGAAGCTGACCACTATGATGGGCACCATCGTTACGGTCGCCGCCGCGCTGCTCTTGCCCCAATCCACCGATACCGCGCCCACGAACTTGCCGATGCCCACCGGCAGCGTATAGCTGCTCATGGTGGTCAATTGCAGAGAGTAGAGCAGCTCGTTCCAAGAGTACTGCATGGACAGGATCACCGCGGAGCCCACGGCGGGCAGCAACATGGGCAACAGGATGCACCAGAACGTTTGCATCCGGCGCGCGCCGTCGATCATGGAGCTCTCGAACACCTCGCAGGGGATGTCCTGGATGAACCCGAACATCAGCCAGATGACAAACGGCAGATTGACCGAGCAGTGCGCCAGGATGGGCCCCATATAGCCGCCATACAGCCCTGTGGCGTTCAGGATCATGTAGAACGGGATCAGGATGGTGATGGCAGGCACCAGCTTGCCCAGCAGCATGAGGTTGGAAACGACGCGCCCCCAGCGCCTTTTGGTGAGCGCGAGGCCGTAGCCGCCCATCGCGCCGCCCACCACCGAGATGACCGTGGTGACCGAGGCGATCACGAAGGAGTTGATAAAGTACAGCCCAAAATCGCCCACGCTGAAAGCCTTGACAAAGTTGTTGAGCGTGGGTTTGAAGAAGAACACCGGCGGCACGCGCTTGATATCCAGCGGAGTCTTGAACGCGTTGGTCAGCACCAGCAGAATGGGTACTACCGTCCATAGCAGGAAGAGGCCCAATAGCAGGGCGGTCAGGGTTTTTGCGATCATTTTGCGTTTGCGCATGGCGCTCACCTCCCCTGCCGCCGGTTAAAGCGGATGAATGGCAGCCCGAACAGGGCCAGTGATACGCCCATCGTGAGAATGGATATCGCCATGGCGTAGCCCATGCGGTACATTTGGAAGGCGTTGGCGTAGGCGTAGATGCTCATCGACAGGGTCGCGTTGGCGGGGCCGCCCTGCGTGAGCGCGTAGATGATATCGAACACCTTGATGGTATCCACCCCGCTGATGACCAGGATGACCATATAGATGGGCAAGAGCAGCGGCAGGCTGATTTTGAAAAACGTGCGCAGCTCGCCCGCTCCGTCGATGCGCGCAGCCTCGTACAGCTCGCAGGGGATGGACACCAGACCGGCGGTCACGATCAAAATCACGAACGGCGTGATCTGCCACCAGTGGGCGATCACCACCGACAAAAGCGCGGTGGAAGCCTGCGTGATGCCCGGGAATTGTTTCAGGCCCACGCCGAACAGGCCGAGGATCCAGTACAGGAAGCCGGAGGTGGGGTCGTACATGTAGCGCCAGATGAGGCCCACGATGATGGGGGAAACCAGCAGCGGCATCATGCTGAGGGCGCGCAGCGGGCCCGCGATGGCGGGGCGCAGCCGTTGCAGAAAAACGGCGATGACCGTACCGATCAAAAGATCGCCAGCAGTGGCGAGTATGGAGAACACCACGGTGTTTTGTAGCGCGCGCCACACGGTGGGGTCGCGGAGCAACTCCGCATAGTTGCCAAGGCCAATGAAGGTGCTTTGGTCGAGCGCGCCGCCGATATCATAGTCAAACAGGCTGATGTACAAGCCGTAGCAAAGCGGCAGCAGCATGACTGCCACGACAATGACGAGCGTGGGCAGCAGCAGCAGCACCGGCAGCAGGTCGCCCTGCTCCAGCGTGAGCCTGCGGCGCGCGGTTTGGAGTTGAGACACATGACCACCCCTTGTTTGCGTTTGGATGAACAGGCTGGCCCCCGGCCAATACCAGACCGGCCGGGGGCACAATGTGTATGGTATTTGGATCAGCGGGTAACGTCCTTGAGCTGCTCCTGCAGGGCGGTAAGCGCGGCCTCGGCCGTCACATCGGTGGTGGCGACCTGCGAGAGCGCGGCGGCCAGCGGCTCAAAGATGGCGGCGGCGGAGGCGGAGGTGGGCTGCGTTTTGGCGTTGGCGAGGGTCTCGCTGGCGGCGGGCAGGAAGGGGGTCTTGGCGACCACTTCCGGATCGGTGCCCAGCGCGGACACGGCGGTGATCTGCCCGTTCATCAGCGTCTGCTGCTTCTCGACAGCCGGGCTCACCAGCCACGTGGCAAACTTGTAGGCGGCTTCGGGGTTCTTGCTGTTGGCAGCCACGGCCCAGCTCCAGTAGCTCACGCAGCCCGCGACCAGCTTATCGCCGGGGATGGGCGCATAGGTGACCTTGCCGACGATGGCGCTCTGCTCGGGGTTGGAATCCATGCCGCACAGGCCAGTCACGCAGATGCCGAAGGGCGCCTTCTCGGTGCGCACGGCCTCGGAAACCTGATCATGGTGCCACGTGGCGGAACCGTCCATGGCGTAGGTGCACAGTTCCTTGTAGATGGTCATGGCGCGGATGGCTTCGGGGGAAGTCAGGTTCAGCTTGCCGTCGGCATCGAAGTAATCGCCGCCAGCGGAGTAGAGCAGCTGGGCGAACAGGTCGCACGCGGCCTGGCCCTGCGTGGCAGGGATCGCGATGCCGGTGCCCTTTTCCTTGAAGTACTTGGCGGTGGCCAGCAGCTCGTCCACGGTGGTGGGCACTTTCTGGCCCTCGCGGTCGAACCACTCCTGGTTGATGGTGAGCACCAGCGTCTGCGCGAAGGTGGGCAGCGCGTAGAGCTTGCCGTCAAACGTATCGGCGGCCACCATGCCCGCGCTGTAGACGCTCAGGTCTGTTCCGTTGGCAGCGACCAGCTCATCCAGCGGCAGCAGCCAGCCCTTTTCCACGTACTCGGGCAGCCACACTTCGCTGGCCCACACGAGGTCGTACTCCGCGGAAGAGCTCAGCGAGGTGATCTGCTTCTGCTTCAGGTTGCCGTAGTCGATGTCGTCGATCTTGATGGTGGCATCGGTGTACTGTTGGGCGACGGTCTTCTGGTCGTCCGCGTGGGGGCCCGCCCAGCGGCTCAGGACGATCGTGGGCTTGTCCTCCGCCAGGGCGAAGGTGGCGCCGAGGATCATGGTAACAGCCAGGATCAGGCACAGCGCAGCCTTCATGGATTTGAGATGGTTCATCTTTCTTCCTCCTTATGCTTTTCTTTACCGTATAGATTACACCGCGTGGGTGTAAATCCCTTTATGAGAGCCGCGCCTCGCAACCAAGACGGGCGAGGGTGGCAAGCCAGGATTGTTTCCGCGCTTCGGTGGGGGGCTGCACATCGGGCAGCGACATGGCCTGCCCCAGCTGCACGCGCTTGGTCTCGCCCATGCGGTGGTAGGGCAGCAGCTCCAGCGAACGGATGGCGGGGTGGCGCTTGACGGTATCCGCGATGGCGGCAAGGTGCGCGGGGCCGTCGTTCACGTCCGGCACGAGGGGGCAGCGCAGGGTAACGGGTTTTTGCAGGCTATCCAGCAGGCGCAGGTTCGCCAGGATGGGTTCCTGCGAAACGCCTGTGAGCAGGCGATGGGTCTCCTCGCCTGTGGCCTTGAAGTCGAACAGGAACAGATCCACATACGGGGCGATGGCTGTAAACGCTTCGGGAGCGGCGTAGCCGCAGGTTTCCACCGCGACATGCACGCCGCAGTGCTTCAGCGCCTTGGCGAAGGCTGTGGTGAAAGCCGCCTGCATCATCGGTTCACCGCCGGAGAGTGTCACGCCGCCGCCGGTGGCGAAGTAGGGCATATCCGGCTGCATGGCGGCCAGCAGTTCGCCAAGGCTCCAGCGCCTGCCCAGCAGCTCCAGCGCGCCGTAGCAGCACACCTCGGCGCAGCGCCCGCAGTGGATGCAGCTTTCCGGAACGTAACGGTGCACACCATTTTCAAAGCGCTGTGCGTTTACGGGGCACACATCCGCGCACGCGCCGCAGTGTGCGCACTTGTGCGCGCGATATGTAAGCTGCGGCGCGATGCGGAGCGATTCCGGGTTGTGGCACCACTGGCAGCGCAGCGGGCAGCCCTTGAAGAACACCGTGGTGCGGATGCCAGGCCCGTCCTGCAGGCAGAATCGCTGGATGTCGAACAGCACGGCGGTCAGCGGCGTTTCCATCAGTAGGTGACCCTCTCATAGATCTCCTTCTGCACATCCTTGGGCAAATCCACAAACCGGGCGGAGAAGCCGCCCACGCGCACGATCAAATCCTTGTAACCGTCGGGGTTTTCCAGCGCACGGGCCAAATCGTCCTTGCCGACGACGGTCACCATCAGCTGTGCGCCGCCGCGGGCAAAGTAGCTGTCGATTAGGCTGAGCACCTTCGGGCGGGAGCCCTCGAACAGCTCGCGCGTGAAGCGCAGGTTTTGCACCATGCCCGCGTTGTTGTCGGTAGGCATCTTGAGCAGGGAGTTGAGCATGGCGGTAACGCCGTTCTTATCCGCTCCCATGCTGGGGTTATTGGCGTTGGCGTAGGGGGTGCCCGCCTTGCGGCCGTCGGGCGATGCGCCTGCCCAGCGCGCCAGCGTGGTGTTTTGCGCGTTGTTGATGATTACCGCAAAGTAGCTTTCCAGACCGACCTTCGGAGCCTGATCGATGATGGTCTGGCACAGGTAGCGCTGCAGGCCCACGGCCATGCCGTCCGCCTCCGCATCGTCGTTGCCGTACTTGGGGCAGTCTTGCATGAGTTTGCGCTCGCGCTCGTGGCCGGTAAAGTTGTTCGCGAGGATGGCGAGCAGCTGCTCGGCGGTGAGCAGTTTCTGCTCGAACACCAGCCGATTGATGGCCGTCAGGCTGTCCGCGGCGTTGATGACGCCGTACAGTTCCAGCGTGCCGTGGTAGCTCTGGCAGCCGCCGTTGAAGATGGCCTTGCCGCTCTCCGGGCAACCGTCGTAGAGCATGCTCACATACAGAAAGGCGTGCAGCTCGCCGGCCTTTTGGTACTCATATGCTTCGAACTTTGCCTGCGCCTCGATGTAGTAGGCGAGGTGGTGCTTGTAGATATCGTAGAACTCCGCGAAGGTGGCGCAATCCCTGAGGCCCTTGGTTTGGGGGCCGAAGGGGCGGCGACCCACGGGCTCCCAGCCGCCGTTCATCGCGATTTCCAGAATCTTGACGGCGTTCAGCGCGCCGCTGGGGGTGGCGAAGCTGTAGTGGTCAAACTCGAACTCGCCGCAGCCCAGGGGCACGTAGCTCTCCGCGCGGGCACGATCCACGCCGTACTCCTTCATGATGGCGGGCAACAGCACATCGTCGTTATAGAGCAGGGGATAGGTGCGGCCCTCCTCGATGCACCGCATGGCGGCGTCCCAAACGGGCTTTGGGGTCTCCCGGTTGAAGCGCAGGGTGAACTGCGGCAGCACCTCATGCACGGTGCGGCACGCCTCCATGGCGATCAGGCAGAAGCGATCCGCGTTGGCAACGTTGCGCCTGCCATAGCCGCCCACGATGGCGCGGCCGTCGGTCTCGCAGTCGAGGTGGTCGATCAGGCGGAAGAAGCTCTGCACCATCGCCACCGCGTCCGCGTCGGTGATGGCGCCGCTGTCCACATCCTGCGCGTACTGGTCGCCAAGGTAGATATCCAGCCGCCCGTACTCGATGGCGGGCGTGATGAGGCCGTAAAGCCACGCCAGCTGGATGGCCTCGTGCAGGGATGCGGGCGCGGCGGTCTGGATGGCTGCGAGCGACGCGGCGATGCGCATCAGCTCCGCGGCGCGGGCGGGTGTCGTGGCCGCCTTGGCCAGCGCAACGGCCTGCTGCTGGTAGTGGCGGCAAACATCCACAAACAGGTCAAGGCTGCCGATCATGCACTCAAAAAGCGTGGCATCGCCGCCGGTCTTTTGGGCGTGCTCCAGATGGGCGCGCATCTCGGCGTACAGGCCGGGGATACCCACGCGCACCAGCTTGTCAAAGTCGAGGTAAGTACCGGCCATCCGGAGGATGGGTGTGGCCGGCAAGGGGAACTTGTCCCACTCGTCGCTGGGCAGCGCTTTGCGAATATCCTCGGGCATGTCGTGCATCACTTTGGCGCCGCTGTTCTCGCTGCGCCAGAAGGTGAGCATCTCGTGCAACCCCTCGCGGTAGGCTGCACTGCCTGCCTCATGCTCCAACGCGTGCACGACGCGCGCCTCGTCGATAAAGTAGCCGAAGCCGCCCGTCTGGTGCTGGATGCCCAGCCCCACAGCGCCAAAATCATGCCTGCCAGCGAAGAGGTCCTCCTCCTGGATAGGGTGCAAAATAGTGGGATACTGCGCCCGAAGGCATGCCAGCTCCACCTGCGCGGGGTGTGCATACTGCTTTTTGGCCTGCCGGTACGCCTTGGTGAAAGCGATCTCGAAATCCAAACCCTGCCTTTTGTTCTGTACTTTGAAATGGTTCATGCTGCGCCTCTTTCCAACGTGATGGATCATTGTGGTTTGTTTGGCCTGTTGCGCACCCCCGCATGACGGCGGGCCTGGCGCGCGCGTGCAGCATAAAGGCTGCGCAGCCGTCGCGGGCACACGAAAACAAGCCCTTGCACATCCAGCCTTTTCCGGCGGAAGGGGCACGCGCGCACCGCGACAATCCTGCGGCACTCCTCGTATCTGCTGGTGCTATCGTAGCGGATTTTCAGGCTTGCATCTTGTTACCTATTGACTGATTTTTGTACTATATTGATATTGTGGCGGGCGCAGGCACGGCTTGGAACGATGCGGGCGGAAGAAGGCAAAAGGCTTGACTGGAAAGGGTTTAGCCGCCATGCAGGGACAGACTGTGACCTGTGCTTCGTTGTGCCCTGCAGACGCAGCCAGTTGAGACTCAGGCAACGAAAAGGGCAGGCGCGCGTCGCGGCCTGCCCTGCTGGGTTATACGGTTGCCGGCTGGTCGGCCGGATGGTCAAGGTCATTGATGAAGGCGAACTCGCCGATCTCCTTGCGGCGGAAGTGGTTATCCGCTGGTTTGCACTCCTCGGTGGGGTAGCCGGTCTCCAGAATCGCGACGGGCACCCAGCTCTCCGGCAGGTTCAGCACCGCCTTGACCTTGTCCGGCGGGAAGTGCCCCACCCATGTGCTGCCCAGGCCTAACTCGGTGATCTGGAGCATCATGTGCGTGGTCACGATCACCGCGTCGGTCAGGCCGTAGCTGTGGTTATCGAAGGGGCGGTTGCCCGCGGCCTTCTGGTCGTAGCAGACCACAAAGCACACCGTGGGGTGGAAGCGCCCCACATGGTAATCCGCCTCGCCCAGCTTGGCGAGCTTCTCCTCGCCCTGCACCACCAGCACGCGGTGGGGTTGGAAATTGATGGCTGTAGGGGCCAGCTGCCCCGCGCGAAGGATGGTCTGCACCTTTTCCGGCTCCACCTTTTGATCCGTGAACGAGCGCGCCGAATAGCGCATTTCCGCCAGCTTCAGAAAATCCATGTGGGTCATCCTCTCATTTGTTTTCCGTTTCTGTTTAGTTTGTTCATTCGCCCAGCAACAGCGTGAGCTGCATGTCGATCAGCTGCTCGATCTGCTCCGGCTTTTGCACATCCACGCCCGCGTAGCGGTAGAAGGCCTCCGCGCGCAGCAGCGCGAGCTGCAGGAAGGAAATCAGCTGGTAGGCGATCACCTTGGACTCCGTTTCGGTGCGGCGGTTGCCAAAGTGCTCCTTGAGGTACGGCAGGATGGTGTAGGGCACTACGATCTCCTCCTGAAGCAGGATGTAGGGCACCGAGATCTGCGCCAGGTTCTGGTAAGCCATGGTCTGCTCCGCAGTGTGCAGCAGCGCCTGCCGGATTCGCTCGCGCGGGGTGCCCGCCTCGGTGGCCTCCGCTTTGATGTCCGCGAAGTTCTCCTCCACGATTCGCTCCGCCGCCAGCCGCAGCAGCTCTTCCTTGGATTTGCAGCAGTAGTTGATCATGGCGTGGTTCAGGTTGGCCGCCGCGGCAATCTGCCGCGCCGTGATCTTCTGCGCATCCTGCGTGCTGTAGAGTAGTTCCATCGCCGCCTTGATGAGCGATTCCCTCGTCTCGTCACTGCCCATAACATCCCTCCTTGGTTTAACCACGGTTAATACGTGGATGATTATAGCGATGCCAACAATGCCTGTCAAGGGGGTTTTAAAGGTTTTACAGCAAAAAACGCTGGAAGCAAAGAAAAGGCCCGCCGTTGTTGCGGCGGGCCTTGCAAACGTCAAAGTGTTAGGGGGATAGGCCGTGACGGTAGGGGTGCTCGCGGATGTGGGCAAGAGATAACGGCCCCTGGGACAGGTCTGTCGCGCTGCCGCTCACGCACCGGCGATGATTTCCTGTGCGCGCGCGAGCGCCTCTGTAATGTGGGGGCACACGTTATTTACGCCTAGCTTGGCCAAAAAGCCTGCCTTTTGCAGCATGGCCTCGGGTTGGGCGTTCAGGTGGCTCAGTACCATGCCGATACCCCGCTTTTGGCAGCTTTGCCAGATACGCTCCAGCGCGGAGAGGGCCGTAACGTCGATGGCGTTGACGGCGTGCATCCGCAGTACCACGCAGCGGCAATCCTTGGACGATACGCCCTTGACCAGCTTATCCGCCACGCCGAAGAACAGCGGGCCGGAGAGCTCGTATACCCGGGCGCCTGCGGGGAAGCTCAGGCCACCGTCCTCCGTGGCTTCCGCCTCGTCCCAGCAGCGGATGTCCGTTTCCTCGCTCATGCGTTTGACAAACAGCACGCACACGACCATCATGCCCACGCCGATGGCCACCACCAGGTCGAACACCACCGTCAGCACGAAGGTGAGCAGCAGAACAATCACATCGCTCTTGGGAGCGGTTTTGACCAGCGCTGCGAACGTGCGCGCCCCCGCCATGTGCCAGGCGACCATCAGCAAAATGGCGGCGATCACCGGCATGGGGATCAGCGAGGCGTAGGGCATGAGCACCACGAGGATCAGCAGCAGCGTGAGCGCGTGCACCATGCCCGCAACGGGCGTGCGCGCGCCGTTCTTGATATTGGCCGCCGTGCGCGCGATGGCTCCGGTGGCGGGGATGCCGCCAAACAGCGCGGAGCCGATGTTGCCAAGGCCCTGCGCGACCAGCTCCATGTTGGCGTTGTGATGGGTGTTGGCCATGCCGTCCGCAACCACGCAGGAGAGTAGCGACTCGATCGCCGCCAGCAGCGCGATGGTGACCGCATCCGGGAACATGGCTGAGATACGCGTGAGCGACAGCACGGGCAGCGACAGCTTGGGCAGCCCGCCGCTGATGGTGTACAGATCGCCGATGGTGTTCACTTGAAGCGGCAGGAGCTTTACCATCAAGATGCCCACGACCACCGCCACCAGCGAGCCGGGGATGCGCTTGCTGACGCGCGGCCACACGATGAGTATGATCAGCGCCACCGCGCCCGTGAGCAGCGCCTGCCAGTTGAACGTGCCAATGCTCAGGAACGTTGCGATCAGCTTATCGGTCGTATCGACCGTCTCCAGCCCGCCAAGGTAGGAGACGCCCAGCAAGTCTTTGAACTGACCGATGGCGATGCATACCGCGATGCCCGCCGTAAAACCGGTGGTGATCGTGTAAGGGATGAAGCGTACCAGCGAGCCCAAGCGTAAAACGCCCATCAGCACCAGCATGAGCCCGGCCATCACCGTGGCGATGATCAGCCCGTCCATGCCGCTGCGGGCCACGATGCCCGCCACGATGGTCGCGAACGCGGCGGTCGGCCCCGCGATCTGCACACGGCTGCCGCCTAGCAGCGAAACGATGAAGCCCGCAATGATGGCGGTATAAAGACCCTGCTCGGGCCGCACGCCCGAGGCCAGCGCCAGCGCGATGCTCAGTGGCAGGGCGATCACGCCTACGATCACGCCCGCGATGATGTCCTTTAGCAGCTGTGCCCTGGTGTAGCCCTTGAAGGAGGTAAGGAGTTTTGGTTGCAGCCGTTGCATCGGAAGCCCTCTTTCGATATGTGGTCGACAAACTTGTTTACTCTAGCAGACAGGGGAGGGGATGTCAACCTTTGGCAGGAAGCAAAACGACCTACCGAGCATAGGGATATGGATATTTTATGTTTTTTTCGTGAAATGGAAAAAGGACAAGGAATTGATCCCGTGCATGTGCAATATCCTATGAACGAAATTTTTCGCTGCGGCGGTGGCGATGGAAACCGGGGCGCCGCTGCGAGGTTGTTGCGGGCAATACAGCGCGTTTTCTGTGGGCGGCCATGGCGATGCGGCGCTGGCCTCGATACGAAAGGGTGTGCCAAGGGTGGAGGTATTCCTGCGGATCGATATCAATCTGTTCGCGTCGTTTTACCTCGTGATCGTCTTTTATCTGGCCTACCATCGCCTCGACCATGACGATGCGTTCAACCGTCTCTTTTTCAGGGGTTGTGCAATCATCTTCGCCATGACGCTGTTCGAGGCGGTCACCTGTATCCTGAACCACGACCCATCGCCGTGGATGCGGTGGCTTTCCACCATCCTGCACTTCTTCCTGTTTTCGGTCGCGCCGCTCATTACCTATTACTGGTTCATTCTGGCTGATACGCTGACCCGAAACGGCAACGTGCGCGACATGCGCATGAAGTGGCCCTTTTTGATCCCCGTAGCGCTGGTGGCTGCCATCACGCTGCTCTCGCCGGTGTTCGGTTTTGTGTACCATATCGACGAGAGCGGCACCTACCACCGTGGGCCGCTTTTCGCGGTGGTACTGGTGGTATCCTACGGCTATCTGATGGCCGGGTTTTTGATGATCCTGAAGCGTCGCAAAAAAATCATGGGGCTGGATTTCCGCTTTTTGACGCTGTTCTGCCTGATGCCGATGGTAGGCGGGCTGGTGCAGGGGCTGGTGTACGGCGTGCTGCTGATGTGGCCCAGCAGCGTGTGCGCGCTGACCATTCTGTACCTGTACCTGCAGGAGCGCATGGTGCAGACGGACTACCTGACCGGCGCATGGACACGCCCTTCCTTTGAATACTACCTTCAGCAACGCCTCCGCGCCGAAGACAGGCAGCCCTTTGGTGTGGTGTATGTGGATATCGATAACCTCAAGCGTATCAACGACGATTTTGGCCACGCCGAAGGCGACGAGGCCATCCGCGCAGCGACGGGCGCCATCCGCAGCGTGCTGCGCAAGGGCGATGCCATCGCGCGCCTGGGCGGCGACGAGTTTTGCGTGCTGCTCAACATCCAAAGCAACGAGGCGCTGGGCGCCGTGGTGGAGCGCATCGGCGGCGTGATCGCGAAATATAACGAGCGCGCCACCAAGCCTTACCGCCTGTCACTCAGCCTTGGGGCGGAGCTGTTCCATGATATGGGCGGCGAAACCGTGGAGGACATTTTAAGCCATGTGGACAGCCTGATGTATGAGAACAAGCGTGCCAAAAAAGCACGGGAGGATGCCGCGGGCACAATCGTGGCCGAGAACGCCGACCAGGTGGCAGAGCATGCGGTACTGGACGAAGGGCGGACGTGACAGGGGAGCCGCCTCCGCCGCTATCCCTATGGGGAGAGTTGAAATGTGACCGGCGCAGAGCCGACCGACCTTCACAGACGGTGAAACGAAGTCATACGGCGACAAACAGGCCCGCCTTCCGATCGGAGGGCGGGCCTGTTGCATTCGGTTTTGCGCCGTTATGGCGGCAGGTCAAGCGAGGCGCGTTAAAACAGATCGCCCCGCGCGACGCTTTGCCAGCCGTGTGCCTTTATTCCACCCCAAGGCCCTGCGCGATCAGCGCCTCGGCCAAATCGACAGGCGGGCAGTTACGCTCGCGCGCGACGCTTGCCAGTTTCTCCGCCACGGCGGGCTTGAGGCGCACCAGCACGGGCGTGAGCACCTCGTCCTGCGCATTGGCGCCAAAAACCTTGTCGTAGGCGTTTTCGGTCAGGTGGTTCTCCGCCCAGGCGTGTGCCTCCTCCTGAGCCATGGGGATGATGCGCTCGCCATAGCCCCATGTGTTGGGCGCGGTGCGCTGCGCATACCGCGAGCGGGAACCGCCCTCGCCATGCAGAAAATACTCGCCTGTTTTCTGGAGGTACAGCGTTTCGGAGATGTAGCCCTTGTCGGAGCTGAGGCCGCGCTGCCAGTTGCCCATAGCTTTTGCCGTCTCGGTGTCGTAGAGCTTGCCCGCGATGGTCTGTTGCATAAGCACCCTCCTAGCGTTTTGAGATTCGGGGGATGGCTGCGAAGGTCGGTTTTCCGAAGGTCTGAGGGAAGTGCGACTCCGCACGGCGTGCCCGCGGGGCGATGAGCCGTGCCCCTGCGTTTGCGCGGTGGCGGATGGCGAGAGGGAATACCAAAAACAGAAGCTTCGGATGATGCCCACCCCGCCCATCTGCGCTTGCTATTCCGTTGCCGCCACCGCTGGGATGCGGTTCCGCTCGCCTTGCATCCGCGGGTACGTTCCCTCTGCCTATATTATACTCAACATGAGGGCAAGATGGAACAGCTTTTCCGCCCAAATGGGCATGATATGTATTTAACGATGGCGGAGGGTTCGCTCAACATATGCTGCGGCCGAAAGGCGGCTCTGCCAAACTGCCGGGGAGCAGGTTGCGCCGCGTGCCTGCACGGTGCCGCCGCCGTGGCCGAAAGGTGGGTGCAAGCATCGGAAATCTGTGGTACACTGTACGCAGCAAGGATGGTGCGGGCGGGGCGCAAGCCTGCCTCGCAGGGAGGGTCAAGATGAATCAGGAGATCGCCGATCCCAAGGCAATGCTGGAAACAGTGCTGAAGCAGGAGGATGCCCTGCAATTCGATCACTTTACGGCGGAGGATGGTTGGCGTTTGGGGTTGCTTACGCGCGAGCACCTGCTGCATCACGGCGGCAGCGGTGCGGTGGATGTGCAGGCCCTGGGCGTGCAGCTTTTTCGCGGTACGGTGGGCGTTGCCACGCCGAACAATACCCGCTGGGTGCGCCGCAAGGCGGCCATCGTGACGGAAACTTGGAAAAGCTCGCTGCGCGCACTGCTGGAGATGCAACTTTCGGGTCGTACGCTGGAGGAGTTTGGCATGAGCACAGAGGATTTTGTGCTCAGCGGCGGCGGCTTTCCCATTCGGGTGCGCGAGCAGGGTGTGGTGGGGGTGCTGACCGTTTCCGGCCTGCCCCAAACGCATGACCATCAGGTGGCTGTGGACGCGATGGCCGCGTTTTTGGGGGTTACGGTGCCAAGCATACTGGGCTGATTACGGATACACGAAGCGGGGTTGCGTGACATGCGCACCCCCGCTTCGTTTTCCGGGCCAAACGGACAGGGGTTACGACATACGTCGGGCAGCGATTGTAAACATGCGGTTGCAACGCAAAAAGCGGTTTCTGCGTTCACTTGACAGCGTATACTCTACATGTTACCATGCAGACAAAGCACGGCGTAACATCGAAGGAACCGGCATACGTTGGTTGGAAGATACAATAGGATAGCTCCCGTCAGGGAGGAAACGGAGGAAACGCCCATGAAGCAATCCGTATTCAAGAGATTGGCTGCCCTCACCGTAGCCTTGGTTGCGCTTGCCGCTTTGACCGGTTGCGCGGCCGTGCTGCCCGCCGCTACCAGCGCGCCCGCTGCGACGGATGCGCCCGCGCAGGCTGCCGCGCAGGCTACCGCAACCGCGGCCGCCGCGCAGGCGACCGATGCGCTCAAGGTGTTCGACGCGGCGGAACTGGCAAAGTACGACGGCCAAAACGGCAACCCTGCTTATGTGGCGGTAAATGGCACGGTATATGATGTGAGCAATGTATCCGCGTGGCGCGGCGGCGTGCACGCCGGCGGCACCATCCATGCAGGGCAGGACCAGACCGAGGCGCTCAAGCGTTCGCCGCATGGGGCCAAGAACCTGGAAGGGCTGCCCATCGTGGGCACCTATCAGTAAAACGGTGTGAGGGGAGAGCGGAAGCATGAAGTTCCTGAAGACGGATTTTGGCAAGGTGCATGCGGTAACGATGACGTTCGCACTGGTCAACGTGCTGCTGGCGCTGGCACTGAAACTGGGGTGGATCGGCGGTGATCTGTACTTCACGGCGATCACGGCGCATGTGGTATGCGGATTTTTGATCCTGCCCTCGCTGCTGCTGTTGCCCCTCCTCTTTCCCACCCGCACGAAGATATACCGCGCCCTCCGCGCCAAGCTCTTCCTCTCCAAGCGAGACCTGGCGCAGAAGAACCCGGCGCTGGTCGCCGCCAAGATCGTGACGATGCTGATGGCGATGGGGTTTCTGAGCCAGACGGTGACAGGCATGTTGTACCGGTTTTTTCAGGTTTATGAGGTCTATCCCATCCATACGGCGTTCATCTTTGTGCTGCCGGTGCTGGTCTTACTACATCTGGCGTTCATGAAGCTTGCATACCGGCGCAGAACGCAACCGGCAAAATAAGGCCGCACTGGGCGGCTTGACCCTGAAAGGAGCGACATGCAAATGGATGTTTTACAGTTCGCCATTGACATGGAACTGGATGGAGAGCGCTATTACCGCGAGCAGGCGGCAAAAAACGAACAAAACCCTCTGCGCAAAGTGTTTGAGATCCTCGCGGAGGACGAGGCCCGCCACGCGAAGCTGCTCCTGAGCAAGCGCGACGGCAAGCCCTACGAGTTGGCGGCGCGCGCCAAGCCGCTTACGGTGTACAGCGTTTTTTCCGACGCGAAAGACTACGAGACCCGTGTGAAGGAATTACCGGATCAGCCTGAGCTCTATCTGGCGGCGCAGGCGGTGGAGCAGAAGAGCATCGACCTGTACCGCGAACTGCTCAGTCTAGCGACCGACGAGCGGACGGCGGCTCTGTTCACTTTCCTTGTGGGTGAGGAAACCGAACATCTCCGCATTCTGGATGAGTTTTACCACCATGTGAACCGCCCGAACGAGTGGGTGGAGAGCGCGGAGTTTGGCGTGCGCGAGGAGTATTGACGGACACGGGCCAGTGGAGCAAGCCTGTGACGGGTTTCGTACGCGAGCCTGAAAATGCACGGCGGTATAGATGAAACAAGAGACAAAACCGGCGTCGCCCGTATGGGCGGCGCCGGTTTTGCGATAACGCTCCTTTACGACCAACGCGTGAGGAGGCGAGGGTTAGAGTGTCGATCCATGCTTGAAATGGGCGTGCGCCTGTACAACGATGCGACGCGAGTGATCATATACACTGCCAACAAAACACAGTGCAATAGACAACCCCGCGGCGGTGCCGGTTTTTGAAGAGGCTTCCTGATATATCAAGCAAGCCAAGAACGGCAATAGACGCACAAATCCTCGCGCGAACTGACAGGGTGCTTATATTCTAGCGACATATGTGATGACTCGCTTTCTATACAAAGCAAAGACGCAAAATCGCGGCTATCGCGTAGAGCCCATCGCCGGGGTGGCTGTTTCTTTATCGTTCGTAATTAATCAACGCATGAACGGCGATAGCGGGGCTGTTCATGCGGGACAGGTCGGGTGTCTGCCTGCCGTGTGGCCAAGCAATGGAGCCTATTGGCACACAGGGCATCACGCGGAGGCGGAACAAGTCGTTCGGTGGCGTTCGCGGCGGGCTTGCGTCGTCGATGGTTGGCGCTTTAGCATGCAGATTGCCTGTCAAAAAAGAAAATGACAAAACCGCAACTCCCCCTATTGACAAACTAACAATTGTTAGTTATAATCCAGACTATCAACTGTTAGTTTGGAGGATACGGGAATGGTGGGGTTGTTTTTCGGGGATGTGGTTTCGACCATCACGACGGTGCTGGTGCTTGGGCTGGTCGCCTTTCTGGTGTGGACGGTCGTGCGCGGCCGGCATGTGGAGGCGTGGGGCAGGAGAATCCTGCTGGCCATCGTGGTGGGCACGGCGCTCAGCGGGCTGTCCGCCACGCGTGATGCGTTTATGATGGATAATGCCCTGTTCGTCCTCACCAGTGCGCAGAGCCTGATCTGCGCCATTGCGGGCGGCATCATCTACCTGCTGGGCTTGACGGCGCTGGTCGTGCGCAGGAAGGGCTGGCGCAGGGCCGTGTTCCACATCGTGGCGGCATTGCTGGTGGTGCAGATCATCACCATTGAAGGTACGCGCATCGCGATGCTTGCGGGGTTGAACTTATGAGCACGCGGGAGCGTATCCTGCTGGCGGCGCTGGATCAGTTTTCACAGCGAGGGTTCGACGCGGTGTCGGTGCGCGACATCGCCTACGCTGTGGGCATCAAGGAATCGTCGCTTTATAACCACTTTACCAATAAGCAGGACATTTTCGACTCCATCCTCAAGGAGTACGAAGGTCGCTGGGGCGCGCTGTTCAGCCGCCTGAACGTCACGGAGGAGGGCGGGCAGTTTCAGGTGGACGAGCGAACCGTGAACATGTACCGAGTCATGGCGGCCGAGCAGTTCAGCACCATTGCGGCGGCGCTGTTTGACTACTACATGACCGACGAGATCAACGTGAAGCTGCGCAAGATGCTCACCATTGAGCAATACCGCAGCCGAGAGCTGGGCTCGCTTTACAAACGCCTCTCCTTTGGCGACAGCATCGCCTTCCAGACCGAGCTGTTCGCCGCGTTTATCCAGACCGGCGCATTTCGGCCCGGCGATCCCCACATGATGGCGCTGGCGTTCTTCGCCCCCATCTTTCTGATCTTCTACCAATACGGCGATGCGCCGGAGCAGCTTGACGATGCCAAGGCGTTATTCATGCGACACATCGAGCACTTTACCAGGACGTATGGCGCCAACGCGCCCAAGGAAGGCTGAGCATATGAACATCACGGTTTTGAACGGCGGCATGCGCCATGGCAGCACCTGGCACTGCAAGGAGGCGATCGTGAAGGCGCTTGCAGAGCGTGCGGATACCAAGGTGACCGAGTTTACCCTGCCCAAGGATCTGCCGCATTTCTGCACGGGTTGCTACCAGTGCTTTATGAAGGGGGAGCAAGCCTGCCCGCACGCGGCGTTTGTCACGCCCATCGTGGACGCGCTGGTAGAGAGCGACCTGATCGTGCTCACGTCGCCGGTCTACGGGCTGGATGTAGCCGCACCGATGAAGGCGCTGATCGACCACCTGTGCTTCATGTGGATGAGCCACCGCCCGAACGCCGCGATGTTCCGCAAGCTTGGGCTGGTCGTGACCACCACGGCGGGCATGGGTGCGGGCCGCACGGCCAAGACCATGCAGCTGAGCCTCAAGTATTGGGGCACAAAGAAAATGTTCGCCTTTAAGAAGCCCGTGGCCGCCATGAGCTGGGACGATATCCCCGCGCAGAAGCAGCAAAAGCTCGAAAAGGATGCCAAGGCGCTGGCGCGGCGCATCCGGAAAGCGGCGGACAATCTTGACCGTTTGCATAAGCCCCTGCTGCGCAGTTTCGTGTTTTCGATGATGGCTTCCATGCAAAAGGGCAACAACTGGAACCCCACGGACAGGGCGCACTGGGAGCGGCAGGGCTGGCTGACGGGGAAAAGGCCGTTCTAGACGGACTGTCGATACCATGCGGCAAGGTATGACGCGGGTTGGGGCAGAAACGGCTGGCGGGGGAATAGACTTGGCATGGCTTTGACTGGCACTGTCGAAAGACGCTGGTTTTATGCGATGGCAGATAACCATTCTTCGATGGGCGCCTGAAGGGAACAGATGGAACATTTCGCAGTGTCCATGAAGTGGATTTGCTGGGCGAGCAGGTAGGGACGCACTTCAAGAGAGGATAGCTCGGCGCAACAGAGGCCAGACCAGTCGAAGCGTCAGACCAGTGGAAAAGGCCGCCAATCTCCTTATGAGATCGACGGTCTTTCAATAAATTTATATACTTGATACGACTATGCGGTGTACAAGCAGAAACGGAGCATTGCGCAGGGATGCACCCAGCGTGATATCCATACCAGATCAAGCCGCAGTTTGCGCGATGGCTGTCGTTTGGCGTTCGCGTTTCTACAGATGTGCGAAAAATCCTTGAGGGGACCCATAGCCAAGAAGAATAAAGAAGAGCGGATCGTCTGGTTTGATCAGGTATATTCGAGAATCGGCCTGTCTCCCTCCCAACGGACCGTGTAGAGCGTGTAGGTGTCCATATAGCCGTCCTCGATGAATGTCTGTGCCGCCAGGTAGGTCGGATTACTATCGTCCATGGATATGACATGGGTGATATGGTAGTTCCGGAGCAGATCGACAAACGCCTGGGAATCGATATCCCCGTAAAAGGTAATGATCTTGACGGGTGCCACTGCGTATTGCAATCGCTCCGGCCGAAGCGGGGTCGGATTGATACCGTACAGAATGATCGCATCCTGCGGGTCATCCAGCGCATCCACATCGGAAACCCAGAAGTTCTCCTCCTGATAGATATAGATGTCGGTCGGCTCGACGGCAACATATTCGCTCGGCAACAGGTTGAGACCAATCTGCCCCCAGTTGACCAGCAGCACAAGCCCACAAACCACGCCCAGCCACTTGCCCACGAGAGGAGCGTTACTCTGCTGTACCAGATAGACGCCCAAGAGTGCGCCGCCTAGCAAAAACGCGCCCAGATACCGCTCGAGCAGGTATTGCAGGCGGGCGAGATCATCCCCAATGAAACTGTCAAACTCCGGCGCGAATGCTGTCAGAAAGATGACCACAAACGCCAGCAACAACAGCGCCGCGCAGCACAGCATCCAAAGCGACAGTCGCCGGTAACTGCGTGCCTCGCCGCTTTTGCTAAAGAACGAAACGGCTACCGGAGCGATGATCATCAACACTAACCAGCCAAACATCGAGGGATACACCAGCGAGGTGGTCGGGCTGTTGACCAGCATGGCCCGATTGGTATACGTCAGCGCGCCCCAGAGTGCCCCGGGGAGCAAGGGCAGGTTTTTCGGCGGTTGCCAGGTCGATGCGACCATGTTATTCACTGTGTCGGTCATGATGGTATCATGCACGCCGTTCAGCTGGTTGACCGCCGTGAAGACCTGCCAGCTCAGAAAAACCGCTCCGACGAGCGCGATCGGTAAAATCCGCTGGAACGACACAAGCGATTTCTTTCCCCCGAAGACAAACAGCATCGATATTGGCAGCAAAGCCCACGCAATGCCGATCTGCTTGACCAAAGAGAGCATGCAAAGTGTCAGGGCGAAGCTGAACACATCAAATAACCTAGGCTTGGTTTGGTGGCACAGGCTCCAGGCCTGGCACATCGCGCACCCCAGGCAAACGCCCAACGTTGCGTCAACCCGCAGCATGGCGAATGTGTCCCGAAAGAGCAGCGTAGGGCCAACGATCAGGAAGATGACATACAGCGGTAGCGAATACGCCTTTTTCCAAGTGACCTCACTGACCAACGGCATCAGAAAAACCGTGTTGAAAACGGCAAGCGCCACGAACAGCGTCCCCTCGCTGAAGCCGCCCTCCGCCTGCAATGCGATCCACTGGAACAGCTGCATGCCGGGCGTGTAGCTCATGAAGCGGGGAGACAGGTGCTGGTAGGCATTGACGAATCCGTTTTGCCAGTATAGGCTTTTCACTTCGACGGCCCAATAGTTGAAATCATCGGTGGCATTGACAACGTGTGTCTTCAGCGAGACCGCGTAAAGCACGAGCAACAGCAGGAAGGCGACAAAGCCGGGCGTGATCGCATATTGAAAGACCGTGCGGACGGATAGAGACACCTTGCGTCTCACGACGCGGCTGAACAGCGTAGCGATCAAAACGAACGAAGACGCGTACACTAACCAGGAAAAAAGCTGCAATTGTTTGAACATAGCCAGCACATAGCACAGCAACACCAAAATGCCAACGGCCGCCGCGAGTACTTTTTCAAAGCGTATCGAGGTCAAAATACAATAAGCCAGCATGGCGGCAAACATAACAAATAGTAAAAACATAGAAGCTAACCCCCGTTTTCTCTGCTGGACTTGAAGCCAGTGCAACACTTTGGCTGCCACAGATCGTGGTGCTGATACGAGAGTCAGGGCATACCGGCAATGGGCATATAGGTTTTTGTTCTCGCGTGGCTGTATCGTGGATTCAGGCTTTTGGTGCCCCCGTAGTCCGACCTGAAATTCTGCAGATAACAAGTCCTATAGAACGACAATACCAATATTGGCAGGAAATCAGCGCGCTGCTTTCCTGCCAATATTAGTTTATGACGCCAACATTGTGCCAAGGTAAGCGTCTTTTATCTGGTGGAGCATAGGGGATTCGAACCCCTGACCTCGACAATGCGAATGTCGCGCGCTACCAACTGTGCTAATGCCCCAGATTGTGGTGCTGCCTGCCTCAAATGCGCTAAGCGCGGAGGAGTGATGCCCGTACCGCCCGCAGTTCCGTGCGGTACAATCATGCGAAAACGCATACGTGTTGCAAACCAGCGTTAAAAAGTATAGCAAACCAAAGCGGAAAAAGCAAGAGCTATTTGACCTAAATTGATAATTTTTATAACAGACAGAAGGGTAGTATCCCGCTTGACCGGCTGCATGCCTGATGAACGCATGCAGCCCGCATCGCTGACTCCACGCGTGCCTTCTTACCGTAAGATGACTGTTTCGCCTCAATGCCCAATGAGATTTCTTCGTCCGTGGCGTATGTAATCAAAACGGCACAGTTCAAGGCGGGCCGTATCAGGCGATCTGACGCGGTGGCCACACCAAAAGGGGTTCTCGTTTGCTTCATTATAATGGATGCTTTGCTCATCACAATTCACACTTGTTTCGAGCTGCTCCACCAATGACCGCCCTCCATGCTGCGCAAATGGCAATTGGAGATTTTGCTGCGGAATACCCATGATTGTATGTGAATATTCGCATTGAAATGCTGGTAAAAGAAATCGGTTTCTAATGCATTGCGCGTGTTAAGGCTTGTTCTGGTTGATTTTCGTCCACAAGATAGGACCGCCGAAACTGGCAACCTACATAGGCTGTGTTTGTCGAAACGCAACGATATCCTTGTGAAATAAGGGTTTTTTGCGACAATTGCACTGCTGATGCGGCGGAAGATGTCATTCAAAGCATGTTCAAAAGACGGAATGATCTTTCTTTTCCGGGCATACGGCGCCTCCGCACGAAATCTTCTGCCCTGTAGGACGATTTTATGACGAATGATGCGTGTATCCTGCCCCGATCTATGCGCGCGCGACAGCACAAAGTGTGCCCGCGCACACTGACAAAGCCGATTTTTCCTAAGCGGCGCAAGGCTTGCGGCCGTTGGGTTTCAGTGTGCCTTTCGGCACACTCCGTCCTGCTGGAAACTTTGAAAAAAACCTTGACTAAATCGTTTGAGGTGGCTATAATGAACATGACCAAGGTGGTTCGTTCATCTGGGAAAAATTTAGGAGGTGCGATCAAAACCATGAAGAAGGTATTGTCCGTCATTCTCTGCCTCACGCTTACCCTCTCGATGATGGTTGCGTTCGGTTCCGCCAGCGCGGAAGCCAGCAAGGGCGTCATCAACATCTACACCTTCACTGACGAAGTGCCCAAGATGCTCCAGCGTTATCTGGAGCTGAACCCGGACTTCGGCTACACCATCAACCCCACCATCATTGCGACCACCGACGGTCTCTATCAGCCCGCCCTTGACCAGGCGCTGGCTGCCGGCGGCGCCGATGCCCCTGACATGTACTGCGCCGAGTCCGCGTTCGTGCTCAAGTACACCCAGGGCGACATGGCCAGCTATGCCGCTCCCTACGAAGAACTGGGCATCGACGTAGCCGCTGAGACCAAGGCTGCCGACATCGCGCAGTACACCATCGACATCGGCACCCGTCCCGCGGATGGCAAGCTCGTCGGCCTCGGCTATCAGGCAACCGGCGGCGCGTTCATCTATCGCCGCTCCATCGCCAAGGACGTCTGGGGCACCGATGACCCCGCCGCGATCGCCGAGAAAGTCGGCCCCGGCTGGGACAAGTTCTTCGCTGCGGCCGCTGAGCTGAAGGCGAAGGGCTACGGCATCGTGTCTGGCGACGGCGACATCTGGCACGCGGTTGAGAACAGCTCCGAAAAGGGCTGGATCGTCGACGGCAAGCTCTATATCGATCCCGCCCGCGAAGCGTTCCTTGACCTGTCCAAGAGCCTCAAGGACAATGGCTACTACAATGACACCCGTGACTGGACCGACGCTTGGTTTGCCGACATGAAGGGCATCGGCGCGCAGCCCATCTTCGGCTTCTTCGGCCCCGCTTGGCTGATCAACTACGTCATGGCTGGCAACTCCGGCGGCACCAAGGCCGGCGAAGGCACCTATGGCGACTGGGCGGTCTGCAATCCTCCTGTGGGCTTCTTCTGGGGCGGCACGTGGGTCATCGCCAATGCTTCTTCTGAGAAGAAAGAGGCTGTTGGCAAGCTGATCGACTGGATCACCCTCCAGTGCGACGACAAGGGCCTGCAGTACTACTGGGCGAATGGCACGCTTAACGGCGAGGGCGGCACGAAGGACACCGTTGCCTCCGGCACCGTGATGGCCATGAGCAATGGCGAGCTTGCGTTCCTGGGCGGCCAGAACATGTTCGACGTGTTCGTACCGGCTAACCAGTTCGCAAACGGCAAGAACCTGACCCAGTATGACGAGACCATCAACAACATCTGGCGTGATCAGGTCCGGCAGTATACCGCTGGCAACTTGGATCGCGCTGGCGCGATCGCTGCCTTCAAGCAGTCGGTTGCCGACCAGCTGGGCATCGAAGCCGCTGAGTAATCCGTTACCGACAGGTTCAAGCGTATGGACGGACGGAATTTCTCCGTCCGTCCATACGTGTATGAAAGCGTGATATAACATCACCGAAGGAGGCAACGCTATGCAAAGCGGCAAGCGAATCAAGAGCGTCAGCTATGCCAAATATGGTTACCTTTTCAGTATCCCTTTCATCCTGATTTTCCTCATTTTCTCGCTGTATCCCACCATTTTCACCGCAGTCATCGGCTTTACCGATTTCAAGGGCGTTACCACCACGTCGTTTAAGTTCCTCGCCGAGCCATTTGCCAATTTTGCGGGTGTGCTCAAGAATGGCACTTTTCAAACCTCGTTTATCAATACCCTGATTATTTGGACGATCAACTTCATTCCGCAAATCAGCCTGGCGTTGCTGTTGACCGCCTGGTTCACCAATAGAAGCCGTAAGATCAAGGGGAGCGGCGCTTTCAAAGTGCTGTTCTATATGCCCAACATCATCACCGCGGCTACTGTCGCCATCCTGTACGCAGCTATCTTTGGGTACCCGACAGGGCCGGTCAACTCCATTTTGCAAAGCCTAGGGGTTGCTGGGCCATTTGACTTTTCTACCAGCCCGCTGGCTGCCAAACTGGTCGTTTCCTTCATCCAATTCTGGATGTGGTATGGCTACACGACCATCATCCTGATTTCTGGCGTATTGGGCATCAATCCGGAACTGTTCGAATCCGCCGAGATCGATGGCGCCACGCCACGGCAGATTTTCTTCCGCATCACGCTGCCCTGTATGCGAACGATTTTATTGTTCACATTGATCACCAGCCTCATCGGCGGTTTGAACATGTTTGATATTCCCAAACTCTACATCTGGAATGGCGGCCCCGCCAACTCCACCATGACCACCAGCGTGTTCATCTATGCGCAGGCATTCAGCGGCACCTATCTGTACAACCGCGCGGCCGCGGCCAGCATGATCATGTTTGTGCTGATCGCCATCCTGAGTTCAGTTGTGTTCTATATGATGCGTGACCGATATGAAACCCGCGCCAAAAAGCTTCTGCGCAAGCAGCAACGTGCTCAGCGCAAGGCTGAAAAGGGGAGGGCATGACGATGAACATCAAGCGTATCCCAGGCTTACGGAAAAAGCGCAACACGGCCATCTATGTCGTGTGCATCCTGCTGGGGCTGCTGAGCATCCTGCCGTTTTGGATCATGATCGCCAATGCCACGCGCAGCACGTACCAGATCCAGTCGCAGGCTATCTCGCTGATCCCCTCGGAATTTATCGCAAACAACTTCAAGGTGCTAAACGGCAAGATATTTAACCCCTTTACGGGCTTTCTCAACTCTTTGATCGTCTCCACCGGCGCCACCATCTGCGCCATCTACTTCTCCACCCTTACGGCCTATGCGCTGGTTGCCTATGACTGGAAGCTGCGCCAACCGTTCTTCACCATGATCCTCGCGGTCATGATGATTCCTACGCAGGTCATCAGCATCGGGTTTTACCAGTTCATGTACCGAATCGGCATGACAAACAACCTGCTGGCACTCATTTTGCCAGCCATCGCGGCGCCCATGACGGTGTTCTTCATGCGACAATACATGCTGCCCTCGCTGAACCTGGACATCGTGGCCTCGGCGCGCATCGACGGGGCGGGCGAGTTCCGCACCTTCAACAGCATCGTGTTGCCCATCATGAAGCCTGCTATGGCTACTCAGGCGATATTTACCTATGTCAACAGCTGGAACAGCCTGTTCCTGCCCATGATCCTGCTGACCCGCAAGGAATACTACACCATGCCCATCATGGTGAGCCTCCTCAAAGGCGACATCTACAAGACAGAGTACGGCGCGGTATACCTCGCGCTGGCCATGTCGGTCGCGCCGCTGATGATCGTGTACTTCCTGCTGTCCAAGTACATCATCGCTGGCGTAGCGCTGGGCTCGGTAAAAGAGTAATGCGCGAACAACTGACCGCCTACATGGGGCAACTCAAGCGGCTGCTGAACTCAGCAGCCGACTTGATCGTTTTGAACCTTTTGACCATCGTATGCTGCCTGCCTGTGGTCACGATCGGCGCGGCGTGGACGGCATGCTATGCGGGCATCCTGCGCATCGTGCGCGGGCAGGAGACAGGCATACCGGCGCGGGCTTTCTTTGTGGATTTCCGCAAGGCGTTTCGCACGGCTACACCCGCGTGGTTGCTGGCGCTGGTTTGCATGTTCATTGTTGCGGGGGACTACTACTTCGCCGTGTACGCGAGCAGCCCGCCCAACCGTTTCTTTCTGGTGTTTTCCATCGTGATGGCGCTGGTGCTGCTGTTTGGCCTCACGTGGCTGTTTCCGTTGCTGGCGCGCTTTGAGAATACAGTGCGCGGGCATATCAAGAACGCTTTCCTGATGGCGGCGGGCGCGTTTCCCAAAACGTTGCTGGCGGTGGCGGTGCAACTGTTCTTCTTCGTGCTTCCACTGTTCGTGCCGCTGATGCTGGTGTACCTTGGCTGGCTCTGGGTGATGCTGGGGCTGTCGCTGCCGCTGTACATCACGGCGCGACTCTTCCGCAAAGAGCTGGACTGTGTGCCCAAAGCGGATGACGAGGAGCAGGTTGTACAGGATGGCAGCGAGCGCAGCGGTCAGGATTGACACGCCATCCAGCATTCCTGTCAGTAGCGGAGCATGCATCTATGTGAGACGGGCGACACGGGCAGCGCACCGCATGATGCTGCCGCCCAACTGATCATATGAAAAGACCGCGCTTGCCGCAGGGTATTAAAAAAGCCACCGTTACGGTGGCTTTTTGATACCCTGCGGGGATGACGCGAGGCGGAGCAAACCCCTGTCGATACAGTTCATGAAAACCGCGCCTGCTGGATGCCGTGCAGGCGCGATGCTGGCGACTATGCGGGGTTTCCTCAAGGCTGTACGTAAGCGTCCAACATGAACCATACGGCTGGCCTGTCCCATAAAGGAAGCCTGTCTGCAGCCTGCGATACGCTCAAGCGCAGCGGCTGCTGTACTTCCCACTTATGCACCGGCACAGCCAGCCACACGAGCTGTGTGCCGCTCACAGGCGCGGCGGGCGCCGTGTATAGTACGATAAGGCCGTCAACGCTTCGGATACCGGTAGCCACGGCGATGGGAGTAGTGGTTACCTCGTCGTCATAGACAATAAAGTCCAAGTCGGCAATGGAAACGGGCTCCTCGCTGCTGATGGACAGCGTGAGCAGCGCAAAATGAGAGCCATATCGGGTCACACTGTCGTTTGATGGGTTGATGACAGTAACGGGCAGGTTGGTATCGAGTATCAGCTGCGGCAGTGGAAAATCGACATCGTGTGCAAGCAACGGCTTCGAGGCGCGAAGATGGATGGGGTTTTCGGTATCTGTTACGGCAAAGCCCTGTACCTGCGCGATGTTTAGCAGGGTCGCGGTCGTATGGGCGCCAACGGACATCTGTACGCCAATCCCGTTTACCGCCGCGGTGGCGGGCAAATAGGCGCTGTGGTCGACCGTGCTGGCCGCATCAGCTGTGACCAGCGATTCCAACGCGCTGTTATAGTAACAGCGGAAGGTGACGGGCAAGTAGGGCGGTGCGTCCAGATCGCGCAACTCCACGTAACGGATATCCCCCTGTGTCGCGTCCAGCGCGATATCATAGCCAAAACGGCCCAGATAGGAGAGGTAGTCCGCAAACTGCGCGGGCGAAATCCCACCCATCAGCACATATTTCAGCCCGTCTACCATGCCGAAGTCGCGGGCGATGAAATGGGAGAAGCCCACATAGTTGAGGTTAGTGGGATAGTATAAATCATCATAAGCCTCACCGAAGCCATACTGCGCCGCAGAAGCGTCAATCAGGTCGTCGATGCTCGGCCCTGCATTGGGATTTACGGTCGGCGTGGGCACATCGTCATCCCAGCGGGACCAATCAGGCGTTGTGACGGGCCCTGTGTATGCGGGGGCGGGCAGCGGCGTACAGCCGGTCTCGTCCCTGACGGCTGCCTGCGCTGGCGGTACCGTTGGGAGAGGGGTGGGCATGGGCGCAGATGTGGCGACGATGAGCTCGTTTGATTCGGAAGGATGGAGAATGGCATCCAGATCAACAGCGGCCTGCACGGCTCCGCCGCACAGGGATTGCGAAAGCAGCACCGCGCACAGGACACGCGCCAGATGGGTTGTGAACATGAAAACGCTCCTTTACTGGTTCAAGCGGCGTTTGAAGAAGTGCTATCCAACATTATCAGCAGTATAGCACAATTGGTGGTGTTGGGATGTAGTCGGTTTCCAGAAATGAAAAACGAACGCTATGACGCGTTCGTTATCAAAATCAAGAACACGGATGAGGCTTTAACCGTACCTGCGGGCGTAACGCTTCCCTGGCGGAACGTTGCTATCCATCCAGCCACAGCAGGCCGCAAATATCCAGTCGTGGGATGGTGATGGCCGCCTCTACGCCCAGCGGGACAGGTGTGCACACGCAGGTGAGGGGCACCGCGCCGCCGAAGCCGGCATCCGGCGTGGCATACCAAGCGGTTTGGACGGGGTGCAGCAGCAGTACGCGCAGGATGATATTCGTCTGCGGGGTGGGCTGCTCCTTGCCGGTGTTCCACCGGTCATCGCTTACGCCGCGCAGGTTGATGAGCCCCACCAGCTTGCGCGCCGCGTTCTCGCGGAAGGTGAGCCAAATCGTGTCCGGCTCGCCCTCCACGGAGCTGGGCGTATCGCACCTGTATCCCTGATTGTCCCAGCCGAAATGGGTCATGGATACATCCATCAGGGAACGGTCAAACAGCAACTCCTGATAGCGCACGAAGAAGTCCTGATAGGCCTTGATACGCTCCGCCTGCCAAAGGGTGAGCGTGGCATAATCCGCATAATATCCTTGCGTGGTCACCGCGTCCCGCTCGCCAAGGAACAGCTGCGTCGCGCCGGCCAGGGCGATGGCAAACGAGACGATGCACTGCCCGACCAGCGCGCGTTCCGGCGTGTCGGTGCGGAAAGGAGCGGGATAGGCGGCCAACACTACGGGTTTGCCGCCCTCCGCGGCTGCGTGCACAGCATCCCGCAGGTGGCGCAGGTGATCCATCGGGGGCCACAGCTCCATGTATACCGCGGCTTGCGGTGCGCTGCGGGTCGCCTCCATGGGCCACGCGCCCACGTTGTTGAAGACCAGCTCCGGTGTGAGGCCGCGCCTGCGCAGAGCCGCGTCCGCATCGCGGATGAGGGCGGGCAGCGCCGCACCCAGGTCACGGGGCGTACCGTCGCTTCCCAGCGCGCGCTTGGGCTCGCCGTAGGTGTCCATGTGGATGCCGTCAAAGCCCACGCGTTCCATCGCCTGCGCGTACTGGTCAAACAGGCGCTCGCGCCATGTGCTCTCGATATCCATGTAGTAAAAAGTGTCGATAAATACCAGCGGTCTGTTGCCATGCGCGTAGAGGCCCTGCTCCGGGTGCGCGTCACGGTAGGCGCGGCTGGCGGCATACACCGCCCCGTAGGCCATGCAGCGCATCCCGCGCGCGTGGCAAGCGTCTATCTTGGCACGGATGGCGGATAGGCTGGCGCGCTTGCCCATCATGTCGGCATACTCGTCGGTATCGGCCACCAGGGTGTCGTGCCGGTAGCTCCAGTCGTAAAACTGCACATGGTCGATGTGGTACTTGGCCAGCGCAGCCACGTCTGCGTCGCCCTCAGGCAGAAAATCGCTGAGGAATCCGTAGCGCAGCACCGCGCCGCCCACGTTCACGGCGGTGGAGGCGTGCCCGGCGGTATGCCCACCCTTCGTCAGCAGTGCCGTGACACCGAGGCACGCACCGCCTTCCGCTATGGGCGGCAGCGTGAACGATATTTCCCCGCCTGTGAGGGTCAGTGGAAAGCGATACAGCTCTTGCTGGAGGCGCGTTACAACGATCTGCGCGCTGTCCGCTGGCGCACCGCCCAGCGACAGGCACAGCGCGATGGGTTCGTCCGTTTCGTAGCGGCCTTTCTCGGTCGTAAGCGATATCATCCCTTCACCGCCCCTTCCGTGAGCCCCTCAATAAACTGCCGCTGGAACAGCAGGAAGATGATGACCACCGGCACGATGGCGATGACCGCCGTCGCGCTCATCAGGTGCCACTTGGCACCGCCAAACTGCTGAAAGAATACCGACAGCGCCTGCGGGATGTTCTGCTTGGCGCGCGATTGCAGAAAGAATACAGCCTGCGCGTAGTTGTTCCACACGCCAAAGCCGTTCAGGATCACAAAGCTCGCGGTCGCGGGCTTCAAAATGGGGAAGATGATGCGGAAGTAGACGCGCGCGCCGGTGCAGCCGTCCACCTCGGCGGCCTCGTCCAGCTCGCGCGGCAGCGAGCGGATGAACGTCGTGTAGATGAACACCGCCGAGGGCAGGCACAGTGTGCTGCAGACCAGCACCATGCCCCACAGGGTGTTGATGGCGTCGATGCGCCGCATGAGCGTGTACAGCGGCACGGTGTTGATGATGCCCGGGATCATCATGCAGCCGATGAGCATAGAGAACACGGCCTTATTGTACAGGGTGGCGCGGCGCGCGATGGCGTAGCCTGCCATCCCGCCCAGCAAAATCGTGAGCCCCAGCGTGCCAAAGGTGATGACCGCGGAGTTGACCATCGCTGTGCCGATGCGGCTGCGCGTCCACGCCTCGGCATAGTTGCTCCACGTGAAGGTGGGCACGAACAGATTGCCCTCATAGAATACGCGGCTGGGGGCGTTGAGGGAGAGCACCAGCAGCACATAGAAGGGGATCAGGCACATCAGGCAGATGAGCAAGAGCGCGGTGATGCGCAGGGGTTTCATGAGGTGTTTCATCTTCATGCGCCCCCTAATCGCTCGTGCGCGTCAGGCGCATGGAGATGAGCACGGGGATGAGGATGATGAAGAACAATATCATCGCCACCGCCGTAGAATAGCCCGTGCGGCTGCCGTAGCACATGCGCATGATGTAGATGCTCAGGCTCTCGGTCGCATAGCCCGGCCCGCCTTCGGTGAGGGACATGATCACGTCAAATACCGACAGCGAGCCGATGATGTTGGTGACCACGTTGATGCGAATGGCCGGCATGAGCAGCGGCAGCGTCACGCGCGTGAACAGCTGCCACGGCCCCGCGCCGTCGATCACGGCGGCTTCGCGAAGGTCGGCGGATATATTGTTGAGCCCCGCGAGGTAGATGATCATCGTCATGCCCGCGTATTGCCAAACATTCACAAGGATCAGCACCGCCATGGTGGTGCCATAGTCGCCCATCCAGTTGCCAAGCGGTATCTGGAAGCGCTCCAGCGCATAGTACAGGAAGCCGCGCCCGGGCTGCAGCAGAAAGTACCAGATGTAGCCCATGATCAGCGGGCTGATGATCGCGGGCAGGTAGATGACCACCCGCGCCGTGCTGCGGCCACGGAAGGGCTTTTCCATCAGCAGCGCATACACGAGTCCCATCAGGTTGAGCAGGATCGCGCTGCCCGCGGCAAAGATCAGCGTAGTGCGGATATCGCCCATCGCGCGCGCGTCCTGAAAAAAGCGGCCGAAGTTGGCTAGCCCAACGAACTGGGCTTCGCCCATGCCGTCCCAGTCGGTCAGGCTCATGCCGATGCCGGAGAGCAGCGGGTAGATGAAAAACAGGCTGAACAGGAGCAGCGCGGGCAGCGACATGAACTGTGTCCAGTCCCGCCTGACGGCAAACCTTGGCGCGCGTGCCGCCGAAGCTTTACCTTGCATACGAATATCACCCTTTGCGCGTTTGCGCCCGCGCCGCGCGGGCGTGGGGATGGGAAAAGGCGCCCGCGTGGCAGACGCCTTTTCCTCCCACAGGGTCAAACCGGTTTAGAAACCTTCATTCCAGGCCTTCTCATAGGCAATGGCGAAGCTCTTGGCATCGTAGGTGCCGGCCAGCAGGTCCTGCACCATGCGGCCCGCATCGTCGCCGCTGAAGCCGGCGGGCTTCTCGTTGGTAAAGCCGATGTTCACGGCGCTGGCCAGCACGGATTTGACCTCGGCGGCGAAGGCGGCAGGCGCCCACGCGGCATCAACATCGGTGAACGCACTGGGGGAGCCGAGGGCTTCGCTGTACTTCTTCTGGTTATCGGCGCTGAACAGGAAGGTGAGGAACGCCTTGGCTGCATCCACGTTCGCGCTGCTGGCGCTGATGGAGTAGCCGCTGTCCTCGGCGCTGAGCACCACGGGCTTGCTGTCCGGCATGTAGGCGGGGTAGGGCGCGAAGCCGATCTTGTCCGCCATATCGGGGTTGGCTTCCAGCAGGCCGCTCAGGGCCCACATGCCGTTGGAGAAAATGGCGGCCTTGCCGGTCACGAAAGCCTGCACGCAGTTGTCGCTGGTGGCGGTCAGCACGTCCGCGTTGATGAGGCCCTTGGCCTGCAGGTCAAGCAGATTCTGGGCGAACACGGCCATCGCGCCGTCCGGGGCGCCAAAGTTCAGCTTCGCGCTGTCGTTGTTCAGCATGGCGGTCTTCGCGCCCAGCGCGCCGAGCGTTTGCTTGAGGTAGCCATGAGGGATGAACTCGATCAGGTGGCCCAGGTGCCACGCCTCTTTGCCGAAGATGAACCACGGGGTCACGTCCGGCTTGGCGGCTTTGATAGCCTCCAGATTCTTGACGAAATCTTCCCACGTGAGGGCGGGGGTCAGGCCCAGCTCGGCGAAGATCTCCTTGTTATAGAAGAAGCCCGCCATGGTCACGTTGGTGCAGACGCGGAATTGCTTGCCGGTCTTCAGGTCAGTGCAGCTCTCGCGCATGGAGGGGATCAGCCTGTCCCACCACGCGCTCATGTCGCCAAGGTCGAGGTACTTGCCCTGGTCGACGAACTCCTGCTCGTAGGTGGTCATCACATCGGGCACCTCGCCGCTGGCGAACTTCACCTTGATGATGGAGCTTGCGTCGTTCTGGTACTCCTGCTCCACCACGATGCCCGGGTTTTGGGCGTTAAAGTCGTCGATGATGCCGTTCAATAGGTCGATGGTCTCGATCTTGCCGGTGAAGAAGTTCACCTTGGTTTCGGCCAGGGCTGCGAACGTGGTGATACACAGCGCCAGTGCCAGCACAAATGCCAACGCCTTTTTCATGGATGCGCCTCCTTAGTGTGCGGCCTGCCCCCGCGGGGGCGGCTTTTGATAGTTCTATTATAGCCTGCCTTTTGTAAAGCGGAATACCGCAGTTTTATCCTTTTGGGTCGCGTTTTTACGGTGGCCGACCGCCGCCGTTGCAATGCGAAAAAGGGCAGGATATAATGATGCAAAGGCGGTGGTCGCGTGAAACGGAGCGTCAAGGGAAAGCTGCTGGTCATGATTTCGGCGCTGATATTGCTGTCGGTGCTCGCAGTCACGGTGCTCACCTACGAAAACTACAGCGCCGATCTGGTCGCGCAGAGCACGCAAAACACGCGGCAGCTGCTCACGCAGTTGGGCATCAACGTGGATACTTACCTTGGCGAGCTTTTCCGGCTGTGCCTGTCTCCCTATTATAACCGGCGTGTGATGGAGCAGCTGGAGCTTGCACCCACCACCGCCGCAGAAAAACTATATAAGCGCCGCACCGTCGAGGACTATTTGAGCGAGGTGATGACGCTGCCGCGCAGCGATATCCTGCGCGCGCACATCGTGAGCGACGAGGTGTACTCCAGCAGCAAGACCCGCTATGGAGCCGATATCCCCGCCGATTTTGCCTCCGAGAGCTGGTACGTGCAGGCGCTTGCCAGCGCGGACGTGGTGTTTGTGCCCGCCCATACCGAGGCGCAGGGCAAGGCGGTGCTGTCGGTGTTCTCGATTGCCCAGCGCATCAACAGTACGCGCAACAGCGGCAAGGTGCTGGGCGTGATCCGTGTGGACGCAAACTACAACGGCATCAAGGCCGTGTGCGACCGCGCCGGTACGGGCGCGGGCAGCGCCCTTTACATCGTGGACAGCGCGGGCAGCGAGATCTACGTGAACGACCACACGGGGCAGGCGGGCGCGTTGAACGCGGCGATGGCCGCGCTCGCGGCGCGTGCGGATGGCGAGGCATTCACCATGCGGCTCAGTGGTATGGACTATCTGGTGAGCACGCAAGCGTTGAGCGTTACGGATTGGCGCATCATCGACGTGCGCGCCATGCAGACGCTCACCTTTGCGGCCACGCAGGCGCGCAACAAGGCGTATCTGCTGGCCATCCTGTGTGCGGCGCTGGGCGTGCTGGTCACGGTGCCGTTGGTGCGGCAGTTTTTGAAGCCCATCTTCCGCATCACGGGGCTGATGCAGGCGGCGCAGGCGGGCGACCTGAGCGTGCGCGCGACCGTCGAAGGGCGCGACGAGCTGGCCTACCTTGCCCGCTCTTTCAACGAAATGCTGATGCAGATCAAGGCCGAGGCTGAGCGCAACAACCTGCTGACGCGGCAGGTATACGAGGCGCGCTACCTCGAAAAAGAAGCGCAATATGCCGCGCTGTGCAACCAGATACGCCCGCATTTCCTCTTTAACGCGCTCAACACCATCCACCTGCTCATCAAGACGGGGCGGGGTGATGAGGCCGTGCAGTGCATCGACATGCTGGCTACGCTGCTTCGCGGCATGGTGAACGCGGGGCGCGAGATTACCCTGCGGGCGGAGATGAAGATCGTCGAAAGCTACCTGACGTTGCAGCAGAAGCGCTACCAAAGCCTGACCTATACCCTGCCGGACGCTTCTGCGTGGGAGGCGTACCGCTTGCCTGCGCTGACGGTGCAGCCGCTGGTGGAAAACGCGCTGGTACACGGCTGTGAGCCCAAGCGCGGGCAGACGCGCATCGACGTGAGCATCGCTGAAACGGAGGGCGAGCTGCTGTTGACCGTAAAGGACAACGGAGTAGGCATGGACGATACGACGCTCTCGTGTATCCGCGAGGCGCTGGCCGCGCCCACCGTGGAGCCAGAGGGTGTGGAGACAGGCGGCGTGGGCCTCACCAACATCGCGCGGCGCGTGCGCCTCAAGTATGGCGATGCGTATGGCCTGACCATCGATTCGCAGGCGGGCGAGGGCACGACCGTCACGCTGCACTTGCCGCGGGAGGGGGAAGCACATGCTTAGGGCATTGATCGTCGAGGATGAGGATCTGATGCGCGAATACCTCGCCGCAAAGCTGACCGAGCTTAGCCCCGCATGGGAGAGCGTTGCCACTGCCGCGGATGGCATGGAGGCCGTGGAGCGCATGGCGCACGAGCGTTTCGACGCTGTGGTCACGGACATTCGCATGCCGGGCATGGACGGACTGGAGCTGGCGCGCTACATCCGCCGCGCGGACGCGGAGTTGCCCATCCTGATCATCTCCGGCTACGATGCGTTCGACTATGCGCGCGCTGCCGTGCGTCTCAATGTGTTCGATTATCTGCTCAAGCCCCTGAACGAGGCGGAGCTGACTGCCGCGCTGGATGCGATGGCCTCGCAGGCGATGCGCAGACGCACCGCGGAGGGCGAGGCGGGTCTTTTGGCGGCGCTCACCGGCGACGAGGCGGCGCTGGCCGCCCTCAGGCAAAAGCTGAACAGCAAACCCTGCGGGTTGCTCGCGCTTGCCCCGGCATATACCGCCGACAGGGCTGCGCGGGCGGAGGCGGTAAAGGCCCTGCAAAGCGAGGTGCAGGCGAGCATCCCGCTCGCGTGCGACGATGGAAACGGCAATTCGCTGGCGCTGTGCCCCGCAGACGATGTGTTACTGGTGGAGACCGAGTGCCGCGCTGCGGCAGGTCGGCTGGTTGGTAATGGGGGGCTTCTACCGGCGCACTGTGGCTATGCCGCGCTGGATATGGCAAACCCGCGCGCCTCGCTGGGCCGCGCGCTGGCTGCGCTGCGCCTTGCTTTGGCGCTGGGCGAGCCGATGCTGGGCGACCAGCCGTTGAACCAGCAGCGACAGGCGCAGGCGCGGCTGGATGCGATGCAAGGAGAACTGGATGCGGCGCTGGCGGCAGGCACGCTACGGGAGGAACGCCGCGCGGCACTCGTCGCGGCATTGCACGATTTTCCTGATGAGCACCAGTACAGCGTCGCACTCTCGCTGATCTGGCAATGCGCGGCAGGCGAGAGCGAGCGTGGGACGGCACTGCAAGCCTTGCAGCCTGCGGAGCCAGGGATGACACGCATGCCAAGGGAGAATAGCGCAAAGCACAGTGCTGGCGCGCCACCGCTGGATATCCGCCCGCTGTTTGCCACCGCGCTGGCCGCGCTGTTTGCGGGCGCGGATACCAGCCAGCAGGTAAGTGGCCTGACGCAACAGGCGGCGGATTATCTGCGCCTGCACTTTGCCGAGCCGGTGAGCCTCGCCGCGCTGGCGGAGCACCTGCGCGTGACGCCCGCCTACCTGAGCGCGCTGTTCCACCGCGAGATGGGGCGCAGCTATTCACAATACCTGCTGATGCTGCGCATGGAGGACGCGGCGCGCCGCTTGTTAGCGGACCCCGCCGCCAAGGTACACGCGGTGGGCGAGGCGGTGGGGTTTCCCGCCGCGAAGCACTTTACGCATGTGTTTGGGCAGTATTTTGGACTCTCGCCGCGCGAGTACAGGGAAAAGCGGGGCAAGGTTTGAATGGGCATCACGTAGACGGATGCCAGCACGTTTCACTGCGAAGCAGCAGTGCAGAAAGCAGGATGCGGCGAGGTGACCGTTGCGCGCGTAGGCGGGGTCGCCGTGACAGGGCGCACCGCAAGACACACGTCGCCTTTATACCAACGCGAAACGTGCAGGCCGTGCAGAGACCTGAACTTGCGAAGGATTAAGTTGTGGTTATATGTCTGCCTGACGGTAGTGATGGCGGTCATATGAAACAAGCGCCCCCTCTGCCGTGCTGCGGCAGGCGTGGCGCTTGTTGGAGTTGCATTTGCGTGGGCACAAGGTCAGTCCGGTTCGTGGGGTTGCGCTGGCGCCACAGGAAATGGCGCCTCCTGTGGCGGCTCGGTTTCCGGTTGATTGGTGCCGATACGGCGGGAAGCCACTACCGACCCCGCGATGATAAACGCGCAGGCCGCGAGGATGCGCACATGGAACTGAGCGCGCCCAAACGCGATCAAAAGCGCGCTGGACAGCAGCGGCGCGATGTAGCTGAGCGCGCCTAGCACCTTGATGTTGCCGCGCTTGACCCCGTAATCCCACGCGAAAAACGCAAGGCCGACCGGCCCTACCCCCAGCAGTAGGATGGCGACCCACGCGGCGGGCGTGGGCATCACGGTCTGCTCAAAGAGCAGGTGGCACAGCAGCGACAGCAGCGCCGTTGCGCCGCAAAACGCGCCGATCAGCATCGTGGGCACGGCCAGATAACGCCTGCTGTTGACCGAGTACGCCGCCCAGATGACCGCGCACGCAAGCGCCAGCAGGTAGCCGCCAAGGTAGCGCGGGTCGAGCGTGAGCGAACCGCCGCCCACCAGCAGCGCCACCACGCCCATAAAGCCGAGCAGCACGCCTAATGCGTGGCTCAGGCGCAGCTTTTCGCCGGGGAGGAACGAGGAAAACAGCACGATCAACACTGGCCACAGGTAGTTGATCAGGCTGGCTTCCACGGCAGGCGCGCTCTTGAGCGCCATAAAGTACAGCGCATGGTAGCCAAACAGCCCCAGCACCCCGTTGAGCCACACGCCCGCGGGCTGGCGCAGGATGGAAAAATCCGCCCCACCACGCACAAAAGCCACGATGCTGGCGAGAAAAGCGATGAAGAACGTCATGGCCGTGAGCTGGAACGGCGGCACATCGCCACTGAATGAGGTGAGCAGCGCCAGCATGCCCCACAGGAGGATGGCGCCAAAGCCAGTGAAGGTCGCTTTTCGCTGAGAGGGAATGCCTTTCATGGGGTACCGCCTTATGTATCAAAGGCGGGCGAAGGCCCGCGTTTGAAGGATGGGGGTTTTGTCAGGTGGCGCGACGCGGCGCGGATGAAGGATGGACCGCCGACATGCCGATAATGGGAGCATGCCGCGACGCGTATCATTTGCTTTGGGTAGCCGCAGGCATGCGGCGCAGCGTGGGGTAGCGGTGCGAGCTCACGCTCACGGCACGGTTTGGCACACGGGCAAGGAAACGCCGTTCACAGGGCAAGCGACCTGCCGTGCTAGGCCAGCGCCTTCATCCGCGCTGCTTCGGCCGATACGCTGCGGGCGAGAGCTTCTTCATCAATTGCCTTGAGGCGGCCGCCTTCGACCACCACGCGCCCGTTGACCACGGTCAAATCTACTGGAGAACCAAGGCCAACTGTGGCAAGCATCGCGGCCACATCGCCCGTCGCGCCTGCAAGCTCCAGCCTGTCCTCGCGCACGGCAAACAGGTCGCATGCCATGCCTACGGCAAGGTGGCCGATATCCGCGCGGCCCAGCACCCGCGCGCTGCCGCGTGTGGCAAGCTTCAGGATGTCGTAACCGCTGGGGGCCTTCTCCGCCCACGTGAGCCGGTGCAGCAGGTAGGCGGCGCGCATCTCGCTCAGCAGGCTGGAGCCATCGTTGCTGGCGCTGCCATCCACCGCGAGGCCCAGGGGCACGCCGAGGGCCAGCATCTCCGGCACGCGGCATACGCCGCTGGCCAGCTTCATGTTGCTGGCGGGGCAATGCGCCACGCCCGTGCCCGTAGCGGCAAGGGTTTGCAGCTCTTCCTCCGTAAAGTGGATGCCGTGGGCATACCATACGTCGGGGCCCGTCCAGCCCAGCCTTTCCATATAGGCAAGCGGGCGCAGGCCTGTTTTAGCCAGCACGAAAGCCTGCTCGTCCCGCGTTTCGGCAAGGTGTGTGTGCAGGCGCACGCCCAGGCTGCGCGCCAGCTTGGCCGTTTCCACCATGAGCGCCTCGCTCACGCTGAAAGGCGAGCAGGGCGCCAGCGCCACCTGCCGCATGGCGAAGGGTTTGGGGTCGTGGTATGTTTCCACAAGGCGCATCGAATCAGCTACAATGGCGTCCACCGTCTGCACGACCGAGTCCGGCGGCAGGCCGCCGTCCTTCTTGTTCAGCGACATGCTGCCGCGCGAGGCCACCATGCGCACGCCGATCTCCGCGGCAGCGGCAAACTGTGCTGCGATCAGGTCGCCGCTGTCCCTGGGAAACACGTAGTGATGGTCAAACACCGTGGTGCAGCCGTACTTGGCCAGCTCGCCCATGCCCGCGAGTGAGCTCAGGCGCACGCCGTCCACGGTCAGGTGCTTCCAAATCTCATACAGGGCGATGAGCCATTCGAACAGTTCCAAATTCTGCACGCGCCGGATGTTGCGCGTCAAAATCTGATACAGGTGGTGGTGGGTGTTGATGAGCCCCGGATACACCGCCATGCCCCGCAGGTCGAGCGTTACGTCCGCAGGCGGCGCGTCCGGCCCGATGTGGTCGATCACGCCGTCCGTGGCGTGCAGGTTCACATTTTCAAACACATTGTCGCCACTGTCCACGGTCACCAGATGGCGGATGTTTTTCAGCAGAAGCGTTTGGGCCATGGTACCATCCCTTCTGTGGCGGGCGCCGCCGCCTGTGCGCTGGATACAAGGTAGCAAAAACGGTACGGTGTGTCAAGAGACGTGCTGCGGGCTGCTCAACCCTCCGCGTCGCCACCGTCTGTCGCGTGCGCGTGGCTGTCCAGCAGCTTGCGGAACTGCGTCTCATACAGCTCGCGGTACAGGCCGCCGCCAGCCAGTAAGGCCTCATGCGTGCCCTCCTCCACGATATGGCCGCTGTCGATCACTAAAATTCGATCCGCGGCGAGGATGGTGGACAGGCGGTGCGCGATCACGATGCTCGTGCGGCCCTGCATCAGCTTCTCCAGCGCGGTCTGGATGGCGTTTTCGAGGATGGAATCCAGCGAGGAGGTCGCCTCGTCCAGCAGCAGGATGCGCGGATCCTTGAGGATGACGCGCGCGATGGACACGCGCTGCTTTTCGCCGCCGCTGAGCTTGAGGCCGCGGTTGCCCACCACCGTATCGAAGCCCAGCGGTTGGCGCGCGATAAAATCGTCGATGCTGGCGACCTTGCACGCGTGCCGCAGCTCCGCCTCGGACGCGTCCGGCTTGGCAAGCAGGAGGTTTTCGCGAATGGTTCCGTTGAACAGGTATGTCTCCTGCGTGACCATGCCCACGCTGCGCCGCAGGTGCATGAGGTCGATATCGCGCACATCAACCCCCGCCAGCGTCACGCTGCCGCCCTGCACATCGTAAAGCCGCGGGATCAGGTTGGCCGTGGTGGATTTGCCCGAGCCCGACGGGCCTACGATGGCATACATCTTGCCCCCGGGCACGGTAAAGCTGAGGTCGTTCAAGATGGTCTGGCCCGCGTCATAGCCGAAGTGAACGCGGTCAAACGCAACGGTCGCGTCGGTCAGATCAGGCGCTTGCGCGTCCGGTTTGCTTCGGATGGCGTTGGGCCTGTCCAGATAATCGAAGATGCGGGTGAACAGCGCCAGCGAGCGGGTCGCGTCCACCTGCAGGTTCAGCAGGGCCTGCACAGGGCGGTACATACGCCCGATCAATGCCACCATCGCCGTGATGGTGCCCACTGTGAGCGCCGTATCCGCGCGGGCAATGATCAGGTAGCCGCCCGCAAAGTAGATCAGCAGCGGGCCGATCTGCGAAAACATGCCCATGACCACGCGGAAGAACTTGCCGCTGCGCTGCTCGCGCATGGCGTTATGCATCACCTCTCCGTTTACGTCGGCAAAGCGCTGCGTTTCGGCCTTCTCCAGCGTAAACAGCTTGGTGAGCAGCGAGCCGGACACGCTGAGCGTCTCGGTCACCATGGAGTTCATGCGGTCGCGCTTCTCCTGACCCTGCGAGAGCAGCCTCCACCGTGTGCGCCCCACCTGCCGTGTGGGCAGGATAAACAGCGGTATTACCAGCACGCCCACGATGGCCAGCTGCCAGTTCATGCCAAACAGCGCCACTGTGGTGGTGAGTACGATGGCCACATTGCTCACGACGCTGGTGAGCGTGCCGGAGATGATGCTGCTGACCCCGTCGATATCGCTGTTCATACGGGTGATGATATCGCCTTGCGGCTCAGTGGTGAAAAACGCGTGCGGCATGGCGAGCAGGTGGCTGAACATCTGGTTCTTCATGTCGTACACGATATGCTGGGATATCCAAGCGCTGATGTAGCTCTCCAGCACGCCGATCACCTCGGAGCCCAGCAGCGTGCCGAATGCGAACAGCAGCAATTGTAAAAGCAGCGCCATGTCGCGGCCGATCAGTGCCTCGTCCACGATGCGGCCGGTGATGATGCTGGGCAGAAGCCCCACCGCGGAGGACAGGAGGATGGCCGCAAACACGAGGATGAATTGCAGCCAGTAGGGCTTGAGATAGCCGCCGATGCGGCGCAGCAGCGCGCCGGTCACCTTGGGCATGTGTTGCTTTTCTTCCTCGGTCAAAAAACCGCGTGCGCCGCGCGGGCCACGGATGCCGCGCTCACCGCGGTCGCCGCCTTGCATCATGTTCATGGGGGCAGGCCTTCTTTCAAACGACGAGGACAGGGGATGGGGGAAGCGCCGCGGGCGGATGCGGATTTTCGGCACGGGAAGATCGAGGATGCCCACAGTATAGCAGCAACGAGGCGGCTTTGTCCATGTTGCGCATGGCGCGGGTCGCTGGCCGGCAGTGTATGGCTGAGCAGGGCGAAAGCGAGGCAAACGCACCCGTACTTGACGCTTTGCGCGTTTGCGGCTATGATGCCAACAGACTGGGGCGGTGGCACAGCATGAGAGTAGAGAAATGAGGCGATGGCCATGCGGTGGGAAGAGCTCGAGGCGCTGCTTTACCGGCAATTGGAGGACGAGGCCCTGTTTGCACAGGCGAAGGACGGCGCGCTGGATTACCTCCACCATCTGGATACGGGTCGCGTCTACCCGGACGAAGCTGCGCTGCAGGCGCTGGCTGCCTTTGACGAGCCCCTGCCCAGCGGTGTAGAGCCGCAGCCGGAGCGGTTGATCGAACGGTTAAACGACATAGGCGCAAAGGCGACCGCCAAACAGAGCGGGGGTCGCTACTTTGGCTTTGTGAACGGCAGTAACTTCCCCGTGGCGCTGGCGGCCCGCTGGATGGCCGACGCGTGGGATCAGAACAGCGCGCTGTATGTGATGTCGCCCATCGCGGCCAAGCTGGAAGAAGTGTGCGAGGGCTGGCTGGTGTCGCTGCTGGGCTTGCCGGTTGGCACGGCGGTGGGGTTTGTGAGCGGCTCCTCCACGGCCATCCTGTGCGCGCTGGCTGCCGCGCGGGACGAGTTGCTGCTGCGGCAGGGGTGGGATGTGCATATGGACGGCCTCTTCGGCGCGCCGCCATTGCGCGTGGTGCTGGGCGAGCAGGCGCACTCCTCGGTGATCAAGGCGCTCTCACTGCTGGGAGTGGGCAAGAAGCAGCTTGTTTTTGCCCCGGTGGACAGGCAGGGCCGCATGTTGCCGGACGCGCTACCGGCACTGGACGCTCATACGCTGCTGATCGCGCAGGCGGGCAATGTGAACGGCGGCGCATTCGACCCGCTGGACGCGCTGGCGGACAGGGCGCAGGCGGCGGGCGCGTGGCTGCACATCGACGGCGCGTTCGGGCTATGGGCGGCTGCCTCGCCAGCGCTGCGCCACCTGACGCGGGGCATGGAGCGGGCGGATTCGTGGTCCGCGGACGCGCACAAGACGCTCAACGCCCCGTATGACAGCGGTATCGTGCTGTGCAGGCGGCGCGAGGCGCTGGCGCGCGCCATGCATGCCGCGGGCAGTTACCTGCAATACAGCTCCGCGCGCGACGGCATGCTCTATACGCCGGAAATGTCACGCCGCGCGCGAGGCGTGGAGCTGTGGGCTACCCTGCGCTATTTAGGCCGCGAGGGCGTTGCGCTGCTGGTGGAGCGCCTGTGCGAAAACGCCCGCAGCTTTGCCAAGCAGCTTGCGCAGCATGGATTCGTCGTGGAGAACGATGTTGTGTTCAACCAGCTTGTGGTGCGGGCGGGCAGCGATGCGTTGACCGCCGCTACCCTGCGCGGTATCCAGACAGGCGGGGTGTGCTGGTGCGGCGGCGCGCAGTGGCAGGGCCGGAGCGTGATACGCATCAGCGTATGCAGCTGGCGCACCACCGCAGCGGACATCGAGGCTTGTGTGGCCGAGTTCGTGCGCGCGCGGGAGGCTTCGCTGCACGGGGCGGACTGAGCGGGTTGCATGCGTGCCCGAGTATAACGAGGGCTACACGCTGCGCAAGCTTTGCAGCGTGCGGCTCTTCCGCCTATGGGCTTCAAGTGCTCAAACAGGGTGGGGGTCATAAGCATCGCCGATGATACTGGCGCGTATGACCGCTACGTTGCCGCGGGGGGATGCCCGAAGCCGCGCACCGCGATGCGCCATGCGCGCTCTCTTGCGAGCCGCGGGGTTTTATAGGCTGTATGATCCGCGGCATGGCAAAAAGAGGCCGCTGTAAGCCATCGTCCCGCAAACGACCTTGCATCGCGATACTTCTTCCCTGCGCTATACGAGCGCCGGAACGCGATAGGGTATGACCCATGCCGACGATACGCATAGACAAGCCCCGCCAAGCATGGCGGGGCTTTGCCGCGGGCAGGGGGAGCAAGGTTGCATCCGCATCTGCCGCAGGCGGGAAACCTGCCAAGAGGCGCTTCCATTACCTTGCGAAAATGGCAGCACCTTGAAAAAAACCCCCTTGACATCCACGCCGGATGCGATACGATAGGGACAATGAAAACGTTATATCGCCGCTCGCGCGGGGAGGTCAAAGGCCTATGGCGACCAACCAGTTGAACAAGCGAACCGAAACGCTGTGGCACCTGCTGCAGGAGAGTCCGTCCGTATCGCAGTACATCGCGGAAAATGCGGCGGAGCTTGCCGTGCCCTCCTTTGCGACCTTTATAACGGAGCTGTGCAGGCAGCGGGGTGAACGGCCCGAGCATGTGATCCGCCGCGCGGGGCTTGAACGCTCGTTTGGGCACCAGCTGTTCAAGGGTACGCGCAGGCCGTCGCGCGATACGGTGCTGCAGCTTGCCTTTGGCTTTGAGGCAGATATCGAGCTTGCGCAAGCACTGCTCAAGTATGCCCAACACTCGCCGTTATACCCGCGAAGCGCGCGGGATGCGACCGTTATCTACTGCCTGTTCCATCGCTTTACGGCCACGCAGGCGCAATGCCAGCTGGCTGAAGGCGGCCATGGCCTGATGGGGGCGGAGCGGTTGCGATAACCGAAAGCAGCGTTAGCCTGTAGGGCTTACGGGCCGAAAGCATTGTCGCGCGTGCCCCGCGACAGGTGCGAGCTGGTGAGACTGCCCGCCACTGGCGTGACAAATCGACAGTTGTCATTGTGGGCTGGCTGCCTACCTTTTTGGGGGCACCGCATGCTATCATGCTGCCAATGACACAGTGCCAACGCGGAGTTCGTCTCCGATGGCCAAACGCTTGGTACATCCTCCCCTGTTGCGTGTCCTGCGCTCCGCGCGGCGTGCTTTTCTGCACGGCCCCCAGCGCACGGCGCCCGCCCGACGCGGTAGTTGGGCCGTCTGCCGCGAGCTAACTGAGTATGTCTGCTTTCTTTCGCCTTTCCGTTCGATGCCATCCGCGCGCAGCGGCGTGCGGTGGAAATATTGATCGCGTCCTTATCACAGGGCCAAAGACGAAAGCAGGAGGGATACCCATGATCTCTAGCGGGAAATGCGATGTTTGCGGCAAGGTTGCGGAATGTGTGCACCGCACGTTCGGCACGGCGGACACGGCTAACGACCCGGCGGCGCTGACCGATTACGCGGGGGATGTGCAACTGTCCGCCTACAAGCGGACGGGCACCTTCGCCATCTGCGACGATTGCGCGAAGGCGGCGGGCACGCCTGCCTCCAAAGCGTGGGTCACGCTGCTGGTTGCGGCTGTGCTGTACCCGGGTCTCATCTACCTGTCGCGGTATACGATGGCGGGCACCGATGCGCTGCTGCCCATCCTGTCGATCGTCCTGATCTTCGCCGCCATGATCGTGCAACTGAGCGCGGCAATGACGCTGCTGATGGGCGCGGGCTTCAGCAAGGGCAGGACGATGGGGCTCTCCCTTTTGCAAATGGTGCCGTTTGCGGGCTTTCTGGTATTCGCCTACAAGCGGTCGATCGACCGCGGTATTCGTGCCATGCGAGCGCTAAAACCTGTTGCCAGAAAGCGTTTCCTGGCCGACGAGCAGGAAAATGCGACCCTGCGGCAGATGGCGGAGAGCGGCGAGCTGACCGATACGGAGAAGCTGCGCGAATACCAGCGCAGCGAGGCGCGCCGTATGGCGCAGGCAGAGGCCGCGCATGAATCGGCCCGCAAGGGCAAGATATGGGGCGCGCTGCTTGGCATCGGCGTCACGGTGATCATCATGCTGCAGGGCTGCAATGTATACAGTACCCGCACGGGCTATATGACGCTGTTCCGCACCATCGAGCTCACGCCGGAGACGTTCGCGCTGGTCATCGGTGCGCTGGTCGTGTTCGATGTGGTCGCGCTGGTGCGCGCATTCAAGCGGTAAAGACGGCTGCCGGGTTGAAGACAGGGCAGGCAAAAACAAGAATGGAAGCGGCGAACTGTGCATCCCCATGACGCTGGAGATGCTTGCGACCATGGCGTGCGCGTTGGTGGGCGAAAACGGGACGGATACGGGTTTCGAGGCGCTGACCAGCAAGTAAACGACGTAATGTTGCTCACAGCGGATACGCCGTTTGGCCGCGCCGGAACCTTCTGTGTGCGGGTGCTCGCCATTTGGCCAGTATGGTACCGAAAGCCCGTGATGCCCGACTGGTGGTGTTGGCGTGGGACACCGCCGTTTGATCCGGTGCTACAACCTCCAGCATCGGTGTAGCGCTGATGCCGAACGGAATGCCGGATGGGTACATACTGACGATACCCATCGCATGCATGATGCTGCGTCTCTCGCGCTACCGCAACCCATTTGAGGATGCGTGAAAAGTAGCCGATGAGCAATACGGAAATGCAACATATACACAACCAACGCGGGCGGACAGCACTACGCTGCCCGCCTGTAATTTGTCGCAGACACACGCGCGTCATCGACGCTGGCCGAAGGATTTCAGGCCTTATGCGGAGAACGGCACGACATTTTGCAAGATGTGGACAGGAATCCTTCATATGCATTGATACGCCTGACATGCGGGCAAACGCTGAATGGCTTTGCCTGAAAGGATGGTATGATTCTTTTGCCAAAATGGGAATGGCAAGGAAACATGAAATCCCATGTTTTGACAGCCGAAAACAACGAAAGTACAATCCCAACATGCGAAAATGCTAGACAAGAAAACGTTTCCGTATTATGATTGTTTTATCTTCCGAGTTGCAAACTCGATCGAAAAAGGAAGAAATACAGGTAAGGAGTATTCACACATGAGAAAAACAGCCATGAAGCTTGTCGCTCTTGTGATGTGCATCACCTTGGTGCTGGGCGTCGGCAGCTATGCCGTTGCCGAAGGCGGCAAGGTGCTCAAGGTGCACATTGAGACCGAAGTCCAGTCGCTGGATCCCCAGGTTGCGACGGATGGCACTTCCTTTGAGGTAATCGCAGACTTTACCGACGGTCTCTACCAGATGGATGCCGCCGGTGCTCCCGTGCCCGCGCTGGCCGCCGAGTCCACCGTCAGCGCGGACGGCCTGACCTATACCTTCAAGATCCGTGAGGATGCCAACTGGTCCAACGGCGACCCCGTGACCGCCGATGACTTCGTCTACGGCTGGCAGCGCGCCGTCGACCCCGCGTTCGCCAGTGAATACGCCTACATGGTCACCGACATCGCGCTGGTCAAGAACAGCGTGGCGATCAACAAGGGCGAGATGCCGGTGGATCAGCTGGGCATCAAGGCCATCGACGCCAAGACGCTGGAAGTGCAGCTCGAGTCCCCCGTGAGCTACTTCTACAACCTGCTCTACTTCCCCACGTTCTACCCCGTCAACCGCGCGTTTGTGGCAAAGTGCGGCGATACCTTCGCCACCAGCCCCGAGACGGTGCTCTCCAACGGCGCGTTCATTCTGGAAAGCTATGAGCCCGCCGCCACCAGCTTCTCGCTGGTCAAGAACCCCAACTACTTTGACGCTGCCCGCGTGAGCCTGGACGGCCTGAACTATCAGGTGATCAAGGACAGCCAGACCGCGCTGCTGAGCTACCAGAACGGCGATTTGGACATCGTCGCCCTCTCCGGCGATCAGGTTGAGCTCGTGCAGGACGATCCGGAGTTCTCCACCGTCAACGCCGGCTACCTCTGGTACATCACCGTGAACCAGATCAAGTATCCGGAACTGGCGAACGTCAACTTCCGCAAGGCGCTCAGCGCCGCCTTTGACCGTGACGCGATCTGCGCCAGCATCATCAAAGACGGCTCCACCCCTGCGACGTACGCTGTGCCCAGCGGCTTTGCCACCGGCCCCGATGGTAAGGACTACCGCGAGACGGCCTATAGCTTCGAAGGTTCCGACAAGGCCAAGGCTGCCGAATACTACGCTGCCGCCTGCCAGGAGCTTGGCAAGAGCGAGTTCGCTCTCACCCTGCTTGTGGAAGACAACTCGGTCGCTCAGAACATCGCAGCGTTCATCCAGCAGGAATGGCAGACCACGCTGCCCGGCCTGACGGTCGAGCTGAAGGTGGAAACCAAGAAGCAGCGCGTCCAGGACATCCAGAACGGCGACTACAACGTGTGCCTCACCCGCTGGGGCCCGGACTACGCCGACCCGATGACCTACCTGAACATGTGGATCACCGACAACAGCAACAACTATGGCTTCTGGAGCAACGCGGATTACGATGCCATCATCAAGAGCTGCATCAATGGCCCGCTGTCGCTTGATCCGGTCGCCCGCTGGCAGGCGCTGAAGGATGCGGAAAAGATCATCATGGACAACATGGTCATCCTGCCCGTGTACCAGAAGAACAATGCGATGTTGACCAAGGCCAACGTGAAGGGCATCGAGAGCCATCCGATGGCGCTCAACCGTGTGTTCAAGAACACGACCATTGAGTAATCGCCCCTGAAACGCCTTATGCCGCGCAGCGTCCACCTCTGGCCGCTGCGCGGTTTTTTCCCTGTTCATACGGTTTCCGCCCCGGCGGGTAACGCACATGCGTGTGTAGCCTCGCGCCAAGGGGTTTGGCGGGCGGAGACCGTATCTGGTACCGATGACCGCGGGAGGCTCGTTCTATATGAGACGTTATATCGGCAAGCGATTGCTCATTTCAATCGGCACGCTCTTTGTGGTAATCCTGTTGCTTTTTGTGTTGCTACAGTTCATGCCTGGTTCTCCATTCAACGATGAAAAGCTTAACAAGGACCAGCGCGTCGCCCTGTATGAAAAATACGGTTTGGATCAGCCGATTCTAGTGCAGTTTGGCAAATATGTGTACAACATGCTGCGCGGTGATTTTGGCGTTAGTTATACCATCAGTAAAAACACACCAATTTCACAATTGTTGCAATCCCGCCTACCAGTCAGCCTGCGCATCGGCGGACAGGCTGTGCTGCTGGGCTCTTTGATCGGGTTGATATTGGGTATCATCGCCGCCATCTGGCATGGCACATTTTGGGATACCCTGTCTACGATCATTTCGGTCATCGGCGTCAGTGTGCCTAGCTATGTATTTGCACTTGCACTGGCCTATGTGTTCGGCTACCAGTTAAGCTGGCTGCCGCTTCTGTACAGTAACGAGCAGCCGTTTGCGTCCTCGGTGCTGCCCAGCATCGCGCTATGCATGTTTACCATTGCCTCCATCGCACGATTTACGCGAAGCGAGATGCTGGAGGTGCTTGGCAGCGATTATATCCTGCTGGCAGAGAGCAAAGGCATCTATGGCCCGCGGCTGATCGTGCGCCATGTGCTGCGCAACGCGCTGATCCCCATCGTGACCGTGCTCGCTCCATTGATCGTGAGTTTGATGACGGGCAGCCTCGTGGTGGAAAAGATATTTTCCATCCCTGGCATCGGCAGCCTGCTGGTAACGGCGATCCAGTCCAATGACTATAATGTTGTCATTGCGCTCAGTTTTATCTACAGCGCGATGTACATCGGCATTATGCTGGTGGTCGATATTCTCTACGGTGTGATCGACCCGCGCATTCGCCTGAGCAAGGAGGCACCGCATGACTGACGAGACGATGCTCCAAACGGTCGAGTTCAAGCCGGATGATTTTGACCTGAAGGGTGCCGATACCACCAGGCTTGACATGAACTTTGCCAGCCACCGCTTCTGGCGTGAGGCGTTCAACCGTTTTCGGGAGAATAAGGGCGCTGTGTTCAGCCTGATCACCATCCTGCTGCTGGTTTTATTGGCGATCTTCGGGCCGTTGGTGTCGCCGTATACGTATCAGGAGCAAAACATCAAAAACACAAACATGGCGCCGCGCATTCAAGGCGTGGAGGCGCTGGGCATCTTCAACGGTAACGAAGTGCTCAAGACCTCGACCGGCAGCAAGCTGAAAAATGCCTACGTGATCAACAAAGAGACGGGCGAAAAGAACAATACCTACTACTGGCTTGGCTCGGATGCGCTTGGACGCGACATCTGGACGCGCACATGGACGGGCACGCGCGTGAGCCTGTATATCGCTTTCGTAGCCGTGCTGATCGACATGATCATCGGTATGAGCTACGGCCTGATCTCCGGCTATTTCGGGGGCAAGATCGACTCGGTATTACAGCGTACGGCTGAGATCATCAACAGCATCCCCACGCTGGTGATCGTGACCCTGTTGATGCTGGTGCTCAAGCCCGGCCTTGCGACCATTACGCTGGCCTTGATGATTACAGGGTGGATCGGCATGAGCCGCATTGCGCGCGCGCAGATGCTCAAGCTCAAGGAACAAGAGTTTGTTCTGGCCAGCCATACGCTGGGTGCGTCCAACATGCGCGTGATCTTCAGTGAGATTTTGCCCAACATCATCAGCCAGCTGATCACCAACACCATGTTCTCCATCCCCACGGCCATCTTTACGGAGGCGTTCTTGAGCTTTGTGGGGCTTGGCATCCCCGAGCCCATGTGCTCGCTGGGTTCGCTGATCAGCTATGCGTTCCAGAGCTTCACGACCCATCCGTTCCAGATCATCCCGCCGGTGATCGTGCTCGCGCTGCTGATGCTGTGCTTCAACATGCTGGCCGACGGCCTGCGCGATGCGTTTGACCCCAAGATGAAGGAAATGTAAAGGAGGCTGTGTATCAATGCCAGATAGAGAATTGATCCTTTCGATCCGCGGCCTTGACATCAGCTTTGATACATCCGGCGGCGCGGTTCATGCCATCCGCGGGGTAGACCTGAAGCTGTACCGCAGCGAAACCGTCGCCATCGTGGGGGAGAGCGGCTCAGGCAAGAGTGTGTCGATGAAGGCCGTGATGGGCATCCTCGATAAAAACAGCAAGATCAACAGCGGCGAGATCCTATTTACCTATCAGGAAAACGGCAAACCCAAGACCGTCGATATCCTGCAGATGCCCAAGCAGGAGATACGCCGCACGATCAACGGGCGGCATATCGCCATGGTGTTTCAGGACCCCATGACCTCGCTGGACCCCACCATGACGGTGGGCAAGCAGATCATGGAGGGCATGATGTGGCACGAGAAGCTGAGTAAAAAAGAGGCTTGGGAGCGCGCGGTATCGCTGCTGAACAAGGTGGGCATCAGCGACCCTGAAAAGCGCATGAAGAACTACCCGCACCAGTTGTCCGGCGGGATGCGGCAGCGCGTGGTCATCGCCATCGCGTTGGCGTGCGACCCCGATGTGCTGATCTGCGACGAGCCGACCACTGCGCTGGACGTGACCATTCAAGCCAAGATTCTGGAACTGATCAAGAGTGTGCAGCGGGAGATGAACATCAGCGTGATCTATATCACGCACGATCTTGGCGTGGTGGCGAAGGTAGCGGACTATGTGAACGTGATGTACGCGGGCAACATCGTGGAGCGCGGCACCATCAACGAGGTGTTCTATGACCCGCGTCACCCGTACACCTGGGGGCTGCTCTCCGCCATGCCGGATTTGGATACCAATGATCCGCGCCTGTTTGCCATCCCGGGCAGCCCGCCCAACCTGATGCATGAGCGGCCCGGCGACGCGTTTGCGCCGCGTAACATTTTCGCGCTGAACATCGACGACCGCCTAATGCCCCCGATGTTCAAAATCACAGATACGCATGCGGCGGCCACGTGGCTCTTGCACGAAAATGCGCCAAAGGTCGAGATGCCGGCGGAGCTGCGCGCGCGCATCGAGCGCATGAAAAAGGAGGCGGACCTATGAGCATGCCGCTTCTGAAAGTGGACAACCTCAAGCAGTACTTCCGCATCAGCAGCCACTTTACCGTCAAGGCGGTAGATGGGGTCAGTTTTGAGATCTTCCCGGGGGAAACGTATGGATTGGTTGGGGAGAGCGGATCTGGCAAGAGCACCATCGGCCGCAGTGTGATACGCCTCTATGAACCCACGCAGGGCAGTATCACGTTTGATGGCCTGGATATCAGCGGAAACATGAGCCGCGAGGCCGAAAAGCACCTGCGCATCGGGATGCAGATGATCTTTCAGGACCCGATGGCTTGCCTGAATCCGCGCAAGAAAGTTAGCGACATCATTGCGCAGGGGTTGGATATCCACCACATGTGCGCCAATGAACGTGAACGCAAGGAGAAGATCTCTGAAATTCTGGAGCAGGTGGGGCTTGCGCCCGAGCACGCCAGCCGCTATCCGCACCAGTTCTCCGGCGGGCAGCGCCAGCGGGTGGGTATTGCCCGCGCGCTGATTATGCGACCCAAGCTGATTATCGCGGATGAGTGCATCAGCGCGCTGGACGTGAGCATACAGGCACAGGTCGTGAACCTGATGAAGGACATCCAACAGCGCACCGGCTGCGCATATCTGTTTATCGCGCACGACCTGTCGATGGTCAAGTATATCAGCGATCGCATCGGCGTGCTGCATATGGGGCACCTGGTGGAGAGCGGCACCAAGCAGGAGATATTTGAAAACCCCATCCACCCGTATACCAAAAGCTTGCTGTCCGCGATACCGCATCCCAACCCCGTTGTGGAGAAGGCGCGCGTGGCCATGAGCTACGACTACCGCACGTTTGGCGTGGATTACCTGAAAGGCAAAGACCACCTTGTGTGCGGCACGCACCATGTGCTGGCAACCGATGAGGAACTGGAGAAATGGAACCGCTGACGGGATGGAATTTCGCAGGCGGTAGAGCAGGCAGCCAGAGCAGCGCGCATCCAAGCTGGATGCGCGCTGCTTTTCGCAAAGTGAAGCAGACTTGCATAAGCCGATCGTAGGGCATGTCGCTCGTTTGATGGATGGATATGACGGGCTTCATCCTTTTTGTAGATGCATTGAGCACAGCAACAAAGCAAACCGCAGCGCCTTCCCTCTATTGGCAAACACGTCGCGGTGCGCTATGATACCAGTACCCACATCAATGAAGGAGGCTTGTCCATGGCGATACAGACTCCGCTTTCTTTTCGCAATCAAGTGATGTATTCGGTATACGTTCGGCAGTTCAGCGCGGAGGGCACATTCAGGCAAGTGCAGGCGGCCCTGCCGCGCATCCGCGCGCTGGGGGTGGATATCGTTTGGCTTTTACCCATCCATCCCGTGGGAGAGGCAGCGCACAAGGGCGCGCTCGGCAGCCCCTACGCCATCCGCGACTACCGCGTAGTGAACCCGGAGTTTGGCACGCTGGAGGACTTCCGCGCGCTGGTGGACGCCATCCACGCGCAGGGCATGAAGTGCATCATCGACGTGGTCTACAACCATACCGCGCCGGATTCGGTGCTTGCCCGCGAACACCCAGAGTGGTTCTATCATAAGCCGGATGGCTCATTTGGCAACCGCATCGGCGAGTGGTCGGACATCGTCGACCTGGACTATGACAACCCTGCGCTATGGGCCTACCAGATCGATACGCTCAAGATGTGGGCGAGCATCGTGGACGGCTTCCGCTGCGATGTGGCACCGCTGATCCCCCTTGATTTTTGGCTGCGGGCGCGGGCGGAGGTCGAGGCCGTGCGGCCGGGCTGCATCTGGCTGAGCGAATCGGTGGAGCCGGAGTTTATCGTGGACAACCGCGCCCGCGGCATGGTGAGCCTGTCGGACTCGGAGATCTATCAGGCGTTTGACATGAGCTATGATTATGACATCCACGGCGATTTCATGCGCTATTTGCAGGGTGTGTGCCCGCTGGCGCGCTACGCGGAGGCGCTGAACCGGCAGGAGGCTGCCTATCCTTACAACTACGTGAAACTGCGGTTTCTGGAAAACCACGACAGGCCGCGCGCGCGCTTCATCCTGCCGGATGAGCGCAGCCGCCGCAACGCCACGGCCATGATGTACTTCCTCAAGGGCACAGCGCTGCTGTATAACGGGCAAGAGGCGGAGAATGACTTCCGCCCCAGCCTGTTCGACCGGGACCCCATCCGCTGGGACACGGGGCGCGACATTTCACCGCTGCTGCGCCGCCTGCACGCCATCAAGCAGAGTCCCATCCTGACCGACAGCGCCTGCCGCGCGGCCGACGCGGGCAACGATATTCTCGTAGTGGAGCACCGTGCGGGCGGGCAGCGGATGCTGGGTGTGTTCAGCCTGCGTGGCAAGGCGGCGGTGGTCTCCGTGCCATGGCCGGACGGCCGGTACATCAACCTGATCGACGACAGCGCTGTTCCGGTGGAAGGCGGGCTGCTGCCCTGCGCGGGCGAGCCCATCATCCTATCTACGGGCGAGAGAGCATAATATGCCGACGGCAGCGGGGAATGAACGACTTGCCTGACGCTGCGTGCATTACCGTTTCACGTTTGTCATGCCCCGCATGAGCCGCATGGAGTACAAGCCGGATGGAGTTTTTGAAGACAGGGCTACCCTGCTTGTGAATGCCGCGACTTTCCTTAAGTGGCCTGCCAAGTGAGGCGGCTGTAGGCGGCGGTGTAGAGAACCAAACGTATTCTGTAGGCGTTTTTTTGATGGACAACCCTTTCGTTTAAGCGCCTGTGAGCGGAGCACCGCAGCGAGTGAGCGGGCATTGATGGCACGTGGCGCTGCGTCGACCGGCTGGCCGCGCATCTGGGTGGAACGGCGCGAACCCCGGACGGGGTGACCATGCCGTGAAAGCGGAGCAGACCAGATGGCGCTGCCACGTGCCCTGATGGTTGTGCTGTTGGCGCAGGACAGTCAAGTGGCAAAGACAAGGATGCATTTGCGCGTAGTTCATCCAACGCAGCAACAACGCCCACAATATGGGAAGAAGCCTAAGGCAGCGGAACAAGACATCCGCTGCCTTTGTGATGCCACCCCAGCGCACGCCTTAACACTGCAAGAAGCAAGGCAGGCTGCACAGTTGCAGTCGTTTTTGGGTAATGAAGGGGACAATGTTGAAATCGTTACCACATGTACGGCAGAAGTGCGCATAATGGGATAAAAGGTAAGAAAAGCAAGCATAAACGGATATAGAGGTTTATGCGCTCTACCGTCAGAATGCCAGGATATCCATTTCACGCAGCAACCATGTATGGTACAATGTGCCCAGCGCGACACATGCAAGATTCTACGCTATACATCGTAAGGGTTTTATGGTTTGAACCTCGCTGCGGATGCATGAGATATCGATTGCAGTCGCCATATTGGCTAAATCAGGGCGGCTCTGGCCACCAACGGAAGGCGGAAACAATATGCAAAAAGTGAACATCTTCGACATCGAGGGCATGGAATTCCCAGCGGGCAGGCGCACTCGCGTGATATTGGGCGATAACGGAGCAATAAGCGGCGAGTATTTTTGCCAGGGTTATGTGGTCATCTACCCGGGCGGCAGCGTGCCCCTGCACGAGCATGAGACGGTGGAGAGTTACACCGTGCTGCGCGGCACTGGCATGATGACCGTGGGGGAGGAGAGCGAGCCCGTGCGCGAGGGAGACCTGATTTACATGGAACGTGGAAAGCCGCACAGTTTAAAGAATACAGGCGAGAGCGACCTTCACATGATGTTCGTGTACGCACCCAAGATGGTGGTGGATCATTGGGCGCAGGAGCAGTCGGGAACCTTGCAATGATGGAAATTGTGGGAAACTTTTCGGAATCGTATTGCAATTGCAATCGATTTCAATTACAATGGCGTTGACTTGATGCGAGGGGAACAAAACGACGATATGGGTATGTGCGCGCGCGAGATTCTGGAACGCCTGCATTTGTGCGGGCTCATGCCCGGCCTGACGGCTGAAACGCCGGATGCGCTGGTGGATTGCCTCGCGGCACTGGGAAGATTGGGTTTTCCTGCTGTCGAGGTGGAAGCGGTTTCACTTCCGAAAGACACACCATTGTCGACGATGTTGCCCCAAGGGGTAGACATGGCAGTAGGGGTGCGCGCCCCTTCGAGGGAACATGCGCTCTCATGGCTGGCAGGTGACACGGCATGGGCAACCTACCCGTGTGCGCTTCCCGCGCCGGGCGTTGAGCAGGCCAGCATTCGCGAAGTGCTGATGCGGCCAGACAGCGAAGCACAAGCGGGCATGGTGGCGCAAACTATCGCCTTTCAGTGCGCTAGTGCGAGCAGTGTAACGGCACTTGCCACTGCGAGCCCGGCCCTGTGGATCGTCGATGCGCCTGCGGATGGCACTTTTCTGGCACAGCTCTTGAAAAATCCCTCGGTATTGGTTGCCCGCCAACAGGCGTATGTGAACGTCGAAAACGCGCAAGCCGTCGCCGAGGAGCTGCACACGCAATGGGTAGCCTCCCTCAGCTTCACACTGATGCACATCGGCCTGAACGCCGATGACGCAGCCGAAGCGAACGGTATTGCTGGGCAGTTTGCCAGTCTGATGGGCGTGGCGGTGGTTAACGGTGCGCAGAACAACTTTGCTGGCACGCTGGTGGAGGTCATGAAGTGCGGCGGGCGCGGCCTTCACGGGCACATCGGCTTTGGTACCGGCGATTTGCCCCGCGCCATGTACTACGCGGAGCGCAAGGGGTTTACCTTTGACCCTGCAAGCCGCAAGAACGATGCAGCGGGCAACGCCATATTGTACTATCTGGATCACGACATTGCGGGTTTCGCTGTGCACCTGCTGCAACGGTAGGCCGCGGGAATCCCCCTGTGTTCGCAGGAGCGTCATGCACACCGCATGACAGCGCGGAGAAAGACATCGCAGGTTTTGCGGGACATTGATTACATCGATAAGGAGTATTGTCAATGGAGAGGATCGCGGCATGTTTTGCGGCTTCGCGCTATTTTAGCGACAGGGCCGAGCTGGAACGGGTATACGGGGAACTTTGTATGGGATTGCAATCGATTGCGACCGACTGCCGCCTGATCGTGGACGGGCAGGGCGTGGACGAGTTGCCCGCACAGAAGGATGGTCTGCTGGTCGTGGTGCCCATGAGCGGCGCCGTGCAAAAGGATATCCTGCGCGCGACCGAGCGCTTCGGCGCGGTGGTGGTCTACGGGGCCTACATTCAGGGCAACTGCAGTGATGCCGCTTCGGCGCTGATGGTCAAAAACAACGCCGCCCCCACCCTGATGGACAGTTGGAGCGTGCTGCGCAAGCGCCATGCCCGCGCGCTACTGGCGCTGAACCAGGCCGAGCTGGCCCGTCGCGTGCGCCTGATCTCCGCCTACGGCGCGCTGCAAGGCAAGAAGATCATCCTGATCGGCGAGCCGGAACCGTGGGTCATCAGCGTGAGCCGCGACCTTGCGGATTACCGCAAGCTTGGAATCACCGTGGAGCAGGTAGCCCAGCAGGAAGTGGCTGATTTGTACGCCCGCATGACCGAGGCGGATGCAAAGCCTTACTTTGATAAATACCGCAGTGGCGCCAAAGCGTGTCTGGAGCCTACCATCGCCGATTTGATGAACGCCTCCCGCATGACGGCCGCGCTGTTCAAGACGCTCGAAAACCATCAGGCGGATGGTATGGCCATCGCGTGCTTCAACCTTTTATCGCTTGGCACCACGTCGTGCATCGGGGTCAGCTACATCAATGATTGCACGGACAAGTTTGCCGCTTGCGAGGGCGATCTGGACAGTGCCGTGACCATGCTGATGCTCAAGCAACTGACCAATACCAAGGTTTGGATGGCCAACCCCGGCCTTCACCCGCAGAGCGTGGTCAATTTCTCGCACTGCACGGCCCCGCTGGCGGTAAACGGCGAGTGTGACTGCCCCTACACCCTGCGCAGCCATCACGAAAGCGGCATCGGCGCCAGCTTGCAGGTGGAAATGCCAAACGGCGTGCGCCTGACGGCCTGCCGCGTGAGCGGCGCGTGGGGTACCTACACCGTACAGGGCGCCACCGGCGAGACCGGCCCGCGTGAGGAGTGCTGCCGCACCCAGCTATACGTGCGCTTCGACGATTTTGACAAGTACCTGAAAACCGCGCTGGGCTGCCATCAGGTGTTTTGCTTTGAGGACGTCGCGGAGGATTTTGCCACCCTCGCCCGCTGGATGGGCCTTGCGCCTGAGCAGGCCTGACGCGTGGAAGCGTGCGCCGGGCGGATGGAACCCGAAACCCGAATTGTTTTGCGAGCCGCAACCTCGCATAACATAAAAACAAACTGGAGGGAACGATCCATGAAAAAGATGCTATCCCTGATCCTCGCGCTGGTGATGCTCCTGTCTGTGGCCACGCTGGCCGTGGCGGAAGGCGAAACCATCAATGTCGGCTGCCTGCAGGATATCAGCGGCCCCACCAGCAGCTTGGGCAACATGGTCACTGCCGGTGCGCAGTGGGCGGTTGACGCGATCAACGCGGCCGGCGGCGTCGGCGGCAAGCAGATCAACCTGATCGTCTACGATACCAAGGGCGACGTAACCGAGGCCATCAACGCCTACACCCGCGCCGTGAGCAGCGATGCCGTCAGCGCCATCATCGGCCCGCCGGTCGCTAACATCGCGCTGGCCATCGCGCCCGAGTCCGAGAACAACAGCGTGCCGGTGCTGGGCTTTGCCATCGACACCAAGTGCCAGATCAAGCCGGACGGCACCCCCTACAAGAACATGTTCGCCTTCCAGCCCAACGCTGTGCAGCAGGGCACCATCATGGCCAAGTTTGCCGTCAAGAACGGCTTCAAGAACTTCGGCGTGATTTACAACGAGGGCAACGCCTACTCCGTGTCGCTGCAGGCCCCCTTCATCGAGACGGCGACCGCCGCCGGCGCGCAGGTGTCCAAGGTGGTCACCTACACCGCCAACGATAAGGACTTCAAAACCCTGCTGCAGCCCATCGTGGACGCGGGTGTGGATGCGGTGTTCGTGCCCAACTACACCCAGGAGCTGATCCTGATCGCCCAGCAGATCCGCGCGCTTGGCTATGAAGGCGCCCTCATCTGCGGCCTGGATGCCTGCCCGCCGTTCAACACCAAGTTTGGCGAGCCGTGCGACGGCATCTACTTCATCAACAACATCGACGGCACTGAGCAGAGCATCGTGGACATGATCACCACCGTGAAGGACAAGACCGGCGTTGACGCCACCAACAAGTTCTTCCTGGGATACGATGTCATGAACATCCTCAAGGGCATCTTCGAGACTGTGGGTGCCGATCCTGCCGCCGTGCGCGATGCAGTGGAGCAGGTCGCGGGCTATCAGGGCCTGACCGGCACCATCACCATCGACCCCGCCACGCATATGCCCAAAGGCCTGGAGATGGTCATGTTCAAGTATGAGGACGTAACGCCCGTCATGCTGGAGCGCTTCTCCGCCGACATGTAATCTCCCTTCCGGCACAAGGCATGCCATGCGCGCGGTATCCATTCCGCGGCGCATGGCGGCTCGGTGCCCAGCCCTCCCTCAACCTTCACGGCGGGGGGAGGGTTTTTCCACGGATCACGGCCCGCCCCCTTCACGCTTCAAACGCTGGCAGCACAGGAGGATCCCCATGAGAATACTGCAATATGTCATCAACGGCATCGCGCTGGGCTCCGTCTACGCGTTGATCGCGACCGGCTTTTCGCTGATCTTCAACGTGTTGAAGTTCTCCAATTTTTCGCACGGCGCCCTGATGACCCTCAGCGCCTTCACCGGCTATTTTATCGCGGCGGAGAGCGGCTGGGGCCTAGTGCCCACGATCCTCGTCGCGGTCGCGACAGGCAGCGTCGTGGCGCTGGTGGGCGAATATGTGGCTTTTCGCCGCATCTTGATCCGCAATACGTCGCCCATCTACTTTTTCGTATCGTCCATCACGCTGGGCACGCTGTTTGAAGGCATCGTGGTGTTGCTCGTGGGTGCGAACTTCTATAATTACCCCCGCTTTTTCGGCAAACCTTTCAAGCTGGCCGGTATGGTCATCAGCCAGAGCGACGTGGTCATCCTTGCCATCAGCGCCTTCGCACTGATCGTGCTGGCCTTTGTCGTGCAAAAGACAAGGCTGGGCCGCGCGCTGCGCTCCACCAGCTTCGACCGCGATACCGCGAGCCTCATGGGCATCAACGTGACGCGCACCATCCAATTTGCATTCATTGTCTCGGGCGCGCTGGCTGGCCTTGCGGGCGTGTTCCTGGGCATCAACTATACGCTGTACCCCACGCTGGGTTCGCTGGTGGTCAAGGGCTTCATCGCGTCGGTCATCGGCGGCCTTGGCAGCCTGCCTGGCGCCGTGATCGGCGCAATGCTGCTGGGCATCGTGGAAACGCTGCTCATCTCCACCATCGGCTCGGGCTACGCGCCGGTGTTCACATTCCTGATCATGTTGGTGTTTTTGCTGGTGCGCCCCCGCGGCATCGCCGGCTCCAACATTCAGGAAAAGGCATAAGGAGGGCTGCCAGATGTCATTGTATACCCACATCATTACCCAGATACTGATATCGGTGGTCAGCGTGGCGGGCGTGTTCGTGCTAACAGGCATGACGGGCATGTTCAGCCTCGGTCAGGCGGCGTTCATGGCCATCGGCGCCTACACGTCCGGTCTGTTGGTCACGCGGCTCGCGGTGCCCATCTACCTTGCGTGGCCCGCGGGCGTGCTGCTGGCCGTGCTGGTGGGCTTCCTGGTCGGCCTGCCCACGGTGCGCCTGCGCCGCGACTATATCTCGCTGGTCACGCTTGGCTTTGGCGAGGCCATCACGGCCTTACTGAACCGCGCCACGGCGCTGACCGGCGGCGCGAGCGGCCTGACCGGCATCCCCAAGGAAACGACCCTGCCCATCGCGCTCATCTCCGCTGTGGTCGTGATCGTGCTGATCACGCTGTTCAAAAACTCCAAGTACGGCAGGCAGTGCATCGCCGTACGCAGTGACGAGCTGGCCGCCAAGTCCATGGGCATCGACGTTCCCAAGGTCAAGATGGTCGCCTTCCTGATTTCGGTCGCGGTCACGGCCTATGGCGGCTGCCTGTACGCCTTCTACACCGCTTATGTGGACCCCACCCTCTTCGGCTGGAAAAAGAGCGCGGAATGGGTTATTATGGTATTCTTCGGCGGTGTGAACAGCCTGACGGGCTCCATCCTCTCTACATTCGTGCTCACGGGCCTGCCCGAGGTGCTGCGCTTCATGCAGCAGTACCGCGCCATCATCTACGCGGTGCTCGTGCTGCTCATCATCAACTTCAAACCGGCAGGGCTGCTGGGCGAGTGGGAACTGACCCCCGCGAACATAAGGCGCATCATATCGCGCAGCGCGCGCGCCAAAAGCACCCGGGAGGTGGAATGATGGCACTGCTCAAAGTCGAAAGCATCTATAAGAGCTTTGGCGGCGTCAAAGCCATACAGGATTTTTCCATCGAGGCCGAGCGCGGCGAGATACACGGCATCATCGGCCCAAACGGCGCGGGCAAAACCACCATCTTTAACGTGATCAGCGGCATCTATACTGCCGACGAGGGCAAAGTCACGCTGGACGGGCTGGACGTGACCCGCATGGAGCAGCACGAGATCACGCGGCGCGGCATGGGTCGCACGTTCCAAAACATCCGCCTGTTCAAAGGCCTTGACGTGCTGGACAACGTGATGTGCGCGTTTGACCCCAAAAGCCGCTACGGCGTTGCCGGTTCGCTGCTGCCGCTGCCCAAACGCTTCAGCGAGGAGAGGCGCGGTCGCGAGATATGCAAGCACTATTTGGATGTGGTAGGCCTTGGCGAATATGTGCATGAGCGCCCTGAAAACATGAGCTATGGCCACCGCCGCAGGCTGGAGATCGCGCGCGCCCTCACCTGCGAGCCCAAGGTGCTGCTGCTGGACGAGCCCGCCGCAGGCTTGAACCCGGTGGAAGTAGGCGAGTTGACCGAGCTGATCCTGCGCCTGTCCAGAAATATCGGCTTTGCGATTTTGCTGATCGAGCACCGCTTGGAGCTGGTCATGAGCATATCGCAGCTGATCCATGTGCAAAACTTTGGCAAGTGCATCGCCGTGGGCACGCCCGCCGAGGTGCGCAGCAACCCCGAAGTGATCGAGGCGTATCTGGGGAAGGGGGACTGCTGACATGGCCATGCTGGAAGTCAAGGATTTGAGCGTGAGCTACGGCCACGTGCTGGCGCTCAAGCATGTGAGCATCGAAGCAGATGAAGGCGAGATTTACTCCATCATCGGTTCAAACGGCGCAGGCAAAACGTCGCTGCTGCGCACCATCAGCGGGCTTGTGAAGCCAACGGGCGGGCATGTGGAGTTTTTAGGCGAGAAGCTGCCGCCCCAGCCGCACAATATCGTCAAGCGCGGCATCGTGCACGTGCCGGAGGGCCGCCGCACCTTCAGCGGCCTGACCGTGCAGGACAACCTGCTGGTGGGCGGCTATCTGTACCGCAAAGACCTGTCCGAAGAGCTGGAGGAGCAGTATAAGCGTTTCCCTATCCTTCGGGAGCGCAAGCACCAGTTTGCGGGCACCCTCAGCGGCGGCGAGCAGCAGATGCTGGCCATCGCCCGCGGGCTCATGTCCCGCCCGCGCATCATGCTGCTGGACGAGCCGAGCCTTGGCCTCGCGCCCATCATCGTGAACCAGATCTTCGAGCTCATTCAGGAAATCCGGGATAGCGGCATCACCATCTTTCTGGTGGAGCAGAACGCGCGCAAGGCGCTGTCGATCTGCGACAAGGCCTGCGTGCTGGAAAACGGCATGATTACGGTGTGCGGCACGGGCCGCGACCTGCTCTGTTCCGACGTGGTGAAGAAAGCCTATCTGGGCGCATAGGAGGGGATAACGCATGATTCGCGACTGGAATGAGGAATCGCTGGACCACCGCAACGCGCTCTTATACGCGATGGGCGTGTCCGAGGCGGACGCCCAGCGCCCGATCATCGGTCTGGTGAACAGCTGGAATGAAATGAACCCCGGGCACTTCCCCCTCAAGGACGTGGTGGAGGAGATGAAGCGCGAAATTTATGCCGCTGGCGCGCTGGCGCTGGAGCTGCCCATCACGGGTATTTGCGACGGCATATGCTCCAACACCCCCGGTGATCGCTACACCCTGCCGGCGCGCGACCTGGTCTCTACCGAGGTGGAAACGGTCGCGGAGCTGAACATGCTGGAGGGCATGGTGATCATGGCCACCTGCGACAAGGTGGTGCCCGGCATGCTGATGGGCGCGCTGCGTGTGAACATCCCCACGGTCATGTTCACTGGCGGCTTCATGGCCCCCGGCGAGCTGGACGGAAAGATGCTGACCCTGACCCATACCAAGCAGGCCTATGCAGCCTACATCGCAGGCGATGTGACGCGCGAGCACTACAAAGACGTGGTGCGCTGCGCCTGCCCCACGCCGGGCGCGTGCCCCTTCATGGGCACGGCCAACACCATGTGCGCCACCGCCGAGGTGCTAGGCTTTTCGCCCTTTGGCAACGCCAGCGTGCGCAGCCAGACCCCCGCGTGGCATGCGCTGGCCAAACAGGCCGCCCGCACCATCGTGCAGGCGGTGCGGGAGCAGAAGCGTCCGCTGGACTTCCTGACGCAAGCCAATTTCGAAAACGTGGTGCGCTACATGATGGCGACGGGCGGCAGCACCAACAGCCTGCTGCACATCCCCGCCATCGCGCGGCAAGGCGGTTTTGATATCACGCCTGAGACGTTTGACCGCATCAGCCGCGAAGTACCGGTGCTCAGCACCATCTACCCCAACCACCCGACCTACACCATGGCGGATTTCTCCGCTGCGGGCGGGCTGGGTGCGGTGGTCAGGGAGCTGCTGGCCGCGGGCAAGGTCGCGGGCGAAGCGAAGGGCATGTTTGGTACCATCGCGGAGATGGCGGCCGCCAGCAGCAACACCGGCACGGACGTGATTCACCCTGCCAGCGACCCCATCAATGCGCAGGGCGGATTGGCGGTGCTGCATGGCAACATCGCCGCGGACAGCGCCATTGTCAAGTTCAGCGCCGTAGACAAGGCTGCGTGGCTGTTTGAGGGCCCCGCGCGCGTCTACGACTCGCAGGACGACGCTTGGCATGCCATCCTCAAGGATGAGATACAGTCCGGCGATGTGGTGGTCATCCGCTACGAAGGGCCCAAGGGCTCGCCGGGCATGCCGCACATGGAAACGTTCATGGCCGCGGTGCTGGGCAAGGGGCTGGGTACGCAGATCGCGCTGGTCAGCGACGGGCGCTTCTCCGGCGCGACGGGCGGGCTGGCCATCGGCCATGTGAGCCCGGAGGCTTACGAGGGCGGCAACATCGCCTTGATCCAGAATGGCGACCTTATCCGCATCGACATTGCCGCGCGCAGCTTGACCGTGGATGTGAGCGACGCGGAGTTCGCCCGCCGCCGCGAAGGCTGGAAGCCCATCGTGAAGCCCGCGACCGGCTGGCTGAAGCTGTACCGCAGAAATACCACCAGCGCGCACCGCGGCGCCACTGTATATTGGGACTGAGCCATCATACGATTGCAGCCCTACATGCGTCATAGATCGCAAGCGGTTTGGTTCTATGACGAGGAGCAGAGTCGAAGCTGTAGCGGGGCTACGCCGAGCCTTTGCGACGAAGACACAGGGCAAAAACGCCGCAAGAAGAAGCATTAGGGTTTTGGAATCGTATCAAAGGGGGAACGGGCGCATGGTCAGCCTGAAGGATGTCGCCATGGAGGCGGGCGTATCCGCCAGCACGGTATCGCGGGTGCTGTCGAACAACCCGGTGGTCAATGAAGTCACCCGTCAGCGCGTGATGGATGCCGTGCGCCTTTTAGACTACCGGCCCAACGAGCTGGCCAAGAGCCTGAAGCTGGGGCACAGCAACACCATCGCGCTGATGGTGCCCAGCATCCAGAACCTGATATTCCCCACCATTGCACGCGGCGTGGAGGATACCGCCCGCAAGGCGGGCTATACGGTCATCCTCTGCAATACGGATGAGGACGTGGAGGAGGAGAAGCGCTATATCACCCGCCTGCGAACGCGGTTCATCGACGGGTTCATCGTCGCGTCGATGATGCCGGGCAGCGACCACATCCGCAAGCTGTGGCAGGAGGGCTTCCCCGTGGTGCTCACCAGCCGCATCTACGACGATACCATCGACGCGGTAGGCATCGACAACGAGGGCGCGGCCTTCGATGCGACGCAGTACCTGATCCGCGCGGGGCACAAGCGCATCGCCTTTGCCATGGGCCGCGAGGAGATACCGCTGTACATGGATCGCTACAAGGGCTACCGCCGCGCGCTGGAGGCGGGCGGCCTGCCCTTCGACGAGGAGCTCGTGATCCACGAGACCAACGGCACCGGCAGTTTTTACTACCTTGTGCGCAACCTGATCAAGCGCGGCGTGCCGATGGACGCGGTGCTGGCCTCCAGCGACCCCAAGGCTTTCGTGGTCATGCGCGCGCTGCACGACGCGGGCCTGAATATACCCGAGGATGTATCGGTCATGGGCATCGACAATGTGGAGACCAGCGCGCAGATCGAGCCGCCGCTCTCCACCGTGGCGCAGCCGCTCTACGAGATCGGCGCGCTGGCGGCCAACAAGCTGATACGCCAGATCCACCACAAGGAAAAGACGGGGCGGCTGGCTCCGCCGCAAGTGGACATCCTCAAGACTGACCTGATCATCCGCAAATCGACGCGGTAAAATCCATCGAAACGGGAGGGGTACCCCGATGGCTTCCCATGAGAAGTTTCATTACCAAAGCCTTGCCGAGCTGCGCGCCCAAATCGAGGCGCTGCATGTGGATATCGCCCTGACGGAAGACCTGCGCCCCCTGCTTGCGCCCGTGCGCGTTGGCGGGCTGACCGCCCCCAACGCCATGGCCGTGCTGCCCATGGAGGGCTGCGACTCCGAGCCGGACGGCTCCCCCAGCGAGCTGGTGACCCGCCGCTACATGCGCTTTGCGGGCGGCGGCGCGGGGCTTTTGTGGTGGGAGGCCTGCGCCGTGGCGGAGGAAGGCCGCGCCAACGAGCTGCAGATGATGCTGACCCGTGAAAACCTGCCCGCCTTTGCCGCGCTGGTCAAGCAGGCCAATGCCGAGGCCGCGCGCCTGAACGGCGAAGCCCATCGCCCCGTGAATGTGCTTCAACTGACGCACTCCGGCCGCTACAGCCGCCCGCACGGGCACAAAGCCAAGCCCATCGTACCCCAGCACGACCCCATCCTTGATCCGCGCGTGGGCCTTTCGCCGGACGCGCCTGTGGTGACCGATGCGTATCTGGACGACTTGATCGGCAAATACGTTGCATCCGCGAAGCTTGCGCAAGAGGCGGGCTTTGATGGCGTGGACCTGAAGAGTTGCCACCGCTATCTGCTCAGTGAGCTGCTGGCCAGCCATACCCGCGTGGGCAAGTACGGCGGCAGCTTTGAAAACCGCACCCGCTTCCTGCGCGATGTGATCGATGCCGTGCGTGCGGAGGTGGGCAAAGATTTTATCCTCGCGTGCCGCTTCAACGTGTTCGACGCACACCCGTATCCTTACGGTTTTGGCGAGGATAAGCATGATTTGTGGAAGTTTGACCCCGAGGAGCCCATGGCGCTGGTGCGGATGCTCCGTGACAAGGGCGTGGGTCTGCTGAGCAATTCCGCGGGCAACCCTTACTACATTTACCCTCAGGTCACCCGCCCGTTCGACCTGAGCAGCATGGGCATCCCCGTGCCGGACGAGCACCCGCTGGAGAGCGTGGCTCGGCTGTTTGCCTTTACGCGCCGCATCCAGAACGAGGTAAAGGACGTGCCCGTGGTGGGCAATGGCTATACGTGGCTACGGCAATACTTCCCCAACGCGGGCGCGGCTAACCTTGCGGATGGTAGCTGCAGCTTTGTGGGCCTCGGCCGCAGCAGCTTCGCCTACCCGGACGCGCCGCGCGACATTATCCTGTATGGGGCGATGGAGCCCGGCAAGTGCTGCACCACCTGCTCCAAGTGCACGCAGATCATGCGCGACCATGGCCGCAGCGGTTGTGTGTTGCGCGACGCGAAGGTATACGCGCCGCTCTACAAGCAGTACCGCGAAGAGGCGGAAGCGAGGGACAAGCAATGAACGACATGATGGTGAGCCGCGTAGGCCGCGTGGTGGCCGAGGGGCAGGCCGACTTTTTGACTCGCGACGTGCCCGCCCCTGCGGCGGACGAGGTGGTCATCCGCATCCGCGCCAGCGCGCTGTGCGGCAGCGACCTGCACATCTTTAAGGCCAAGCACCCCAGCGTGCCGCTGCCCGCGACGGTGGGGCACGAGTTTGCGGGTAACATTGCCGCTGTGGGCGCGGGCGTGACGAGCCTGACCATCGGACAGCGGGTCACGGTGGAGCCCTGCGAGGCTTGCGGCGTGTGCGACGCATGCCGCCATGGCGAGTATGGCTCCTGCGATAAGTTGACTTTCATCTATCGCCGCGGCGACGGCGCCTTGGCGGACTACATCACCGTGAAGGCAGCGAGCGTCTACCCCCTGCCGGAAGGCCTCAGCTATGAAGCGGGCGCACTGGTGGAGCCGCTGGCCGTAGCCACGCACGCCGTGCGTCGCGCGGATGTCAAGCTGGGCGAAACGGTGCTGGTGATTGGCGCGGGGGCCATCGGGCTGCTGGTGGCGGCGCTGTGCAAGCGAAGCGGCGCGGCCGAAGTGATCGTGACCGACCACGCGGGCTTCCGCCTAACCATGGCAAAGACGCTGGGCGCGACGCGCACCGTGAACCCGCGCGAGGGCGACGATCTGGAACAGACCGTGATGGCCATGACCGCTGGCCGTGGCGTGGACAAGGCATTTGAGTGCGTAGGGCGCGAGGATACGTTCGTGCAGGCCATGAGCCTGATCCGCAAGCAGGGCCTGGCTACGGTGGTGGGCATCTTCGAGCAGACGCAGATCACCATCCCCGTGATGCGCATCGTGAACCGCGAGATCCGTATACAGGGCTCGCAGGGCTACTGCTGGGATTTTCCCGTGGCGCTCAGGTTGGCGCGCGAGATCGGCCTGGAGCAGCTGGTCACGCACCGCTACCCGCTGAGCGACCTGCAAACGGCGCTGGAGGTAGCCTCCGACCGCACGCAAAACTCCGTGAAAGTGATCTTGAATCCATAACGAGGGGGACTCCTTTTGAGCAACAAAACGGCGATCGTCACCGGGGGCAGCCGAGGCATCGGCCTTGCCATCGCAAAACGTCTGGCGAGGGATGGGTTCAATATCACGATGCTGGCTACGCAGGAGGCCGCAAAGCACCAGAAGAGCATCGACGCCATTGAGGCGCTGGGCGCCAGGGTGCTGTACGTGCAGGGCAACATCGGCAATGCGGCGGATCGCGCGCGGCTTGTGGACGAGACAGTCAAAACCTTTGGCGGCGTGCACGTGCTGGTGAACAACGCGGGCGTGGGTCCCAAGGTACGCAGCGACCTGCTGGACATGTCCGAGGAGAGCTGGGATCATGTGCTGGGCATCAACGCCAAGGGCACCATGTTTTTGACCCAGCTGGTCGCCAAACAGATGATGAAGCAGGACTTTATCGGCAAAAAGCGCGGCGCCATCGTGAACGTCAGTTCCTGCTCGGCGGTAGTATCGTCCATCAGCCGTGGGGAATACTGCGTGTCCAAGGCAGGCGTATCGATGCTGACCACACTGTTTGCCGACCGCCTCGCGCCGGAGGGCATCCTCGTGAACGAGGTGCGCCCGGGCGTGATCATGACCGACATGACCAGCACCGTGAAGGAGAAGTACGACGCGCTGATCAAGGCAGGCCTGTTTCCCATTGCGCGCTGGGGCATGCCCGAGGATGTGGCCGACGCGGTGGCCGCGCTCGCGGGCGACCAGTTCCTGTATACGACGGGCAGCTTCATCGATGTGGATGGAGGCTTCCACATCAAGCGGCTGTAAGGGGTGGGGGCATGCGCGAAACCAGCTTTACATGGAAGGGCTACACCCTGCCGGTCTATACGCTGAACACCGTAGTGGTGGGTACGGGCGCGGCGGGCTACAACGCCGCCGACCGGCTCCGTGCTTATGGGCAAACGGATATCGCCATCGTGACCGAGCACATCCTTGCGGGCACATCCCGCAATACTGGCAGCGACAAGCAGACCTATTACAAGCTGACCCTTTCCGGCAGCGAGCCGGACAGTGTGCGCGAGATGGCGGAAACGCTTTTTAACGGCCAGTGCGTGGATGGAGACATTGCGCTTTGCGAGGCCGCGCTTTCCGCGCAGAGTTTTTTGCGCCTCGCGGAACTGGGCGTGCCGTTTCCGCGCAACCGCTACGGCGAGTACATCGGCTACAAGACCGACCATGACCCGCGCAGGCGTGCGACCAGCGTGGGGCCCTATACCTCCCGCAAGATGACCGAGTGCCTGGAGGCGGCCGTGCAGGCGAAGGGCATTCGCGTTTTCGACAAAATGCAGGTGGTCAAAGTGCTTGGCGACGGCAAGCGCGTGTATGGCCTTCTGTGCCTCGACCTGAACCGCGCGAAGGAAACCAAAGACGCGTTTGCGATCTTCCAGTGCGAAAACGTCGTGTATGCGACGGGCGGCCCCGCAGGGATGTACCAGAGCAGCGTATACCCCAATGGGCACTACGGCGCCACCGGCCTCGCGCTGGAGGCGGGCGTCATGGGCCGCAACCTGACCGAGTGGCAGTACGGGCTGGCCTCGCTGCGTCCGCGCTGGAACGTGTCCGGCACGTACATGCAGGCGCTGCCGCACGTGTATTCCACCGATGCGGCAGGCGGCGACGAGCGGGCTTTCCTGACAGATTTCTTTGCCGACCGGGGTGAACTGCTCACCAAGCTGTTCCTCAAGGGTTATCAGTGGCCCTTCGACGTGTGCAAGGTAGCAGGCGGCTCGTCCATCATCGACATCCTTGTGTACATGGAGAGTGCCAAAGGGCGCAGGGTGTTTCTGGACTACCGACGCAACCCCTTTGGCGCGGAGGTGGATTTTGAAGCCCTCTCGCCTGAGGCGCATACGTACCTGCAAAGCGCGGGCGCTTGCTTCGGGTTGCCCATCGACCGCCTGCGGCATATGAATCGGCCCGCAGTGGATTTTTACTTGGACAAGGGCGTGGATCTGGCTGCCGAGCCACTGGAGATTGCCCTGTGCGCACAGCACAACAACGGCGGCCTTGCGGTGGACTGCTGGTGGCAGACCAATCTGGAAGGGTTTTTTGCGGTAGGAGAGGCAGCGGCCAGTCACGGCGTATATCGCCCTGGCGGCAGCGCGCTGAACGCCGGGCAGGTGGGCAGCACACGCGCGGCGCAGTACATCGCGGCGCGGCGTAGTGGAGAAGCGCCCGAAGATAGCGGCTTGGCTCAGGCGGCTATGGCGCAGGCGGAGGCCTTCCTTCAAAATGTAGACGGATTGCTCACGGACTGCGACACCGCGCGCGACCGCTGGTTTGAGGCGACCATTCGCATGAGCCGCATCGGCAGCGCCATCCGCAGCGCGGAGGGCATTGCAGAAGGATTGGCTGCGACACGGGAAACGCTGCGCACCTTCTGGCGTGAGACGCGCATCGACAGCCCCGCCAAGCTCAGCATAGCCCTGCGCCTGCGGGATGTGCTGCTTGCGCAGGAAACCTACCTCGCCGCCATGGCGGATTATCTGGCGCAGGGGGGCAAGAGCCGCGGCAGCGCCCTATATACCGACCGAAACGGACAAAAACCCTACGCAAGCCTGCCTGATCTGTTCACCTTTACGCTGGACGACGGCTCGCGTGGCGGGCTGGTGCAGGAGGCTCTGCGGGGCGCGGGCGGCATCACCTTCACATGGAGACCCGTGCGGCCGATTCCGGCGGACGACGATTTTTTCGAAAACGTATGGCGCGCTTACCGCGAGAATGGAAATGTGTACTGAGAACCGATGCCTGGCGCATTCGGCGTAGGGCGCATCAAAGCTGAAAGCACAAAACCACCGGCGTGTTCGGTGGTTTTGTGCTTTCGGTTTTTGCAATGATCGCCGCACGCTGCTGGTGTGGGTTTACCGCACGCCGACCAGCTTGGCAGCCTTGACACGGTACATTTGCTGGTCTGCTGCGCTCAACAGCGCATCGGCCGTGCGTGTCTCCTGTGGGTAGAAGCGTGCCCAGCCGACACTCAGCGACAGCCGGAACCGCTCGGCTGTGGTCTCATTGAAGTGGCGCACCTGTTCCTCGATTTGCGCCGCGATGGCCTCGGGGGTAAGGCTGCCCTGATGGCGGCCAAAAATCACAAACTCGTCGCCTCCCAGCCGCGCCAGAAAGAAATCCCGCCCTATGCACAGGGTCTTGAGAATCTCAGCGATGGCCACCAGCGCGCGATCCCCCGCGGTGTGGCCGTAGGTGTCGTTGATGTTCTTAAAGTTGTCCGCATCCAACATGATCAGGAAAATATCTGAATCCGCCTCGGCGGAGTTTAGCTTCATATCCAGATAGTGGCTCAGCTTGCGGCGGTTGTTCAGGCCGGTGAGCGGGTCAGTGGATATCTGGCGGCTGAGCACGTTGGTGTATACCAAAATGATCGACAGCAGCACGCTTACCCAGATGATCGAGATACCGTAGAACATCCATTGCAGCACGCCCGCGATCAGCGGCGGTATCACGAACAGCGCCATGTAGCGCAGCTCCGATCGGTCGGCGGCGCTGACGGGCTTTTGGGTTCTGCGCAGCACGATGGCGAACGACAGCACGCCATACAGATACATCAGCACCATGTAGACCAGAAAATACGGCTCGCGGTGGTACACCTGCCTCGCATCGAAGCTGAACACCAGCGGCGTGAAGATGTTGGCTACCAGCAGCCCGGCGTTGAGGAAGATGGGCAGGACATACGGCAGGGCGCGACGCTTGAGGCCTCGCTCGTCCATGTTGGTGCGCAGGTCGCAGTACATGGTCCACAGGCAAGTGATGGTGGGTGCGATGGCATAGCCCAGCGAGTAGACGAGCATTTGAAGGATGTACGAGCCCGGGAAGGATACGCCGTCCAGCACCCACTGACCCGCGTCCATCGCCTGCTCCGCGATGGCAGCGAGCAGAAGGCCGTTGAACAGCTGGTCATCCAGCGCAAGGCTGCCCGAGCGCCGCTGGTTACGCCAGAAGAAGAACAGGATAATGATCCCTAAAAGGTTCATTTGAACGTATGCGAGTACGCACATGCTGCTTCACCCTGCTACTTTCACATCCGGCCGCGCGTGCGGCACTTTGCAACCGGGTTACATTAACGGGCCGATACGATCGTGCATCGGATGCGTCGATGCGCCGATCGCCTTCTTTTCTGCCACTCCATGAAACACGCTGGAGGCGCATATATTACGAATATAATAACAGATTTTAGTCGGTGTAACAAGTGCCAATTTCTTTCAGTGACTCCACCGGCGAAAAGCATTTGCATCGCAAGCGGTTCATCAAAAAAACAGACGGCTGGCGAACCGAAGGATAATCTCGAGGGAGCAGGTTCTTTGTTTTCCGTTACATCCTGCGCTCAGGATACCGCTGCCGGCGTACTCGACGGTGGCGCCTTCCCAGAGCCGGGTCGATCAATAATAGATCTTGCGGCTTCCGTCGATGCTCTCGCGTACGGCTTCGGTCAGGCAACGGATGGCGCCGTCAAAATCGCGCGCCTCCAGCCGCGCGCACAGCGCGTCGGTGTTCTGATACAGTGCGGGGATGCCGTAAAGCATGCAAAAGCGCAACCAAAGCGTGCGTGTGAGCGAACGAAACGAGCTGAACAGGATCGGCAGCAACGTATTCCCGCTGTAGAGCGCCAGACGGTGCTGGAAGGTAAACGCGTGCATCACGGCCTCGTGATCGGTCTTCGAGTGACCGATGGCTTCGGTGGCTTCGCGCAGCTGCATCAGTTCCGCTTCCGTGATGCGTGTGGCGCACAGCTGTACGGCCAGCGTGTCCAGCGCGATGCGCAGTTCCAGCACGGATCGAACCTCCTCTTGCCGCAGCATGCCCCCGTTATAGGATACAATGGCCTGAAACGTCTCGATGGTGCCATTGCGCCGGTAGTCTGCCACAAAGGTGCCGATGCGTGGCCTGACCACCAGAAAGCCTTTGCGCTGGAGCTCTACCACGCCGGCATTGACCACCGCACGGCTCACCTGCATGGTATCCGCCAGCTCGCGCTCCGGCGGCAATTGCGTGCCCACGGGCAACCTGCCGGAGAGGATCATGCTCTCCAGCTCCTTGACGAACAACTCCTTGAGGGTAGGCGCGCTGAGTTTGGCAAACTGCATCTTCAAGCCCTCCATGCTGACTCTGGTATGACCAGATACCAACCATACTTATTATAATGAGAAAACGAGAAGAAATCAAGTTGAAAAGCTAAAAACAATGGAAATAAAACGTTTTGAAAACATGATGTTGACAGGTAACAGGCCAGAATGTTAAAATCATCACAGTTTGTTTTCGCTCTGGTATGTCCAGAGGTGCGCCGCTGAGACCGGCGGTTTTTCCGGCGCGTGGTAGGCCTAATGCTGCCGACTGTAGGAGGTACTCCCCATGTTTACGTTTAACTATGCCGATGGCGCAACGCTGGTTTCATCCTTGCTTGTCTGGCTGCTTGTCTTTGCCGCGCTGTTTGCGCTCAACGAGGCGTCCCGTCGGTTCAAGGCGGTGGGCTTTGCGCTGTTCGTGGTGCTGCCGGTGGTGCTGTCCATCCTGTGGTTCACTGTGCTCAAGACCAGTACCTATACCGACTGGTTCCATCTGGCGAAGGTTTATTCCTCCACGGCGGGGTGTATTGGTTTCTGGTGCATCCGGCACCTGAAGGGCAAGCGGAAGAACGGCACGGAGTGGCGGCTGGCGGATAACCGCATCGCGCTGTGCTTCCCGCCGCTGATCCTCGCCATCAACATTCTGGAAGCCTGCGCGCGCGACATCGAGGTGGGCCTGAGCTACGCCGTCATGGCGCAGGACGCGACCGCGGATGTGCCCGTGATGTTGATGGGCGGCCCGTGGAACTTTATGAATGCCGCCGCTGGCATCCTCAATATCATCACCATTACGGGGTGGTTTGGCATTTGCCTGCGCAAGGCCACCGTGAAGGATAAGAGCCGCGACATGCTCTGGCCGGACATGCTGTGGTTCTGGATCATCGCCTACGACCTGTGGAATTTTGCCTACACCTATAACTGCTTGCCGCACCACTCGTGGTATTGCGGGCTGGCGCTGCTTCTGGCCCCTACGCTGTGCGCGTTTACCGTGGGCAAGGGTGCGTGGCTGCAACACCGCGCGCAGACGCTGGCGCTGTGGTGCATGTTTGCGCAGACCTTCCCCATGTTTCAGGATGCGGGGCGGTTCCGCGTGGATTCCACCTACAACGCTACCATCTACTTTATCGTGAGCCTGTTGGCACTGCTGATGAACGTGGCGGTGCTCGCCTACATGGCCTACAAGGTGAAGAAGACCCGCCGCAACCCCTACCTTGGCGAGCTGTATACCGACCTTGCGGAGTATAAAGCCATCAAGGCACTCGCACAATAAGCGCCACGCGGCGCGGGAGGCATAACCATGGACGAGTTTCGCATCTTGGAAATCAAGCAGAGCGTGTTTGAGGATAACGACCGTGCGGCCGAGACCCTGCGCGGTGAGTTGAAGGCGAAGGGCGTGTTTTTGCTCAACCTGATGTCCTCCCCCGGGGCGGGCAAGACCACCACGCTGCGCGGCACCATCGCCCGCCTGAAGGATCGCTTCGCCATTGGCGTAATGGAGGCGGATATCGACTCGGATGTGGATGCGCGCGCGATACAGGAAACGGGCGTGCGCGTGATCCAGCTGCATACGGGCGGCATGTGCCACCTGGACGCAGGCATGACGCGGCAGGGACTGGACGGCCTCGGCACGGATGGGCTTGATCTGGCTATCCTTGAAAACGTGGGCAATCTGGTGTGTCCGGCGGAGTTTGACACCGGCGCCACCCGAAACGCAATGATCCTGTCCGTGCCCGAGGGGGACGACAAGCCCCTCAAGTACCCGCTGATGTTCACCATCTGCGATGTGGTGCTGGTCAACAAGATCGATGTTCTGCCGTATTTCGATTTCGATATCAACAAGGTGCGCGAGCGCGTCGCGAAGCTGAACCCCGCCGCGAAAGTGATCCCCATCAGCGCACGCACGGGCGAAGGCATGGATGCATGGACAGATTGGCTGGCCGAAGCGGTACGCCTGCACCGCGGGGCATAAACGGGCGAAAACGCAGATAAACAACGTGTAAGGGAGATGGCCGATATGGCACAGCAGAGTGCGATGGAGCAAAGCAGCAAAGCGGTTCAAAAACGCGAGGGCAAGCCGATGATCCTCGCGCTGGCCAACCATATCGGCCGCAAGAAGGCGGGCGCAAAGGATGCGTATGACTACGATGCGCCGGAATACCGCATTCTGGAGCCGGTCGTGACCGACGAAATGGCCGAGGTATGCATGACCATGGCCATCCGGGAAAAGGTGACTGCCGAAACGGTAAGCGAGCGCTGCGGCAAGAGCGTGGCGGAGTGCCAGCGCATCCTGCTGGAACTGGCAGACGTGGGCGTATGCTTCGTAAACACCATCGATGGAATGGATACCTTCTGGTACGACACGTGGGTGCCCGGCATCATGGAGATGATGACCAACCACCCCACCAACGCCCACAAATACCCACAGATCGCGGAGGCCTTCGAGGCCTATGGGCGCGTGCGCGGCGCGAAAACGGCGGGCTTGACCCCCGTGGGTATCGGCCTGATGCGTGTGATCCCTATCCAGCAGGCCATCGATGGCGAGAGTCGTCGCGCCTCGTATGAGGAGCTTTCCAAGCACATCGAGGAGCACGACGTGTTCAGCGTGAGCAACTGCAGCTGCCGTACCGTGCGCGAGGTGATGGGCGAGGGCTGCGGGCACCTGAAAGAAGATATGTGCATCCAGATGGGGCACGCCGCCGAATATTATATCCGTACGGGCCGAGGCCGCAAGGTGGAGAAGGCGGAGGTCTATGCCATTTTGCGCCGCGCCGAGGATAACGGCCTGATGCATGAGATACCCAACCTGGACGGAGACGGAAAGACCCACGCCATCTGCAACTGCTGCGGCTGCGGGTGCCTGTCCATGCGCACGGCGGAGATGTTTTTAAACGCGGACATGGTCCGTTCCAACTACGTTTCTCAGGTAGACCGCGACAAGTGCGTGGCCTGCGGCCAGTGCGTAGAAAACTGCCCCGTGAACGCTTTGCAGCTGGGGCAGAAGGTATGCGGCACCAAGCCGTTTGTTGAAAAGCTGGTGCGCGAGGATACGCCGCGCGATACCGAGTGGACTGCCGAGCACTGGAACCCCGACTACCGCACGAATCGCAAAAACGTGGTCGATACCGGCACCGCGCCCTGCAAGACCGAGTGCCCCGCGCACATCGGCATCCAAGGCTACATCAAGCTGGCGGCGCAGGGCCGCTATACCGAGGCGCTGGAGCTGATCAAGAAAGAGAACCCCTTCCCCGCCGTTTGCGGGCGCATCTGCAACCGGCGCTGCGAGAGCGCCTGCACCCGCGCGGATGTGGACGAGCCCATCGCCATCGACGAGATCAAAAAGTTTATCGCCCAGCAGGACCTGGACGCCGCGCGCCGCTTTGTGCCCGCGAAGCGGCACGACTATGGCGTGCCCGTGGCAGTGGTGGGCGGCGGCCCCGCGGGCCTTTCCTGCGCATATTACCTCGCGCTGGACGGCTACCGCGTGACCGTATTTGAAAAGCAGCAAAAGCCCGGCGGTATGCTGATGTTCGGCATCCCCTCCTTCCGGCTGGAGAAGGACGTGGTGGAGGCGGAAATCGACGTGCTGCGCGCGCTGGACGTGACCTTCCGCACCGGCGTGGAGGTTGGCCGCGACGTGACGCTAGATGAACTGCGGGCCCAAGGCTTCAAAGCGTTCTACATCGCCATCGGCGCGCAGGGCGGACGTTCGCTGGGCCTTGCGGGCGAAGATGCGCAAGGCGTGTACTCCGGTGTGGATTTCATCCGTCGTGTAAACCTTGGCGAAGGTTTGCAGCTTGCGAGCACCGCGGTGGTCATCGGCGGCGGCAACGTGGCAGTCGATGTGGCGCGCACCGCCGCCCGCGTGGGCGCGGCGCAGGTCGCCATGGTGTGCCTGGAGAGCGCCGCGCAGATGCCCGCCTCGCCGGACGAGGTGGCCGAGGCGGAGGAGGAAGGCGTGCGCGTGCAAAACGGCTGGGGCCCCGCGCGGCTGCTGGTCGAGGATGGCCGCGTGCGCGGCGTGGTGTTCAAACGCTGCCTGCGTGTGTTTGACGAGGCAGGGCGCTTTGCCCCCACCTATGACGACAATGACACCATGACCATAGCGGCGGACGCGGTGCTCCTGTCCATCGGCCAGAGCATCGAATGGGGCGGGCTGCTCGCGGGAACCGCCGTTGCCACCAACCGTAATGGTACCGCGCAGGCGGACGCATTCACCTATCAGACCGCCGAGTCGGATGTGTTTGCGGGCGGCGATGCCCTGACCGGCCCCAAGTTTGCCATTGATGCGATCGCCGCGGGCAAGCAGGCGGCCATCTCCATCCACCGTTATGTGCAGCCCGGCCAGAGTATGGTGATCGGTCGCGACCGCCGCGAATACAAGGCGCTGGATAAGGAAGCCCTCTTGCTGGACAGCTACGACCGCGCGCCGCGCCAGCAGCCTGCGCACAGGGAAGCGGGGCTTGCCTTCCGCGATGGGCGCGGCACTTATACAGAGGAGCAGCTCAAGCGCGAAACCGAGCGATGCCTTGGCTGTGGCGCCGTGGTGGTGGACGATTTCCTCTGCGTTGGGTGCGGCCAGTGCACCACGAAGTGCAAGTTTGACGCCATCTCACTTACGCGCCGCTACGACGGCGAGGGCGTTTCTCTCTTTGACATGAAAAAGGCCATCGTGCCGCATATCCTCAAGCGGCAGGTGAAGATCGTGGCTAAAAAGGTGCGCAAGGCGTTCTCGCACAGCGCAAAAGCCCATGCATGAGCTGGGCATCGTGGCGGAGGTCGTGCGCGTAGTGGAGGGCATCGCCCAAAAGCAGAACGTGACCAAGATCGACACGCTGGTGCTGCAGATAGGCGAACTGTCGTCGGTGGTGCCTTATTACGTGGAGCAGTGCTACCCCGCGGCCGCCTACGGCACCATGCTGGAGCACACGCGCTTGCAAATCGAGGTGTTGCCCGCCAACGGGCGTTGCAAGGCTTGCGGGCAGGTGTATAATGTGGTGCAGAACAGGCGAGCGTGCCCCGCCTGTCACAGCGGCGAGGCGGAGCTGCTGGGCGGGCGCGAGTTTCTGATCAAGGAAATCGTGGCCTGCTGACGGCGCGCAGTAAAGCGCCATACGGGAGTGGAAAGTTTGAACAAGCATGACGTGCAGGCCTATTTTGACCGCTGCGCGCTCCAGTGGGATGCGCGCCTGCGCCGCCCGCAGGCGGCAATCGACGCCATTTTGAACGCGGCGGGTTTGTGTGCCGGCGCAAGGGTGCTGGACGTGGCGTGCGGCACGGGCGTGCTGTTTGAGGACTATCTGGCGCGGGGCGCCGGGCGTGTGACAGGGGTGGATCTATCGCCGCAAATGGTACAATTGGCGCGGCGCAAGTATCCGCAGAGCCTCATTGAGGTGGTTTGTGCGGATATTGAGGAGGCGGCTCTGCCGAGGGCCTACGACTGCTGCGTGGTCTACAACGCCCTACCGCACTTTGCCGACCCAGCCCGGCTGGTGGAGCGCCTTTCGCGCTATGTGGTGGCAGGTGGGCGGCTGTGCATCGCGCACTCTATGAGCCGCGCTGCGCTTATAAGCCACCATGCGGGCCGCGCGGAGGATGTATCTTGCGATATCCCCGAGGCGGATGCGCTGGGCGCGCTGCTGATGCCGTATTTTCGCTGCGACACGGTGGTGAGCGACGATGCGATGTACATCGTCGCGGGCGTGAGGCTGTAGGCACGGTGGTTCAAGCGTAAGCGCCTCAAGCTGTCTGGCTTGAGGCGCTTTACTGTGCTGCTGTTGCCTTTTGCCGCGCTTCCGGCTATACTGACGAGGCCGGATGGATACGTGCATTGCCGGTTTTAGGATGCGAAGGCCGCGTTTTGGCCATCCAGGCATTGGCATGAGGGTACCATGCCGTATCACAGTGGATGAACGCGACGGGCGACGACAGGTTGCCGCCACCGCGTGGGGAGAGGGAAACGTGAAGATAGCCAAAAAAGACGCGCTCCTGTGGTTTGAATTTTTTGCGATGTTGCCGGAGGGCGAGGAGTTGCTCACGCGTCAGCAGGAGATCGTCTACGCTGTGCTGGCGCAGATCGAAACGGCAGTCGAGGCGCGCAACGTCGCATTGGCTGCGGAGGTCAAGGGGCTCAAATCCTTGCAGGGACGCACGGTATATGTGGGCGCGGACGAACGCTTTCCCGAAGGATGCCGCTCCTGCCTGCTGGGCACGGGCCTGAGCGCGGTGCGCAGGACGAACACCTGCAATCTGAAGTGCAAGTTCTGCTATAACTATGGCGAGCTGGACCGCATCCCGCCAGTGGGCGAAGGGCTGTGGGAAATCGGCGGCACCAAGTTTTACGAGCAGGATCTGGAACTGCTCCTCGCCGCGCAGCAGAAGCCCACGGGCGTCTCCTACGTGTATCTGGAGCCGTTCATGGAGATCGAAAAGTATTATCCCGTTGTGCGCCGCTTTCGGGATGCGGGGGTGCACCAGCACCTGTACACCAACGGCACCCTCGCCACTGAGGAGACGCTCGCGGCGCTGGGCGACGCAGGGCTGGATGAGATACGCTTCAACCTGGGCGCGTCCGGCACGGCGGACAGAGTGATCGAGAACATCGCCATCGCGAAAAAGCACATCGGGCAGGTGGGCGTGGAAACGCCTATGACTCCGGTCTTTTACGACGCGTTCCAACGCAAGAAGCATGCGATCCTCGCCACGGGGCTGGACTTCATCAACTGCGCGGAGTTACACCTGAACCCCAACAACATTGGCAACTACATGGGGGAAAACATGTACATGGCGCGGCAGGGGTATCTGTCGCCCATCTGGAGCCGCGAATTGACGCTGCGCCTCATGAAACAGGCGGCGAACGAAGCGTGGCCCATCGCCGTGCATGATTGTTCCAACCGCACCAAGTTCGCCCGCGGCCTCAACCTGCGTGCCAAAGAGGGCGGGTGGTTCGGCGCGAGCGACTATCACTGCGAGTTTGACCGCATCCCCTATGAGGCGTTCTTGCCCGTGCTGCGGGATAAGGCCTTCGCGTTTGTGGAGGAAGAGGATCTGCCCAAGGGCTACCGACCCGGGGACATCGTGCTGTAGGCGCGCGGAGCAAAGGGTGGCCGTTACAAAACTTTTCAGGTGGATGGGGAACGGCGGGAGGTTTTCCCGTCTGGAAGGTGGTATCCATAGTCAAACATCCGTCTAGGGATGGAACGGGGCACGACCCGTGCGGGCGATCGCATGCTGGGAGGGATACCATGGCAGGGCAAGTGACGGCTTCCATCCTCAACGCCATTCTGGCGGCGGTATGCTATGGGGTCAGCACGCCGCTGAGCAAGCTGCTGTTGGGCGGCCTGCCGCCTATGCTGCTGGCGGCGCTGCTGTACCTTGGCGCAGGGCTGGGGATGGGCGGGCTGCTGCTTGTGCGCCGCTTGCGCGGCGCGGCGGTGGCGGAGGCAAAGCTGACCCGGCGCGAGCTGCCCTACGTGGCGGGCATGGTGCTGCTGGACATCGCCGCACCGGTCTGCCTGCTGTTTGGGCTGATGCTGGCGTCGCCCGCGGAAGCGTCGCTGCTGAACAATTTCGAGATCGTCGCCACGGCGCTGCTGGCTCGCTGGCTGTTTCATGAGCGGGTAGGGGGCCGCATGTGGGTCGCCATCGCGCTCATCACGCTATCGACCATCGTGCTCACGCTGGAGGCAAAGCAGGGCTTCACGCTGTCTGCGGGGGCGCTGCTGGTGCTGCTTGCGTGCGTCTGCTGGGGGCTGGAGAACAACTGCACGCGGATGCTCTCCCTCAAAGACCCGCTGCAGATCGTTACGGTCAAGGGGTTCGGCTCAGGGCTGGGCGCGCTTGCCATCGCGCTGTGTACCGGCGCGCGGCCCGCCCGCGGAGACTATATCCCGCTGGCACTCCTGCTGGGGCTGGTCGCCTATGGCGCGAGCATTTGGCTGTATGTGCTGGCACAGCGCGGGCTGGGTGCGGCGCGCACGAGTGCCTACTACGCGGTGGCGCCATTCGTAGGCGTGGCGGTATCGCTGGCTGTGTTCCGGCAGTCGCCAGAGCCGCGCTTCTGGGTGGCGCTGGCCATCATGGCGGCGGGCGTCGCCGTTGCCGCGCTGGAGCGCCACGCGCACGCACACGCGCATGAGACGATTACCCATGAGCACCGGCATGCGCATGACGACGGCCACCACCTGCACACGCACGAGGGTTTCACCGGGGAGCACAGTCACGCGCACACACATCCGGCCATGCGGCACGCCCACCCCCACGCGCAGGATGCGCACCACATGCACACGCACGGCAAGCCGCCCGTATGAGGCGGAGGGCGACAAGCGATGCAAAGGCAATACAGAAAACCCGCCGGAAGCGAAATATCTCGGCGGGTTTTGCGTTGTTTGCGGTACTGCACAAAAGGGGAGATCGCCTCGCATGCGCTGGACAGGGGTCGTGTTGTCTCCGTTCAGGAGTCCGGCGCCTGGCAGAGGTTTGCGGTCAGGTCACGGATATCCTCCAGAACGGGGGAAAATCGCAACAGCCGGTCGCCGATGCCTTTGCGCAGGCGCTCCTTCGGTGGCAGAGCCGCATGCGTCTGTAGCACGGGAAGGTGATCAGTCATTCCATGCCGACACGGCTCTCGCATATTGAATGACGCGCACGGACTTGCGCACTTGCCGCGCGGTTTGCGCGTTTGCCACCTGAAAGAAGAACATTGCCCCAAAGCTGCGGGTCTGCCGCAGGGGCACCCCACACTGCGGATGCGTGGGCAGGCTGGGATAGAACACGCCGCGCTCTTTGGGTGGCCGCCCAGCAATGCCACCATCGCCATGGCGTTTTGCTGCTGTTGCTCCAGCCGAACGGTGTGGGTCTTGATGCCGCGCAGCGTAAGCCGGTTTTCAAAGGCGATAAACATGCGTCATGGTTTGGTAGCTGAAGCCCAGCCGTTTCGCCATCGCCGCCTCGCGCGACCTGAAAGCCGAAAACCGCCTCGTTGCGGCTCGCCAGATACTTGGCGCTGCAGCGCACCATGACATCCGCGCCAACAACAGCGGTTTTGCGGGTAGGGCGTCAAAAAAGATGGTATCCACGATCAGCATCAGTCCGCGCTGGCGGCACAGGGCTGTGGCGGCGGCGTTGTCTGTAACGTGCATCATGGATGGTTGAGTCGCATTACGGCATCCCTTCGCCCGCCCCCCTCGGGCCGCCGATATGGTGAGGCCCGCCGTGCCTGCCGAACTGACGGATGCCCAGTTCCTCGTTGTCCACATAGCCCATGCCGATGCTGTCCGTGCCGTGCTTTGCCCGCAACTGGCGTATCGCGCATTCGAGCCGCTCGTGTCGTGCGCGCAGCACGCAGGGCTTTATTTCACCGGTAAGGTCGAAAACGCTGAGCTGCTCTGTGGCCTCGTCGTCCCGCACCAGATTTTGCCCAGTGATCGTGAGCGCGCGGATGGGTGCGCACCGCCCGCCGGGCAGGATGCGCCATTTGGCGCGGATGATGGCCATGGCTGCTTCCACCAACTCCTTTTGCAGGTGCGTCGGCATGGCGAGCGTCGCCTGCCGGGTGATCGTCTTCATCGTTGGGTCCTTGATGCTCACCTGCAGGGTGCGTGCCTTGAGCCCGGCATCATGCAGCCGCATGGATACCTCATCGGACAGGGCGATCACTCCCTGCCGTATCTCCACCTCGCATTGCAGGTCGCGCCGGAAGGTCATGCCATTGCCGACGGATTTCACCTGTTCGCGCTCGCCGTAGGGCAGCACGGGGTCACAGTCCAGCCCGTTGGCATTGTGCCACAGGGCCTCGCCGCTCTTGCCCAGCAGGTGTAAAGCCTCTTCTTTGGGCTTGCGGGCGAGGTCGCCGATGGTGCGGATGTAGATTCTCTCAAACGCTTCCATGCTGGCCTTGCCGACAAACATCATATCGCGGATGGGCAGCGCCCAAACCAGCGTTTGGTAGTTCTCGGGCGTGATCTCGGTGGTCGCGTCCGGTTTTTTCATGTCGGAGCCAATTTTTGCAAAGGTTTTATTGAAGCTCGCCCCTACTGAGATGGTGATGCCCACCTCTCGCTTGACCTGCTCGCGGATCTGATCGGCCAGCGCGCGGGCGGTGGTGTGGAAGTAGGGGAGGGAGCCCGTCACGTCCAGAAAGGACTCGTCAATGCCGAAAGGCTCCACCTGATCGGTATATTGCAGGTAGATTTGGTTCACCTGAGCGGATATCTCCTCATACCGCCAGTGCCGCGGCGGCACCAGCAGCAGCTGCGGACATTTCCGCTTGGCGGCATAGATGGTTTCCGCGGTCACGATGCCGTATTTTTTGGCGGGCTCGTTCTTGGCGAGGATGATGCCGCTTCGATCCTTCGGGTCGCCCGCGACGGCGATGGGCACCTGCCAGTATGCCGGGTGGTCAAGGCACTCGACCGACGCAAAGAAGCCGTTGCAATCGCAATGGAAGATCGAGCGGCACGCCGCGATATGCGGCTGCTCGTGGGCGGCGGGCATAGGCGGGCCTCCTTTGCGTATCGTTTGCTGGGCGAATAAGAACATTAGTTCCTCGTTTATTATACAAACATGGGTTCGTATTTTCAAGTACAAAATGCGCCTGTATTCATGCCCCATAACCACAGGCAGGGGTGTTCCGAGGTGAGGGGTTACGCGGCGGGCACGCCTGTGCTATAATACGGAAGCGGTCAACACGAAAAGTGAAAGCGCTACATACGGCGGTCTGCCATGGCCCGCGGCGCGGGGATGGCGGTGCCAGTACGCGCCGCCGCTTTCCAGCGAGGCATCATCCATTCCATCATTCAAAGGAGACGCTATGAAGCACCTACGCGACAAGATTTTGCGCAACGAGCGCGTCGTGGCCTACACGCAGATTTTGCTGGGCTGCCTGCTGGGCGCGGCGGCTTACCCAATGTTCCTGATCCCCAACGCCATCGCGCCGGGGGGCCTGTCCGGCATCGCGACCATCCTGAACGTGCTGTTTCGAACGCCGGTCGGTCTGGTCAGCCTGATCATGAACGTGCCGCTGTTCATCGTCGGCTACCGCAGCATGGGGCGCGTGTTCGCCTTCCGCTCGCTGGTGGCGACGGTGGTGTTCTCGCTGCTAATCGACTGGCTGCCCGTACCTGCCGTGACCAACGATACGCTGCTGGGGTCGCTGTTTGGCGGCGTGTTGATGGGGTTGGGGCTGGGGCTGATCCTGCGCGGAGGGGCGACTACCGGCGGCACGGACATGATCGCGCGCATGGTGCACATGCGCTTTCAGCATATCTCGGTGGGCGCGTTCCTGTTCTTCATTGATTTTTGCGTG